>CAZNUA010000004.1:54787-130758 GCA_964576115.1 uncultured Gemmatimonadota bacterium
CGGCCGCCATCGCTCTGGAAGCCAGCGAAACAGCGCTGCAGGTCAAGGGCACCGGGGGAACAGAACTCTCGGTGATCACCGCGACGGTTTGGGATTGCCGAGGAAACCTTGTTCCGACCGGTACTGCCGTATCCTTCGCAGTGACCCCTGATGGTACCTTCTGTAGTAACAATCAGGACACGACTACTGTGATAACAGATGACAGTGGAAAGGCTACGGTCGTCTACCAGAGTGGCACGGAATCAGGTAATAAGGTGTTCACAGCAACCTCTGGCTCGGCCGTTGGCAGCGCACCATTGATCACAGTCGCAGCAGGTCCAGTCAGCAACATTCTGATTGGTTCTGAACCATACACTGCGAACGCTGGCGACACCGGGATTACTACAACTTCTATTGCAGTCTTGGTGTCTGATGCATACGCCAATCCTGTGGTTGAGGAAACAGAGGTCCACTTTGAGCTCACAGGCGCCAATGCTGACAAAGCCGTTGTTGTGACATGGGTGCAAACCGATGAGACTGGAGTTGCAGCGACGACAATCAGTTACCCGACGGCAGAAGCTGGAGTGAGTGTTACACTGAAGGTGACCTGTGGCGGTGTCACAGAACAGAAGACATTCGCTCTTCCAACGCCGTAAGGATGCTGACAGAGCTGTCAGATAAGTCAGAATGAACAGCATAGCGGATGCAGGGCTCCCGGGCCCTGCATCCGCTTTTCACAGTGCAACTTCCCGTCCGTCGATGAGTTACATTGAGGGTACGGGTTTTCCGACAGCGCATCGGGACTACACCGATACGCGGACAGTTGCATCGGCACGGGAGCCAGGGAGCGGAAGTAACCGGGCATGCGACGTATCTATCTGATCGGGCTCATTCTTCTGATGACGGTCGTGGTGATCGTCGGCGGGGGATTGATGTACCTGAACGGATCGCTCGGATCCGACCAGGTCCTGGCCCTGGTGAACCGGACTGTCCTGCAACGGGCGGGACTCGAGCTGCAGTGGCGCCGGGCCAGCGGTAGCTTCCTGTTCAATCTGGTCGTCGACGAACCGGTGCTCTGCCTGACCGAGGGCGACACCCTGGTCCGGGCCGAGCGGATGAAGATCGGTCTGCGTCCCTGGTCGCTGGTCGAAGGGGAAGTCGAAATCACCCGCATCGAGGCCGACGGCCCGGTCGTGGATCTGCTCGTCCTGGCCGCCGACAGCCCCGAGCAACGAGCCGAGCGCAGCGAAAACCGGCGCCGGCGTCGAGAAGAGCGGCTGGCCGCCGCGGCGACCGATTCCGGATCCGCCGGAGAATCCCGTCCGATCCGCATCCGTAATGTCGTGCTGCGCGACGGCGAAGTCCGCTTCGGCTCGGGAGGGGTTGTGCATGCCGTCAGGGGAGTGCGGATCCGCAGCGACCTGGTCATCGGCGCGCCGGGCGGGCTGGCCTTTGATATACGCCGGCTGCGGGGAGTACTGGCGGACTGGGGCCTGGTGATCGAGAACCTCGACGGCGGACTCGTGATCGATGACGGGTACCTGCGCTTCAGCGACACGCGGGTGCGGACCCGTTCGGCCCGTCTGGTTCTGGAGGGCGATCTCGATCTGCGCCCCGACCGGGCTGACGGCGACCTGGAGCTCGACCTGCAGGCCCGCGACCTGAGCGAATGGTGGCCGATTCTGGGCGGGACGTGGCCCGGAGAGGGCGCTCTGGAGATACACGGTCGGCTTCGGCGACTGCCCTGGGAACCCGATCTCGAACTGCAGGGCAGCGGCACGATCGCCGCCCTCAGCCTCGAGGACTGGACCCTGGAGGGGACAGTGCGTCCCGGAGCGATTACGGCCGATCTGACGACCCGGGGCGCCGGAGCCTGGAACGTCACTGCCCGGATACAGCTCGATCCCCGGAGCGGGGTCGGTCGGATCCAGGCCGCGGTCGATTCACTCGATCTCGGTCTGACGCCGGCGGGAGTGCCGCTGCAGGCGGTGCGGGCTGAAGTGGATCTCGAGACGGCCGGATTCGATCCGGTGGCGGAAGGAGGACGAATCGAGGCGACCCTGGTCGGTGTGGATCTGTCGGGGGTCAACCTCGATACGGTCGGGATCGATATGGATCTGGGGCAGGGTGGCCTCAGGACCAGAGTGCCCCTGCGCATGACCGGCGAGGGTTTCCGGCTGCAGGCCGAGGGGGAGCTCGATCTCGATCGGGGGGCGATCGACGTGGATCTCTCCGGTACCACAGGAGCGACATCGGCTCTGCTCATCGGGGCCGGAGTACCTCTCGATGCGGGCGAAATCGCTCTGGGAGCCCGGGTTACGGGAGCGATTCGCAATCCCAGTGTACGCGGCAACGCGACCTGCGTGGCGCTCGAGCAGGGGGGATTGTCGATTCACGAGGCCCGTCTGCGCGTCAATATCGCGCAGGTGTTCGGAGATCGAATCGGCACCTTCGGAGCCGAACTCGATTCTCTGAACAGCGGTGACGGGATCAGTATCGACGGGGCCCTGCTCGATGGACGGATTACCGGCGAGCGGGTTGTGCTGCAGCTCATGAGCGGCTGGTGGCAGGAGGGCGAAGCCAGCCTGCACGGCAATGTCACTCTCGCCGGCGACAGTCTGAGGGCTCGGGTCGATACCGGGCGCTTTCTGCATCGCGACCTCGATATCACGCATCTTGCCGGCGATTTTTCCCTGCACAGCCGTACCGGAGCCGGGCCTTTTTCGCTCACGACCAGGTTCGCCGGAGGGGGTGCGGCCGAAATCAGCGGCTCCCGCAACGCCGAACACGAGGTGCAATTCCGACTCGATCTGACCGATCTCGAGATGGCGCCCATCCTCGCCAGCGTCCAGACCGATACGCTCGCTCTCTCGGGTCGGATCGGCGGCACCATGCGGGGACGTATCGGGCAGCATCTGGAGAGCCTGGCCGTACGGGCCGTCGTCCGCGGCCCCTCTTTCGAAACCGAAGTCTGGGAACAGCTCGATCTCGAGGCGGCCTATGCCGCCGGCAGTGTGCAGCTGGACCGGCTTGTCCTGGTTGGTTCCGAAGCCGCCGGCCGCACAGGAGGCCGGCTGGAAGTGACCGGCAGTCTCACCGTGCCAGACCCGAACGCTCCCAATGCACCGGGAAGTCTCGATCTGCAAGTTCTGACGACCGAGATCCAGCTCGGCGCGCTCGATCGCTACCTCCCGGGAGTGACCCTGCGGGGCGATCTGAGTTCGCAGCTGCAGGTCGGGGGGACGTTCGTCGCCCCGATCATCAGGGGTGAAGCCGGCGTGCGCGAAGCCCAGATCGATACCTTCGAGATCACCGAACTCACGACCCGGATCGCCCTGGACAGCGGCTCGCTCCAGCTGCGCAACGGCCGGCTCGCCTCGCTGGGCTTCGGGGCCGATTTCCAGGGTTCGATGCCGCTGGAACTGGCTTTCGTGCCCTTTACGGTCAGGGTGGACACGGCGGGTGCCATCGCCGCCTCCCTGCGTGGCCAGGGGAGTACGGCGGTGCTCATCCAGCCTCTGCGGGAGCAGATCGAAGATCTAGAGGGCGACCTCACGGTCGAGGTGGAACTGGCGGGCACCCTGGCCGATCCCCGGCTCGACGGAAGCGTTCAACTCGTCAACGGGCGGCTCAAACCCGTCACCCTGGGCCAGGCGATCGAGGATCTGCAGGTCGCTCTGTCCCTGAGCGAAGCCCGGATCTCGATCGACCGTTTCACCGGGCGCCTGCCTCCCAACCGGCGCTACCGGAAGCGGCCGGGTGATTTCAGCCTGACCGGTGCGGTCGAACTCGGGGGAGCCGGCGGGCGAACCCGCTATGATCTCACCTTCCACGGCGAGGCTCTGGGGGTGAGCGAACCGACTGGCAGTATCTTCGCCGATCTCGATACAGAGCTGCACCTGCGGACCGCCTCCACCGCTCCACACCCCGTCCTGGAAGGCACGGTCGAGGTACGTCAGGCTCTGGCCGATGTGGGAATGATCCTCGACCTGATCGGAGCGGGGGGGAGCGGCCGGCCCGAAGCGGACGGGCGAGAGACCGGTTTCGAGATCAATGTGGAGATCGATATCCCCGGGCGGTTCAATGTCGTGGGCGGCGAGCTGGGCCAGGACGTGGATGTGGAACTGGTCGGCGACCTCATACTGCGTAAAAATCCTCTCGGCGAGCCCTACCTGCTGGGTACCCTCGAGGCCGTGCCGGGCCGGGGTCAACTGTTCGCCATCAACCGGCGCTGGTCGGTCGATGAAGCAATCATCACCTTCGGATCGATCGAAGAGATCAATCCCGATCTCAATGCCCGTTTCCTGACCGACGTCGAGGACATCAGGGTCATCCTGACCCTGACCGGAGACGTGCGCGAACCGCTGATCCAGTGGAGCACCGAAGGGGATGTTCTGACCAGCGAATGGGATATCTACCAGCTCCTGGCGCTGGGAGCGATCGGCATGGGACAGCAGGCCGGAGGGGCCCGCCGGGTGGTCGGAGACTTCATCGAGAACGCCGTGAGCCGTTCGGCCCAGGCCCTGCCTTTCGTGGATACGGTCGAAACCGAAGGGGTGTTCAACCGTCTGACCGGGGGCTCGCTCGACGAGAGCGCCCAGGTCAGCGTCGGCAAGTACATCGGCAGTTCGCTCTACCTGCGCTACTCCCGCTCTCTGGGCGGGACGACTCTGTGGGATGAGTGGCGCACCGAGTACCGTATCTCACGTCGCTTCCGTCTCACCGGCACCTACGACCGCTATGGCCGGCTCATACTGGAACTGAAATGGCGCATCGAGTATTGAGCAGACGGCGGCTGGCGATGCTTGCGGTCCTGACCGTGGCGTGCTTCCTGCTGCTCCCGGGCATAGCTCATGCACAACGCAAAGTAAGTGATGTATATATCGAGGGGAACGAAGTATACAGTGAACGCACATTGCGAAAAATGACCCGGGTCGGAGATCGTTCCCTGTTAGGATTGGGGAGCCTCCCGCGCTTCAATGTGCTGGTCATGCGTCGGGATGTGGCCTACCTGAGGGCGTTCTATCACGACCAGGGTTATCTGCAATGCCAGGTAACGGCTGCAACCGAACCGGTCGGGGATCACCACCTGCAGGTGACCTTTTCGATCCGGGAAGGACAGCTGACAACCCTGGCCGGGATCGGCTTTGCGGGGAATACAATCTTCGACGATCAGCACCTGGCGGGCATGGTGCGCCGGCAGCGGGCCGGACGCCTGCGCGAAGGCGAACCGGTCAGCGAGGGAGCAATCATCGACGGATCCGACGCGATCCGGAGTCTGTACCTGGACGCCGGGTACTATTTCGCCCGGATCCGCCCCCGGGTGGGCCGGCGCGATACGCTGACCGGAGCCGTCCCGCTGACCTACGATATTTCCGAGGGCTCGATCGTCGAGGTCTCGGCGGTGCAGATCGAGGGCACCCGGCATACCAAGAACTTCGTGGTCAACCGCGAGGTGATCCTCGATCCAGGTGACGTCCTGACCGAGGAAGACCGCCGGGAGAGCCAGCGCCGGCTCTACACCACCGGTCTCTTCCGTTCGGTCGGAGTCACGGTCGGCGATGTCGGGCCCGACTCCACCACCGCCACTGTTCTGGTGACGGTCAACGAGATGCCGAAACGCTATGTGGGTACGGGGATCGGCATCGCCGGCGATCCCGAGGAACAGATCGACATGCGCCTGCATACCTCGGCCCAGTGGGGGCACCGCAATCTCTTCGGTACCGGCCGGGCGATCGAACTCTCGGCCAGCGCCGACCTGCAGGTCATCACGGCCTGGGATATGCTGCAGCGCGAGCTGGGTCTGCGCTACATCGAGCCCTGGTTCTGGGGCTCACGCACGCCCCTGACGGCGGCCTTCGCGCTCCGGCCGCGGACCTATCCCTCGTATACCGCCCAGGAGGTGAGCGCCGAGATCGGGGTCAGTCACGAGTTCAACCGGCAGATGCGCGGTTTCGTGAACTTTGCCTACCGGGTGATCGATACCGAGGTGCCGATCGAGGCCATCACCAGCCGGGATGAACTGCGCGGAATAAACGCCATGATCGAACGCGACAGCCGGGACAACATCCTGGCGCCGACATCGGGCAGCCTGACCCGCTTGAGCCTGAGCGGATACGGCGGGCCGCTGGGTGGGGGAGCGACCTACGGAACCGGTCTCTTCACCTGGTCGCGCTACCTGCAGACCGGCCAGCAGGCCATCGTGGCGACCCGGATCCGGGTTGGAGCCGCCCTGCCGGCCGCAGGGGAAGAGGTACCGATCTTCGACCGTTTCTTCCTCGGCGGTGCGACGTCGGTGCGCGGGTACGAGGAGCGCCAGCTCGGCCCGGTCAATACCAGCACCGGCGCGGGGGGACGGACGACCTTCCAGTCGCGGGGCGGCCAGGCCATGGCCCTGTTCAATATCGAACTGCGTCGCCCCCGTCATATCGGTCCCTTCGGGATCATCTTTTTCCTCGATGCCGGCAATGTCTGGGACGAGGTGCACGACATGGATTTCCAGCTGGCGCTTTCTTCCGGGCTCGGTCTCTTTCTCGAAACCCCGGTCGGCCCGGTACGCGTCGGGTATGCCTGGCGGTTGAATACCACCCGCGAGGAGGAGCTGAATCCGAGCTATGTCCTGCCGCGCAGTATCTGGCACGTGAGTGTGCTCTATGCCTTCTGAAATCATCCCGGTCGGGGGAGCACTGCTGGTGGAACGGATCGAGGGATGCTACTTTACTCTGGTCGGGTTTGCCCTGGTGCGGCTCGAGCGCCTGCTGCGCCGTTGCGGAGTCCCGACCGCGGACTGGCTCGGTCCCGGGCCGCCCATGTCTTCGGGAGAACGGTCCTGAGATGGCTCTGAACGAACTGAATTACGGCGAGTGGATCCGCCGCCGGCGGCGCGAGAAAGGACTCTCGCTGGACGCCGTCAGCGAAGCCACCCGTATCGACCGGCAGTACCTCGAGGCGCTCGAGGCGGGCAACATCGCCCTGCTGCCCGAGCCGTACATGCGGGCTTTCCTGAAGACCTACGCCACCTATCTCGGCCTGGACGGTACCGAGGCCGTTCGCCGCTTCGAGCTCTTCGTCACCGAACAGAACGAACGTCTGGAGAAAGTCAGGAGCACCGTCCGTGACAAGGAGGGGCGCCGTTCGGTTCCCCCTGCGGCCCGCGAACCGGAGCGCAGCGTGCCCCGCACCCCGCCCCCGACACCGGGCTTGCCCAAGAGCCGGGGCAGGGGCGGTTTCGGCCGTCTGGTGCTCCCGGTCGGAGTGCTGATCGTCGTCGCCGTCGCTCTGGTTCTGGTTCTGTCGAGCACGCCTGAACCCCCGGCCGGCGGGGAGACCCAGCCGGGGGTCGCACCCGGGCCTGCAACCGCGACCCCCGCCGCCGATACCACCGCCGCCGGGACCGCAACCGAGCCGCCTCCTGCGCCCCCCGAGGACCGGCCGGCCGCACCGGTCGTCCGGGAACTCGTCGCCGAAGCCCTCGAAGACACCTGGATGCAGGCCGTGGCCGACGGGGACACCGTCGTCACCCGGGTGATCGCCGCCGGAGCCCGGGTCGAGATCGCCTTCACCGATACCTTGAGGATCAAGCTCGGCAAGAACCGGGGCATGCGACTCTGGCTCGACGAGGCCGAACTGACCGATCTCGGTTCGCCCGGTTTTATCCTGGCCCTGCTGCTGACCACCGAAGGCGTGGTCAGCCGGCGTCTGACCTACCCGCCGGAGACGATCCCCGACTACCTCAACATCCCGCCGGTGCGGTGACCGCGGCCTACGCGCAGGTCGCCGTCGCCCTGCCGCTGAGGCGCACTTTCACCTACCGTATCCCCGACGAACTGCGGGGCGAGCTGCCCCTCGGCTCGGCCGTCACAGTGCCCTTCGGGTCGCGTGCCGAACGCGGCTACGTGGTCGAGCTTGCCGGCGAACCCGGTCCCGACGCGCCGGGCCGCCTGAAAAACATTGCGGAGATGGCGATCCCCGGACCGCTCTTTCCGGCCGACCTGCTCGCGGTTACCCGCTGGATCGCCGGGTACTATCTATGCAGCTGGGGTGAGGCCTTGCACGCCTGCGTGCCGGCCGAGGGCGGGGCGCGCGCAGAGCCGCCGGAGCAACTCGATGTCGAAGCGACCTCTGGCGCCCCGGGGTCGGGGCTGGTCCTGACTCCCCGGCAGCGGGAGGTTCTCGAACCGCTCCGGTCCGCGCTGGCCGAAGGCCGCTTCGAGCCCGCCCTGCTGCACGGTGTGACCGCCAGCGGAAAGACGGCCGTGTACGAGGAACTGGTCGCCGACGCTCTGGAGCGGGGGCGGGGGGCCCTGGTCCTGGTGCCCGAAATATCGATTACGCCCCAGATGATCGGTCTGTTCCGGAGTCGGTTCGGCGAACGGGTGGCCCTCTTCCACAGCCGGCTCACACCCCGCCGGCGCCGCCTCGAATGGCGACGCGTTCTGGCGGGCGAGGTCGACGTGGTGATCGGACCCCGTTCGGCGGTTCTGGCGCCCCTGGACCGCCCCGGGGTCATAATCGTGGACGAGGAGCACGAGAATTCCTACAAGCAGTCGGAGCCGGCACCCCGCTACCACGCCCGAGACGTGGCCGTGTACCGGGCCCGCGAGTGCGACGCCGTCTGCCTGCTCGGATCGGCCACTCCCAGCGCCGAATCGTGGCACAACGCCCGGGCGGGCAAGTACCTGCTGCTGAGTCTGCCCGAGCGGGTTTCGGACCGGGCCATGCCGGCGGTGCGTCTGGTCGATCTGACTCGCGAAAAGCGCTCTCCGGGCCGCTGGAGCCGGATTCTGAGCCGGGATCTGGAGGAGGCCCTCGAGGCTCGCCTGGCGCGTAAGGAGCAGAGCATTCTCTTCCTGAATCGGCGCGGTTTCAGTCCCGCCCTGGTCTGTCAGGCCTGCGGCGAGGCCGCCGAGTGTTCCAGCTGCAGCGTGGCCATGACCTACCACCGTCGCGACGGTCGGCTGCGCTGTCATTACTGCGGGAACAGCCGGAAACCGCCGGAGAGCTGCCCGCACTGCGGCTCGAAGGAGCTCCGCCACCAGGGTCTGGGTACCCAGCGGGTGGAGTCGGTCCTCGAAGAACGTTTTCCCGAAGCCCGGGTGCTGCGCATGGATTCCGACACCACCCGGCTGCGGGGCAGTCACGCCGCCATCTATGAGACCTTCGCCCGGGGTGAGGGCGATATTCTCCTGGGAACCCAGATGGTCGCCAAGGGCTTTCACTTTCCCGGCGTCACCCTGGTGGGCGTCATTTCGGCCGACGCTCAGCTGCACTTCCCCGACTTCCGGGCCAATGAGCGCACCTTCCAGCTCCTGGTGCAGGTGGCCGGCCGGGCGGGGCGGGGAGAGCGTCCGGGGGAGGTCATCATCCAGACCTTCTCGGCCGATAATCCGGGGGTGTACCGGGCGGTGGCGGGAGATTACGAGGGTTTCCTTGCCGCCGAGCTCGAGGCCCGCAAAGCCCTCGGTTATCCTCCCTTCGGGCGTATGATCAGGGTTCTCGTCAAAGCCCGCGACGAGGCCGCCGCGGCCCGGGCCGGGCGGCGGGTCGGCGAGCGCCTGCGGAGCAAAGCGGGCAGGGGGGTCGCCGTACTCGGGCCGGCTCCGGCCCCGCTCTACCGGCTCAATCGCTGGTACCGGGTACACCTCTTCCTGCGGGCCCCGACGGCCGGCGTTCTGCATCGCTGTGTGGAAGCCGCGGAGCTGGAGACGAGCCGGGGCGGTATCGTGATCGCGGTCGACGCCGATCCGATCGACGTTCTGTGAGATCGCAGCCGGCTCGCTGATCAACCGGTCGAGCGGGGCTGAAATACCTTGACAGAAACGGTGTGAGGCCTATTCTGCTATCGAATCCGGGAAGCGCGGTCCCGCACGAGGGACTGTCGCCTTCATTCCCCGTAGCGAATTCCCGAAAATCATCTCCCTGGCACGTAGAGTGAGATTGTATCCCCCATGCGCCTCATGCGCACCCCGATGGAACCACCTGCTGCGGGCAACGTCGCCACCCCTGCCGACGATCGGATCCGGGCCGCCCGGCCCGGTTCCTGAGGCAGACAAGGAACAGGCATGGACATAGCCGAACTGAAAGCGAAAAGTATTGCCGAGCTGATCGAGCTGGCCTCCTCGCTCGAGATCGAGGGTGTCTCGAACCTGCGCAAGCAGGAGCTGATCTTCCGTATCCTCGAAGCTGAAACCCAGCAGAACGGGAACATTTTCGCCGCCGGAGTGCTCGAGATCCTCCCCGACGGGTACGGTTTCCTCCGCTCAGCCGATTACAATTATCTGCCCGGTCCAGATGACATCTACGTTTCCCCCAGCCAGATCAAGCGCTTCGGGCTGATGACCGGGGACACCGTTTCCGGGCAGGTCCGCCCTCCCAAGGAGAGCGAGCGGTTTTTCGCCCTGCTGCGGGTCGAGGCCATCAACGCCACCACCCCCGAGGAAGCCAAGCATCGCACCCTCTTCGACAACCTGACCCCGCTTTTCCCCAACGAGCGCCTGCAGCTCGAGAACTCCGAGGGAAATCTCTCGATGCGGATCATGGACCTGCTCAGTCCGATCGGCATGGGGCAGCGGGGCCTGATCACCTCGCCGCCGCGGGCCGGAAAGACGGTCCTGCTACAGCAGATCGCCAACTCGATCGCCGAGAACCACCCCGACGTGAAGATCATCGTTCTGCTGATCGACGAGCGGCCCGAAGAGGTGACCGAGATGGCCCGTTCGGTCAAGGGCGAGGTCGTCTCGAGCACCTTCGACGAACCGGCCGAACGTCACGTGGTCGTGGCCGACATGGTGCTGGAGAAAGCCAAGCGTCTGGTCGAGCACGGCCTCGATGTGGTCATCCTGCTCGACTCGATCACGCGTCTGGCCCGGGCCCACAACACCGTCGTGCCCCACTCGGGCAAGATTCTGAGCGGGGGAGTCGACGCCAACGCCCTGCAGCGTCCCAAGCGGTTCTTCGGCGCCGCGCGCAACATCGAGTTCGGCGGCAGTCTGACCATCATGGGGACCGCTCTGGTCGAAACCGGTTCGCGGATGGATGAAGTGATCTTCGAGGAATTCAAGGGCACGGGGAACATGGAGCTCGTGCTCGACCGGCGCCTGGCCGATCGCCGTATCTGGCCGGCCATCGACATCAACCGTTCCGGCACCCGGAAAGAAGAACTGCTGCTGACCGAGAAGGAACTGAGCCGGGTCTGGATCCTGCGTAAATTCCTCAACGAGATGAACCCGGTCGAGGCCATGGAGTTCCTGGTCGAGAAGATGGCCCATTCGAAGACCAACGACGAATTCCTCGACACCATGAACCAGTAAGGGAACCACGCCCGCCCTTCGGCGTTGCAGCAGTGGGGCCGAACCCGAACCATCTCGGGGCTTGCGTTGAGACGAGGTTGAACTGAGATTGTCGGTAGAGCCTGAGAGAAAACCGTACCTTCGGCGGGCCAGACTGAGGTGAGGAGACGATGAAGCCCGATATTCACCCGGATTACCATGAAGTGACCGTCACCTGTGTGTGCGGGAACACTTTCAAGACCCGTTCGACGGCTGAAAAGATCGAACTCGAGATCTGCTCGAACTGTCACCCGTTCTACACCGGCAAGCAGAAGCTGGTCGACACGGCCGGACGGGTCGAGCGTTTCCGGCGACGTTACGCCCAGGCCAGCGACCAGAAGAAGAAGAAGGAGAAGGGCGCGACGTCGAACTGAGAGCAACCGCTCGATTGCGAGCCACCGGGTGATGGGCTGTCCGAGGGAGCGGTTCATCACCCGTTCTTTTTTCCCGAGGCGCACGAGATGATGTACGCGTCGCTGACAGAGGCCGAAACCAGGCTCGAGGAGCTCTACGGGCTGCTCTCCGATCCCGGAGTGATCGCCGACAGCGCCAGGTTCCAGGAACTGGCCCGCGAGAACAGCCATCTGGAACAGATTGTCGGTCTGTGGCGCGAACTCGAAGCGGCCCGCCGCACCGTCGCCGATGCCGAAGACATCATCGCCCGAGACGAAGACGCCGAGCTGGTCGAGCTGGCCCGGTCCGAACTCGAAGCGGCTTCCGCACGGGCGGCTGAGCTCGAACCGCGCCTGCACGAACTCCTCATCCCGCGTGACCCCGACGATTCCCGCAATACCATCGTCGAGATCCGGGCCGGAACAGGGGGTGAAGAAGCCGCGCTGTTCGCCGCCGATCTGTACCGCATGTACGCCCGTTTTGCCGAGCGGCAGGGTTGGCGGACCGAGGTCATGAACACCAGTCCGTCAGAGCGCGGCGGTTTCCGCGAGATCACTTTTCTGGTCTCCGGAACCGATGTCTACGGTCAGCTGCGATACGAGAGCGGGGTGCACCGGGTTCAGCGGGTACCCGAGACCGAAGCGCAGGGGCGGATCCACACCTCGGCCGCCTCGGTGGCGATTCTGCCCGAGGCCGAAGAGGTGGAGGTCGAGCTGGCGCCCGAAGATCTGCGGGTCGATGTTTTCCGCTCCTCCGGCCCCGGGGGGCAGAGTGTGAATACAACCGATTCCGCGGTGCGCATCACCCATCTGCCGACCGGTCTCGTGGTCAGCTGTCAGGACGAAAAAAGCCAGCACAAGAACAAGGCCAAAGCGTTGAAGATCCTGCGTTCCCGCCTGCTCAAGCGGCTGCGGTCCGAACAGGCCGCCGAAGAGGCGGCCGAACGCCGCACCATGGTCGGCAGCGGGGACCGTTCGGCGAAAATCCGCACCTACAACTATCCGCAGAACCGGTTGACCGACCACCGCATCGGTCTCACCCTCTATGCCCTGCAGAACATTCTCGAAGGCGAACTGGCCGAGATCATCGGCGCTCTGCGCCTGGCTGCCCGCGGCGGAGCCGAGAGCGCACCGGGACGGGAGGATGCGGCATGACCTCGGTCGTGGCCACCGGCCTGCGGCTGCGGGTCGAGGAGACCGCCGCCCGGCTCTCGGAAGCCGGCTGTGACGAACCGCGCAGCGAGGCGGAAGCGCTGGTGAGCACCGCCGCCGGGAGCGTGCCCCGGCACCTGCTCTATACCGAAGAACGGGATCTGAGCCCGGACGAGCGGGAACGGCTCGAGGCCCTGCTCGAACGCCGCCTCAGAGGCGAGCCGCTGCAGTACATCACCGGCCAGGCGGCCTTCCGCCTGCTCACCCTGGCAGTCGACCGGCGGGCTCTGATCCCGCGTCCCGAGACCGAGGGACTGGTCGAGGTCGCCCTGCAGCTGGTCCCCACCAATGCTCCGGCGACCGTGCTCGACGCCGGCACGGGGAGCGGGGCGATCGCGATCTCGCTGGCCATGGAGTGTCCGGCCTGGACGATCCTGGCGGCCGATGCGTCTCCGGCCGCGCTCGAACTGGCCCGCGAAAACGCCGCCCGATACGATGTGACGAGCGTCGAATGGATCGAGGCCGATCTAGCAGGCTATGGGATCTGGCGTCACCTTCCTCCGCTCGATCTCCTGATCAGCAATCCTCCCTATGTGAGCGAGGCGGAGTGGGACCGGCTGCCGGTCGAGATCAGGGACTACGAACCCCGGGCCGCACTCCTGGCCGGCCCCGAGGGGCTCGATCTGATCATTCCCATCCTCGAAGGGGCTTCGATGCGGGTCAGACCGGGAGGCACGGTCGTGATGGAAATCGGCGAGCGGCAGGGTGAACGGGTCATCGAGGCGACCCGCCGTGCGGGTTTCGACGACATCAGGATCGCTCCCGATCTGGCCGGCCGGCCCCGCTACCTGATCGCCATCCAACCGCGACGGGGGGAGTAATGGACGTCTTCCGCATCACCGGCGGCCGGCCCCTGACCGGCGAAGTTTCCGTCGGCGGAGCCAAGAACGCCGCCCTGCCGATCATTATCGCCACTCTGCTCGTCGAGAAAGGTGTGAGTGTGGTGCGCAATGTTCCCGACCTGCGCGACATCCACACCACCCTCAGGGTTCTCGAACACCTGGGCGTCGAGACGACCTTCGATCGCGAGCAGGGGGAGATCAAGCTCGATACCACCCGGCTCAGCGGTTTCGAAGCCCCCTACGAACTGGTCCAGAAAATGCGGGCCTCCTTCCTCGTCATGGGGCCCCTGCTGGCCCGCCTGGGACGGGCGCGTATCAGCCTGCCCGGCGGCTGTGCGATCGGCACCCGCCCGGTCGACCAGCACCTCAAAGCCTTCGCCGCCATGGGGGCCGGAATCGGCGACGAGGGGGGCTACATCGTGGCCGAAGCGGCCCCTCTGAAGGGCGGGCGGATTACTTTCGACCGGCCCTCGCATACCGGCACCGAGAACGTTCTCATGGCGGCGGTGCTGGCCGAAGGGCAGACCACGATCATCAACGCCGCCTGCGATCCCGAGGTCGTCGACCTGGCGGCGGCTCTCTCGGCGGCCGGAGCCCGGATCGACGGGGCGGGGAGCACCCGGATCGAAGTCGAGGGTGTGACCGGCCTGAACCCGATCGATTACCGTGTCATGACCGATCGGCTCGAGGCCGGCACCTTCCTGGTGGCGGGTGCCATCACCGGGGGTCGGGTCAGGGTTCGCGGCGCACGCGGGCAGGATCTGGAAATGGTCCTGGCCAAGCTGGCCGAGATGGGAGTGGACCTCATCGTCGAGGAGGACGCGGTCCAGGCCGCTCTCGACGGGCGTCCCGGACCGGTGAACCTGACCACCTTTCCCTACCCCGGCTTTCCGACAGATCTGCAGGCGGCTGTCATGGCCCTGGCTACGATCGCCGACGGCACCAGCGTCATACGCGAAACCGTTTTCGAAGACCGCTTTCTGCACACCGCCGAGCTGGCCCGTCTCGGCGCCCGGGTTCGCACTCTCGGCGATGAAGCCACCGTGATCGGGATTCCGGCTCTCTCGGGCGCCTCGGTCATGGCCAGCGACATCCGGGCCGGGGCGGGATTGGTGCTGGCCTGTCTGGCCGCCCGGGGCGACTCGGTCGTAAACCGAGTGTACCATATCGATCGCGGTTACGAACGTCTCGAGGAGCGCCTGTGCGCCCTCGGCGCTCAGATCGTGAGGCAGAGCGACTGACAACGCATCGGGAGGCCACTGTCGGGTGAGTACCCCTGGATTCGTCCACCTGCACTGTCACAGCGAATACAGCCTGCTTGACGGCGCCTGCCGCATTCCCGATCTGGTGGCCGAGACCAGGGCGCACGAACTCGAGGCTCTGGCCCTGACCGACCACGGCGTGCTCTTCGGCGCCATCGAGTTCTACCGCACCGCCATCAGTTCGGGGATCAAACCGATTCTGGGCTGTGAGGTCTATGTCGCCCCCGGGGACCGGCGCGAGCGGCGGGCCCAGGGAGGCGAGGTTGCCTATCACCTGATCCTGTTGGCCCGCGACGCCACCGGCTACCGGAACCTCATGAAGCTCTCCAGCGCCGGCTTCCTCGACGGTTTCTACTACCGGCCCCGGGTCGACAAGGCCCTGCTGCGCGACCACAGCGAAGGTCTGATCGCCGCCTCGGCCTGCCTGCAGGGCGAGATCGCGGTGCACAATGTCGCCGGCCGGACCGAAGAGGCCAAGAAGGCGGCCCTGGAATACCAGGACATCTTCGGGGAGGGGAATTTCTACCTCGAGGTCCAGAACCACGAGATCGAAGCCGAGCTGCGCAATATCGACGCCATGATCTCGCTCTCGCGCGAACTCGACATCCCGCTGATCGCTTCAAACGACATCCACTACATGAAACCCGAGCACGCCGAGAGCCACGAGGTGCTGCTCTGCGTGCAGACCGGCAAGACGCTCGACGACGTCGACCGGATGACCTCGAATCCAAACCTCTATTACCGTTCGCCGGCAGAGATGGCTGAACTGTTCGCCGGCGTGCCCGAAGCGCTCACCAATACGACCGAGATCGCCCGGCGCTGCAATCTGCTGCTCGAGTTCGACCAGATGCACCTGCCGCGGTACCCCCTGCCGGCCCGGTTCTCGACCCTGCAGGAGTACCTGCGCCACCTCGCCTTCGAAGGTGCCCGGCTCCGCTACGCCGCAATCGAGGACCAGGTCGAAGCCCGTCTGGAGTACGAGCTGAAGACCATCGAGCAGATGGGCTTTGCGGGGTACTTTCTCATCGTTGCCGATTTCACCCGCAAGGCCCGCGAGATGGGCATCCCGGTCGGGCCGGGGCGCGGTTCGGCGGCCGGGAGCATCGTCTCCTACTGCCTGGGGATCACCGATATCGATCCGATCGTCTACGATCTGCTCTTCGAGCGGTTTCTGAATCCAGAACGGGTCAGCATGCCCGACATCGACATCGACTTCTGCTACGAACGGCGTTCGGAGATCATCCGTTACGTCGTCGAGAAGTACGGTGAAGAGAGCGTGGCCCAGATCATCACTTTTGGAACCATGGCGGCCCGGGCGGCGGTTCGGGACGTGGGCCGGGTCATGGGTCTGCCCTACAGCGAAGTCGACCGGGTGGCCAAGATGGTTCCCGAGGAGCTGGGCATCAAACTCGAGGATGCCATCCGCCAGGAAACGCGGCTGCAGGAGCTGATCGAGGCCGAGGAGCGGTACCGCAAGCTCTTCGATCATGCCCGGGTGCTCGAAGGTCTGGCCCGGCACGCCTCGACCCACGCCGCCGGCGTGGTTATCGCTCCCGGTCTGCTGACCGATTTCGTTCCCCTGTACAAGGGGTCGAAGGGGGAGGTGACGACCCAGTACAGCATGGTCCCGCTCGAAAAGGTGGGCCTGCTGAAGGTGGATTTCCTGGGCCTGCGTACCCTGACGGTACTGCAGGACGCCGTCGAGCTGATCGAGCGGCGGCACGGCGTGAAGGTCGATCTCGAAGCGGTCGATCTCGACGATCGCCCGACCTACGCGCTCTTCAGCCGGGGCGAGACGACGGGGATCTTCCAGTTCGAATCAAGCGGGATGCGCGAGTATCTGCACAAGCTGCAGCCGGGCAGCCTCGAAGACCTCATCGCCATGAACGCCCTCTACCGGCCCGGTCCGCTCGGGGCCAACATGGTCGACGATTTCATCGAGCGCAAACACGGGCGCAAGCGCATCACCTACGATCACCCCCTGCTCGAGCCGATCCTCAAACCCACCTACGGCATCATCGTCTATCAGGAACAGGTGATGCGGATCGCTTCCGAGCTGGCGGGTTTCACGCTCGGGGAAGCCGATCTGTTGCGCCGGGCCATGGGGAAGAAGAAGGCCGAGGTGATGGAGGAGCAGCGGGATGCCTTTCTCACCGGAGCCCGCAAACGCGATATCGACGAGCGGATCGCCGGGGCCATCTTCGAACAGATGGCCTATTTCGCCGGGTACGGCTTCAACCGCAGCCACTCGGCCGGCTATGCCCTGGTGGCCTATCGCACCGGGTATCTGAAAGCCCATTACCCGGCCGAATTCATGGCGGCGTCTCTTTCCAGCGAAATGAACAACTCCGACCGGGTTGTGATCCTGATAGAGGAATGCCGCCGTCTGGAACTGGATGTGGCTTCTCCCGATATTAATGAATCAGATGATAAATTTATGGTAAATAGCGACGGTACAATACGATTCGGACTTGGAGCAGTGAAAAATGTCGGTCATGGAGCGATCGCGGCCATCGTGACTGCACGCAGCGAGGGGGGCCCCTTTACGAGCCTGGTCGATTTTCTGGAACGAATCGACCTGAAGTGCGTGAACCGGCGGGTGGTGGAGAGTCTGATCGCCGCCGGAGCCTGCGACGGCCTGGGGGGGCATCGGGCCCAGCTCATCGCGGCCGCCCAGGGACAGATCGAGGGTGCCCACCGGCGGCAGATCGAGCGGGAGCGGGGCCAGGTGAGCTTTTTCGACGAGGGCAACGGCGGGGCTCTGCCCGAGATCGACACCCTCCCCGAGATGCCGGAATGGCCCGCCGTGGAGATGCTTGCCCGCGAGAAGGAGGCTCTCGGCTTCTATGTTTCCGGCCATCCGCTCGAACGCTATCGCGACGAGGTCATCGCCTTCACCAACGCCCGTCTGGGCGAACTCGGCGAACTGGCCGACAATACGTCGGTGGTCGTGGCGGGAGTGATCGCGTCGCTGAGTCGCAAATCGGACCGCAACGGCAATCCGATCGCCTTCGCGGGGCTGGAGGACTTCACCGGCTCGACCGAAGCGATCGTCTTCAGCGATCCCTGGCAGACATACGGGGAGTACATGCACGAGGATGCCATGGTTCTGCTTCGGGCCCGGGTGTCGAAAAAGGAGGGCGAAGCTCCCAAGCTCATTGCCGAAGAAGTCATGCCCCTGAGCGAAGCCCGGCGTCGCCTCACAGGCCGGCTGCACCTGCTTCTGGTGGCTACCAACGGGAAGGATCGGGCCGGTGAAGCGCTGCGGATCATCAGCCGCTACCCGGGACCGATACCGGTGTACCTGCACGTGGAGCACAGCGATGAGGGACCGCCTCTCAAGCTTCGGGCCGAAGGGGTGGGGGTCGATACCGAAACCGACCTGCTGGACGAGCTCAAAGACCTGCTGGGGGAGGAAAATGTCTGGGTCAGCAGCTGAACGCGTGCGGTTTCGCCTGTGGGCGCTGTTCCTGCTCGCGCTCCTGGGCGGCTGCGCCTACAGTTTCACCTCGGGACTCCCGGGCCACATCAAGACCGTGGCGGTGCCTCTGTTCGCCAACGAGACCTCCGAGTACGGGATTGCCGAGGAGGTCACCGAACGGCTCGTGGCCGCCCTGGTGCGTGACGGCACCCTGCGGGTCATCCCCGGCGAGAGCGAGGCCACGGCGATCATCGAGGGCACCGTCCGGGCGTATGCCGAAGAGGCGTACACTTACAACCGTCAGGAAGCGGTCGAGCAACAGATCATCCGGATCACGGTCGGAATACGTTTCTACGACCAGGTCCGCGAGGAGGTCATCTGGGAGTCGGAGCGGGTCTTCGGCTCGGCGGTCTATGCCAGCGGTGCCGCGGCCGAAGATGAAGACCGTACCACCGGTCTGGCGGAAGCCATTCAGCAGGTGGTCGACGAAATTCTGAGCGGAATCGTTGCCGGCTGGTGAGGATTGCGGCCCGCCGGCCCGGATCTGCAGTGCGAGATGTGACGAGAGAGGAGAGCGCAGTGATGGAGTATTCACCGGCGGAGGTGCTGAACATCATCGGGGAGAACCGCATCAAGCTCATCGACCTGAAATTCATGGATTTTCCCGGGCTGTGGCAGCACTTCACGGTTCCGGCCGACAAGCTCACGGCCGACGCCTTCGAGGAGGGTTTCGGCTTCGACGGTTCGAGCCTGCGCGGGTGGCAGAAAATCTTCGAGAGCGACATGCTGGTCATTCCCGATCCCACCACCGCCGTCATCGATCCCTTTTATGACGAGGCCACCCTCAGCCTGATCTGCGACATCTACGATCCGGTCACCAAGCAGCGCTACGCCCGCTGCCCCCGCTACATCGCCGCCAAGGCCGAAGCGTACCTGCAGAGCACCGGACTGGCCGACACCGCCTTCTTCGGTCCCGAAGCCGAGTTCTTCCTGCTCGACGACGTGCGCTACGCCTCGGGAATCAACGAGGCATTCTATCGCCTCGACAGCCGCGAGGGTTTCTGGAACACCGGTCGGGAAGAAGATCCCAATCTGGGCTACAAGCCGCGCCGCGGGCAGGGCTACTTCCCGGTCCCCCCGCACGATTCGATGGCCGATATCCGTAACGAGATGATCCAGACCCTGCGCGAGCTCGGCGTCGAAATCGAGGCCGCCCACCACGAGGTCGCCACCGGCGGACAGATGGAGATCGACATGCGGTACGGTCCCCTGCTCGAAATGGCCGACCGGCTGATGCTCTACAAGTACGTGGTCAAGAACGTCGCCCGGCGGCACGAGAAAACGGCCACCTTCATGCCCAAACCTCTCTATGGCGACAACGGCTGCGGCATGCATGTGCACGTCAGTCTCTGGAAGGGGGAGAACAACCTTTTTTACGGCGAGAACTACGCCAATCTGAGCGATCTGGCCATGTCCTTCATGGGCGGCGTGCTCCAGCACGCCCCGGCTCTGATCGCGCTCACCAATCCGACCACCAACTCCTTCCGCCGTCTGGTGCCGGGTTTCGAAGCTCCGGTCAGTCTGGCGTACAGTCAGCGCAACCGCTCCGCGGCGATCCGCATCCCGGTCTACAGCCGCTCGCCGCAGACCAAACGCATCGAGTTCCGCTGTCCCGATCCCTCGTGCAATCCCTACCTGGCCCTGACCGCGATCCTCATGGCGGGGCTGGACGGCATCGCCAACAAGACCGATCCGGGCCAGCCGCTCGACAAGGACATCTACGATCTGCCCCCCGAGGAGCTGGCTGCCGTACCGGCGGCACCGGCCAGCCTCGAGACCGCTCTGGCCTGCCTGCGCGACGATCATGAGTTTCTCCTCAAGGGCGATGTCTTCACCGAAGAGGTCATCCACGCCTGGATCGATTACAAGATGACCCACGAGGTGAACGACGTGCGGCTGCGCCCGCACCCGCACGAGTTCACGCTCTACTTCGACATGTGAGGGTTCCCGGCTCGACGATCGCCGCTGCCAGGGCGCGTTTCCAGGCAGATCGGGCCCGCTGCGTCGAGCTGCACGCCGGCGGTCAGGGTGGGGGAGCGGTGGTGCGGGCCTACCGCCGGGCGGTTGACCGCGCTGTCGACGCCCTGGCCGGCGCGCATTTTCCCACCCCCGCCCCGATCACCGTTCTCGCCACCGGCGGCTACGGCCGGGGCGAGCTGGCCTTCGCCTCAGATATCGACCTGCTCCTGCTCCATTCCGGTCCCGAACCGGCCGAGGAGACGGCTCCCTTCCTGACCGCTCTCTGGGACATGGATTGGGATCTGGGGCATCAGGTTCTGCCCGTCGACGACGCTCTCGAACTCGCCGGACGCGACACCCACACCCTGACCTCCTTTCTCGAAGCTCGCCTGCTCTGGGGAGCTGAAGAGCTGTTCCGCACTTTTACTGCCGCGCTGCACAGGGAGGTTTTCGAGCCCCGCCGGGAGGCCTGGGCGGCCGAGAAGGTGAGCGATCTCGAGAGCCGGCACGCCCAGGCGGGAGAAACGGTCTACCTGGCCGAACCCGACGTCAAGGAGAGCCCGGGGGGCCTGCGTGACATGCATACTCTGCTCTGGCTCAGCCGGGCCCGTTCCGGTCCGGTCCTCTGGCCGGCCTATCTGGCCCGACACGCCGTCCCCGGCCGGGAGTACGAGCGGCTGCTCGGCGCCCGCGATCACAGCCTGTGGGTCCGCAACGTCCTGCACCTGCACCGGGGCCGGAAATGGGACCGGCTCGATCATCGCAGTCAGCAGGAGGTGGCCCGTGAAACGGGTGCGGTGGGGCGCCGGGGGCGCCTCGGAGTCGAGATCTTCATGCAGGAGTATTACCGGGCGGTATGGAGCATCTTCACCTTCACCCGCCTGCAGCTGGCCGCCCATGGACACAGCTCCGACCGGCCTCGAAACGGTCTGCCGCGGGTGCTGGCCCCGGCCGGCGCCGGCGGCCAGCAGTGGTCCGCCGACGAGATCGCCACCGTTCCGCTGAACCTGCTCCGGCGGCTGCTCGATCTGACCCGCCACGGCGGGCGTCTGGGTCCCGAAACAGCGGAATTCCTCTACACCCAGGGCGAATTTCTCGGCACGGCCGCCGCCCGGGAGGCCGGTCACGGCCCCCTGCTCATGGCTCTGCTCTCCGAACCGCGGGCGGCCGCCACGCTGCGTCTGATGCACGATTTCGGTATCCTGGGCGGTCTGCTCTCAGAATTCGACCGCCTGCGGGCCCTGGTGCAATTCGATCCCTATCACAGCTTCACGGCCGACGAACACACCCTGCGGGCTCTGGACGCCCTCGAGGCGCTGCTGGAGCCCGGAGGCGGTTCGATCCGCAGCGAACTCTGTCACGACCTGCCCGCCGTCCGGGCGATGCTCCCGCTGGACGAATGGATGCCGGAGCGGCGCGACACGGCCCTGCTGCGCCTGGCTCTGCTCTACCACGACATCGCCAAAGGGACCGGGATCGGCGGTCACGCCGAGCGGGGCGCCCGGATGGTCCGCCGGGCCGGGCGGCGTATCGGGCTGGCCGAGGCCGAACTGCGCGATGTCGCCTTCCTGGTTCGCCACCACCTGCTGCTCTCGGCCACCGCCCAGCGGCGCGACATCAGCGAGCCGGTGCTGATCGAGCGTCTGTGCCGTCTCGTCCGTACTCCCCGCCGCCTCCATCTTCTGGCCCTGCTGACCCTGTGCGATACCGCCGCCCTCGGTCCGAACGTTTTGACCCGCTGGAAAGCCCGTCTCCTCCTCGAACTGGTCGGGACCGTGGAACGGGCCCTGCGCGGCGAGCAGGCCCTGCATCGCTGCGAACGGGTCGAGCGCCTGCTTGCATCCCTGCCCGCGTCCGAACGCGAGAGCCTGGGCGTCTGGCTCGATGCCATGCCCCCCGAATACCTGCCCGATCTCGATCCGGCGATCCTGCACCGCGAGGCCGCCCTGTTCGAGGTCTGGCGGGCCGATCCCGCCGGACGTGACGCGGTTGCCTTCCAACTCGGATCCGATCGCGAAACCAGCCGGCTGACCTGTATCGCCGGCGACCGGCCGGGGCTGCTGGGCCGCCTCTGCGGCCTGCTGGCCGGGCACGACATCACCATTCTGCAGGCGCGCATTTTCACCCGTCTCGACGGCATCATCGTCGACCGGTTCACCGTGGCCGACGCCGCCGCCGGCGGCCCCCTGACCGACGGGCAGAAAAAGGCTCTGGATGCATCGCTCGCCGCGGCCGTGACCGGTCGGCTCGACGTCGAAGCCCTGCTCGCCGACCATGCCGAGCGATGGCGCCTGCGCGATCGACCGACGATGACCCATGCCGTCTCGGTCAGCTGGGATCTGTCGGCTTCGCGGCGGTACAGTGTGTTCGAGCTCAGGACCCGCGACCGGGTGGGGTTGCTGCACGATGTCGCCATGACCATGACCGGACGGGGGATCTCGATCCATCAGGCCTTTATCAGTACCGAGGCCGAACGGGCGGTGGATGCCTTCTATGTGACCGATCCGCTCGGGGCGCCGCTCGACGATGCCACCCGCGAGGTCCTGCGGGCGGATCTGATCGGCCTGCTCACAGACTGACGCCGTACACTTTTCCCCAGATCCGCCGCACGTCGGCAGCCTGGGACAGGATCGCGCCGGGATCGATTCCGCGCAGCGGGGTCGGGACGATCCCCTCGGGCCAGCTGCGGGGCAGCCAGGTCGTGTCGCGGCCGTAATGAAGCTGCAGTCCGATCTGGAGGCGGCGCAGTTCGGTGTACAACGAGGCCAGCAGGCGGCCCTCGTCCTCGCTGAGTCGGCCGGCGGCGACGAGGGGGGGCATCAGGTCGGGCAGGTGAGCCGGCCTGGCGGCGGCCGGCAGGCCGGCGTCCAGGGCGAGCGCCAGCCCGACGTATTCGATATCGGCCAAGGCCCCGGGGGATCGCTTGACGTCGAAGAGGTGGTCGGGGTCGGTCTCGAGTTCGGCTTCCTGGCGGCGGCGTACCAGGGCCAGTTCGCCGGCGGTGGCGGGAGTCAGGCGGAAGGTGCCGAGCCAGTTCTCGATCGCGGTGGCGGCGGGATCGAGACGGCGCCGGCGGCCGTAGAGAGGTCGCACCCGGCTCAGGGCAAGGGCTTCCCACGCTTCAGCCCGGTCGTGCAGGTACTCGTTCAGGTAGGCGACGTCGACACTGGTGGGGGCCGAGCGGCCTTCGGGACGCAGGCGCATGTCGACGCGGTAGGGGCCGCCCGGGGGCGAAAGCAGGCCGGCCACCTGGGCGGCCAGCGTCTGGACCCTTGCACCCGCTCCTTCGGCATGGACGAAGAGCAGGTCGGCATCCGAGGCGAAGGTCATGAAACCCGCCGAGAGGGTGCCGAGACTGAAGGTGCAGAAGCGGGGCGGGTGGACCGCTTCGCCGAAGTGGTGACCGATGAAGGTGCGGACCAGAGCGCGGGCCAGGGAAGCCAGCCCGGACATGAGGGTGTCGAGATCGCGCTCCCCGATCACGTAGGCCAGGCCGGCAGCCAGGAATTCCCGGCTGCGGATCGACTCCAGTTCGGCGGCCAGATCGCGGCTGGTGCGCGCCCGCCGCCGGGCCTGGCGCAAACGCCGGCCCCGGGCCGCGGGGGAAGCCGCCGCCGTGGCCGCCCCCCGGCTGAAGAGGCGTTCGAAATGCCCGGGGTGGCGGATCAGCAGATCGGGCAGATAATCACCCGAGGCGCAGAGCGCGAGCAGCGCCTGTCGTACCGATGGTTCGCGTGCCAGCAGGCGGGCATAGGCGCCCGGGGATCCGAGACGGCGCAGAATGCGTTCGAGGTTGTTCAGGCTGCGGTCGGGATCGCCGGTGGCGCGGGCGTCCTCGAGCAGGGGCGGGAGCAGGCCGATGAAGGCGGCCCCGGCCCCCGGTCCGCCGGCTCTGATTCCCGAGGCGGTGGCCAGGATGACCCTGTGGCTGCGGGCCGGGAGACGAAAACCGCGCCGGCTCAGGCGGGCGACTGCCTCCTGGCCGCCGGGGGGCAGAGTGAGCAGGGATTCGACCGGCTGGCCGCTTTCCTCTTCGCCCAGGCCGGGCAGGAGGGTGCGCAGAACCGCCTGAACCCGGTCGCGGTGCCGGTCCCAGCTCCCGAGCAGGTCGTCGGCATCGGCGGCCCCGGCCAGCCGTGCCACGGCCCGCAGCCGGGCCGGATCGCGCGGCAGGGTGAACTCCTGCCGGTCCTCCTGCATCTGGATCAAGTGCTCGAGTCGGCGGGCGAAGCGGTAAGCGGAGTCGAGAATGTCGGCTTCGGCTTCGGGCAGGCAGCGGGCCCTGACCAGAGCGTCGAGCGCGGGGCCGGTTCCCGTTCGGCGCACGTCTGACAGACGTCCGCCGTAGAGCAACTGCAGGACCTGGACGACGAATTCCACATCGCGGATGCCCCCGGGAGCCAGCTTGACGTGCCGGTGATCGCTGCCGCCCTCCTCGCGGGCACGCCGCTCCCGGCGAAGACGGTGGGCTTCTTCGCGGGGATCGTGTTCGGCGTGGGCCGGGTAGATGAAGGGTTCCAGCTCGTGCAGCAGGCGGCGGCCGGCGTCGATGTCTCCGGCACAGGGCCGGGCCTTGACGAGCATCTGGCGCTCCCAAGGCGCCCCCTGTTCGGCGTAGTAGGCCAGCAGCCGGCCGGCACTGGGGATCAGGGGAGCGCGGTCGCCGCCGGGGCGCAGGCGCAGGTCGAGCCGGTAGAGAGAACCGGATGGGGTGTACGCGGTCAGGTATTCGACGCCTTTCTCCACGATCCGCGTGGCCCGGGGCAGAAGCTGTTCCGCGGGCTGATCCCCGCTGATAGGCAGGGCGAGAATCAGATCGAGATCGCTCGAGAAATTCAGTTCGCAGCCGCCGAGTTTGCCGACCGCGATGACGATCGGAGCCGGCAGTTCCGCCGGCCAGAGGGAGGTCACGATCGTTTCGAGCAGGGTGTCAGCCAGCCGTGACAGGGCGGTGAATTCCTCCTCCAGGCTGGAGAGACCGAAGACGGCCCGGGCCCCGATGCGCAGCAGGACATCGCGTTTGAGGTCGTTCAGGGCCGCCAGCCAGGGGACGGGGGAACCCGAGGCGGGCCCGGCGGGCAGCTCGAGGGCGGCTGTGACTTCATCCGCCGATCGGGCGAGGTCGTTTTCCTCCAGCAGACGGACCATCCGTTCGGGGCGGGCCAGCAGCAGTTCGCCGAGGAAAGGGGAGGCGCTGAGCAGGCGCAGGAGCCGGTCCAGGTCGGCCACGTCGGCGGGGTGCAGGGGGGGGGCGGGAATGCGATCGAGCCGCTGCAGAAGACCGAGCGCCAGATCGGGATCAGGGGCGGCGACCAGTCCGGCTTCGAGTTCGCCGGCTCGCTCGCGCCAGCGAGCGGCGCGGGGACCGGCGCCCAACGAGGCCAGGTCGCGGGCAGCTGCAGCGGGATCGAGGAACCCGATCGTGAGCAGGTCCTCCTCACCGGCCGGCCGGTCCGGATCCCGATCGAGCCGGGCCGCGAGATTGGACCGGGGTCGCTGTCGACTCTCAGCGTTCATCGGCTCCAGTATAGAGCCGGTCTTCCGGACGGCCCACCCCGACGGAGAAATGCTTGCCTGGGGCGCAGTTGCCGGGGTAGACTCCTTCGGGACCGAAAACGACCCTCTGCAGCGATCTCCGGGAGCCCCATGAAGCGTATCGAAGCGATCATAAAACCCTTTAAACTGGACGCCGTGCGCGAAGCGCTCATGGCGCTGGGGGTGCGCGGTATGACCGTGACCGAAGTGCGCGGGTTCGGCCGTCAGCGGGGCCACACCGAACTCTATCGGGGCTCGGAGTACCAGATCGATCTGCTGCCGAAGATCAAGATCGAAACGGTCGTTCCCGACGAGCTGGTACCCGAAGCCATCGAGGCCATCGTCGAATCGGCCGGGACCGGCGAGATCGGGGACGGAAAGATCTTCGTGCTGCCGGTCGAGGATGTCGTCCGGATACGCACCCGGGAGCGCGGGGAGACCGCCCTCTGAGCACCACCCTGCTCTCATATTCCTCTTCGCGCCACGGCTCGGGCTGTGTTACTTTCGTGCCGCTGTCTCACCTTTACCGAAGCGGGGAACCATGGCCCAGAGCATCGCCGTACTGGCCTCGGGTAGCGGGACGAATTTTCAGGCCATCCTCGACGCTATCGCCGCAGGGCGCCTCGAGAGCGAGGTCGTCCTCGTCGCCAGCAACAAGGAAGATGCGGGTGCGCTCGAACGGGGGCGGGCAGCCGGAGTGCGTGGCGAATGGATTGCGCCCGGGGACGATTACCACGATCGCCTGCAGGCTCTGCTCGACGAGGTCTCGCCCGATCTGGTCGTTCTGGCCGGCTACCTCAAGCTCATTTCAGCCGCCACCGTCCAGGCCTTCAAAGGCCGGATGCTCAACATCCATCCCGCCCTGCTTCCCGGTTTCGGGGGCAAGGGCATGTACGGCATCCATGTCCACGAAGCGGTGCTCGAGCGAGGTGTGAAGGTCACCGGCGTGACCGTTCACCTCGTGGACGAGGAGTACGACCGGGGACCGATCGTGGCTCAGGTGGTCGTTCCCGTACTCGACGACGATACCCCGCAGACCCTGCAGGCCCGGGTTCTGGAGCGCGAACACGAGCTCTACCCGCGGGTCCTGCAGTGGTTCGCCGAAGGCCGCCTCAGAATCGACAATTACCGGGTCTACGGAGCCGAACCCGATCCCCACCTGATACCCGACCGGAGCTGAATGATGACCAGACCCTCTGAAACCGTACCTGTTCACCGCGCCCTGCTGAGTGTTTCGGATAAGAGCGGGATCGTTGACTTCGCCCGCGGGCTCGCCGCTCTGGGGGTCGAACTCCTCTCGACCGGCGGCACCCGGAAGACCCTCGAGGACGCCGGACTCGAGGTGATCGATGTGGCCGACTACACCGGCTCGGGAGAGATGATGGAGGGGCGAGTCAAAAGCCTGCACCCCAAGATTCATGCCGGTCTGCTGGCCCGCCGGGGCCACGAGGGTGACGAGGCCGAGATGGCCGAACGAGAGTGGGGACTGATCGACCTGGTCGCCGTCAACCTCTATCCTTTCGAATCCCGGGCCGTGGCCGAGCGGCTCGATGCCGATGACGCGGCGGCTTTCATCGATATCGGGGGGCCCACCATGCTTCGCTCGGCGGCCAAGAATCCGCGCGGGGTCGTGGTCGTTCCCGATCCGATATTCTATCCCGACGTTCTCGAGGCTCTCGAGACGGGCCAGGGCGCCGTCGGGCTGGACCTGAGCCGGCGACTCTCGGCTGAAGTGTTCCGCCGTACCGCTCTGTACGACAGCGCCATCGCGTCCTACCTGGCCGATCTGGTCGACAGGGCCGAAGAGGGCTCCGAGGACGACAGCGGCGAGCCGAGTCCGTTCGGTACCGTTCTGGTACCGCGCTTCGAGCGGGTTCTGGTGCTGCGCTACGGGGAGAATCCCCACCAGCAGGCGGCTTTTTACCGCGACCCGGTCCGGGTCGGTCCCAACCTCGCCGACTGCGAACAGCTGGGCGGCAAGCAGCTGTCCTTCAACAACATCATCGACCTGGAATCGGCTCTCGGCATTCCCCTCGAATTCGAGGCGCCGACCTGCGCCCTGATCAAGCATACCAATCCCTGCGGGGCGGGCTCGGGAGATACCCTGATCGAGGCCTATACCAACGCTCTGGCCACGGATCCCGTTTCAGCCTTCGGCGGCCTGGCCGGCTTCAACCGCCCCGTCGACGGCGAACTGGCCGCCAGGATGACCGACGGGCGTTTCTGGGAAGCGGTGGTGGCTCCCGACTTTACCGAGGAGGCCCTCGAGATCCTGCGGCAGAAGAAAAACCTGCGTATCATGCGCTACGATGCCTCGCAGCCGCGCGATATGCAGACGGCGGTGGATTACAAGCGCGTCTACGGGGGGCTGTTGATCCAGCAGGCCGATACCGGCTGGGTGCCGATGAACGAGGCCGAAGTGGTCACCAGGCGCCAGCCGACCGAGGCGGAACTGGCCGCGCTCACGTTCGGCTGGCGGATCGTGAAGTGGGTCAAGTCCAACGCCATCATCTATACCGCCGCCGATCGCACCCTCGGGGTTGGAGCGGGGCAGATGAGCCGGGTCGATTCGGCCGAACTGGCGGTCAAGAAAGCCGCCGCCGCCGGTCTCGAACTGAACGGGTGCGCCATGGCCTCGGACGCATTCTTCCCCTTCCGCGACGGGATCGACGCCGCTGCCGAAGCGGGGGTGCGGGCGATCGTCCAGCCGGGGGGGTCGATTCGCGATTCCGAGACGATCGAGGCGGCCGACGAACACGATATTGCCATGCTCTTCACCGGCATGCGCCACTTCCGTCATTAGTGTCATGGCGACGTTCGAATACCATCGGTATCGCCTGACAGGGCACCAGGGAATCAGGGAGGCAGCGCCGTGAGCTTCACCTTCAGAGAGTTCTTCGCCAACGACGTGGGGATCGATCTCGGTACGGCCAATACCCTGGTCTACGTGCGCGGCAAGGGGATCGTCGTCAACGAGCCATCGATCGTGGCCGTGGACCGGCAGACCCAGCAGGTGCTCGCTATCGGCAACGAAGCCAAGGAGATGCTCGGCCGCACACCCGAAGATGTCATGACCATCCGGCCCCTGAAGGACGGGGTGATCGCCGATTTCGAGAAGACCGAGGAGATGCTGCGGGCGTTTATCCGCAAGGTGCAGAACAACCGCCTCTTCGGCCGGCCGCGCATCGTCATCTGCGTTCCTTCGGGTATTACCGAGGTTGAAAAGCGGGCCGTGCGCGACAGCGCCGAATCGGCCGGAGCGCGCGAGGTCTTTCTGATCGCCGAACCGATGGCGGCCGCCATCGGAATCGGTCTGCCGGTCGAGCTTCCGGTGGGCAACATGGTCATCGATGTCGGCGGGGGGACCAGCGAGATCGCCGTGATCGCCCTGTCGGGGATCGTGGCTTCGACCTCGATCCGGGTCGGCGGCGACGAGATGGACCGGGCCATCGTGCAGTTTCTGAAGAAGAAGTACAATCTGCTCATCGGTGAGCGTACCGCCGAGCAGATCAAGATCGAGATCGCCTCGGCCACCGAGATCGATCCCGAGCTCGAGACCCGGGTCAAAGGGCGCGACCTGGTCGGGGGGATCCCGAAGACGATCATCCTCTCCTCCAGCGAGGTGCGTGAAGCTCTCTCGGAACCGATCGCCCAGATCGTGGACGCGGTGCGCATCAGCCTGGAACGCACGCCGCCCGAACTGGCCGCCGACATCCTCGACCGCGGCATCATCCTGAGCGGCGGCGGGGCCCTGCTGCGCGGTCTCGATCAGCGCCTGCGGGAAGAGACCAATCTGCCCATCAATGTGGTCGAGGATCCTCTGACCTGCGTGGTGCGGGGGACCGGCAAAGTGCTCGAGAACCTGTCCGAATACAGCAAGATGCTCATGGTCGGGCGGCGGATGTAAATCGTCCCGGCAGGGGGGTGGTGGGTGCCCCGGTTCCCTTCCATATCGCGTTCGCGTCGAGAGGTGCTCGTCCTGGTCCTCCTGCTCCTGCTCGGTGCTCTTCTGGCCGCCGTTCCGCGACCCGCGGTGAGCAGCGTTCTGCACGATCTCTTCGCCGGCGGGAACGAGTTGCTGCTCGACTCCTTCGGCTGGGCGTTCGACCTGGGCGCCGATGCCCGCGAGAACGCCGAACTGCACCGCGAGCTGGCCGAGCTCAGGCTGGCTCTCTCCGACCTGGAGCAGACCCGGCTGCAGAACAGCCGCCTGCGGGAACTGCTCGAGTTCACCGCGGTGCGCCGGCCCGAGATCCTCACCGGGGCCGAGGTCATCGGCCGGGGCGACGGGCGTCAGGCCTTCGCCGTGACGGTTTCGGCCGGGACCGCAGACAGCGTGGCCTACAACCAGCCGGTCGTGACCGCCGACGGACTGGTCGGCCGGATCGACCGCGCGCCGGGGCGACACACCGCCATCGTCAGCCTGCTCAACGATCCCTCCAACGCCGTGGCGGCGGTCATTGAACGCAGCCGGGTACAGGGCGTCTTCCAGTTCGTGGGCGGCCAGGGCCGGCTGCTGCACGTACTCCAGGCGGCCGACGTACAGCCGGGCGACCGGGTGAAATCGAGCGGGCTGGGCGGGATCTATCCCGAAGGTCTCATGATCGGTTCGGTCGTCAGTGTCGCCGACGACCCCGACGGGGTGACGCAACGGATCGTCGTCGCTCCGGCGGCGGCGCTCGACCGTCTGGAGGAGGTCTTCATCCTGCGGCTCGGAGGAGCGCGATGAACCGGCTGGCGCGCTACCTCTTCTTCGGCTTTGCCGCGGTCGTTCTGCAGACCATGCTCGTTCCCGAGATCGCCCTCTGGGGTCAGGTCCCCGACCTGATCGTCATTTTCGCCGTCGTCGTGGGCGCGTTCGAGGGCAGTTCCGCTGGCTGTGGCGCCGGATTTCTGGCCGGGCTGGCGGTCGATCTCTACCACCCGCCGACTTTCGGAGCCGGCGTCATGGCCGCCACGGTGGCCGGGTATCTGGGCGGAAAAGCACAGATACTGCTCGATCTCGACCATGCCGTGAACCAGATGGTCGCCCTGGCCGCGACCCGGGTCGTTCACGACCTGGTCTACGCCCTGGTCGGAACCGTGCAGGGCAGCGTCGAACCGCTCTCTTTTCTGGTCCCGGGGACCATCGGCGGAGCCATCTATACCGCTCTGATCGGAGCCGCCGTCCTGGCCCTGGCCGGGCTCGTCCGAGGGGGGAAGCACGTCATTGATCGGCGATGAAACCCGGCAGAGGAAACGCAGGGCCTTCCTGCTGAGCGGCCTCTATGCCGCCGGACTCCTCTTTCTGGCCCTGCGGGTGGCCCAACTGCAGGTCGCCCGCCACGACACCCTGAGTGCCCTGAGCGATTCCAATCGCCTGCGCCCGGTCGTGGTCCAGCCGGTGCGAGGCCGGATCTACGACCGGGTGGGCCGTCTGATCGTCGACAACCGGCCCTCCTGGACGGTGACCCTCAGTCCGCAGATTCTGACCGGGAACGGCGATGTGATCGAGAGGGTGGGGCAGATCATCGACAGCGGTCCCGATCCGATCCGGGAACGGATCGAACAGCGCCGGGGTCATCTCTACACCGCCGTGCCGATCAAGCGGGATGTCAGCTTCGATGTCATCGCCCGGATCAGCGAACGGGGGCCCGATCTGCCCGGGGTGGGGGTGGTCATGGAGCCGCGGCGGCGCTACCCCTACGGTTCTTCGGCCGCCCACAGCCTCGGCTACCTGCGGGAGATCAACGATGCCGAACTGGCCCGCAGTCACGATCAGGGGAGCGGCTACATCTATGGCGACCTGCTCGGCAAGGATGGGCTCGAGCGTGAGTACGAACGCCAGCTGCGCGGGACCAAAGGACTGCAGTATTCCGAAGTCGACGCCCGCGGCCGCATGGTCGGATTCTCGGCCGACCGCGCTCCGGTCGAACCGGTCCATGGAGCCGATCTGGTCACCACTCTCGACATCGAGCTGCAGCGGGTTGCCGAGCGGGCGTTCGCCGACACCGCCCGCGGCGCGGCGGTCGTGATGCACCCCGACAGCGGCGCCCTGCTGGTGCTGGCCAGTATTCCGACCTTCGATCCTCACGATTTCAGCGGCGTGCTGGATGCCGCCATCTGGGACAGTCTGAACTCCGATCCCCGCAAACCCCTCCTGAACCGCGCCGTCTCCGGTCTCTACCCGCCCGCTTCCACCGTCAAGGGGATCACCGCTCTGGCCGGTCTGAGTGCCGGGGTGCTCACCGCCCGAACCCGTTTCGATCCCTGCCTGCCGGGAGGTTGGCGGCTCGGGAACAGGACCTACCACTGCTGGAACGAGGTCCACGGGCAGCTGACCGTCGTGGGGGCGATCGAGCAGTCGTGCGATGTTTTCTTTTACCAGGTCGGGGTCAGACTCGGGCTCGAACCGCTCCACGAAACAGCCCGCGCGTTCGGACTGGGCGGAGCCACCGGCATCCGGCTGCCCGGCGAGGCCGAAGGGCTCTTCCCCGACGCCGGATATTACGATCGGATCGTGGGTGAGGACCGGTGGGTCGAATCGGGCCAGGTCATCAATCTCGCCATCGGCCAGGGCGAGATTCTGGCCACCCCCCTGCAGGTGGCGGTCATGACGGCTGCGATCGCCAACGGCGGCTACCGCGTGACGCCCACCCTGGTCAGCGCCACCGTTCCGGCCGGTACGGCCGCCGAAATTTCCGAACCCGCCCCCGAGCCGCGGCGCATCCCCGGGGTGAGCCCCGAAGACATCGAGCTCATCCGGCAGGGCCTGGTGGCCGTAGTAAATGGTGAGAACGGGACCGCCAACCATGTTGCCCGCTATGCGCCCGGAATCACGGTGGCGGGGAAAACCGGAACCGGTCAGAACCCGCACGGCGAGAACCACGCCTGGTTCACCTGTTTCGCCCCCGCCGAAGAACCCGAGATCGTCGTCACCGTGCTGGTCGAGAACGGCGGGGGGGGGAGCGCGGTGGCCGGCCCGATCGCCGGGCTCATTCTCCAGGCCTGGTTCAGTGACCTGCGCCACGCCGGGAGGGTGCCGGCCGAAAGTACGGGAGAGGGCCGATGATGGCGCGCCGGCGGTTCAGGCGCATCCTGCGACGCGATTTCGATTATCTTCTCTTCGCCTGCGTGCTGGTTCTGGTCGTCATCGGGATCGTCTTCGTCTATTCGGCCACGGTCGAGAACGCTCAGGTCGCCGCCCCCCTGCACACCCGCCAGCTCATTCTGGCCGCGATCGGGCTCGTCGCCCTGGCGGTGGCGGTCAGGCTCCCCCTGCAGTTCTACTACTCCACCGCGTACCTGTTTTACGGGTTGATGGTGTCGCTCCTGATCGCCCTGGCCCTGACCGGCGGAGGGGAAGGGGGGCGCTGGTTCGAACTGGCGGGCGGGATCCGGCTGCAGCCGAGCGAACCCGCCAAGATCTTTCTGGTGATGGCCGTGGCTCGCTACCTGTCGGGCCACTCGGTCACCTTCCGGCGGGCCCGGGACTACCTGGTGCCGATCCTGCTGGCCGCACTGCCCTTTCTGCTCGTCGCCCGGCAACCCGACCTGGGGACGGCCATGATCTTTCCGGTCATTTTGATTCCCATGCTCTACTGGCGGGGAGTACCCATGTGGACGATTTTCCTGATCTGCAGTCCCCTGCTGAGTGTGGTCACCGCCTTCGATCCCATTACCTGGGGGATCGCGATGGTCATCATCGGGACCGTGATCTGGCGCAAACGGATCAGGCGGGGACTGGGCGTGGCGCTGGTCATCGTCAACGTCGTGCTCGGGGTGTTCACTCCGGTCGTCTGGGACAACCTGCACGCCTATCAGCAACAGCGAATCATGAGTTTCATCGACCCGGGCAAGGATCCTCTCGGGGCCGGCTATCAGATCATCCAGTCGACCGTGGCGGTGGGTTCGGGGGGCCTGGCCGGCAAAGGGTATCTGCAGGGTACCCAGACCAAACTCAACTTTCTGCCCGAGCAGCACACCGATTTCATTTTCAGCGTGATCGCCGAGGAGACCGGCCTGATCGGAGCCCTGGTCGTCCTCCTTCTTTTCGGGGTGATCCTGCTCCGCGCCCTTCGGGCGGCGGCGGAGGTGAAAAACATCTTCTCGGGTCTGGTCATCATCGGTACGACCGGGATCATCTTCGCCCATGTCATGGTCAATATCGGTATGGCTCTCGGTCTGCTGCCCATTACCGGGCTGCCGCTGCCCCTGGTCAGTTACGGCGGGTCGCACCTGGTGACGACGCTTTTCATGATCGGGATCATCCTGAGCCTGCGCCTGCGCTGGATGGAGTATTGAACGAGCCATGTATCCCGTTCTCTTCCGCATCGGCCCCCTGACCGTTCACGCCTACGGTTTGTTCATGGCGCTCGGGTTCGGTGCCGGTGCGCTCTGGTTCATCACCCGGGGTCGGCGGCGCGGCCTTCCCGCCGGCCGCCTGATCGATCTGGTCATCGTCGCCATCGTGAGCGGCATCGGCGGCGGGCGTCTCTTTTACGTGCTGACCCACTTGGGGCAGTTCCGCGGCCGGCTCTGGCAGGCTTTCTGGCCGGTCGGCAGCGACGGCTCGCTCGGTATCCAGGGTCTGGTATTCTACGGCGGTCTGATCGTCGCCGTGCCGCTCATCGCCTGGCTGGTTCATCGCTGGCGGCTCAATCCTCTGCGCACTCTCGACGCCCTGGCGCCTGCGATCGCGCTCGGAACCGCGATCGGACGTCTGGGCTGTTTCTTGAACGGCTGCTGTTTCGGCCGACCGACGACCCTGCCCTGGGGGTTGGTTTTTCCCCCCTCCTGTTCGGCCGGGGCGACCTTCCCCGGAACGCCGATTCATCCCACCCAGCTCTATATGGTGCTCGACAATCTGGCCGTCGCCGGCATTCTGCTTCTGATCGAGCGTTTCGGGCGAAAAATTGACGGTGCCCTGATTGCATCCTATCTTGTGTTGATTGGAGTGGCGCGAGGTATCGACGATCTGTTCCGCTACTACGAGAGGGAGATGCGGATTGTCGCACTCGGCGGGATCGACATCACCGTCAACCACCTGACCGGACTCTTCCTCATCGCGTTCGGCATTCTGATGCTCCGCCGGCTCAGCCGGAAGACTCCTGAACTCGACCGCTGAAGGACCCGCACCGATGGTCACAAGCATGACAGGCTTCGGCCGAGGCACGACCAGCGACCCCGCCGGGGAGGTGACGATCGAGATCCAGTCGGTCAACAACCGCTTCCTCGATGTGACGCTGCGGGGGGGGCGGGAAGTCTCCCTGGTGGAGGGACGGATGCGGGAGATCCTGCGCGAGAAGCTCGAACGCGGCAAGGTCACCGTCACTCTGGCCCTGCAGAATGCCGGCGAGGGCGAACCCCTGGCCGATACCGGCCGGGCTCGGGCATACCTCGACGCCCTGCGGCAGCTGCAGGCCGAACTCGATCTCGGCGGCGAGGTGGATATCGGCCTGCTGGCGGGTTTTCGCGACATCATCGGCGCTCATCCCGGCGAAGAGAGCGAAGAGGAGCTCTGGACCCGGGTCGAACCCGCCTTCATCGCAGCCCTGGACCGTCTCATCGAGATGCGGGCGCGCGAGGGGAAAGCCCTGGCTGAGGATCTCGCCCTGCGCTTCGACCGACTCGCCGCGGCTCTCGATGATGTCGAAGCCCGGGCCCCCGACCGGGCGGCGCAGTACGCCGAGCGGTTGCGGGCCCGCATCGCCGATCTGCTTCAGGGACAGGGACCCGACGAGGAGCGGCTTTTTCACGAAGTGGCCCTCTACGCCGATCGGATAGATATCAGCGAAGAATGTACGCGCCTGCGCAGTCACCTCGATCAGGCGCGCGCAATCATGACCGGCCCGGGAGCAGCGGGCCGCCAGCTCAACTTTCTACTGCAGGAGATCCACCGCGAGGTCAATACCCTGGGGAGCAAGGCCAACGACCAGGACATCAGCCACCGGGTGGTCGGCATGAAGGAAGAGCTGGAATGCATCAGAGAGCAGGTGCAGAACATTGAATAGCCTAGGCTTTCCCCTGATCATCAGCGCCCCTTCCGGGGCGGGCAAGACCAGTATCTGCTACGAGGTCCTGCGCCGGGTTGATGAAGCGGAGTATTCGGTTTCGGTCACCACCCGCGAGCGCCGCAAGAGCGAACGGGATGGCGTGGACTATCATTTCGTGGACGAGGATGAATTCCGGCTCATGATCGAGCGCGGTGAATTCGCCGAGTGGGCGGAAGTGCACGACGCACTCTACGGAACCCTGAAAGCCAAACTCAGCACGGCGGTCGAACGGGGGCGGGTGGTGATTCTCGACATCGACGGCCAGGGCGCCCGGAACCTGAAACAGACCTATCCCGACTCGGTCCTGGTCTTCATCTTTCCGCCGACGCCGGCCGTTCTCTACGAGCGTCTCAGCGGGCGCGGCACCGATGAAGAAGACACCATCCGGGATCGCCTGCGGGCGGCTCCGCAGGAAGTGGAGAACGCCGAGCTGTACGACTACGTGGTCGTGAACGAAGACTTCGAGGATTCGGTCGTCCGGATCGTGCACATCATCGAAGCCGAGAAGTGCGTCCGGGAACGGATGCAGCCCTTCATCGCCGACTACGCGGCCCAACTCGAACAGTGGCAGAAGGAGCATCTCTGATCATGGAAGAACGTCTCAATATCGAGGACTTCCGCAACACCACGCCGAACATCTATTGGGCCGTGGTCATCGCCGCCCGCGAGGCGCGGAAAATCAACAACCTGCGACGCATGCAGGCGATGCACGATCCCGAGTACATCGAACCTGATGCCAAGGTGACCACCGAGGCTCTCACGCGGCTGATCGAAGGCCGGGTCGAGGCCGAGGAACAGGACGAGGGCGAGGAGTAGGGGGCACGTCGTGGCCCGTATCCTGCTGGCCGTCAGCGGATCGATCACCGCGTACAAGAGTGCTCATCTCGTGCGCGACCTGCAGCGGGTCGGGCACGAGGTGCGCTGCCTGCTGACCGCGGGCGGACAGAAATTCATCACCCCCCTGACCCTGCAGGCTCTCTCGGGTCATCCGGTGGCCGTCGATCCCTGGCAGCCGCTCGAGGCCGACGCCATGGATCACATTCATCTCGCCCGGTGGGCCGAGGCCCTGCTGGTGGCGCCCGCCTCGGCCTCCGCGATCGCCCGCTTGGCCGGCGGACTGGCCGACGATCTGCTCGGGTCGACCGCCCTGGCCTGTACCGGACCGCTCTTCATCGCCCCCTCCATGAACGCCGACATGTACCGCCACCCGGCCACCCGTGCCAACCTCGACCTGCTCCGGGACCGGGGGGCGGACATCATCGCGGGCTCGGCCGGCGAACTGGCCTGCGGCGAGAGTGGGCCGGGACGGATGGAAGAGCCCGCCGGGATAGCCGAATATGTGACCGAAACCCTTCGCAACCGGGGTGATTTCGCCGGCCTGCGGGCTTTGGTCTCGGCCGGCCCGACAGCCGAGGATATCGACCCGGTACGTCTGGTCACCAACCGTTCGAGCGGGCGGATGGGTTTCGCCCTGGCCGCCGAACTCGCCGGGCGGGGCGCCCGCGTCACTCTGGTGCACGGCCCGACCTGGCTCCACCCGCCGGCCGGTCCGGTCGAGATCGTCGGGGTGCGTTCGGCGGCTGACATGGAAGCCGAACTCACGAGCCGTTTCGCCGACTGCGACCTGCTTCTCATGGCCGCTGCGGTAGCCGATTTTCGGCCCGCTGTACAGCAGGCCGACAAGATCGCCCGCGACAGCGGGCCGTTGACGCTCGAGCTGGAACCAACGGTCGATATCGTGGCCTCGCTGACCGCCAGGCGCTCGAACCAGGTCGTGGTTGGTTTTGCCCTGGAAACCGGTGACCCGCTCGTCGGCGGCCGGGCCAAGCTCGAACGCAAGAATCTGGATGTCATTGCCGTGAACGATCCCACCGAACCGGGCGCCGGCCCCGAGGTCGAGACCAACCGTCTGACGGTCCTTTTCGCCGACGGCCGGAACGCGGTTCTGGGGCCGGCCGCCAAGGAGCAGGTGGCCCGAGAATTGCTCGATCTCATCCACCCCCTCTGCGCCGGGCGACGTGAGCACTGAACCGGACCGGCACTGGCTCTCCGATACCGCCCGCTACCTGCGGCAATTCGCCGAAACCGAGAACGATAACCTGCTTGCCGCCGGCCCCCGGAGCGGAGAAGATGAACCCAAGGGGAAGGCGCTGCCTGTGACACCGGACGATACAACCCAGATCGATCTGCTCGCCCGCGAGGGAGCGGCCGAATCCGCTCATCCATCCCCCTGGGGCGGCCGGCCCCCCCAACCCGAGCTCGATCCGGTCGGTATCCCCGAGGCGATGACCTGTCCGGTGCCCGACGACAGCACCGGGCGAGCCCGGCTGCTGGCCGATCTCGAACAGCAGGTCGCCCCCTGTCTCAAGTGTCCGTTGGGACAAACCCGGAACCGGCTCGTCTTCGGAACCGGCGCCCCCGACGCCGGGGTGATGTTCATCGGCGAGGCGCCGGGCCGCGACGAGGACGAGCAGGGGATACCGTTCGTGGGGCGGGCCGGGCAGCTGCTCACCAAAATTCTCGCCGCCATCGATTTCGAGCGCGAGGAGGTCTATATCGGGAATATCCTGAAGTGCAGGCCCCCCGGTAACCGCGATCCCCAGGCGGCCGAGGTCGAGGCCTGCGAACCATACCTGCAGCGCCAGATCGAACTCATCCGGCCAGCGGTCATCTGCGCTCTGGGTCGTATCTCGGGCCAGACCCTGCTCCGGACCACCGCTACCCTGACCCGGTTGCGCGAAAAGGTGCACCGCTATCAGGGGCGGCCGCTCGTCGTGACCTATCACCCCGCCGCTCTGCTGCGCAATCCCCACTGGAAGCGACCGGCCTGGGAAGACGTGCAGCTCCTGCGCCGGATCCACGACCAGGAGGTCGGTCGGTGAGCGCCGAGGCGAAAACCCGCGGAGACGGCCGCCTGCCCCCCCAGGCGGTCGAAGCCGAGCAGGCCGTCCTGGGAGCCATGATGCTGGGTGAGGAGGCCATCGGGCGGGTGGTCGAACAGCTCGACGAAACCTGTTTTTACCGCGACGCCAACCGGCGGGTGTTCGAAGCCATGGTGGCCCTGTACAGCCGGGGCGAGCCGGCCGACCTGGTCACGGTCCGCGAAGAACTCAAGAGCGCCGGGAACCTCGAAGCGGCGGGGGGGGAGATCTATCTGGCCGAACTGATCGACGAGGTCGGCACGGCCGCCAATGTCGAATACTACGCCCGGATTGTGCTCGAAGCGGCCATCAAACGAAAGATGATCAACGCCCTGACGGGGGTGATCACCGACGCCTACGACAGCACCGAAGAGGCGGTCGGTCTGCTCGACCGGGCCGAGCAGACCATCTTCAGTCTCTCCGAACGCCGCCTGCGCAAGGGCGCTCTACCCCTGGAGCAGGTCCTGCACCGCACCTTCGAATTGATCGAGAAGGCCCACGAGCGCAAGGGGGGGCTCTCGGGGGTGCCGACCCGGTTCGACACGCTCGATGAGAAGCTGGCCGGGCTGCAGCCCTCGGATCTGATCATCCTGGCCGGTCGGCCCAGCATGGGGAAGACGGCCTTCGCCCTGAACGTGGCCCGCAACGTCGCGGTCGAAGAGGGCGTACCGGTGGCCTTCTTCAGCCTGGAGATGAGCGCCCACCAGCTCGCCCAGCGCATGCTCTGTTCCGAAGCCCGGCTCGACATTCACGCCGTGCGTACCGGGCGGCTGCCGACCACCGACTGGCAGAAGCTCTCGATGAGCGTCGGACGCCTGGCTGATGCGCCGATTTACATCGACGACACCGCCTCGCTCGGTATCCTCGAGTTCCGGGCCAAGGCCCGGCGCCTGAAAGCCGAACGGAACATCGGGCTGGTGATGGTCGATTACCTGCAGCTCATGATGGGACCGCGGGCCGAGAGCCGGCAGATCGAGATCACCATGATCAGCCGGGCTCTCAAGGCTCTGGCCAAGGAGCTCGATATTCCGGTCATGGCGCTGAGCCAGCTCTCGCGGGCGGTCGAGACCCGCGGCGGCGACCGCCGCCCGCAGCTTTCCGATCTGCGCGAGTCGGGCGCCCTCGAGCAGGATGCCGACGTGGTTCTGTTCATGTACCGCGAGGAGTACTACAATCGCGAGAAACCCGAAGCCCAGGGGCGGGCCGAGGTCATTATCGGCAAGCAGCGCAACGGCCCCATCGGGACCATCCCACTAATCTTCCACTCCGAATACGCCCGTTTCGACACCATGGCTCCCGAAGCCGTCGCGGCCGAGACCCCTTTCTAAGATGAAGCTGCCCCGCGAGCCGGCCCTGATCAGAATCGTCGAATACGCCGGCGACCGCTTCATCCGTCTCTCGACCGCCGTGGGCCAGCTGGTCCTGCTCACCTTCGAAATGATCGGGCGGCTGCCTCAACTCCTGCGTACCCCCCGCATCCTGCTGGCCCAGATGGACGCCATCGGACTGCGCAGCCTGCCCCTGGTGATCTTCGCCAGCCTGTTCACCGGGGCTGTTTCGGCCGCCCAGGCCGGCTATCAGATGCAGGGGTATGCCCCTCCCTCGCTGGTCGGAGCGGCTGTGGGCAAGGCCGTGATTCTCGAACTGGCCCCGGTGCTGGCCGCCCTGGTGGTGGCCGGCCGGGTCAGCACCTCGATCGCGGCCGAGCTGGGTACCATGCGGGTGACCGAGCAGATCGACGCTCTGGAAACGATGGCCATCGATCCGGTCTGGTTCCTGGCTTCGCCCCGCTTCTTCGCCGGACTGCTGATGATGCCGCTGCTGGTCATCATCGCCAGCTTCGTCGCCATCATGGGCGGCTACGCCGTGGCTCATCTCGGGGTCGGGGTGTCCACGGCCACCTTCTTCAACGGGGTGAAGATGTTCTTCGAGGCCTACGACGTGCTGGTCAACCAGATCAAGGCTTTCATCTTCGGGGGGGTGGTGTCCCTCTCGGGGGTGTTCTTCGGCTACCGCACGCGCGGCGGCGCCGAGGGGGTGGGGCAGTCCACCATCAACGCCATCGTGACCGCTTCGGTCCTGATTCTCGTCTTCGATTACATCATCGCCGAGGTGATGATCTGATGTCGTCCACCGATCGTGCCTGCGACGAGAACGGGGTCGGCTGCAGCATCACGATCGAGGGGCTGCGCAAGAGCCTGGGAGGGCAGCCGGTTCTGCGCGACGTGAACCTGCGGATTCCACCGGGCGAAACGATCGGCATCGTCGGCCGTTCGGGGTGCGGCAAGAGCGTCCTGCTCAAGCATCTGATCGGCTTGATGTGGCCCGACGCCGGGCGGGTTCTGATAGACGGCCGCGATCTGGGTGAAATGGATCGCGAGGAACTGTACCGCACCCGTCACCGTTTCGGCATGCTTTTCCAGTCCGCAGCGCTCTTCGATTCGATGAATGTGGGCGAGAACATCGCTCTGGGCCTGGTGTACAATACCGACCGCACTCCCGAAGAGATCCACGACCGGGTGGCCTACTGCCTCGGTCAGGTGGGACTCTCGGGTCTGGAAACGAAGATGCCGAGCGAACTGAGCGGCGGGATGAAGAAGCGGGTCGGTCTGGCCCGGGCCATCGCTCTGGGTCCCGAAGTCATGCTCTTCGACGAGCCCACCACCGGTCTGGATCCGATCATGTCGGCCGTGATAGACGAAGTGATCGCCGAACTGGTCGAGAAGCTGCAGACCACGGCGGTGGTGGTCACCCATGACATGCGGACCGTCACCACCATCTGTCATCGGGTCGCCTTCCTGCACCGGGGGGTGATCTTCGCCGAGGGCACGCCCGAGGAAATCACCCACTCGGAAGATCCGGTCGTGGCCCAGTTCATTTCAGGTTCGGCCGACGGGCCGATCAAGCCGCGACGCTGAGAGATCCGCGCCGCCCGGCACCGGCTGGCATTTCCGCTTCTGGTGGTTATCTTTCGGTTCGCCGTTCCGGTCGCCTGCGGGTGGCCGACACCCACACCTGAGAGGAAAAGAGCGTGACTGTCCTGATGTTTTCGCTGGCAGCGTTCCAGCAATCGGTTCCCGGCCAGGCCCAGCCCAATCCGTTCGGATTCCTGCTGCCCTTCATTCTGATTTTCGTCGTGTTCTATTTTCTGATCATGCGGCCGCAGAGCAAGCGCCAGAAGGAACACAAAGCCATGGTGGATGCCCTGCAGAAAGGTGACCGGGTCGTGACCGCCGGCGGTTTCCACGGTACGGTACAGGGGGTGGACTCCGAGGCCGAAACGGTCCAACTCGAGATCGCCGACCGGGTGCGGGTGACGGTCAGCCGGGGGAGCATTTCACGGGTCGTCACCGACAAGGCGGAATAATGTCCCTGATTCCGGTTCGGCTGTATGGCGATCCGGTGCTGCGCCGGCAGGCCGCGGCGGTGGACGAAGTCGATGACGATCTGGGCCGGCTGGCCGACGACATGATCGAAACGATGCGGGCCTCGGACGGCATCGGTCTGGCCGCCAACCAGGTCGGCGAACTGCGCCGGATCCTGGTGGTGAATTTCGATCTCGAGACGGGTGGGGAGGGGGCCACCGCTCTGATCAACCCCGAGATCACCGCCCGGGTCGGGACGATGCGTTCGATGGAGGGCTGTCTCTCGATCCCCGATGTCTGGGACGAGGTCGAACGCCAGGCCGAGATCGCCGTCACCTGGACCGACCCGCAGGGGCGGGAGCAGAACGCCGAAGCCGAGGGTCTGCACGCTGCGGTCGTTCAGCACGAGATCGACCACCTCAACGGAGTCCTCTTCATTGATCACCTGCCGGCGGTCAAAAGGATGATGCTGCGGTCAACCCTGAAGCAGATCGCCCGACGGGCGAAAGAGCGGATGTGAGAACGGCCTTTCTCGGCAACGGTGTTTTCGGGCTGCCCGCTCTCGAAGCTCTGGCCCGATCGGGCCACGAACTGGCCGCCCTGGTGACCAGGCCCGATCGGGAGCAGGGACGGGGCCGCCGGCCGAGTCCGACTCTGACCAAGGTGCGGGCCGGCGAACTGGGTCTGCCGGTGGTCGAGATCGACGATCTCTCTTCGGCCGCAGCCGCCGAAGCCCTGGCGGCCCTCGAAGCCGAGATCTGGGCCGTGGTCGCTTTTCCGATCATTCCCGGCGAACTGCTCACCATCCCTCCCGCGGGGACCGTCAACCTGCACGCCTCGCTCCTGCCGCGCTACCGCGGTGCGGCCCCGGTGCAGTGGGCGCTGATCAACGGCGAGGAGACCACCGGAGTCACCACCTTTTTCATCGACGCCGGGATCGATACCGGCGCCATCTGTCTGCAGCGTGAGGTGGCCATCGCACCCGGGGAGAACGCCGGCGATCTGTCCGCCCGTCTGGCCCGTCTCGGGGCGGCACTGCTGCTCGAGACCCTCGACCGGGTCGAGGCCGGAACGGCTCCCCGACGGCCGCAGAATACGGCTCTGGCCACCCCCGCTCCCCGCCTGCAGAAGAACGACGGAGAGATCGACTGGACCCTGCCCGCGGCCGCGATAGCGAACCGCATCAGGGGCCTGACCCCCTGGCCGGGAGCCTTCACCTTTCTGGAGACCGAACGGCTGATGGTGCTCCAGGCCCGGGTGATCAGCGCGGAGCAACTCCCCTGGGAACGCGATCAGCTGCTGCGGCCCGGTACGCTGGGGGGCTTCGACGACGACGGTACGCCGGTGGTGAGCGCCGGCGACGGCTCGGGAGTGGCGCTCGTCAGCCTGCAGCGCGAGAGCCGGTCGGCGGCCCCGGGGGCCGATGTCATCCGCGGTCTGCGCTGCGAGTGCGGAGAATGCTTCGGTGACGACTGACCCGGTCCGGGAACGGGCGGTCGGGATCCTCACTGCGGTCGAGAGCGGCACCTTCCTCAACCGGGCGCTCGAGTCTGAAGGCGACGTCTTCGGGGACGGCTCGGCCGAGCGCGCCCGTCTGCACCGGCTGACCGCCGGGACCACCAAATTCCGGCTTCGACTCGATACCGAACTCGACCGGCGCCTGCCGCAGGGAGTGCGGAGCCTGCCCTCCGGGGTGCGGCAGATCCTCCGGCTGGCGCTCTACGAACTGCGCTTCGCCGGGGTGCCCGGCTACGCCGCCGTGAACGCGGCGACCGAGCTGACCCGGCGGGCCGGATTTGCGGGTCTGACCGGGGTCGTCAACGGCGTTCTGCGCAATGCCGTGCGGACCGGGGAACCGGACCTGCCTCCCGAAGGGCTCGAACGGCTGGCCGTGACCGCCTCTCATCCCCGCTGGCTGCTCGAGGAGATCGCCGCCCGTTATGGTGTCGAAGCCGCAGCCGCATACGCCGAATGGAACAATCAGCCGCCCCCTCTCTGGTTGCGGGTCAACGAGGCCGTGAGCGAGGTCGAGGAGGAACTGCAGGCTCTGCACCGGCTCGGAATCGAGGCCCGGGAGGAGGGACCTCTGCCCGGCTGGCTCACCTGCGACCCGGGTGCGCTGCCGACCATGCGGCCGGTTCTGGACTCGGGGCGCCTGCGGGTTCAGGATCCATCGGCCGCTCTGGCGGTGCTGGCCGCCGGCCCGGTCGAGAACCTGCTGCTGGCCGACATCTGTGCGGCTCCGGGGGGCAAATGCAGCCACCTGGCCGAGCGGGGGCGGGGCAGGGCGCGGGTCATCGCCACCGATGCCGATCCCGAGCGTTACCGGCGGCTCGCAGCCCTGGCCGCCACTCACGGCGGGCTGGGTCTCGAGATACAGGAGTGGGATCGGGTCATGGACCGCACGGGGGAGTTCGACCTCGTTCTGGTCGACGCCCCCTGCAGCAATACAGGCGTGCTCCGCCGCCGGGCCGACGCCCGCTGGCGTCTGGGGCCCGAAACGGCTCGCGAGATGGCGGCGGTACAGATTGATCTGCTGGAGCGGGCCGCGGAACTGCTCACGCCCGCAGGCGTACTCATCTACAGCACCTGCAGCGTCCTCGCAGGCGAGAACGAGGTGGTCGTGGAGCGCTTCCTGTCGCACCATACTGCTTTCATACCCGACGGAACGGGGCCATCTTTTCCGGCAGGCTTCGGTCTCGAACCAGGCCTGGCTCTTTCCCTGCCGTGGAAGCACGGCCTGGATGGAGCTTTTACGGCACGTCTGAAACGAGCGGGAACCTGAGCATGATCAAGCTGGCGCACAACCGGTCCGGCGCGGGGGACCTCACCCTCATTCTGAAGACCGTCGGACTGCTGATCATCCTGTTGTTCGTCGTCACTCTTTTCTTCGGCGGCGGTATCCTTCTTTTCGACCGGCTCATCATGCCGGCTTTCACCAACCTGGGGGCCGAGGTGGAACTGCCCGACATCGTCGAGCAGGATTTTTATGCCGCCAAGAGCGACCTGGCCGAGCTCGGCCTCGAGCTGGAAAAGATCGAAGAGAACTTCCACGATTTCGTCGAAGAGGGCTACATCATCGAACAGACCCCGGCGCCCTTTACCCGGGTCAAACGGGGCCGGACGGTCGGGGCGGTGGTCAGCCGTGGGCCGCAGATGGTGATCATCCCCGACCTGACCCGCCTGACCAGCGACCAGGCCCGGACCCGCCTGCAGGAATTCCAGCTCCTGATCGGGTCGATCGACTACCGCCCCGATGACACCCCCGAGGGGACCGTCATCGAGCAGACCCCGGCCCAGGGGGTGACCACCCTGCGCAACACCCGGGTCAATCTGGTGGTCAGCACCGGGCCCGCCACCACCACCGTCATGATCCCCCGGTTCGTGGATATGGGCCTGCGCGACGTTCTCGACCTGATCCGCGACGACCTCGACGGGCGGGTCTGGATCGAGTGGGAATTCGACGACTCGCAGATGAACATGACCGTCATCGAGCAGAGCCCCGAACCGGGAGTCGAGATCGAAGGCCGGCCGATCATCGATCTGCGGGTCGCCATCCGGACCGGATTCCAGCCCACCTCGGCCCACTTCGACACCACCGGCATAGGCGCTCCGCCCCCGTGGGTGCGACGTCTGGGTCAGAATCCTCCACCGGTCATTCCGCCGCCGGAATTCTGATGGGCGTGCGTATCGCACCGAGCATTCTGGCCGCCGATTTCGCCCGGCTGGCAGAGGAGATCGCCCGGGTCGAGGCGGCCGGCGCCGACCTGATACATCTCGACGTCATGGACGCCCATTTCGTGCCCAACCTGACCTTCGGCCCGATGGTCGTCGAGGCGGTCAGCCGGATGACAGACCTCGAGCGCGACACGCACCTCATGATCAGCGACCCGGACCGCTACCTCGACCGCTTCATCGACGCCGGGGCTACCACCCTCAGCTTTCATCTCGAGGCCTTCGCCGACGACGAGCGGCAGCGTCGGACCGACGGAATCCTGCACCGGTTGGAGGAAGTCGGGGTGGGGCGGGGGATCGCGGTCAACCCCGACACCCCGATCGAGATCCTCGCGCCCTGGCTCGACCGGCTCGACCATGTCCTGATCATGACAGTCCATCCCGGTTTCGGCGGTCAGGTCCTGATACCGGAGTGTCTCGAGAAGATTCCAATGCTGCGGGACATGACCGCGGCCATCGATCACAGTGTCACGGTCGGGGTCGACGGCGGTGTAAACGATGACACCGCCGCTGATGTAATCGCCGCCGGAACCGACATTCTGGTCGCCGGTTCGGCCGTTTTCCGCTCTCCCGATCCCGCCGCTGCGGTCTCGCGACTGCGCCGGGCCGGCTCCACAGAGTGAGCGTCCGGGAAAAAAGCGTATTGGAAACGGCGCCAATCTGCCTACATTAACAAATCTGTAGCCTCCATCATGTTTGACGCCCTCACCGCCAGATTGACACCGGTATTGAGCCGCCTGCGCGGACGGGGAGTCCTGACCGAGGAGAATATCGGCGAAGCCCTGCGCGAGGTGCGCCGGGCCCTCCTCGAGGCCGACGTCAACGTGGCGGTGGCGCGGACGTTCATCGACAGAATCAGAGCTTCGGCTCCGGGGACCGGGATAACCCGCGGTGTCGGTGCCGGACAGCAGCTGATCAGGATCGTCCACGACGAACTGACCGTTCTGCTCGGCGGCGAACCAGCCGGCGAGATCATTGCGGCCGACTCCCCCCGCGGGCGGATCATGGTCGTGGGTCTGCAGGGTTCGGGCAAGACGACGCTGTGCGGCAAGCTCGCCCGGCGTCTGGGCGGGCCGGGCCGGTCTGTGGCCCTGCTCGGTCTCGATCCCTACCGTCCGGCCGCGGGCGAGCAACTGCTCCGGCTCGGGGAGCAGCTCGAGGTGCCGGCGGCCGTTCTGGACCCGGGCCTGGATCCGGTCGCAGAAGGCCGACGGAGATGCGCGGCGCTCGAAAAAGAGGGGGCCGGCCTGATCCTGATCGACACCGCCGGACGGCAGACGGTCGACCAACGCCTGATGGACGAACTGGCGGCGGTTCACGAGACTTTCGAACCGCTCCGGACCCTGCTGGTCCTCGATGCCATGACCGGGCAGGATGCGGTCCGTACGGCCGAGTCGTTTACGGCCCGGGTGCCCTGTTCGGGTGCGGTGTTGACCAAACTCGACGGGGATGCGCGCGGCGGAGCGGCGCTCTCACTGCGCGAAACGGCAGGGGTTCCGATCGTCTATGCCGGTACCGGCGAGGGACTCGACGATCTCGAGCTCTTCCACCCCGAGCGCATGGCCGACCGGATCCTCGGCATGGGCGATGTCGTGACCCTGGTCGAAAAAGCCGCCCGGGAAGCCGGCGGCGAGGCGGCCCTGGCCGAGGAAGGAGAGCGTTTCCTCGAGGGCGGTTTCACCCTCGAGGACTTCAGAAAGCAGATCAGCCGCCTGCGGTCCATGGGGCCGCTCAGCGATGTGGTTGGTCTGCTGCCCGGTCAGCTGCTCGGCCGGATGCCGGACCAGCAGCTGGATGACGGGGCCTTTGTCGCTCTGGAGGCGATCATCGACAGCATGACGCCCGAAGAGCGGCGTCGGCCGGCGATCATCAACGCCAGCCGGCGCCGGCGGATCGCCCGGGGCAGCGGGCGGAGCGTTCAGGAAGTCAACGGTCTGCTCAAGCAGTATGACATGATGCAGAAAATGGCTCGCCGGCTCAAAGGGCGGGCCGGCGGCCGGCGGGGCCGCAGAACGATCCCGCCGCTCGCCTGAACGGTACCGGCCCTCGATTGCGGGAGCCGGAGAATATCGCGTTCCGGTATCGGAACACGGCTGAAGGAGAAGGGCAGTGGCAACACGCATTCGGCTCCGGAGAACGGGGAAGAAGAAGCAGGCCTACTACCGGGTGGTTGTGGCCGACGCACGGAGCCCGCGCGACGGACGCTTCATCGAGGTGTTAGGCAACTATAACCCGCAGACAGACCCCGCCCGGGTGACGATAGATGAGGAGCGGGCTCTTTACTGGCTCAAGAACGGTGCCCGGCCTTCCGACACCGTCATGAGTCTGCTCAGCAAAACGGGGATCCTGGCGCGCCTGGCCGCCGAGCGGCCCGACAGTCCCCTGCTGGCCAGACCGGTGAAGAAGAAGCGGATCGTTGCGGCGCCCCCGGAAGAGAAGGAACCGGCGGGCGAATCCGAACCGGCTCCGGCCGAAACCGAAGCAGCGACAGTTCCCGAGACGCCCGAGGTCGAGGCCGAGGCCGAAACCGAAGCAGCGGCCGATCCCGAGACGCCCGAGGTCGAGGCTGAGGACGAAACCGAGGCCGAAACCGAAGCGGGCGGCGAGACACCCGCCGGGGAAGCCGAAGCAGGTGACGATCAGACCGCGTGACACCCTGTCACCCGATGACCTGGTCGAGATCGGGATCGTCGCCAGACCGTGGGGAGTACGGGGCGAGGTCAAAGTCCGGCCGACCTCCGATATCCCCGATCGTTTTGCCCGGCTCGCCGGAGTCTGGCTCTTCGACGGCCGGGACGAGATCCGCTATCATGCCCTGACCGGCACCAGGCGGCTCAACGACGCCGTCGTTCTCGCCCTGGAGGGGGTCGACTCCCGCGAGGCGGCCGAGGCGCTGAGGAACTGGACCGTGTCGGTGCCCGAGGGCGAGCGGGCCCCGCTGAACGAGGATGAGTACTACATCGACAACCTGATCGGGCTCGAGGTCTGGGGCCGGACGGGTGAGTCCCTCGGGCGCCTGACCCGGGTTTTTCAGGGAGCCGCCCAGGATGTCTTTGAAATCACGACCGCCGACGGACCCGTTCTGGTGCCCGCCGTGGCTGCCTGGATCGACACGATCGATCTGGATGCGGGCCGGATGGTGGTCGAGCTGCCGATAGTCGAGGAAGTGCGCCCCGGCGAGGAAACCGCTCTCGAAGAATCAGTCGAGGAGGGGCCCTGAGGATGGAGGTGCACGTCCTGACCCTGTTCCCGGGCTACTTCGCCGGGCCTCTTGACACCGGCCTGCTGGGCCGGGCAGTCGATGAGGGAGCGGCACAGGTCCGGGTTCGCGACCTGCGGGAGTGGACCCACGACCGGCACCGCACCGCCGACGACTACGCCTTCGGAGGCGGACCGGGGATGGTGCTCAAACCCGAACCGTTCTTCGAGGCCCTGGAGAGCCTGCGGGATGAGGGCCTGCCGGCCGACGCTCCGGTCCTCCTGACCTCGCCCCAGGGGCGGATTTTCGATAGCGAGGCGGCTCGGGAACTGAGTGCAGCCGGCACCTTCGTCATCCTCTGCGGCCGGTACCGGGGGGTGGACGAGAGGGTGCGGGAGGCGCTGGTCTCGCACGAGTACAGCATCGGGGATGTGATCCTGAACGGTGGCGAGGTCGCCGCTCTGGCCATCATCGAAGCGGTGGCCCGGCTCGAGCCCGGCGCCATGAGCGATCCCGGGAGCGCGGCCTCCGATTCGTTCGCAACCGGCCTGCTCGATCATCCCCATTACACCCGGCCGGCTTCCTACCGGGGCATGAGCGTACCCGAGGTGCTGCTCTCCGGGGACCATGCGGCGATTGCGCAGTGGCGTCGGGAAGGGGCCCTGAGGGCGACACACGAACGCCGTCCCGATCTGCTGCGGACGGCCGAACTGACCGGGGAGGAGCGCCGCTTCCTCACCGGTCTCGAGACGGAAAGCATGGCGGTTGAAGGGGAACCGGCCGGGGGGCCGGATTCCGATCACCGAGAAGAGGAGACATGACATGAAGCGCCTGGAGAGTGTGGCCGGTGCCCAGCTGAGGACCGACCTGCCCGATTTCAAACCGGGCGATACCGTGCGGGTTCACGTGCGGGTGATCGAAGGGGAGAAAGAGCGGGTCCAGGTTTTCGAGGGGATCGTGATCGGAATGCGCGGTTCGCGACAGGGCCGGACCTTCACCGTCCGCAAAGTATCGGGCGGAATCGGCGTCGAGCGGATCTTCCCGCTCAATTCGCCGATGATCAAGACCGTCGAGGTGAGCCGCCGGGGCCGGGTGCGGCGGGCCAAACTCACCTATCTGCGCAAGCGGGTCGGGAAAAAGGCCCGGGTCAGGGAACGCCGGTTCGGCGCGGGGACCGGCGCCGCACAGGAACCGGCCGGGCAGGACGACGACGGAATCGGCCCGAACGACTGATCGGACATGGACCCGCGCGGCCTGAGCCTGCAGGCGCTACGAGAGCTTCTGGAGGCCGTCACCGAATCGGTCGAGCGGGAGCGCCTGGTAGCGGCGCTGGAGGACGATCCCCGCATCGGGGCCCGCAAGCTGGCGCGCAAAGCCCGTTCTGAAGACGAAAAGGCCCGCCGACGGGAGGCCCGATGGCGGGCCTTCTGCGATCCGGAGCGTCAGCTCAGAGAACAGGGATACCGCCGGGTGGCCGGGATCGACGAGGCCGGACGCGGTCCCCTGGCCGGTCCGGTGGTGGCGGCGGCGGTCATCCTTCCCCCCGATTTCGTGCACCATCCCCTCGATGATTCCAAACGGATGACCCCCCGGGCGCGTCGGATTGCCGAGGCCGCGATCACCGAAGCCGCCGAGGCCTGGGCGATCGGCAGCGCCGAACCCGGCGAGATCGACAGTCACAACATCGTGGGGGCGCTCCTGCTCGCGATCGACCGGGCGCTGGAACAGTTCGATCCGCCGGCCGACTTCGCCCTGGTCGACGGCCGTCCCCTGAGCCGCTGCCGGGTGCCCCACCGGGCCCTGGTGGGGGGCGACGGCCGCTGTCGGGCCATTGCCGCGGCGAGCGTTCTGGCCAAGGAGGAACGGGACCGGATCATGATCGCATTCGATCGACGCTACCCCGGGTACGGTTTCGCTCAACACAAGGGGTATGCGACCGCCGCCCATCGCGAGGCTCTCGATCGTTCGGGACTCACCCCGATCCATCGGCGCAGCTTTCTCTCCCGCGCCCGGCAGCTGACCCTGAATCGGGAGGCCGCCGAAACCCCGCAGGGGTGGGGGGCGCGGGCCGAAGACCGGGTTGCAGCCGACTATCGGGCCCGGGGGTATACCGTGCTACACCGGCGGTGGCGCGGTGGGGGCGGGGAGCTCGATCTGGTCTGCCTGGGACAAGACACGATCGTGGTGGTCGAAATCAAAGCCGCCCGCGGTTCCACCGCCGGTCCGCCTCTGGCCTGGCTGGGGGACGATCAACGCCGGCGTATCCGTCGGGCCACGGCACAGCTGCTCGAGGAGCTGGGCGGTCTGCGGCGCGGCCGGGAACTGAGGTTCGATCTCATCGGTGTGGTCGACCGGACCGACGGACCTCCCGATCTCACCCGCCTGGAGGGGGTGGAATTATGACCTCAGGGCACGGCGGCAACCGGCGCGAGCTGCTGGGGTGGTATCTCTACGACTTCGCCAATACCAGCTTCACGGTGGTGATCGTCACGGTCGCCTATGCTATCTATTTCCGCACGTATGTGGTCGGCGACCTGAGTCTGAACCTGCCCCTGCTCGGCTCGCGTCCGGTGGGAGAGTTTCTCTGGGGGGCGGGTAACTCGCTCTCGATGCTCCTGGTCGGGCTTTCCAGTCCCTACCTGGGAGCGATCGCCGACTCTACCGCCCGCAAGAAGCTCTTCACGGCCGTCTACACCCTGGCCTGTGTTCTGCCGACCGCCTTGATGGTTACGGTCGGGGCCGGCGATATCGTCTGGGGGCTGCTTCTCTTCGTCCTCGGGAACATCGGTTTTCAGGGAGGGCTGGTCTTCTACAACGCCTTTCTGCCTCAGATCAGTCCGCCGGGCCGGATCGGCACGGTCTCGGGGGTCGGTTTCGCCTGGGGATATGTCGGGGCCCTGGCATCGCTCCTGATTGCGCTGCCCTTCGCGAACCGGGCCACCGAGCTGGGCGATTACGGCGTCATGGCGCCCCTCTTCGTGCTCTCGGCTCTCTTTTTCGCTCTCTTCGCGGTGCCGTTCTTTCTCTTCGTACGCGAACGTCCCGCCACCGCTGGATCGGCGGTCGCGGCCTGGCGGGCGGGGTGGCACCGGGTCCGCGAGACCCTGGGGCACCTGCACCGGTACCGGCAGACGGCCCGGTTTCTGCTGGCCTATTTCATCTACTCCGACGGAATCAACACCGTTATCGCTTTCGGCGGGATCTACGCCCTTTATATCGGTCTGACCGCCACGCAGGTGATCGTCTTCTTCGCCGTGATTCAGCTCGCGGCCATCGGGGGAGCCTGGTCGCTGGGGCGGCTGACCGATCGGTGGGGAGCCAGACCGACCATCGAGCTCACCCTCGGTATCTGGGTCGCGATGACCCTGCTGGCCTTCCTCACCCGCACGGTCGGTACCTTCTACGCCGTCGGCGTGCTGGCCGGAGTGGCGATGGGCTCGAGTCAGGCCGCCAGCCGTGCCCTGATGGCCGAACTCACACCGGCCAACCGCGAGGCGGAGTTCTACGGTTTCTACGGTCTATGCGGGAAGTTCTCGGCGATCCTGGGTACCATCGTCTACGGACTGGTCAGCATGCTGGCGGGCAGTCAGCGCTGGGCGGTCCTGTCGATCACCCTGTTCTTCGTCGTCGGCTGGATTCTGCTCCGGCGGGTGGATGTGGCGCGGGGGCGGGCGGCGATCGCCGGGGTGCAGTGACGGGCCATGGGGAAAAAAGGAGACCAGGCATGAGTGACAACGAGCGCGCGATCATCCCCCGGCGGTTACGGAGGGCGCGTCAGGCGGGAGCGGTGCTGGTTCTGCTCGTAGCTGTCGCGGCGGTTGTCCCCGGATGCGAACAAAGCAAGAAATTCGCCGTCGGAGACCGGAACCAGCTCATCCTCTTCGCCGACGACGCCAACTGGCTGCGCTACGGCGAGACCCTGACCCGGATCTTCGAGCGGGAAGTGCACACCCCGCAGCTCGAGTACATCTTCAGGATCCTGCGCCGGCCCCTCGACCGGTGGGAATTCTTCACCCGTTTCTACCATATCCTTCTCTGCGCTCCCCTGGACGAGGACAGCCCGACCGGCGAGCAGGTGCGAGCCATGCTCAATGACGATGTCGAACGGCGCATCTGCAGCGAGAACCGGGCCCTGGCTCTGGTGCAGGACGATCCCTATGCCGTCGGCCAGCGCATCATCATCATCACCGCCGATACCGACCAGAACCTGCGGGCGTATCTCGATCGGGCCGGCGAACACCTCTTCACGCTGGCCGAAGAGCACCTGAACCGTCTGACCGAGCGGCTGATCTACCGCGAAGAACGCTATGCACTCGAGGATAGCCTCTATACCGACTACGGGTTCACGGTCCGGATACCGTGGGGTTTTCGGACCAACTTCAGCCGGTCCGACGAGAATTTCATCCGGATGATCAAGTACCAGGTCGAACGCTGGTTCTTCGCGTACTGGATTCCGGCCGAGGAGATCGACCGTCGCGGCATGAACTGGCTCGAAACCCTCGCGGAGGTCGGCCGCCGGCTCGAGCGCGACGAGGTCCCCGATCTCGATCTGGTCGATTTTCTCGGTCAGCAGGCCATGAACCTGCGCGACGACATCTGCCGCCGCTTTTACGACGGCGATATCGTGGCCCGCGACCGGACCACGGCAACGATCCGCGAAATCAACGGCCGCTGGGCGGTACGGCTGTACGGTATCTGGGAGAACGAGGTGCTGGTGGCGGGAGGTCCGCTGGTGGCATACTGTTTCTACGATCCCGCCACGAGCCGGGTTTTCTGGCTCGACGGGGCCGTCTTCGCTCCGAACCAGAAAAAGGAAGGACAACTGCGCCAGATGGACGTCATGCTCAATACCTTCATGAGCGGGGAAGAAGCTGCGAGCTATCTTGCCGGCCTCGAGGCCGAGATCCGTGCCGACCGGTAAGCGCAAGGAACGGATTCTGGTAACCGGCGGGGCCGGTTTCATCGGTTCCCACGTGGCCGATGCCGCTCTGGCCGCCGGTCATACCGTGGCCGTTCTCGACGATCTGAGTACCGGCGAGCGGGCTCTGGTGCCCCCCGAGGCGGCTTTTTACGAGGGCGATATCTGCGATGCGGCTTTCGTCGAACGGGTCTTCTCCGAATTCGAACCCGAGGTGCTCAATCACCATGCCGCCCAGATGGACATACGCCGCAGCGTCGCCGATCCGGTCTTCGATGCCCGGGTCAACATTCTCGGAACCCTGACCCTGCTGACCGCCGCGGTCAGGCACCGCACCCGGCGGGTGATATTCGCCTCGACCGGGGGCGCCTGTTACGGCGAGCAGGAGGCCTTTCCCGCCGCCGAGGACCATCCCCTGTGTCCGGTCAGTCCCTACGGGACGGCCAAGGTGGCGGTCGAAACCTACCTGGGCGCCTTTTACGCCATGTACGGGCTGTCGTATGCCGCCCTGCGGTATGCCAACGTGTACGGTCCCCGGCAGAATCCCTTCGGCGAGGCCGGCGTGGTGGCCATTTTCGCCAGCCGACTGCTTCGGGAGGTCGAGCCGGTCATCAACGGCGACGGCCGACAGACCCGCGATTACGTCTACGTGGGTGACGTGGTGGCCGCCAACCTGGCCGCGATCGAGGGGCCCGAAACGATCCGCGCCAACATCGGTACGGGTCGCGAAACCTCGGTGACCGATCTCTACCAGGGTCTGGTCGAGGCGGTCGGATGGGGCGGGGAGGCCGAGCACGGACCGGCCAAACCGGGCGAGCAGCAGCGGTCGGTCATCGACCCGGTCCTGGCCTGGGAAACCTGGGGCTGGCGTCCGCAGGTGCCGCTTTCGGAGGGGCTCGGACGGAGTGTGGCGTATTTCCGGGTCCAGGCGGAGGGCGTCGATCCCGATCGGAGAATACGCGGTGACGGATTCTAGGCCGGCCCGGCCGCTGGCTCTATTGTGTCTCTCGGCGGTCCTCTTCATCCTGGCTCAACCCCCGTTTCCGACCGGCTGGCTGGGCCTGGTGGCCTTCGTGCCCTTCCTGATGGCGCTCGACTCCCCCGGGCTGACCCGCCCCTACCGGTACGGGCTTCTCTGGGCCTTCGTCGTGAACCTGGGGTGCCTGTACTGGATCGCCTTCGGCCATCGGGAAGCCGGCATCGCATCGGTCATCTATCTGACCCTCTTCGACGCCATCTTCGTCTGGCTCGCGGCCCGACTGGCGCACCGGCGGCGGGTGCTTCTGTTCCCCTTTCTCTGGACGGCCTTCATCTTCGTCAAGAGCCTGGGAGAAATGGGCTTTCCCTGGCTGACCCTCGGTTTGACCCAGACCTCGTCACCGGCCAGTATCCAGATCGCATCGCTGACTGGTGCCTGGGGATTGGAACTCTGGATAGCAGGTGTTAACAGCTTGCTGTTCATGGGGATAAAGAAAATAACTCAAGCAACACCGGAAGAAAGAAAGAGGCTCCTGGTTCGCGCGCTGGCGCCCGCGGTGGGTCTGGCTCTGGTGGTGCCCCTCTACGGCCGGATCGTGCTCGAGGCCGGGAACGCACGGCAGAGTGCGGTTCTGGGCGCCCCGGTCGCGACCGGGCCCGAAGCCGGCCCGGACCCTGCCGCCTCGCCCCCCTGGCTTGAAAACGGGGTGAAGCCCCTGCAGGTGGCGGTAGTTCAGGGCAGTCTGCGACCCGATGTCAAGCTCGCCCCCCAGCTGCTGCCCCACAATCTCTACGTTTACAACCGGCTCACCCGGGCCGTTGCCGGAACCGTGAACGGCCGACTCGACCTGGTGATATGGCCCGAATCGGCCGTGCCGCACTACCTCAATTCGCACCCCTACGCGCGTCGCAGCGTGCTGCGGCTCCAGCGCGAGATCGACGCGCCGATCCTGACCGGGGCTTTTTCTTCTGCCTATACGGACGGCGAGTCCCGTTACTACAACTCGGCTTTTCTGGTCGCCGACGGACGCATTTCGACCGGCGATGAACTCTATCACAAGCGGATTCTGGTCCCCTTCGGCGAGCGGGTGCCCTACCAGGAAGTGCTCGGTTTCATGGCCGACTGGAGCCTGGGCTGGTCGGATTTCAGCAAGGGCGAGGTTCCGACCCTGCTCGGCGGCTCCCCCCCGGCGCCGGATCTGCCGCCGATCGGCGTGCTCATCTGTTACGAGAGCTTTTTTACCCGCCTGGCCCGCTCCGAGGTCGTGAACGGCGCCCGGCTGCTGACCGTCATCACCAATGACGCCTGGTTCGGCCGCACCTCGGGTCCCCGCCAGCACCTGCGGGTAGCGGCCCTGCGGGCGGTCGAGTTCCGCCGGCCCATCGTCCGGGCGGCCAACAGCGGGATCTCGGCCGTCATCGACCGCTGGGGTCAGATCCATCGGGCGACACCGCTGTATACCAAGACGGCGCTGGCCGCCCGCGTCTGGCCCGAAACGGGACTGACGCTGTACGCCCGGACCGGTGACTGGCTGCCGATCGGGGCGCTGATCGTAACCCTGATCGGGATGCTTCTTTTCCGGGAACCTCGAAGGAGGCGGGGGGTCAAAACTACTGTAGAGAGGTGAGGAGGACCCCCGTGGAACTGGTGACGGCGAAGACGATCGAACAACAGGAACTGCCCCGCATGTCGGACGAGGCCCTGCTTTCGAGCAGCCTCGAGGGCAACATGGTCGCCTTCGATCTCCTGGTAGACCGGTACTACGACCGGCTCTACGTCTACCTGCTCCGCTTCCTCAAAGACTCCGACATGGCCGAAGATCTGCTGCAGGAGACCTTTCTGCGGGTCTGGAAGAAACGGAACGAATTCCGGAACATCGCCTCCTTCTCGACCTGGATCTACACCATCGCCGGCAACCTGGCCCGCAGCGAGTGGCGGCGCCGCAAGCGCTGGCGCATGTTCCGGCTCGGCCCTTCCGAGAACGAGGAGGAGCCCGATTTCGAGCTTCCCCACGAGGGACTCACTCCCGACCGGACGGTAGAGAACCGGATGGCGGTGGAGGATCTGATTCACGAACTCGAGAGACTCCCCGAGCGGTACCGTCAGGTGGTCATTCTGCGCGATATCCAGGGGATGACGTACGAGGAAATCGCCGGTATAGTGCAGGTTCCGGTCGGGACGGTGAAATCGCGCCTGAACCGGGGACGGCTGATCCTGCAGGAGAAACTGGGGCAGTGGTATGAATCAGAGTGAGAAAGAAGCCCTCTGCGGTCTCGTCGCCGAGTCGCTGTCGGCCTATCTCGACCGCTCCCTTCCGGCCCCGGTCGAGCGGCAGATCGCGCTCCACCTCGAGCAGTGTCCGGCCTGCCGCAGACGACTGGAGAGCATGAACGCCCTGCTGGCCGATCTGCAGACCCTCGGCGAGGTCGAGGCGGGCCCCGAACTGGGTTGGGCGATCAAGCGCCAGATCAGGCGCCAGGCCCGGCGCGAGCGGACCCGTTTGCTGGTACGGCCGGTGCCCTTCCTGGCTTCAACCGCCGCTGCGGCCGCCGTTTTCATCATCATCGGTCTGGGGCAGGGCCCCGAGCGGGGTCTGAGCGTCGATTCTCTCACCGACCAGAACCTCATACAGGCCGGGGAAACGCCTCTGTGGGAGCGGCGTTACGTTCTTCCCGCCCAGGTCGATGCCCTGAATACCCCCGCCCTGGCCGACAGAGCCGGCGCCGGGGAGGATTCGACCGCAGTCCGCCGACCCACCCGACTGACGGGGGTCAGAGCGGTCAGCTTCTGACGGTCGGGGTCGCCTCATGACCTGTCCCTCCACAATCAGACCGGGGCGCAGTCTCGTGCTGACGCTCCTTCTTCTGCTGCTCGGTCCCGGTCCGACCGCGAGCGCCTTTCAGGCCGCTTCGGAGACCGAAGAGGAGCTTTCCCTGACCGCTCTGCAGGCCCGCGGGCGCCAGAGTGCGGTACAGGTCCTGGCCTATTTCCATCTGCCCGGCGAACGGGCAAAATCGCGCTCCGAGCCCGCCATACCCTCACAGTCGATTGTCCGCATTGGTTCGGGGGTGCGTTTCGAGGTCTCGAACCGGGTTCTCACCGCTCTGGGAGTCGTGATCGGAGCCGATTCGATCGAGGTCCAGGTCGGCTCCCGCACGGTGCCCGCTGTTCTGCTCGGCAGCGATCGGTCCACCCAGCTGGCCCTGCTCTCGGTCAACGCTCTGCTGGCCGACAACGATCCCGCTCCGCTGGCAGCCGAACCGGTGACGGCCGGGGAAGCGGCCATTCTGGTCGATGTCATGCGTCCGGGGCCCGTGCTCTATCACGGCACCGTCACGGCGGTCAATCCCCGGGGACTGGTCTATACCAGCCTGCCGGTGCTGGCGGGTCTGAGCGGCGCCCCCCTGCTGAACAGCCGGGGGGAGGTGATCGGCATCGTGACCCTGCTGCACCGCAGCGAGGGCTCCGCCTCGGTCCTTGGTGACGCCGTCGGGCTGGGGGTCGATCTGGCGGCGCACGTGGTGACGGAAATCGAGTTTCACGGTCAGGTCCGCTGGGGCTGGTTCGGGGCCGACGCCGACGCCGCCGTGACCGACCGGGTCGTGCTGTCGGGGGTCGATCCCGAGGGGCCCGCCGCACGGGCGGGCCTGCGTCCCGGGGATGTCCTGACCCACTACGGCGGCCAGCCGATCGAAGGCATCGACCACATGCGCGACCTGGTGCTCGCAACCACCCCGGGGACCACCGTCCCGGTCGGGGTGGCGCGCGACAGCAACCGGGTCGATCTCTTCGTCGTCGTCGGCGATCTCTCCTGGCAGGTGGGCCCCGGCACCGACCTGGCGCTCATTGCCCAGCGCACCGTCGATCAGGACATCATGCTCAGGATGCGGGCCCTGATCGAGGAACTGAACCTGCTCATGCTCAATCCCGGTTTCGATCCCCGACGGAGCGATATGCTGACCCGCATCGCCCGGATCGAACAGGAGATCAGCGCCCTGCGGCAGATTTCCCTGCCCGCTCGAACGCCCCCGCCGTTTTGAGTCACCCCGTGTCTGTCAGGCACCTCTCTTGACGCTCCGGGCCGGCGTGGCTACCCTGCACGCCGCGTATGTACTTCTCCTCACGGCACCGGTTCCGGGCGGCTCCGGCCCTCGCCCTGGCTGCTCTTCTGGCCTCGGCCTGCGCCGGTGAACGGACGGCGGTTCCCGCCGGCACCGGGGAAATCCGGGCGGGTGCCATGGCCCCCGCGGCGGTCGAAATGATCGCCGGCCTCGGGCGTCTCGACGCCCTGGTTGCGGTCGGGGACTGGGTTCACTGGCCGCCGGCGGCGGCCGCACTGCCCCGGATCGGGGCCCACGACGCGCCGAATCTGGAACGGATTCTCGAACTCGGCATCACCCACTACATCACCGTCACCGGACGGTCCGGCGCCCCGGCTCACCAGCGTCTGCGCGAATTCGGGGTCGAAGTCGTGACTCTGGATACCGCCACCCTGAGCGGCACCTGGGACGCACTGCGCAGTCTCGGCCGGGTTCTCGGGGCCGAGGCGTCGGCCGCCGGACTCATCGCCGCCCTGCAGGCCGAACTGGACACCATCGCGGCCCGCACCCGCGAGTCGGTCCGTCCGCGGACCCTGGTCGTGGTGGGGACCGAACCGCTGTATGTCGCCGGACCCGGCTCCCACCTGGACGAACTGGTGCGGATCGCCGGCGGGGAGAACATCTTCGCCGATTGCACCGCCCCCTATGCTCTGGTCTCGCGCGAAGCCGTGCTCGAGCGTCGGCCCGCGGTGATCGTGGACATCTCCGACAACCGTCCGGGAGCACTGAGGGGGCAGACCCGGGCCGGATGGGAAGCCTGGGAGTTCGTACCGGCGGTCACCGCCGGCAGGATATTCCGCGTCGATCCCGACCGGCTCACCATTCCCGGTCCCCGTCTGGCGCAGATGGCCCGGTTGATGGCACGCCTCATTCATCCCGAGATCTTCGGCCAACCGGCTCCGGAAGACTATGGCTCCCTGCGCTGAGCATCCCGCGGCCGGGAGGGCCCTGCGGGCGGCGATGATGACTCTGGTTCTGCTCCTGCTCTGTCTGGGAGCCGCGGTGGCGATCGGCTCGGTCCGGATCCCGCTTCTGCGCCTGTTCGGTCTCGGTCCCCCGCTGGTGGAAGAACAGCGGGCGGTCGTCATGCAGATTCTCCTCCAGGTGCGCCTGCCGCGGGTCGGGGCCGCGGCGCTGATCGGGGGAGGACTGACCTGTGCCGGGATCGCCTTCCAGGCCCTGCTGCGCAACCCGCTGGCCGATCCCTACGTGCTCGGAGTGTCGGGCGGCGCCAGTCTCGGCGGCGTGCTGGCTCTGCTGCTCGGACTGGGGGCGGGGGGGGTGCTCGGCCTGCCCGGGGTCTCGGCTTTCGCCTTCCTCGGCGCTCTGGGTTCACTCGTGCTCATCGAGCGGATCGCGTCCAGCGGGGGCCGTTTCACGGTGCACACCATCCTGCTGACCGGGGTGATCTTCAACGCTCTGTGCGCCGCCCTGATTTACTTCGTGCAGAGTCTCGCCTCGCTCGAAGAACTACACGCCATCGTCTTTTACCTCATGGGCCGGGTTCCCGACGATCTGGGCGCGGGGACGGTGGCCGTGCTCGGCGTCGCGACCCTGCTGGTGACCTTTTTCCTGCTGATACGGGCCCGCGATTTCAACGTCCTGACCCTCGGCGAGGAGGGCGCCCGTCAGGTCGGGGTGGAGGTCGAGCGGATCAAGCACCGGACCTTCGTGTTCGGCTCGCTCCTGACCGGTCTGGCCGTGGCGGCGGCCGGGCTGATAGGATTCGTGGGTCTGGTCGTGCCCCATCTACTGCGGCTTCTGCTCGGACCCGACCACCGGGTTCTGATCCCGGCCGGCTTTTTCGGGGGGGCGGCTTTCCTGGTGCTGGCCGACCTGCTGGCCCGCACCCTCATCGCTCCCGCCGAGATCCCGGTCGGGGTCGTGACCGCTCTGGTCGGCGGCCCCCTCTTCCTGCTGCTGTTGCGCCGGCGGGGACGCGAATACGGCTTCGGGAGTCCGTGAGATGAGGGGTGTCGAACTCGATCTCGAAGCCGTGAGCTTCTCCTACCGCGACACGCCGGTCGTGCGCGAGGTCTCCCTGAGGGTCAAGCCCGGCGAGGTCCTCGGACTCGTCGGACCCAACGGTTCGGGCAAGACGACCCTGATCAGGCTCATCTCCGGTGTTCTCCGGGACTATCGGGGCGCTATCCGGCTCGGGGGGCGGGAGGTGAGCGGGATCGGTGGACCCGAGCTGGCCCGTACCGTGGCGGTGGTGCCGCAGGAAACCGAATCGGCACTGCCCTTCACCGCCCGGGAGATCGTTCTGATGGGGCGCCATCCCTTCGGCGGGGGGGCCCTCTTCGAGAGCGCGGACGACCGGGCTGCGGCCGAGGAAGCCCTCGAGCGGGCGGGGGCTCTGCCGCTGGCCGGACGCAGCCTGTGCGAACTGTCGGCGGGCGAGAAACAGCGGGTCATTTTCGCCCGGGCTCTGGCCCAGCAGCCGGGCCTGCTCCTGCTCGACGAACCGACTTCCTTTCTCGACATCCGCTATCAGACCGAGCTCTACGACCGGGTCCGCGAGGTGGTCGAAACCGAAGGGGTGAGCGTGCTGACCGTCCTGCACGATCTGAACCTAGCGGCCGAATACTGCGATCGGGTCTGCCTGCTCTCCCGGGGCCGGGTCCACGCCCGGGGACCGACCGACGAGGTTCTGACCTGGTCCAATCTCACGACCGTGTTCGAGACCGACGTCTATGTCGACACCAACGACCTGACCGGCAAACTGGTCATCATCCCGCTCTCCCGCCGCGCGCGCGATATCATCCGCAACAGCGGGGCGGAGCCGACCCGTTGACACCAGACCCCGCCCGGCCTTTCTTGCGGTCTTGATTCAACCCAGGACCGATCGCGATGACGATGGATAAAGCCTATACCCCGGGACAGATCGAGGCGGAGTGGTACGACCGCTGGGAGGCGGCGGGCGCCTTCGCCCCGGGCGGCGAGGGGCAGCCCTACGCCATCTCCCTGCCGCCGCCGAATGTGACCGGGGTTCTGCACATGGGCCACGCCCTCGATCACACCCTGCAGGACGTGCCGATGCGCTTTCAGCGCATGCGCGGCCGGCGCGCGCTCTGGCTGCCGGGCACCGATCATGCCGGGATCGCCACCCAGAACGTGGTCGAACGCACCCTGCGCGAAGCGGGCGCGAGCCGCGAGGACATGGGGCGGGAGGCGTTCGTGACCCGGGTCTGGGAGTGGGTCGAAGAATACGGCAGCGCCATAACGCGTCAGATCCGCCGGCTCGGGGATTCGGTCGACTGGAGTCGCGAGCGCTTCACCCTCGACGAGGGTCTCTCGACCGCCGTGGCCGAAGTTTTCATCCGGCTCTACGAGAAGGGGCTGATCTACCGCGGCCACTACCTGGTCAACTGGTGCCCCCGCTGCCATACCGCTCTGTCCAACGAAGAGGTCAATCACCTCGAGACCGCAGGTCACCTCTGGCACATCCGCTACCCCGGCGCCGACGGCTCCGAGGGAATCGTCGTGGCCACCACCCGGCCCGAAACGATGCTCGGCGACACCGCCGTTGCGGTCCATCCCGACGACGAGCGCTACCGCGACCTGATCGGTTCGCACGTTCTGCTTCCCCTGCTCGAGCGCGAGCTGCCGGTCATCGCCGACGAAGCGGTCGATCGGGAATTCGGCACCGGAGCGGTCAAGGTGACCCCCGCCCACGATCCCAACGACTGGGAGATGGCCCGGCGGCACGACCTGGAGATCGTCGAGGCGATCGATACCGCCGCCCGCATCACCGCCGAAGGCGGACCGTACGAGGGCCTGGACCGTTTCGAGGCCCGCGAGCGGATCGTGGCTGATCTCGAGGCCGGGGGACTCCTGCTCGCGGTCGAGGACCACACTCACGCCGTGGGCCACTGTCAGCGCTGTCGCACCGCCCTCGAACCCGCCCTCAGCGACCAGTGGTTCGTGAAGATGAAACCGCTGGCCGAGGCCGCGCTCGAGGCCCTGGATCGCGGCGAACCCGACATCCGTCCGGCCCGCTGGAAGAAGGTGTACCGGCAGTGGCTCGAGAACATCCACGACTGGTGTATCAGCCGCCAGCTCTGGTGGGGGCACCAGATTCCGGTCTGGCACTGCCGTGCCGACGGGTGCGGAGCCATGGTCGCCTCGCGGACCGAGCCTGAAGGGCCCTGTGAGACGTGCGGCGAGCGGGCCTGGGAACAGGATCCCGACGTCCTCGATACCTGGTTTTCCTCCTGGCTCTGGCCCTTCTCGACCCTGGGCTGGCCCGAGGAGACGGCCGACCTCGCGACCTTCTATCCGACCACCCTGCTTGTGAGCGGGTACGACATCCTCTTCTTCTGGGACACCCGCATGGTCATGGCCGGGCTCGAGTTCACCGGCCGGGTGCCCTTCGAAACGCTTTACATCCACGGCATGATCCAGGACGAACTGGGCCGTCCGATGAGCAAGAGCCTGGGCAACGGCATCGATCCGATCGAGATGATCGACCGCTACGGGGCCGATGCGGTGCGGTACAGTCTCTGCTCGCTGACCAGCGAAGGGCAGGACATCAAGCTGGCGGAATCGAAGTTCGAGATGGGACGGAACTTCGCCAACAAGCTCTGGAACGCCTCGCGCTTCGTGCTCATGAACCTCGAGGGCCACGAGCCCGCCGACGGCCCGGTCGCGCTCGAGCCGGCTGACCGCTGGATCCTGAGCCGTCTGGCCGCGCATATCGAAAGCCTTACCGCCCGGCTCGAGAACCTCAAGTACGCCGACGCCGCCCGCGAACTCTATGTCTTCGTCTGGAACGAGTTCTGCGACTGGTATCTCGAACTCGTCAAGGAGCGCCTGGCCGAGCCGGACTCGGCCGGTGCCGCCGGGGTGCGAGCTCTGCTGACCGCTCTGCTCGACGCCATCCTGCGTCTGCTCCACCCCTATATGCCCTTCATCACCAGCGAGATTCACGCCCGTCTGGTCGAGACGGTCGCAGGCGGACTCGTCGCGGTGCGATCGGTCGGGACCGAGGCCGGGATCGAACGGATCCCGGGGCCCGAATTCCTGATGACCGCATCCTGGCCCGAGGCGCCTCCCGGGGCCGCCGATCCCGGGACCGAGAGCGAGATGGAACTCATCCAGGCGATCGTCACTGCGGTCCGGGCCATCAGGGGCGAAATGAACATTCCCCCGGGCACGCGCGGTCGTCTGTCCGTAACCGGAGAGAGCGAAGACAGGCTGGCGGTCATCGATCGCCGGGAAGCGGAGATCGTCGCGCTGGCCGGACTCGAAGCGGTCACGACCGCACCGCAGATGGACAAACCGCCCGCGTCGGCCTCGAGCGTCGTGGAGGATCTGGCGCTCTACCTGCCTCTGGAGGGGCTCATCGATCTCGAGGTGGAACGGGAACGGCTCTCAAAGGAAGCCGAGCGGCTCGAGGGGGCGCTGGCCGCCGCGACGGGCAAACTGGCCAATAACGATTTTCTCACCCGGGCTCCGGCCGAAGTCGTGGAGCGCGAACGCGAGAAAGAAGAATCCCTGCGCGAGGCGCTGGCCCGGGTCGGCGCCCTGCTGGCCGACCTCGACTGATCCCGACCTTCCCGACCTTTCTCTGAGCGGTCGTTTCGCCCTCGAATCAGCGTTTTACGATCATGCCCGTATCGGTGGGCCGGGGTATTCCCCTCAGCGGGGCGGTTCTCCCTGCTCGATCCGGCGGCGCAGGCGTCGGCGGCCGAACCAGGTCAGCAGTGCCACCAGCAGGCTCACCGCCGCCACGATGAGCAGTGTGTGCAGGAAGTGGGTGCTGCGGGCCGAAGCGCCGATGCGGGCCGAGAAGCCTTCGGCGGCGCGGTGGCCGCGCCCGATTCCCTGCAGATCGGTCGACCAGGACACACTTGCCTTGTCGAGCATCCACTGACCGTTGGTACTGCTGATCGTCGGCGAGTGCAGGGTGACGGTCAGGGTCGCCGTGTCGAGGAATTCGGCCATCGCCGCTTCGCCGAAACGGCTGACGAGCCGGGTGTGATCGGCCGGGAGCAGGAAGGATGTCTGCGGGGCGGGGGGCTCGCTGAACCAGATCAGACCCTCCTCGTCTTCCTCGATCGAGAAGGCGAGCAGGCGGGTCCAGGGGGCCGAACCGGGTATGCGCTCGGCGGCGGTTTCGAGAACATCGGCCGCGATCGCGGGCAGCAGGTGCCAGTCCACGGGATTGAGATCGAGTTCGGCATGGTCGAAGCCGTCACGGCTGTACCACGAGACGACCGGATTCGAACGCAGGCGCGGATCCCCCACCAGGGGGCGGGCCGCCCGGCGCAGGTCTTCCACGATCTCCGATTCCACCAGCCCGCCGGGCCCGGGTTCACCGCCCGATTCGGGGATGCCGATGTCCAGATGCAGGCGACCGCTGCCGTCGGGATTGATCCAGATGTCCTGCTCCACGGTGAAACAGCCCGTGAGCAGGGGCAGCAGGATCAGGAACCGCAGCAGGGTGCCGGGGCGCCGTCGTCCCATACCGTTCGGAATACTCCCGGTGACAGAGTGGGTTATTGGCGGCGGATCGCGTGGCCACAAGCCACGCCCGCCCGCTCTCAACATATCCTGCTCTGCCCGGCCCCGCCAACCGGTATGCGCCGATCCCGAAGCGGGTTGACGTTCCCCGCTGCGGACCGGTAGAGTCCCTGCGCCCCTCAGGAGGAGGAGCTATGACGCACCTCGCACGAATTGCCGTGGTCGAGGACGACCCGGTCCTTCTGGATATCATCACCCGGACCCTGAAAGAGCGCGGTTACGACGTCGGTGCTTTCGCCGACGGACAGTCTTTCCTCGGAGCCCTCGATGCCGGTGATACTCCCGAAGCCGCCTTCCTCGATCTGAAACTGCCCGATGCCGACGGGATCGTTCTGTTGCGCCGCCTGCGTTCGGATGTGCCCGCCTGCCGGGTTGTCATGATGACCGCCTATGCATCCTTCGAGAGCGTGCTCGATTCCCTGCGCGAAGGAGCGGTCGAGTATCTGGTCAAACCGGTCACCGCCCGCGAGATCGTGGCGGCCCTGGAGCGATCGCTGCGCCGGCGCCGGCCCTCGGACCGGATCTCGGAGGAGCCGGCTCAGACGTTCCTGACCGCCGACGAGACTCCGGTCGACGATCTGGGCGAGATCATGGGAGCCAGCGCCCTGGTGGTCGAGATCGGCGCTTTCGTGCGCAAGGCGGCTGCGGTCGAGGTGCCCATCCTGCTGACCGGCGAGACCGGTACGGGTAAAGAGGTCGTTGCCCGTGCGATCCACGCGTCGAGCGGGCGCTGCGGGCGCGAAATGGTGAGCGTGAACTGTGGTGCCATTCCCGAAGCGCTCTTCGAGTCCGAACTCTTCGGCCATGTGCGCGGGGCTTTCACCGGCGCCGAGCGCGATCGGACCGGACTCATCGAGGCGGCCGACGGCTCGACGCTGTTTCTCGACGAGGTGGCCGAGATTCCCCTGAGCAGTCAGGTCAAACTCCTGCGCACCCTTCAGGAGGGGGCTCTGCGCCCGGTGGGAGCCTCGACCGACCGCCAGGTCGATGTCCGGATCGTGGCCGCCACCAACACGGTCCTCGAGGACGCCGTACGGCGCGGCGCCTTCCGGCAGGATCTCTTCTACCGCCTGAGCGTCCTGCGCTACCGCCTGCCGCCGCTGCGCGAGCGCAGCGAGGACATCCCCCACCTGATCGATCGTTTCCTGTCCCTCTATGCCCGGTCGGGGCAAAGCGGATCGCCCCGTTTTTCGCGGCGGGCTCTGAAGGCGATGTGCCGCTACCCCTGGCCGGGGAACGTGCGCGAACTCGAGAACGAAGTGGCCCGCGTCACGACCCTGGCCGAAGAGGACCGGATCGAACTGGACGATCTGTCCGAAGAGATCCGGGCCGCGCAGCAGGTCAGGGGCGCCGGCAGCCTGAGAGCCGCTCTCGATTTCAAGGAACGGCAGATGATCATCTCCTGCCTGGAACAGACCGGCTGGAACAAGACCGAGACGGCGCGTCTGCTGGGCATGTCGCGGCAGAACCTCTACGGCCGGCTCGAGTATCACGGTATTCCCCTGACGCCGGCCGACGCTGGCTCCGAAGGTGTCAAGATGCCTTGACGCTTCGGATCGGCCGCAGGACCTGCCTGTAAAGCCGGTCGGGCTCCGGCCTGTCAAGCTGCGTTCACACACCGCACCATCCGCCGGCTCTGCCCGGCGGGCCTGTCTCCTGCCTCTGGTTCCGATTCGACCCTTCTTTTCTGCCATGTGAGGGTCGAAGAGCGGCTGCCGCTCAGAACTGGCACGCTCTTTGATACTCTGTCCGGTCATCACCGACACCACCCGTGACGTCCCGTCGGGGACTCGAGGAGGGAAGGGAATGAACGGATTGAAGATGCCCCGTCTCAACCAGGTCGTGATCAGCGGTCGGCTGACCCGCGATCCCGAAATGCGCTACACCGGCAGCGGAGTGCCGGTTCTGCACGGACGGCTGGCCAGTAACTTTTTCTATCGTGCCGCCGACGGGGAGTGGAACCAGGAGACCACGTATGCCGGTTTCGTGGCCTGGCAGGGATTGGCGGAACGTTGCTACGAGAACCTCTCCAAGGGAAGCGCGGTGCTGATAACCGGTCGACTGACCTCGAGCGAGTGGGAAACCGACAAGGGCGAGAAGCGCTCGCAGATCGAGATCAGGGCCGACCGGGTGCAGTTCCTCGACCGTACCGGCGAGGCGGACGGAACCACGGATGAAGAAGCGGTCGCCGAGACCGAGAGTGCCTGATGACCGCCCCGGCCCGCGAGAACGGATCACAGGCGAGGATCCTGGCCAACCTGCTGAGCGACAGCCGGGTGCATGACTGTCTCTGGGTGGGGCTGATGGAATGGGACCTGCGGATCGAGAAAGTCGCACTCCGGCCCCGGTTCCCGGCAGAGGGGGGGGCCCGGCCGGATGGCTGGGTACTGTGTGTGGGTCTGGGGCCTGGAGTGCGGCTGGAAGCGACCGCCGGGCAGAAGGGCAGTCCGGTGGACGAGGTGCGCCTGGTCGTGGCCCGCGAGGCCGCCTCGGGAATGCTGCGACGCAGCTGGGGGCGCCGACACGGACGGCCGGTGGTCAAAGCGGTAGGCGCCTGAAGAGCTGACAGACGAGCCGTACGGCTTCGGTCGACGCCCGTACAAAGGGGGGCTACGGGCGCCCCCGGAGCCGGTTGAAGGGGGCCTCACGGTCCCCTTCATTTTGTGCTCCTGCGGGCGAGGCGGGAGCGGGCTCGTGTCGTTTCCGTCAGGCTCAGGCCCGGACGAGCAGGTCGAGAATGCGGTCGAGCCCGGCCGAGCGGGGCGCCGGTTGGCGGCGAGCCGGGTTCATACCGGTGTCGCGGCCCTGTGCGGCGGTCGGGGTATCAGCACCGGGGTGCGTGTCTTGTAGGCTTCATAATCCTCCCGGCCGCCCCATTTTTCGTCGGCCCGTTTCTCGAGCAGCGGCACTCCGCTGATGCGGGTCAGCAGGAGGGTGACGAAGATCGGGGAAATGATGGTCACCCACTGCCAGCCCTGCAGGACGGGCAGGGCGATGATCGCTACGCCGGTCCAGAGCACGATCTCGCCGAAGTAGTTGGGATGGCGGGACCAGGCCCACAGACCGGTGCGGATGAACTCGCCCGCATTATCCGGATCGGACCGGAAGCGGTTCTTCTGGGCATCGGCGACGGCTTCGATGGCGAACCCGCCCAGCCAGACCAGGACACCGATGAAGAACAGCAGACCCGGTTCACGGCGAGAAGCGGTCGTGATGGCGGCCAGCGCGGCGGCCAAAGTAAAACTGACCCAGAGTCCCTGCAGGGTCCAGGTGAGCAGAAAGCGCACGAAGGACGGTTTGATCTCGTCGAAGCGGGCGTCCTTGCCCGCCTTGTGGGTGCGGCGGGAAAGAAAGGTGCCCAGGCGGACGGCCCAGATCAGAACCAGAACCAGCAACAGGAGCGAGCGGGCGTCGGCCGCCGGGCTGAGCAGAACGGCCAGCAGGGTGACAGTGATATAGGTCAGGCTGCCGGTCAGGTCGAAGAAGCGCTCGTTCTGCAGCAGATACGCCGGAATGAAGGCCAGCCACTGGATCGCGAAGGCCAGAACGACCGAAAAGGCGAAGAGCGGCAGACCGGCGACCGTGACTCCGCCCCGGCTTCCCGCCCAGGCCAGGCCCAGGCCGACCAGGATAACGAGGGGAAGAGCGTACAGGGCGGTGCGGTCAGCTTTCTGCATGAAATTCCTCCCTTTCTGACCGGTACGGCAAGCCGGGCCGACTGTTCCCACCAGACCCGTGCCCGGATCCGGCTACCAGAGTGGCAGATCCAAGTGCCGGTGGCAATGGGCTGCGTTTTGTGCGAACAAAAAAACGTCAGGATCGTATGTGTAAAAAGTCACAGTACCGCCTGAACGTACCGGGTGTGCAACTCGTGTTCTGTACCGGGAATCGAGGCTCAGACGTGATGGATGCTTTCAGATCAGTATTCCGACGGGTGTTTGTACCGTTCCTGGTACTGCTCCTCGTCGGATGCGGCGGGCGGGAGAGGACCGAGGTTTTCCCGGGCGCCTGGGAATCGGTTCGGGCCGTCGTGGATCATTCCCGCCAGCCCCTTTCCGCTCCGTGGAACTGCAGTGTTACGCTCGAGATCGGCGAAGCATCCGGGGCCGACGAGTACATCCTGCGCTCGCCCTTTGCCCTGACCGTTCTGCCGGGCGGTCTGATCGTCATCGAGGACGACCGACCCCTTCAACTGCGGGTCTATGATTCCCGGGGCGGCCATGTCAGCTCTTTCGGCCAGCCCGGTGGAGGCCCGGGCGATCTGACTCCGGGTCGTTTCCGATGGGTGATGCGGCCCCTCGACGAACGGACCTTTCAGCTCTGGAGCGGATGGCCTCCCCGGGTACAGGAATGGACGGTCGACGGCGAACTGCTCGGGGTCCAATCGCTTCGGGCCGATCATCCGATGGTGCTGGGCACCGCTCCGCTCACGATCGGTTTCATCGACGATGAACTCTACTGGGTCGCCCGTTCTCACCGGCTTGATCACGAAGGCCGCAGTATCGGCACCTCGCATATACTGGTCGGCGATATCCAGGGTACGGCGGCCGATACCCTGACCTCGATCCGGCACGAACCGATGCCGACCGAATATCAGCTGGCCCTGCAATTCGGGCTCGATTACGCCTATCTGCTGGACGATCACATTCTCGTCACCCGGGACCGGAAATGTTACCTCACCAGCTGGCTCGAAGACTGGGTCACGGAGGTCGATCTGCAGCGCGGGGTGCCGGTCCTGCGCTTCCGCTGGGAGCACGAACCCGATGCGATCCCGGTCGCGGTGAGCGAACGGATGGACCGGCAACTCGATGCGGCGAGCAGGGATATGCTCGTTGAGGGACTCACCTGGCTGCAGGAGCGGGTCTCGCTTCTCGGCCTGGCGGAAGGACCCGAGGGCCGGATTCTGGTCCAGCGGACGGGCGAACCGGTCGATGAGAACTGGCCGACCGATGTTTTCGGTCCTGACGGCAGGTACCTGGATCGGGTGCTCCTGCCGGTGGAGCCGCGCACGGCGGTTCTGAGCGGGCGGGATCTGATCGGCCTGGGAATCCGGCAGGGAGTACCCGTCATCAGGGTCGTACGCCTCGGTCGCTGATAGCGGTGCGCTTGCGCAGTCCTCGTTCCCGGTCAGGGAGTCGGACAGTGCGGCCTGGGGTCTCTTCGGCCCGCTCTTCTCATGGTGAAGAGCGCACGTGTCTCACCCATCTCAGGACAGGCTGGTGTATTTCGCCCTTGGTCAACCAGGAGACCGCGAAGGCTGCGATGGCAATGGATTCGGGCCAGAATATCGCCGCCCCCGTTATCAGGGATGTTGCAGCCCAGAGCACGCAGACGATCATCACCACACCGCATACCAGGCAGATGCTGTCGCGCCGGCGCTTTTCGACAGAGCGCTCGCGCCGTTTCTGTATATCGGACAGGCGGAAAAGCCAGATCGAAAAGATGATGAAGACGATGAACAACACGATGGCGCAGACATAGTGTACAACTCCGAGCGGTTCGCTCCACCAGGTTGGTTCATAGAGTTTCTCCGGGGCTGAGGTGGGAAAGAGCGCGACCCCGAGAGCGGCCGTACCGCCAAGACAGCCGATGATGCGATCGGCTTTTGTGTCTGGATAGCCCGGGTAGGTGAACAGGAAGAGCGACAGCGCGAAAAGCACGCCGACGAAAATCCCCGACGCCCCCGTGTAGTAATATTCGCTGACCGAATCCATAACATCCCAGGGTGCGAGACCGTCGGTGCGGAATAGTGCCGCCCACAGGTACAGGAGCGCCGGCAGAACGAGTCCGAGAAAACCGATGAGCCGGCGGTGAGCACGCTGGGACAGGCATTTAGGGGCATCATCGATGCGGGGTAACCGGTCAGCTGTCATTTCATACCACCTGTCTGAAAGCCGCCGCTGTCAACTGCATGAGCGGGTTGGGTGAGCATGATCAAGGATAAATGAAACCTTCTATTTCAGACTGAATGCGGTAGATGGTTGGGTTGATTTCTCCTGTATCTGGGTTCTCCTCGAGGGTAAGTAAGCGCCCGTTGGAGATTGATGAGCCGGATGTATACGGTCTGACTGTGGTCTCCAGGTATTCACCTTCCGGGCTCAGGATACGGCAGGTATGGCTGCCCTCGAGTATCAGGGCGAGGGCGGGAAAAAGGCCTGTATCCAGCCAGAAGTACCCATCACTGTCGATCTCGACAAGGCTCCAGAATGCCTTGTGATCTGCGAAAGGCATATTCTCAGCTTGAGTCTGCACTGTTTCCCTGAGTGATTCGTCCACGGTATCCACTCTGGACAGGACTTCCTGTCGGGCCGCTGCCCGATCGCTTTGGGTCACGGGTTCTGCTTCCATCGCAAGACGGATTAACCCGACCGGGTGACAGGTATTGTCGAAAAGGTGCAGCTCCGGCAGAATGCTGGGGCTGAGAATAATACCGTGCAGGGGGTGGTAGGTTGCTGTCGGCCAGGGACCGTATGCCAGTGGTGTGGGACCTGTCATCGATCGCCCCATGATTGTATAGCTGATTGTCTCCAGCATCTTTATCCAGGGTGTATACGCAACACCAAGCGTATCACCTTGAGCTGAGAGCGTTACCGCTCCTCTTCGTTGAGTTATACCCATACTGGGCATATCAGATTCGCTTGCCAGTATCAGCTGCATGCCATTCTCAAGGATCACAAATCCTGAGGCGCCCAGAATACCTGTGCCGACGGGTAAAGTGACGACATCCAATAGTGTGCCAGCTGTCTGAAAACGTGTCGTCCTTCGCAGAGAGTGATCGAAAAACTGCACAACATCGTCATGGATCATCTGGATATGGCCACCTCTGAACTCACCGGGACCCTGGCCTTCTTGACCGATGGATCTCAGATATCGACCGGAGGCGTCAAACATGAGAATAGATCCGATTCCGGAATCATAGATGTAGAAGTTACCGGCAGCATCGGCAACGAACTGAGTCGGGCGGTAAAGCAGAGTCTCTTCACTCTGCCCGATATCGATCACCATCTCTTTCTCATAGGAGAAGAGAGCCTCTGTATACTTGGGGCCACCCGTCGTTTCCGCAACGGTGACACCGTCCTCGGTATATGTTCGGAAGGTATGGCCAGCCTGGTGAGAAGGATATGACCAGGCGATACAAAGAAGAATCGGGAGAATCCATTGTATGCGAGTCATACGTCTCTCTCCTGATGATTCGGGCGAGAAATATATCCGTCAAAAGCTCTGCGCGTCAGTTGCAGCGGCAGTGTATCCGGGAGCAAGGATGACAGAGATTACCGCCGCTGACAACTGCAGGCGCGGATTAGTGCGCGTTGAGGTGAAATTGTAACTCGGTGAACCGGTGAAGGGGAGTTTTTGGTCACCCGTTGTCATGTGAATGATTGTCTTGACGTAAAGTAACATTGATGTAACATTATGAGTAGTAAGCGTTACGTATTTGGCACACAAGATACACTGTACAACCAGAATTACAGGGGGGATTTCGAGATGGTGTCTGATAACGAAATCACAGCATTGAAAGAAAACCTGGATCAGAAGCGGAACATCGAACTGAAACGAATCCTCATTGTCTTTGCTCTTTGGTCTGTATGGTGGGTCGTATTGGGTAATGGCATCCATCTCAATTCAACAGATCCATTTAGATTTCTAAAAGCTGGCCTCCTCATTCTGGGATTACTTCTTCTTGCCGTTTCAGTAGTTCTCTTCAGACGAATCATCCTGCTTCAGAAAAGGATATGGTCCACTCCAGAACTACGAGAAACAGTCGACGACGATATCGTTCGTCTTGCCTGGCTACGCGCTGCTGCAGTCGGATTCTGCTCCATGCTTGGTGCTGAGATCATTTTTACATGCAGCAGTTTATTCCTGGTAAATATCGGTGGTTTTCGCTCTCAGGTAGTGTGGAGCGGAAGCCAGGGCCCGATTGTCATTTGTATCGGCATAGTGACAGTAGTTGGCGCCTTTCTGTTCTTCCGTCGGGATTGATCGTGATGAGTAAACCACGAGTGCGAAACAGGCTGAAGGTTCATCGTGCAGAGCGTAATCTGACACAAGCTGATCTGGCTGATCTGGTTGGAGTAACTCGGAAAACAATCAACACGGTAGAGACCGGGCGATTTCTTCCATCAATCACGCTCGCTCTCCGTTGTGCAAAAGTTCTCGAGGTTCCTGTTGAAGATATCTTTCAATTAGATGAGTAGAGGATACTGAGACTTCAATTGCCGTCACAGATCTGATAGTATCAGATCGATTTTTCCTAAATATTGGAATTCTGTAAAATGAAACGTACATTCACAGGTGGACTTATCTGCTTCCTGCTGGTGAGTATTCCTGTTTCTGCGAAGAGCAACGAACAAATCTCATCCCATTCATTCCGGATATTCGAAAACGACGGGGTAACCATCTCCGAATCCTCAGGTGGGCCGAAGTATGAAGGGGATATTTTCACCTTCGAGAAACTCTTCGAGCTGAATCAGGATGAATCGCGGCCCGAGTCGTTGCTGAATGTCAATTCGGGATATCTCATGACTGAGGATGGCCTGTTCTTCGTCTTCGATTCGGCCGATTGTCGGATCGCAGTGTTCGATCAGAACGGGCAATATCTTCGGGATTTCGGTCGCCAGGGCGCCGGCCCCGGAGAATTCAACAGTGTATTCTGTCAGTGGGCAAGAGACGGGATCATTGCCGTTTACGATCCTGTACAGTTCCGGGTTTCTACATTCACGACCGAGGGCCGATTACTCGAAATATTCACACGTCCTGGTTACAGCAACGTCAGGATGCTCGCCCCGTTCATGCGCAGCCTCAGGTGGATCTATCCCCTGCCCGACGGTCGCATGGTTCAGATATTTCAGGAGCAGAAGGAATACCGGACGGTAGATGAGTCCAAACGTACGACCGGTGTGCTTGTATCGTCTGCAGGTGACAGCCTGCGATCCTTCAGCACCGAATGGATGCTGGTGCCTAGATCTCACGTCAGCGGAGGTCGCCTGATATACCATTCAAAGATGTATTATGCAGATCCTGCTCTTCAGGTCGATCTGGATCGGGGTGTCTTCATCGCTGATCCGCGAGAGCCGATTGCCCGCTGGTACGATTTCGAAGGCAACTTAACCCGTATCCTGAGGTTTGGCCTGGAGCCTGAACCGGTCACGGACGGAGAAAAAGACGCCTACGTACGATCCCAACGGGAGTTGATTCGGGATGCGGAGGGTGAGGCAAGGGAACGACGCGAGGAGTCCTTGAAGTATGCGATCATTCCCGATCATAAACCGTTCTGGATAACCATCATGGTTGATGATTTGGGGTACTACTGGCTGCGGAACCCCTGGGACTGGACCCTGCCGTCAGAGGACATGGTAAGACTGTATTGTTTCAAGGTATTCAGTCCCGAAGGGGAGTATCTGGGATCGGCGACGTGGCCCACTGGGAATACAAGCAGTATCACCAGGGGGCACCTTCTGGGACGACACATGGATGAGGAATTTGGCGGTTTTCGACACTTCGTCTATAGGATTATTCCGACCGTGGAAGGATTGGAATACCCCCGATAGGAATCGTGTGTCCACGCTGATTGTGCGTCTATCGTCTCCGGGTTTTTGCATATCCCCAGGGCGTTGACCTCGCTTGCCCGAGAAGAAGATGCCCGTGCTCCAATGACCGGGTTTCTGGATCCCGGATTACAATCCCAGCTGCAATCGGATCGTCTTGTCGAGTGAGGCTGCGAGCCACCTCTTAGGAGCGGTGAGATCTTCCGGCAGTGCCGGCAGCGTGCCGTCCACATCATTGTCCGATCGTCGATTCTGGAGGGAGTATTGCAGGGTTCTGCAGACCTTCTGCATACGCTCGCGAATCGGAGTGTGACCTATATTCCGTGCACAGGCGGCGAGTGGTTTTGCGGTATGCAACTCTCCCCCGATAGCGCCGAGAACAATATCGAGGTTTTCAAAGAAGTTCCAGTTGCACGGGAACATCAAATCGATGGCCACGGCCAGGGAGATGTCAGCAGGCTCGCCATCCATGGTGTCGTGTATGCGCGTCTGCATGGTCTGCTTCCAGAAATCCTCATGCTCACGATAGTACTCGGGACATACAGCATCGCCGGGAGGTTCGCAATCAGTGCCACACTCCTCCATGAACACATACACCGGATCACCATGGTGCATCGAACGGGGCCAGCCGATGAACTCGCGAATGCGTTCAATC
>CAZNUA010000005.1:0-48952 GCA_964576115.1 uncultured Gemmatimonadota bacterium
GATACGGCGACGATATCGGCCCCGGGCGGGCAGCGTCAACGCGGCAGGCTTGAAATACCGGTCGGCGGAAGATTAGTGTGACACGAGCCGGTGCCGGGAGTGGTACCGCGACCGGCCGGGCACGGGCATGAGGGCCGCTGGCCCTGCAGTGACATCTGAAGGAGTAGCTCCATGGAAGAACGAATGAGGATCGCTTTCATCCTCGCCGGCGGGGCGGGGGAGAGATTCTGGCCTCTCTCGCGGCCCGAGCGACCGAAGCAGCTGCTGCCGCTGGGCGAGGAGGGGCGCACCCTGCTGGCTGACACTCTCGAGCGCATCAGGCCGCTCATCGGGCCCCGGGCGACGTATGTCGTGACCGGCAAGCCGCTGCTCGAAACGATCCGATCGGCCGGTCTCGAGGTGCCGCCGGGCAACATCATCGCCGAACCGTGGAAGCGGAACACGGCCGGAGCGCTGGTTTTCGCCTCGGCCTGGCTGCTCGCCGATCAGGGCGATCCCGCTCTCGACGCCACGATCGCGGTTCTGCCCGCCGATCATCGGATCGGGCCGGTCGAGACCTTCCGGACCGACGTCGAAAAGGCTCTGCGCACGGTCGAGAGTGCCGGCGGACTGGCCGTGATGGGAATTCCCCCCACCCGGCCGGAAACGGGGTACGGATATCTGCAACGGGGCGAGGCGCTCGAAATCGAGGGGCTCGAGGGGGTCGCCCGGGTAGCGGCTTTCCGCGAGAAACCCGACGCCGACACGGCGGTCAGCTACCTCGACGAGGGCGGGTACTACTGGAACTCGGGGATGTTCTTCTGGGTCATGTCGGATTTCCTGACCGCTCTGGAAAAGGCCGCTCCCGACCACTTCCGGACGATCGGCGAGCTGATCGACGCCCTGACCGATCGCGACTGGACGGCGATCCATCAAATCTTCGAAGAACTCGAGGACATCTCGATCGATTACGCCCTGATGGAGAAAGCCGAAGACGTGGCGATGATCCCGGCCGGCTTCGGCTGGGATGATCTCGGCGCCTGGGATGCGCTCGAACGGATTCTGGAGTCCGACGCCGATGGGAACGCCTGCCTGGGCGAATCGGTGCGGATCGATACCCGCGGCACGGTGATCGTCAACGACGCCGGCGAGGGAATGACGGTCGCGGCCGTGGGGGTCGAGGGGCTCATTATCGTCCTGACCCCCGAAGCCCTTCTTGTGACCCGGCCCGAACGGGCCCAGGACGTGCGCGAGGTCGTGCGTCAACTGCATGGGGAGGACGACTGGAGGTAACAATGACTGGTTATTCCCGTCCGGGCCGGAGCAGAGTCCTCACGGTGCTGCTGCCGGCTGCCCTGCTGCTCGCCGGCCCGGTGTTCGCACCCGCCGTCACCGCTCAGTCCTTTGCTCTCGAAGACGTGATGGCCTTTCACTTTCCCACCGAACTCGTCGTGGCTCCCGCGGGTGACAGAAGCGCCTGGCTGGCCAATGAAGAAGGCCGCCGCAACGTCTGGGGGGCCGAAGCGCCCGGGTGGGAGGCCCGGCCTCTGACCTCGTATGAGGCCGACGACGGCCAGGAGCTGTCGGATCTGACCTTCACCCCCGACGGTACCCACCTGGTCTACCGCCGGGGCAGCGCTCCCAACCGCGACGGCGAGCTCTCCAACCCGACCAGCTCACCAGCCGGGGTCTCGCGCGATCTCTGGCTCGTTCCCTGGGAGGGGGGCGAGCCGCTGCGGCTGGCCGGGGGGGTGTCGCCCCTGATGTCGCCGGTCGCACCGATGCTGATCTGGACAGAGGGCGGGCGCTGCCTGCGTCTTGACCTGCAGCCGGTCATCGAAGAGGGAACGCCCCCGCAGCCCGACCTGCTTTTTGCCGTGCGCAGCGGTCTGAGCGATCTGGCCTGGTGCCCCGACGGAACCAGGATCGCCTTTGCAAGCGCCCGTGACGGACGTTCGATTATCGGCCTCTACGATCTCACCACTGATGAGTTGCGCTGGTTGACCAACGGGGTGGATGCCGACTCCCGGCCGCGCTTCTCGCGTGACGGGAGCCGGATCGCTTTCATGCGCCGCCCGGTCGATGCCCCCGGTTTCGCGCTCTGCATCGTCGAGACGGGCACGGGCGACGGGCTGGAACTGTGGCGCTCGCCCGGCGACGGGACCGGGTACTATCCCGGGGCGATCGCCGGCTCCTACGAACTGATGTACGGTGACTCATGGCTCGTTTTTGCCGGGGAGTGGTCGGGTTTCAATCATCTCTACACCCTGCCCGATACGGGGGGAGAGGTGCGCGAACTTACCCCCGGTGAGGGGATCGTCGAGAACGCGGTGCTGACCCCCGACGGGAATGCGGTCATCGTCAGCTGCAATCTCCGTTCGATCGATCACCGCCAGCTGGCCCGGATTCAGCTCTCCGACGGTCGGATCAACTGGCTCGTGGAGGGCGAAGCGATCGCCTGGAATCCGGTGCCGTTCGTCAGCGGGAGCGGCGGACACTCGCTGGCGTACATTCGCAGTGATGCCCGCTCTCCGGCCCGGGTCTGGCTGCGGGAGGGAGGGCGGCCGGCCCGGGTGATCTCGCCGCTGGCCGATGGTTTCCCCACCGGGGAACTGGTCGTCCCTGAACAGGTCGTCTTTCCCGCCGCCGACGGCTGGACGATTCACGGTCAACTCTTCCTCCCGGCCGATCTGCGGCGTCGCGAACAGGCCCCGGCGGTCATCTTCATGCACGGCGGCTCGCGCCGCCAGATGCTGCTGGGGTGGCACAACCGGGGCTACTACCACAACGCCTACGGTTTCAACCAGTATCTGGCAGCCAGGGGCTACGTGGTGCTTTCGGTCAACTACCGCAGTGGGATCGGTTACGGGGTCGAGTTCCGCGAGCCCGATGACTACGGCTGGCGGGGCGCCTCGGAGTATCAGGATATCGTGGCTGCGGCTCACTATCTGCAGGGACTGCGTCAGGTCGATCCCGACCGGATCGGTCTGTGGGGCGGTTCCTACGGCGGTTACCTGACCGCTCTGGGCCTGGCCCGCGACTCCGATCTCTTCCGGGCCGGAGTGGACCTGCACGGGGTTCACAACTGGGTCGATCAGCTCACCTGGTGGGGCCGGGGCGAGATCGCCGCCCCCTCGACCGCGATGCGCGATTCGATCGTGGCTGTAGCCTACCGCTCGAGTCCGGTAGCCGATATCGCTTCGTGGCGTTCGCCGGTTCTGATCGTACACGGCGATGACGATCGGAACGTTCCTTTCGAAGCCAGTATCGATCTGGTGCGGCGGCTGCGTCGCAAGGGCGATGTGATTTTTTCCGAACTCTACTTCCCCGATGAAGCCCACGGTTTCCTGCGGCATGCCAACTGGCTCACCGTCTACCGCCGGGCGGTCGATTTCTTCGACACCTGGCTCAAGGAAGGCGGCGACGGCTGAGAGCCGTCCCGGTTTCTCACCGCTCCGTCGGTCGGATGATCCGGGTCGGCAGGGGGGTGGGCTGCAGCAGCCGGAGCACCGGATAGGGCATCGATCCGCCCCCCCACTGGCGGGCCAGATAGCGGTCGAAGGCATTCCAGTATGCCAGGCCGTCGTCGCTTTCGGCCTCGAGCAGTGTCGCGGCCAGAGAGCCCAGCGGCTGAGCGGCGGGTACGACCAGGGTTCCCGCCGGCAGTTCCCGTTCCTCGATCGCATACTCCCCCTCGATCGCGTTCGGGTAGTGCCCCTGGTTCAAACGGGTGGCCGGCGCGATCTGCGTGACGGTGAAACTCTCCACTTCGAGGGTCATCTTCCGGAGCAGGCGTTCGACCGTGATCCCGTGGGTCAGGAGGATGTCGAGGATCTCGTCGTCGCTGACCGGAATCAGCCAGGCCGCCGGAAAGGGGATGGTGTGCTGTGGGGCGTACCGGGCGAAGTAGGGAATGTTGTCGACGACCCGAACCCGGTCGGTGGGACGCAGGCGCCGGCGCCCCCCCGCCTCGACTTCTTCCATTTCGTAGGTGGCGATCGTGATCCGCTCGGTTACCGGCTCGGCTTCGGTCGTGAGTACGAAGGCAGGCCCGGAACCGGGTTCGAGTCCCCGGGCCGAACTCCGGGCGTCGGCTCCGGCAACCAGGGCCGCGATCTCGTCCCGGTTCTCATGCAGGTAATCGAGAAAGCAGCGGAAGAGGTTTTCACAGCCCCGCACCCGGGTTTCGAAATCGGCATAGGGGTAGTTCTCGTTCAGGACCGCCAGCCTGTTGCGCAGACCGACGTAATTGGACAGGTAGCGCGGCTGCGGTCCCAGCGGTATCCAGCCCCGGGCGGGCTCGCGGGCGTCGGCGAAATCGCCGTGCGGAATGCAGGGCGTGCCGTACTCGTCCGACATGCGCCGGTTCACCTCGGGCATGACCCGGTCGGCCAGGTAGGTGAAGACGGCCTCATCGCCGTTGGGGTTCAGGCCCCAGGTCCAGGTCACCGGCTCGGCGTGGTAGGATCCGTTGTGGGTGTGGGAATCGAGGAAGAAGGCGGGATCCCAGCGGTTGAGGACTTCCGTGACCAGACCCCGCACCTCGGGGCTCTCCAGTTTGATGCCGTCGCGGTTCAGATCGAGGTTCAGTCCGTTGTAGCGGATGCCGACCCCCTCGACGGGCCCGTTCTGGTTGGTGCGGTTGGCGGTCGAGATACGGTCGTTGCCGTCGGGATTGAAGTCGGGCGTGATCAGGATCACGAGGCGGTCCAGGTAATCGGGGGTTCGCCCGGCCAGGATTTCGCGGGCCAGCATCAGCGCCGCCGCCTTGCCCTCCACTTCGCCGGCGTGGATGTTGGCCTGCAGGTACACCACCAGGCGGTCGTCGCGCTGCAGGGCGAGCGGCGAGGCGGGTACGGGATCGCCGATGATCATCATCGGCACCGGCCGGCCTTCGGCCGTGGTGGCGATCCGCTCGACGCGCAGCCCGGTATACAGTTCCTGAAGCCGGTCGATGAAGGCACAGACCTCGGCGTGGGTCGAGGTGGCCCGGAATCCGCTCCGTTCGGCGGTGGTGAGCGGATCGGGCTGGGCGGCGGCCGGCGGAGCGGCGGACAGCAGAAGGCAGGCTGTCAGAATAGGCTGGACAGGGCGCGTGAAACCGGGTCGGGGGAAAGGCATGGCACGGTTCCTCCAGAAAGGCCCGGCGCCGGGCGGCGCCGGGCGGGAAAAAAGCTGGCGGGCAACCGGCCGGTTCAGAGGGGCGGAATCTCTCCCAGGCTCCGGCCGAGTTCCGTCAGCACGGTCTCGAGTTCATCCATCGCGGTACCATACTCGGCCCAGCGTCCGGCCCGCAGGTGCTCCTGGGCCTGCTCGTACAGGGCCAGCGCCCGATCGGCCAGGGCGGCCGCGGTGGCCGTCAGGGCCGTCATCGGGGCCGCGGCCTCGGTCTCGGGCCCGGCTGTTGCAACCGCGCTCGGAAGCGCGGCGCCCAGCAGCTGGTTGAGCCCCGCGTTCAGGTTCTCGGCCATGATGACATGGGGACCGTAGGAGAGGATCACCCGCTTCAATTCGGGCAGATCGCTGCGCTCGGCCCGCAGGTAGAGCGGCTCGGCGTAGATGATGCTCTCGCCGACCGGAATCACGAGCAGATTGCCGCGGATCACCTGGCTCCCCTGCTGGCTCCACAGGGTCAGCTGTTCGCTGATGTCGGGGTCCTGGTCGACCCGGGCCTCGATCTGCATCGGGCCGTAGACGATCTCCTGTTTGGAGAACTTGAAGAGGACCAGCTCGCCGTAGTGGGCGGGATCGCAGCGGGCAGCCAGCCAGGCCACCATGTTGTTCTTCCCCGAGGGGGTGAAGGGGAGCATGAGCACGAATTCAGGCTCATCCGATTCGCCCAGGCTCAGGACCACATAGTAGGCTTCCATGATCACTTCCGAGCCGGCGTAGATCTCGGTCGCCCGTACCCAGAGGTCCTCCTGGTTGTAGAAGACCTCGGGATCCTCCATATGAAATGACATCCACTTATCGGCCTGCAGCTCGAACATGCCGAGGGGGTAACGCAGGTGCCCCCGCAGACTCTCGTGCATCTCCGAGAGCGGGCGGAAGAGATCGGGGAAGATGGCCCCGAGGGTGCCCGTGATCGGATCGGGAGCGGCCAGGTAGTAGGTCACGCTCCCGTCGTAGGCGTCGACCACGACCTTGACGGAGTTGCGGATGTAGTTCAATCCACCGGGGGCCGGATCGGAGTAGGGGAGCCGGTTCGACACGGTGTAGGCGTCGATGATCCAGTAGAGGCGTCCGTCGGCCACGACGATGTAGGGATCGTCGTCGTAGCGCAGGAAGGGAGCGATCTTGGCGATGCGTTCCTCGACCCGGCGGTTCTCCATCAATCGGGTCTCGGGCGTCGGGTAAGTCGAGATCAGCAGCTTGAGCTGGCCGTATTTCAGGGCGTAGACCAGCCGGCGGAATAACCCTCCGATCGGTACTCCCCCCCGGCCCTCATACGTCGAGTAGGCGTTGGTCTCCCCGAGCGGGTAATCGAACTCCTCTTCGGTGGTGCGCACCAGGACGTAGTCGGAGGTCAGTTCGCCGTAGTAGATCTCGGGCCGGTCGACTTCGAGGCCGACCTCGCTGCGCGGCGGGATGTCCTTGAGGAAGAAGACCGGCATCCCCTCGGGGGTAACCTCGTTCACCGGGCTCATCGCCACCCCGTAGCCGTGGGTGAACTTCAGGTGCCGGTTAACCCAGGTCTGGGCCTGGGCGGTGAGCTGGCCGGGATCGAGCTCGCGCGGTGCCAGCAGGACCTGGCGGTAGCGATCCTGGATGGTGTAGCGATCCACGTCGGGATTCTGGAAGCGGTAGTAGAGACGGATCTCCTGCAGCTGGCTCAGGGTCTGCCTCAGCGGTCGCCAGTCCCAGAGGCGGATGTTCTCGAAGGTGCCGGGGTAGCGCTCGACATCCTCCGCCCCGAGGGTGAGGATAGCGGGAAAGTCCTGCTCGGTCACCAGGTCGAGCCCGTAGCCGTAGCGGGTGTAGGTGATGGCGTGCTCGATGTAGGGGCGCTCCTTGGTGACCTCGTTGGGTTCGACCACCAGCTGCTGCACCGCGGCCGGGAAGAGGCCGGTGATCACCACCAGGGCGACCAGGTAGGCCCCAACGGCGTACAGGGGGATACGGGCGTCCTTGCGCCACAGACCGTAGACCATGGCGCCGAACAGGAACACCGAGAGCCCGATCATAACGCGGTAGGCGAGCAGATCGGCGTGGATGTCGGTGTATGAGGCGCCGAAGACCACTCCCTGCTCGGAATACAGCAGTTTGTAGATCTCGAGCTGGAAGTGCAGCCCCAGCAGCAGGAAGAGCAGCGAGGCGAGGAAGATGAGGTGCAGCCGCACCCGGGGGCTGATATAGAGCTTCTCGTAAGCCCAGCCCAGGGCCTTGCTCTCCCAGTAGACGACCAGAACGGCCGCGGCGGTGACGCCGAGCACGAAGATGAACCACTGTTTCAGGAAGGTCAGCAGCGGCAGGGTGAAGACATAAAAAGCCAGGTCCTTGCCGTATATCGGGTCGGTGACGCCGAAGGATTCGGCGTTCAGAGCCTGCAGGACGACCAGCCAGTGATCGGAGGCCCAGGCCCCCAGGCCGACCGCAATCACCACTCCCAGGCCGATGAGGACCAGCCGGCGAACCCGGACCAGGATCTCTCCCGGAACCTTGAGGTCGGAATAGAACTCGCGCCACCGGCCGCCGCCGCGCCTCTGCACCGCCCACAGGTTGACGTAAAAGAAGATCAGGAATACGGCCGCGAAGAGAACGAAGAGGACCACCCGGCTGCCGAGCGTCTTCCAGAACACGCTGGCGAAACCGATCGCACTGAACCACCACGCGTCGGTCAGGAAGGTCACCGTCACTTCGCGCAGCAACAGCAGAATGAATATGGCAACGATGAGAATTGTGACGGCTCTGCGCCTGGTCATGAGCACCATCCATAAGCTGATCCCGGCGGATTCCGGGACGGGGGAGTGGATTGTCCGGGTCCGCGCCCGCGCGGCTGGACCCCTGTGCGGAAACTAGCTCCCCCGGGGGGTGAGGGTCAACGTCAACTCCGTTCAGGTCGCCGGATTCGATCTCCTCATGCTCTCCTTCTACGACACGGGGCGCCCGGCTTTTCAGGCCGGACGCCCTGTGCGGCGCTGCGATGCAGGTGGTGTCGACGGGTCGGGCTCAGCCGCCGTCAGCCGCCGCCACCCGGTACACCAGGCTCCAGGCAACCGAATCGTAGGGAGCGACGTCGTCGAAGATGGTGGTGCGGCTCAGCACCTCGATCGTGACGTGGCGGGCCGGATTGCGAAGCTGTCCGTTGCGCCAGACCAGACCGCGGGTCACCCAGCCGGTGGAGTACGTGCCGTCGCCGTTGTTGCTCATCCGGCGGCGGACGTGGTGACGGTTGTTGTGCCCCGAGGCCCAGGCGGGGTAGTGGATCAGGACGATGTCGTCCTCATTACCGGTCGTGACGGTGACCTCGATCGTATCCTGGGCGGTGAAAACAGGGACATCTTCCCTGTCGACGAGCGTGCTGACGTCGGTGAAGGTGGTGTCGAGACCGCCCGAGGAAGTCAGATGCGCTTCGGTGATCGAAACGGTGTTGGGATTGCTCAGGACGGTCGTTCCGCTGATCGAAGCCATTCGCCAGCCGCGCCGGGGACCGCTGGTGTCGCCCGAACGCACGAAGGTGGCGTAGCGGACGGCGTTGTCCTCCAGGTCTTTGGAGTAGGCCGTACCGGTCGTATCGATGATGTGGAACAGGCCGGTCAGGGTGGCGTTCCAGGTCACCGTGGCTACGGCCGGATCGGCTGAGTCGTCGATCGAGATGTCGATGTCGCGCTCGACATCCATGATCTGCCGGCCCCACCGCCAGGGTACGATGTCGGCCAGCAGGCGGCCGGGCAGGGGGGTGTCGGGATCCTCGGCACCCTCGGCGGCGAAGAGATCGGCGGTGAAGAAGTCGGCTTCTTCGAGGATCAGTTCCTGGATGGCGGAGAGATCCTCGTCCAGAGCGGTGGGATTCTCGTCGCAGCCGGCGGCCAGCAGGGCTATCACAGCCGCCAGCGGGACCAGTCGGTGCAGGGGTCGGGTCTTCATTGTCGGCATCCTCTCTTCATGCTCCCAACGGTCGGGCCCGCCGCCGGTCAATGAAAGCGGTAGAGCAGATCGACCGAGAGATAGTTTGTCACACTGTTGTCTTCCGGTTCCCGATGACTCTCCGGAGTCAGGTTCGCGAGTACCTGGAGGGCCAGCTTCGAACCGAGCGGGATCTCGGCCAGAGCACTGAGGTCCAGGTAGAGGAAATCACTATCCCAATCGGTGGCGGCGGTATAGTCGCGCCAGCCTGCTTCGCAGGTCAGAAAAGCCCACAACCCGTTGAGCGTCAGCAGGTTCAGTTCGCTGTAAAGAAAAGGTTGTACCCAGGAATCGGCGATGCGGGTGGTACCGAAGATGTCCTGCCAGGTGGTGTCGGTGAAGGTGGTAGCCCGATGGCCGGCCAGTCCGGCCCCGAAGCGAATCTCCCACGCCTCGGCGGGACGCCAGGTCGGACCTGCGGCCAGGCGCAGATCGGTGGCGTCATTGTAGACGATGGTCTGTCGGGCGTAGTCATAGCGATCGATCCGGGCTTCGAGCCATCCTCCCCAGGACGAGAAGGGCCGCAGACGGCCGCGTCCTTCGAGGCCGACGTGCCCGTAATCGGGGCGGGGTCCGGCTGACGGATAGTCACGCCGTCCAAGAGTGAGGCCGAGTTCGAGTTCGTCGCCGCTGTCGAAGAACCAGCCGCCGGTAGCCCGCAATCCGGCCTCGGTCCGGTCGAGCAGGGTGGAATCGGGCACGCTTTGACGCCGGCCGGAAAGTTCGAGTTCGGCCCACGGACCGGTCCATCCCCCGATCCGGGCGGCTGCAACACCCTGTAAGGAACGGGTATCGTACAACCAGCTCGTGTGGCGTTCGTAATCCCAGGCTTCGGCGTTCACCCGGGCCCGTACTGCCCGCTGCCCCGACCAGCGCCAGCTCCCGCGCAGGGTGCCGAAAAAAGCGTCATGATCGTTGGCGTAGGCGATATCACCGTCGGTGAACCGTTTGGTCTCCCAGCGCACGTCGGCGCTTCCCCCCGGTCCCTGCCAGCCGTCGTGCCGCCAGCCCGCCCCCAGGCTGTTCCAGAGGTAGGCGCGTCCGCCGAAAAAGCGGTTGCTGAGTTCGAGCCCCCCCTCATCGGTGCGTAGCGGCGACCAGAAAAGGTTGGCCTGGATGTTCCCCTCGCTGGTGGTGGTTGCGGTGTCGGCGCTCAGAACCCGGTAGTGGTGGGTGAACAGATCGTACCCCGTGCCCAACTCGAGTCGCAGACGGGGCGGTACTGCATCCACCGCCGTTGCGAGCGACGTCTGGTCGGATATCTGGGCCGACACAGCAGAGGGCATGAGCATCACTCCCAGGACACAGAACAGACGTATGTGTGAGCTCAGATCCCCCATGATCTGTTCGCTCCGGTTACGATTCATCCGGCGAAGGAGGGGGCATGCCCCTGCCGGCGCGCCGGGCGGCGGTCAGTATGAGCTTGGCGGCGGTCTGGGCTTCGGCCAGACCCTGACTGAGCCGGCCGTTCTCGAGGTGTGTCCGGGCTGCCGTCAGGTGTTCGCCGGCCTGGTTCCAGAGCCGGCGGACGGCGGCCTCGGAACGGCTGGCCAGATCTGAGTGCAGCTCCAGCAGTTCCTCGGCGTGGGCGATGGCGGTGGCCACGGCTTCGGGATTCAGAACTCCGATCGCCAGGCGCCCGGCCAGACGGGCCGCGGTGCGAGCGGTCAGCGTGCCGGCCAGAGCCTGACGCAGCTCGCCGGCCGAGAAGAAGCGTTCGGCCTCGGCCTGGGCTTCCCGGGCCCGCTCGAGGGCGGTGCGAGCGGTCTCGACGAGATCGGGCGTATCCTCGATCCGCTCGATCCGGCGGGTGGTGTCGTCGAGTTCGCGGCGCACGGCCTCCTGGGTCAGTCCGGTACGATCCATATGGCGCAGTACCTGGCGGATCAGGTTCTCGCTCTGTTCCATGAGACGGAAGGCCTGCAGGAGGTTGCCCTGCCGCCGTGCCTGCAGCGAGCGCTGATAAGCACTGTTCGCGAGAGTCAGCTGGCGGGTTACCTCGGGTGGGGCGTTTGCCCCGAGCCCTTCACGCAGGAATTGCAGGAGTTCAGAGTTGCGTTCCTCCATTCGCCCGAAATAGGGCAGGCGCTGAGCCAGGCGGCGGATCTGGGCCGAAAGCTGGCGGAGCTGGTCGTGGTTACGCCGGGCCAGAGCTTCGGCCTGGGTCCGGCGTCCGGCCTGGTAGTGCCCCTGGGCGGTTACCCACTGGCTGCGCAGGGTCTGCAGGCGTCTCAGGATCGCGTCGTCGCCGATCCGCCGGGCCAGGGGAAGGAGTTCCTCGTAGAGCACCCGGGCCTGTTCGAGAACCTGCTCCGCCTGTCGGTTCTGACCGGGGGATTGCGCGCTCACCGTGCGGATGGGGGTCCCGACCATGATCGTGGCGGCCGCAATAACGAGCCACAATCCCCCGGGAACTCTCGATGCCGGGCGATGCCCGTCGTCCGTATTTTTCAGAATGTGTCCGGCCATGATCATGCTCCCTCGGAACCCCTGGCCGATCGGTCCCATTGCGGATGAAAGGGATCGGACGGGTGTTTGGTGAAGCTCTCTCCGGCGTAGTAACGCAACTGGTGTGCCAATGGCGGTGAAGACCTCGAGGAGCGTCGAGTGAAATTTCTATTTTATTGTTTAGCAGGAATTTGTCGAGGAAACACAGCGGGGGGTACGGGGCCTGGAGAACCTGACGGGAGGGATATGGATCCCAAAACGTACCATATGGGACACAGGGTTGTCCCGCTCAGGGCGCCTCACAGGCTACCGGCGTACTCGATCAGGGCCAGCAGGGCGGCCGGATAGGTGGAGTAGGTCACACTCCCGACGACCCAGCTGGCCGGATCGGCTGAATCCAGCCCGTTCCCCGGTACGAGCTGATTCATCAGATCCTGGGCGTGAGCGAACCAGTCCTCGCCGCTCAGGAAATAGATCTGAGCCAGGAGCAGGCGGATCAGGTCGGCGTCGATGGCGGGGTCGTGACGGAAAACATAGTGGGGATCCAGATCCAGCAGTTGCGTACCGTATACCCGGGCCTTGGTCAGACGACCGGGCAGTTCGCGATACACGATGATTCCGCCGGCCCGGGCATCGGTGCTGGCGGCCTGGTGCTGGATGGCGGTATCGAAATAGGACGCGGCTGTCGCCAGATCGTTCTGTTTCAGCAGGTTCCAGCCGAGTCCGGAATAGGCCGGGCCGTAATCCGGATCGACGTTGAGAGCGTCCTGAAAGTGATCGGCGGCACCGGCATAGTCACCCTCTTCCCAGGCGCTCCATCCCCGCTCGGTCAGCAGGGCGGCGTTGTAGGGGGTGGCGCTCACCTCCCGGGAGCGCTCGCCTTCGTTGCCGGCTTCGTCGACAGCCGAGATCGAAAACCAGTACGTGGTTCCATTCTCCAGCCCGGCCACGATGGCGTCGGTCCGGGTCGTGGCATCGCACAGCTCGTGAACGCTCTGGCCCTCGGGCCGGCGCCAGATACTGTAGGAGACGAGATCGCGGGCCAGGGACGGCGTCCAGGAGAGCGAGACCTGCCCGTCTCCGGCGACAACGATCAGGCCGCGGGGCGCGTCGGGCGGGGTCCGGTCGGGCCCGGGACCGCCCCCGCAGGCGACGGTTGCGATCGTCAACAGAAGCAGAGCTGTCGGGGCGAGGCGGCTCATCATCGCAGCAGCGTCAGTTTGCGGGTCAAACGGGTGGTGCGGGTTTCGAGCACGGCCAGATAGATCCCGCTGGCCACCCGGCGGCCGTGCGCATCGGTGCCGTCCCAGCGGACCAGGTGACGGCCGGCGGCGCGGTAGCCGTCAGCCAGCACGCATACCGTCCGCCCGCGCACATCCACGATCGTGAGTCGAACCTCGCTCCCCGATCGCAGACTGAAAGCGAGCCGGGTGCTCGGATTGAAGGGGTTGGGCCAGGGTGGTTCGAGATCGGTCTGTGCCGGCCGGGGCGGGAAGGTCGAATCCTCGAAGCGCAGTTCGAAGGTGCCCTCGGACTCGACCAGGGCGGTGGCCGTGCCGGCCGAGAGATCGACTGCGGTTTCCAGCGCCTCCCACACCCCCTGCCTCTCGCGCCAGATGACGGGCGTTCGGCCGGCCGGGATCGACCGGGAAGTCCAGTCCATGACGATTTCGAGCGTCCGTCCGGGCACCCGTTCGGGAACGATGAGTGTATACCGGTCATCGCTCTCGAGCAGGGCGAAGGGGGCGTTCCGGTACACGGCTCCAGCTCCGGCCCGGGAGGTGAAGCGACCGTCGGCTGAAACCAGGGCGAAGGGCCGTCCCGCGGTCGCCAGCGCGACGGAAAGGGTCGCCTCGACCGAGGCGGCGTTCCCGGCGGCATCGGTCCCGGCGGCCCGGATGAGGTGCTGACCGGGGGTGAGGACGATGTCGGCCCGCATGATGGACGCGCCCGTACGCGCGATCCCGACCAGGTCGAGGAGGGTATCGTCAACCGTCATGCTGGAACCGGAAAGCGGCTCGCTGCCGACCAGGATGAGATCGAGATGGTCGCTCAGAACGGGATTGCGCAGGATGCCGAGGGTCAGGTCGGGAGCGGTGGCATCGACCGTGAACGACCCCGGTCCTCCGCTGTTGACCCGCCGGTGTCCGGTGTCATCGAAGGCCGACACCCGCCAGTGCCAGAGTACCCCCTCGGTCAGAGCCGAGGCCCAGACGAGGCCGGTGCCGCTCGCCGTATCCCGCGCTGCGGTGGCGAAGGTCCGGCTGGTATCGAGTTCGACCTCGTACCTGACGCCGCCCCACCCGGCCGAGGGGCTGTAAGCGTCCCAGGCCAGCTGCGGCCGGGTCTCGGCCAGGAGCGCTCCGACGGTCGGGGCGTTCAGGGCGAAACTGGGGGTGGTGAAGATATCGACCGCCATGGTGTCGGCGCTCGGGCTCTGCAGCACGACCTCGACGTTACTATCCTCTCCGCTGCGGGTGGTACTGGCAGGCACCCCACCCGCCCAGAAATGGGTGTTGCCGGTCACGCCCGGCCACGGATCGCCGGCATCTCCGCGGTTGACGTTGGCTTCGAGGTGGAAGAGACCGTCGGCCTGTTCGAGCGCCCAGCGCAGGTCGAGGGGATTTGTGTTGACCGTCGTGACCCCGTCGTTGATGTGGTAGATCAACAGGCCGGGGCTGTGCAGCCAGGCGTCGAAACCATACGCCTGGCGGTTCTCGGCCAGGAAATATTCGTCCGGTTCCATGGCGTTCGAGTGCAACCGCACGAGGGTACCCGTGCGATAGACATCGGGCAGGTGTAGGCCGACGGCGTCGGTGGCGTCGAGTTCGATCAGGTCTTCGTACCAGCCGAGTTCGTAGCGTGAAACGGCGCACATGGCCGCCGGGCTGAAAGTGCGGTTCCAGTTTCCGCTGGCCATCAGGGCCCATTCGCCCAGGCCCTCGCTCTCGCCCCCCGAGTCTGCGCCGTCGATATCGTAGTAATCCGGCAGGCCGAAGGCATGCCCCATCTCGTGGGCGAACACGCCGACGTCGATCAGGCCCGACGTGCCCTCTCGCGTGGCACAGTTCTGCATCGGCTGCATGACGTAGTCCCTGATCTTGACATGGCCGCCGAAACCGTCTTCGTCATCGGTTTCGAGATAGGCATACGTGCCGCGCAGCGCCGCCGAGGCCCAGTGGTAGGCCCAGCGGTGCGACCAGTAGCCCTTGGCGACCGGGTTGATGCTCGTACACTCGTAGCCCTTGAGGTTGTGCACCAGGATCAGGACGTCGACGAACCCGTCTTTCGGATTCACGTCGTACCGGCTGAAATCGACACTGTCGTCCACCGCCGCCACGACCTGATCGATCCACTCGAGCAAGTGGTCGTCGACACTGTCGCCGTTGTTGTCGCGGTAGTAATCGGCGGCCGAATCGACCTGGGCGTAACCGAAGACATCGCCCTGCATGATGACCCGGCCGAAAGAGACGGCCTCGTAGTAATCCCGCAGCGAACCGGTGTGATCGTCCCCGGTATGGCCGGGAGCGAAGAGACGCTCGGCGAGTTCGGCCGGATCGTGACCGGCCCAATCGTTGGGGGGCGCGAAGCGTCCGACGATCACGGGATAGCGGAAGGAGTCGGCCACGGCCGTGGCCCTCCCGGCCGCTTCTGCTGAGGCGATCGACATCGCTCCCCGTGCAATCGCCCGGCGGGTGGCCCGGACCTGCTCGAGGAGAGGTTTGTGGGCCACGGCGAACTCGAAGGCATGGGGATCGACGGCGCGCAGGCGCCGGGCCAGGGGGGTGTCGGGGTATTCGCGGTGACGGTTGGGGTTGGATCGTCCGGGTTCCTGCGGCTGGGCCAGGGCACCGGTCAGCTGCAGGACCGCGGCGAGCAGGGCCGAAGCGGCCAGCGGCGCCGAGCGCCGGACGATATGCCGTGACGGACGGTTGTGCATGGGTTCTGGTTGGTTACACTGTACTCCTGTCGGCGGGCACCGGGAGCACTTTTTTTTCTGCTGACAGGGGTGCCGACCGGTACCAGTGAGAAAAACGTATCCGCCCCCGGAGATGATGACCATGCGGTTGCTGATTTTTACCGATGTGGACGGGACCCTGATCGATTTTGCGACCTACGAACCGGGGCCGGCGACCGGTGCCCTCGAGCGCTGCCGGCGGCTGGGCGTGCCGGTCATCCCCGTGACCAGCAAGTCGGCGGTCGAGATCGTGCGGTTGCGCTCCCGGCTCGGGCTCGAGGCTCCCTTCGCCGTCGAGAACGGGGCGGCGATCTGGGTGCCGGTAACCGATCCCGTCGCCTCGGCCGCCGGATCCCTGGCCGGCGAACGGGATATCCCTGCCGACACCCGTGACGGCTACCTGCGGGTCGTGTCCGGTACCCCCCGGGCAGAACTCGTGGCAGGTCTCGATGACGTTCTCTCCGGCCTGGGGGTCGAGAACCGGTCCCTGAGCGCCATGACGACCGAAGAGGTCGCCGAGCGGACCGGTCTGGGATCCGCCGCAGCCGCTGCGGCCGCCGACCGGGAGTTCTCGGAACCCTTCCTGCTGCTGCGCGAGGGCCGGATGCTGACCCCGGACGAACGGATCGCCCTGTTTCCCGAACTCGAGATGCGAGCCCGGGAAAGGGGTCTGACCTGTCTGCTCGGAGGGCGTTTTTTCCACCTGCTCGGTGTCCACAACAAGGGCACCGCGGTCCGTTTCCTGATCGAGGCGTACCGCCGCTCGCTCGCGGCGGGCGAGCCACCGCCGCTCACCATGGCTCTCGGAGACGCCCCCAACGACGGCGACATGCTCGCCGTCGTGGATCACCCCGTGCTCATCGCCCGCCCCGACGGCACGCACGCTTCTCTCTTTCGTCTCGCCGGGCTCGAGCGGGTCGACGGAATCGGCCCGGCCGGCTGGGCCGTCGCCGTTTCGGCCCGGCTCGACGCCCTCGGGGATTGATCTTTACCCTTCCTTCTGAGTCGGTCATCATCATGATCTGTTCGCCGGGGTTTGCGTTCGGGCCGCAGGACCGATCCCCCGGACCGGAAGGGGAGGTTTTCTCTCATGGGTGATTTCTATCAGAGTCGGGTCATCGCGACCTATCATCAACTCGGCCACCGCGATCTGGAAGAACTCGAAACCGAACTCGAGCGCCTGGGCCAGAGCCATCGTCTGGTTCTGGTCCTGCCGGCTCTGTATTCCGAGTTCGAACGGCCGGCCCTGCCCCGGATCGTGGAACAGCTCACCGGGGCGACCTATATCGACGAGATCGTCCTGGCCCTGGGCCGGGCCGGTGCAGAGCAGTTCGCTCATGCCCGAGAATTCATGAATGCACTGCCGCAGAAGGTCAGCATCATCTGGATCGATGCCCCCGGCGTTCAGGATGTCCTGCACGCCATGGAGGATATCGGTCTCTTCGTCGGCGAGCCGGGCAAGGGACAGGCTGTCTGGCTCGCGTACGGTTACATCCTCGGCTCGGCCGAATTCAGCGTCATCGCGGTGCACGACTGCGACATTCTCTCCTACGACCGGGGCCTGCTCGCCCGGCTGGTCTACCCCGCCCTGAACCGGAACCTCGGACTGGAGTTCGTCAAGGGGTACTACGCCCGGGTTACCGACCGCATGTACGGCCGGGTCACCCGGCTCTTTATCACGCCGGTGGTGCGGGCTTTGATCCAGTTGCTGGGCCATCAGCCCTTCCTGACCTACGTCGACGATTTCCGGTACCCCCTGGCGGGGGAGGTGGCCATGACCAGCGACCTGGCCCGCCTGATCCGGATCCCGGGTGGCTGGGGTCTCGAGGTGGCGACCCTGGCCGAGGTCTACCGCAACGTCAACCCGAAGCGGATCTGCCAGGTCGATCTGGCCGACATATACGAGCACAAGCACCAGCCCCTGTCGCAGGGCGATCCGGGGGCCGGGTTGATGAAGATGTGCGTCGACATCTCCAAGAGCATCTTTCATACCCTCGCCAGCGAGGGCATATCTTTCGGAGAGGGGCTCTTCCGCAGCCTGCACGCCGCCTATCTGCGCCACGCCCAGGACACGATCCGCAAGTGCGCCGGTGATGCCGTTCTCAACGGTCTCATCTACGACCGTCACAAAGAAGGTCTGGCGGTCGAGACCTTCGCTCAGGCGCTTCAGATCGGCGGTGAAGAGTTCAAATCGAAACCCTCCGGAACCTCGGAGATTCCCAACTGGAGCCGGGTGGCCGATGCTCTGCCCGACATCCATGACCGCCTGGTGGAGGTGGTCCGCGAGCTCAACGAGGACGCCGGCGCCTGAACCTCGGCGGTGCGGCGCCCGGGCCCGCAATTCCATACCTGGAGGTCCGAAACTCCTTGACGCCGTATGCGGCAGCTTTGTATAAGCAAAAAACGAGAAATCTGTCCGAAATACCGGAGGCCCTGGTTCAGGGTTCCGGTTCAACCCCCGGAGCCGTGTAGAAAAGCCTGTGATTTACTCGAGTTCGACGGAATATGCGATACGGGCCCTGACCTACCTCGCCCGCAAGCCCGAAGGAACGGCGGTGCCCATCAAGGATGTTGCCGAGAAGGAAGACCTCCCCCCCCACTTTCTGGCCAAGATCATGCAGACCCTGGCCAAATCGGGAGTGCTTTCCTCGTATAAGGGACCGACCGGTGGTTTCGCTCTGGCCCGTCCCGCCGGCGAGATCACGCTGTACCATATCGTCGAAGCTCTCGACGATCTCTCCAACTACGATCACTGCGCCGTGGGTCTGGCCGAGTGTTCCGATGAGAATCCCTGCCCGCTGCACAACATGTGGAAAGGCGTACGGACCGCCGTGCTCGATTACTTCCGGCGGACCACTCTCGTCGATCTCGCCAGTGCGATCGAAACCAAAAAGGCCCATCCCGCCCGGAATCCGGGGGAGTAGCCGAAGGGAACCGCGGATCGCTCCATGGCCCATATCCTGGTTATCGATTCAGAAGACACGGCGGCCAACGAGCTCATACGGGTTCTGAAAAAGAAAGGGCACACCGCCGACCGGGTCCGTGACACCGCCGCCACCTACGCCTATCTGCGCGAGCGGGTTCCCAGCCTCTTCATCCTCGATCTGATGGCCGCGATCAGGGGACGGCCCACCGACCTGCCCGAGGGCGTACGCCTGCTCGCCCAGCTTTATCTCGATCATCCCGAGGTGCCCCTGATCGTCTATTCCCGCTCCCGCAAGTACCGGCAGCAGTTCTGGTCGTGGGCCGCAGCGGCCCACATCAGCAAGCGCGAAGGCACCGCCACCCTGACCGAAGTGATCGAGAAGCTTCTCGGAAGCCGGAGCTGAGCCGCTTTCACTCCGCCGGCGGTTCGGGGCGTACCGGGAACCAGATCCGTACCCGCGTTCCCTGCCCCACACCCGAGGATATCGACAGGGTACCTCCATGACGGTCCACGCATCCCTGGACGGTCGCCAGACCGAGACCGGCGTGACGGGAAGGGTGCCGGGTGCTGTAAAAGGGATGCACGGCCCGTTCGAGGACCTCAGCCGTCATACCGGGCCCCTCGTCGCGGATCGTCACGGTGATCCCGTCCGGTTCGGCGGCACACTCCACTGAGACCGCGGTACCGTCGGGGGCCGCTTCCAGGGCGTTGCGGGTCACCTCTATCAGAGCGTCGGTCACCTGTACCCGGTCGGCCACGATGGCGGGCAGACCGCGGGGGATCTCGGCTGTGAGCCGAACCCCCGACGGGCGCTCCGGTTCGAGACGGCGGATGGTCTCGGCCGCACAATCGGCCAGGCTCATCGTTTCGACCAGCAGGGGAGCAGAGCCCGAGAAAGCGGCCAGGCGGGCCAGCAGGTGGAAGGTCCGGTCGAGACCTTCCTCGACATAGAGTAGAAATCGCAGAGCGGGAGCCGATTTGTCGGTCAGGCCGATGGCCCGATGAAGAGAGGGCAGAACGGCTGAGAGTCGCTCGCGCATGCGGCGGGCCAGGGCTCCCGCGGCAAAGGGCAGACTCTCTCCAGCCGCCGGCCAGCCACCCCCTTCGGCCGCCGGTGATGGACTCCCGACCCGGGCCGGTGGAACCGGCGCCGCCGGCAGGGTTTCGAGAAGCCGCGCCCATCGGGACCAGGCGAACAGGCGGTCTTCGGCCCCGTACGGCAGGTGCGTCCAGTGCATCGAAACCAGGGCGGCGGCGGGAATGCCTGCCCCGGAGAGGGGCAGGAGAGCGGTCGGGCCGGCCGGCAGGCGCTCGCCGAGAAGGGGGATCGCGTCCCCCTGCAGGCTACCGCTCCCGGGACCGAACAGACGCATGGCGCCGCTGTCGGCGACCTCGCCGAGGATTCCGCCCGGCGTCTTGATGATCTCGCCGCAGGGCAGATCGGCGGGTGAAGCGGCGTCCAGACGCATCCCCGCTTCGACCCGACGCCAGAGACAGGTTGCCTCAGCACCGGCATCGCGTCGCAGGGCCGAGAGGATCTTCTGTTCGAGATCGGCGGAGAAGGGTAGACTGAGAGAGGATGCCTCGGGCCCGCCGGCCGGCCGGGATATGTGCGGGTGGCTCACCATGGTTCCCTCACGATAGCGGCAGACCCCGACGCGGGCTCCGGGTGGCGATGGTTCGGGGCTGTCGAGAGGACCTGTGAAGACGCAATTAATCAATAAATTGTGCAAATTTTAACTTGCACATACAACATATTGTGTTATGGTCGAAAGTCCGTGGAAAATCCGCCTCCGGTGCTGGGGCGCTTTTCCCGGTGCGGCCAGGACAAGTAAGGGCGGGGAACGGACGACCGACGGAAGGGGAGGACGGGCATGAGTATTCAGGCGCGGAGCCGTAGGGCGCAGGAACGACGGCAGACCTTCGAGCAGAGCCGATTCGCCTTGGCCCCGCGCGACGGGATCACCATCGAGCGGGTCTTCACCACCCCCGGTACCCACCCCTATGAGACCGTCACCTGGGAGCGGCGCGACTCGGCGATCACCAACAGCCGGGGCGAGACCATCTTCGAACGGAAAGATGTCGAGGTACCGGAGAGCTGGTCTCAACTTGCCACCAACGTTGTCGTTTCGAAATACTTCGCCGGTCCGGGCTCAGACCGTCCGTGCGAGAACTCGGTCCGTCAGCTGATCGACCGGGTGGTCGGCACGATCACCCGATGGGGTCGCGAGGGAGGGTATTTCGCCGACGAATACGACGCCGAGGCCTTCGAGGCCGAACTGACTCATCTGACCCTGAACCAGTACATGGCCTTCAACTCGCCGGTCTGGTTCAACCTGGGGATCGAGACAGAGCCGCAGTGTTCGGCCTGCTTCATCAATTCGGTCGAGGACACCATGGAGTCGATCCTCGACCTGGCCAAAACCGAGGGGATGCTCTTCAAATACGGTTCCGGAACGGGAACCAATCTATCCCCCCTGCGCAGTTCGTGCGAAAAACTCTCCTTCGGAGGCACGCCCTCGGGGCCGGTTTCCTTCATGAAGGGTTTCGACGCTTTCGCCGGGGTGATCAAGTCGGGGGGCAAGACCCGACGGGCGGCCAAGATGGTGATCCTGAACGCCGACCATCCCGATATCAGGCTCTTCATCGCCTCGAAGGCTCATGAGGAGAAGAAGGCCTGGGCTCTGATCGACGCCGGCTATGACAGTTCTCTCGACGGCGAGGCCTACGGCAGCGTTTTCTTCCAGAATGCCAATCATACCGTCCGGGTGACCGATGAATTCATGCACGCCTGGACCAACGATGAATCCTACCCCCTGCGGCTGGTCACCACCGGCGAGGAGATCGAGACCGTATCGGCCCGTGAGATCCTGACCCGGATGGCCGAGGCGGCCTGGATCTGCGGCGATCCGGGCATCCAGTACGACACCACCATCAACGACTGGCACACCTGTGCCGCGACCGACCGCATCCACGCCTCGAATCCCTGCTCGGAATACATGTTCCTGAACGATTCGGCCTGCAATCTGGCCAGCCTGAACCTGATGAAGTTCAGAACCGCGGAGGGCGGTTTCGACGCCCGGGCCTTGGTTCAGGCGGTGACCATCACCCTGCTGGCGCAGGAGATCATCGTCGATAACGCCCACTACCCGACCGGGCAGATCGCCGCCAATTCCCATGCCTTCCGTCCCCTCGGCCTGGGCTATGCCAACCTCGGGGCGCTGCTGATGAGCCGCGGGCTGGCGTATGATTCGGATGCGGGGCGCTCCTTCGCGGCGGCGGTGACCAGTCTGATGAGCGGCGCCGCCTACCTGACCAGTGTCCGTCTGGCGGCCAGCCACGGCCCCTTCGAAGGTTATCCGGAGAACGAGTCGGCGATGTTGCGGGTGATCGACCGGCATCGCGAGGCCGCCGGACGGATCGGGGGCGAAAAGAACGGGGAAAAGCTGCTCGCAACCCAGCGCGAGATCTGGGCCGAGGTCGCCGAAGCCGGGGCGAAGCACGGTTTTCGCAACGCCCAGGTCACCGTGCTGGCGCCGACCGGAACAATCGCCTTCATGATGGACTGCGACACCACCGGCATCGAGCCCGACATCGCCCTGGTCAAGTACAAGAAACTGGTCGGTGGAGGCATGCTGAAGATCGTCAACCGGACCGTTCCGCTGGCCCTCGAACAGCTCGGGTACGATCCCGATACGATCCGGGAGATCGTCGAGTACGTCGACGACTCCGACACCATCGAAGGCGCCCCCGGACTGATCGATGAACATCTACCGGTCTTCGACTGCGCTTTCAAGCCGGCCGGAGGAGTGCGCTCGATCCACTGGATGGGACACATCCGGATGATGGCCGCCGTACAACCGTTTCTTTCGGGAGCGATCTCGAAGACGGTCAACATGCCCCACGAGGCCGACCCGGAGGATATCGAGAAGGCCTATGTCGAAGGCTGGCGGCTGGGTCTGAAAGCCCTGGCTGTCTACCGCGACGGGTGCAAGCGCACCCAGCCCCTGAACGTGACCAGGGAGGGTGGAACCGCAGCCGCGCCGCCCCCCCCGGCACCGGGAACGATGACGGACACGGGGCGGCCGATCCGGCGCCGGCTGCCCGAGGAGCGCCGGGCCGTGACCCACAAGTTCACCGTGGCCGGCCACGAAGGCTACATTACGGTGGGCATGTACGAGGACGGTACCCCCGGCGAGATCTTTATCGTCATGGCCAAAGAAGGCTCGACGATTTCGGGCCTGATGGACACCATCGCCACCATGGCCAGTATCTCTCTGCAGTACGGCGTGCCGCTCGAAGCACTGGTGAACAAGTTCAGCCACATGAGGTTCGAACCGGCCGGATTCACCCAGAACCGCGAAATACCGATCGCGAAATCGATCATCGACTACGTCTTCCGCTGGCTGGCGCTGAAATTCCTCTCTCCTGCGGCGCCGATCGAGACGGGAGAAGAGGAACCGGATGAGGCGGCCGACACCGCCGCCCAACCATCCGACTCCGACACTGAAATCGAGGCGGATGAGGAAACCGAAGCGGCCGGACAGGAAAATCCGTCGACCGCCGGTCTGGATGACGAACCGCGTGCGGGTTTCGTTCCCCCCGACGCCGATGTCAGCGACCTGTCGCTGGTACAGTCACAGGCCGACGCCCCCTCCTGCTACAACTGCGGCAGCATCATGGTCCGCAGCGGTTCGTGCTACAAGTGCCTGAACTGCGGCGCCACCAGCGGCTGTTCCTGAGATCGTCGGCATTCGGTTCCAGGGCCGTCGGGACTCAGAGCAGGGCTCCGGCGGCGGCCGGGATTCAGGTCTGTTCCTGCGTGAGATTTGCCCAGGCTGCGGTAACCGTAGCTCCCAGATAGAACGTCTGAGCGATATAGAAAACCCATACCATCAGTACCAGCAGTGATCCGGCCGCACTGTAGAGAGTGGTGATCGTGGTGCTTTGTCTGAAGTAGATTCCCAGGAGGATCTTCCCGAGCACGAACAGGGTGGCGGTCACAGCCGAACCGGGAAGAATGATCCGCCATCTCATCCGGCCGCTGGGGAGAACTCGGAAAATGAGCAGGATGAAGAACCAGGCGGTGATCCAGGACACGGATATATCCCCGATGGTGGTGATGGTATCCGAGAGGGACGGTACCGCGGCGGCGGCAAGCGAAAGGATGATGGTTGAAACAGCCTGGAGAAAGAAGAGCACGATCAGGCAGAGCTCGATCACGAGAGTGAAGAGCATTGAGAACCAGCGACCGATAACGATATCCCTGACCTGGTTGTTGCCGGTTGTCAGACCCCAGAGACGGCTGAGGGTTCGGCGCAGGAGATTGAACATGGATGAGGCTGAATAGAGCAGAATCATGATACCGAAAATAGAGAATCCCCAGCCTGAGCCCGATGAAGCTGCGGCGACGATGCTCTGGATGGATTGAGCAATTCTCTCTCCGGTCAGAGAGACAAGGGTTAAAAAGATATCGTTCCGGGCGGCATCGTCGCCGAGCACCGCTCCGAGCAGCATGAACGAGAAATAAACCAGCGGGACAAAGGAGATCATGACATAGAACGAGAGTGCCGCCCCCATCTGCCACACGTCATTGGTTTGGTGGATCCGCACCGCCCGATCGAGGACCGATCGCCATCGGTTTTCCCTCACCAATTCCCCCTCTCTTCGGAACCCACATTCCCGATCGTCCGGCAGGGGACAGGTTCTCCTGTCACGATTCGGGATTGAATGATACACTTGCCGGGCTCAGTTTCTCCAGAACTACGCTGGCCCGGTCGCTCACCATAGCTGCCAGTGGATTTGTCGTGACCGTCGGTGAAATCAGGCTCTGACAGTATGCACAAAGGAAGGCGCATGATGTCTGGACGAAGGAAGATGACCACGGGGATGGTAGTTGTATCCGGTATCTGCGTTCTCCTTGCCGTCGGGCTCATTGCCGGCTGTGCCGGCTCGACGGCCGGGAGCGGCGCCGCCCCCGCCCGGGAGGCGGCTGTGCCCGAGGCGGATTTCGCCGGCACCTGGAAGGGGCCCTTTTCGATCAGTATGGGGGGTGGGGATGTCGTCCTGACGCTGGAGCGGGCCGGGGAGTCGTACACCGGCCGCGCGGCGGTGGATTTCGAGGGGATGGTCATGGAGGGATCGATCTACCGCCAGACCTTCGAGGGCACCGGCTGCAGCTTCTGGGTAAGCCTCGATATCTACGATGTGCATATGACCGGCCGGATCGAGGAGGGGCACCTGCGGGGCGAGATGGAAGTGTTCATGGAGAGCGAGATGGTCGAAACCGGGAGTTTCGTTCTCAAGAAAGACTGAGACAACCGGCGTTTCGCTGCCGGCCGGCAGGTGCTATTCGACCGTTTCACCCCGGATCAGGTCGGCCAGCCGGCCGGAAAGTGACACCCGTCCGACGGCGGTCACCAGGGTGATGCCGGGGGGGATGTCCTCTTCGGCAGCCGGTTCTTCCACGGCCGCGACCTCGACGACGACCCCCGGCTTCAAACCCCGTTCGGCCAGTTCGGCCAGGTGCTCCGAATCCTGAGTCAGTAGACGGGAGATGCGGAAACGGCTTCCCGGCGCGGCGCGAGACAGTCGCCGGCTCGGGGTCTGCGGCAGGGTTCCCTCGGCCGATGGGATCGGATCGCCGTGCGGGTCGTGGGTCGGGCGACCGAGCAGCGCGTCGAGCCGCTCGACGAAGCGGTCGGAAACGGCATGCTCGAGAACTTCGGCCTCGGCGTGAACCTCGTCCCAGCTGTAGCCCAGGTGTTCGACCATCAGGGTCTCGATCAGGCGATGTCGGCGGACCAGCCGGAGTGCGATCCCGGTTCCTTCGGCGGTCAGGGTCGCGCCGTAGTACCGTTCGTGGTGCACCAGGCCGAGTTCGTGGAGTCGGGACAGCATCTCGGAGACGCTGGGCGCCGACACCCCCAGGCGTTCGGCCAGATCCCGGGTCGAGACCGATTCGTCCTCCCCCAGGATCCAGATCGCTTTCAGGTAATCCCCGACCGACTCGGAGACACCCGTGCCTGCTGCTTCGGGGTTGGCCATGCCCGATACAAAGCAGGCCCGGGATGCGGTCGTCAAGGGGGAAGGCTCTCGTGTCATGCCATGTGACACCTGTTGCGTGGCAGGGCGCCAGGTTCCGCTTGCTCCGGCGGGTCATGAGTGCCCTACAATGGCGCCAGAGACGGCAGAACAGCTCCGCGACCGGACACGCCGTCGGCGGGCGGTTGCAGCGCCAACCGGCCGCGGACCAACGATCGGGAGAACGACGTGGGAACCAGGGAGATCACACCCGACTACTTCAATGGACATCTGATCGTGGCCGCCACCCGGGTGCTCGAGCACCGCGGGGGGCGGCCGCCGACCATGGAGGAGATCGGCACCCTGCTCGGAATTTCGCACGAGGTGGTGGGAGCGGTGGCCCGGGCCCTGGAGAGCCATGGCATAGTAAAGATCCACACCACCCCTTTCGATACCCGCATCGAAGTGGACGATCACACCGCCCTCGAGGAACTGCCCCGTGACGGCTCGGGCGGCGCCATGAAGGAAGAAATCGACGCCTTCCGCCAGCGCACCCGGGAGAAGCAGGAGAAGATGGACACTCTCTTCGACGGGGGTGAGTACCAGAAGAAAAAAGCCGAGAAACACGCCGGACTCGACGCCCAGCTCAAAGAGTGGCAGAAAAAACGGGCCATCAATCCATTCGCAGGATCAGCGGAAGATGAGTCGGGCTCGGGAGTCGAGAGTGAAGCAGATGAGGAGGCGGGGGAGGAATCCCCGGATGAACCGGAGGTAAATTGAGCGTACCCATCTCCGATACGAATTGCCTATACTGTCCCGGCGAACGGAGGGCGGTGCCCCTGGTCCCGGCGGTTTCGCCCGGTCAGCCAGACAAGACATGACACCGTGAGGTGCGGCAGCCGAGATCCCGACATTCGATGATTCTGGAACGACATCCCCTCAGACTGACCCTCTCACTCTTCCTCTTTCTCCTGATTCTCTGGTCGCTTGCCTCAGGGCACTACACCCCCCTGCTCATCAGCTTCGGGATCATATCGTGCGCCTTCGTGGTGCTGCTCAGCTGGCGGATGGGCACTCTCGACTCCGAGGCGATGCCGACTCATATGTTGTGGGGAGCAGTGCGCTACGTGCCCTGGCTGGCCCGGGCGGTTTTCCAGGCCAACCTCGATGTGGCCCGGCGGGTGCTCAGCCGCCGCCCCGACCTGACCCCCCGCATCATCGAGGCCCCCACCACGCAGAAGACCGACCTCGGGCGAGTGCTGTTCGCCAACTCCATTACCCTGACCCCCGGCACCGTTTCGATCCGGGTTCACCCCGACCGGATCGTGGTTCACGCCATCGCCTCCGAAGCCGCCGAGGAACTGCTGGAGGGTGAGATGGACTCCCAGGTCACCCGCATGGAGGGCCTGGCCTGATGCTCTCCATGTTCGGAGCCGCCATGGCCGCCCTGCTGGTCTGCATGGTCCTGACCCTGCTGCGGGCCTTCCTGGGGCCGACCGTTTTCGACCGCATCCTGGCGGTGAACAGTTTCGGCACCAAGACGGTGCTGGTGATCGCGCTCTTCAACTTCCTGACCGGGCGGCCCGAGTTTCTCGATCTGGCCATGGTCTACGCCCTGATCAACTTCCTGGGCACGATGGCGGCCATGAAGTTCGTGCGATTCGGCGATCTGGCGGGGATGGAAAAGCCCGATACCGAGGAGGTCTACTGAGCATGGCGACCCTGCTCGACATCCTCAGCTGGGTCCTCCTGATTTCGGGCGCCTTTTTCGTTGTGATCGGCGGCATCGGTCTGGTGCGCCTGCCCGACTTCTACACCCGTATCCATGCCGCCGGGATGACCGACACCCTCGGTTCGTGGCTGATCCTGCTGGGGCTGATGCTGCAATCCGGTTCCTTCCTGGTCTTCATCAAACTGGTCATGATTCTCTTCTTCCTGCTGCTCACCAGCCCCCTCTCGAGTCACCTGCTCGCCAAGGCGGCCTGGCTCGACGGCCTGCCGCCCTGGAGCCCCGGGGCCGCGGAGGGAGGTGAGGAGCGATGATCATGGTCGTCCACATCGTTCTCTTCATCTTCCTGGCGGCGGTGGCCGTGGCGGTGGTGCGCCTGCGTGATCTCTTTGCGGCGGTGATGCTGGCCGGGATCTTCAGCCTGCTCTCGGCCACGCTGTTCACCGTCATGGATGCGGTGGATGTGGCCTTCACCGAAGCCGCGGTCGGAGCGGGGATCTCGACCATTCTGATGCTCGGCACCCTGGCCCTTACCGTCCGGCGCGAGAAACCCGAATACAACCGTCCCCGGCCCCTGGCCCTGCTGGCGGTCCTCTTCACGGGCGCCGTGCTCGTCTACGGCACCCTCGACATGCCGCGCTACGGCGATCCCGAGGCTCCCATTCATCACTATATGGCACCCCGCTTCATCGAGGACTCCCCGGTCGAAATCGGCATTCCCAACGAGGTCACCTCGGTCCTGGCTTCCTACCGGGGTTATGACACCTGGGGGGAGACGACGGTGATCTTCACCGCCGCCATCGGGGTCATTCTCCTGCTCGGAGGCTCGCCGGGGGTGCGCCGGCGCCTGCGTCACGCTTCGGACGGTACTCTGCCGGGAGATGACGCATGATCCGCCACGTCATCCCCCGCGCGGTGGGCAAGCTGCTCATTCCCCTGATCATGCTTTTCGCCCTCTACGTGCAGTTCCACGGTGATTACGGCCCCGGGGGCGGGTTCCAGGCCGGGGTCATCTTCGGAGCCGGGATCATTCTCTACGCCCTGCTCTTCGGGCTGGACCGGGCCCGCCGGGTCTTCCGGCCGCGCGTGCTGCAGATCTTCATTTCCCTGGGAGTGCTGCTCTACGGTTCGGTCGGTATCGCCGCCATGCTCAAGGGGGGCGATTTCCTCAATTACAGCGTGCTGGCCCACGATCCGGTCCACGGCCAGCACCTGGGGATCCTGCTGGTTGAACTGGGGGTCGGCATCACCGTAGCGGCGGTGATGGCCACCATCTTCTTCCTCTTCGCGGGCTGGCGCCGGGAGGCCAGTGATGGCTGAACTGGCCGGGCTGATCCACTACTGGGTCGTCATCGTCCTGATGATGATCGGGCTGTACACCGTCATCTCGAAGGGAAACCTGGTCAAGAAGGTCATCGGTCTGAACATCTTCCAGGTCTCGGTGATCATGTTCTTCGTCTCCATGGGCAAGGTGCGGGGGGGTACGGCCCCGATCTTCGCCGAGGGGATCGAGATCTATTCCAATCCGGTCCCGCACGTCTTGATGCTGACCGCGATCGTGGTGGCCGTCGCCACGACCGCCTTCGCGCTGGGTCTGATCGTGCGCATCCGCGACGCCTACGGAACGATCGAAGAGGACGAGATCGGCCTGATCGAGACCGCGGCCGGTCCCGGGGGTGAGATCGCGCCCGTCGAGGCGCAGGCGGAGGCTGAAGCGGGTCCGGAGGCTGACTCAGATGAGGACTCCGAGTCCGCTACGCAAGCCGGTCCGGATGCGGGGGGAGCCTCCTGATGCACGCCTCCGAAGGCTTCAACCTGGTCCACAACCTGCCCGCCCTCGAGATCGCGGTGCCTCTCTTGAGCGCCACCCTGATCGTCATCATCCGCCGGGCCCGCTGGGCGTGGGCCCTGGCCACCCTGGTGACCTGGTCGGCCTTCGCCGGTGCGATCGTCCTGCTGCAGCAGGTCCTGCGCCACGGCACGATCAGCTACACCCAGGGGGGCTGGGCGCCGCCGTGGGGGATCGAGCTGCGGATCGACCTTTTGAACGCCCTGGTTCTGCTGATCGTGACCGGGATCTGCGCCGTGGTCATCCTCACCGGCCCGCGCACCCTGCCCCCCGAAGTGCCCGAAAAGCGCCACTACCTCATCTACGCCACGATGCTGCTCTGCATGACCGGCCTGGCCGGCATGACCGTGACCGGCGATGCTTTCAACATCTTCGTCTTCCTCGAGATCTCCTCCCTCTCGGCCTACGCCCTGGTCAGCCAGGGCGCCACCCGGCGGGCTCTGACCTCGTCGATCCAGTACCTGGTGATGGGAACCATCGGCGGCACCTTCCTGCTGCTGGGCATCGGTATGCTCTATATGGTCACCGGAACCCTCAACCTGGTCGACATCGCCGCCCGGCTGGCCGAACTGGGACCCAACCGCACCGTGCTGGTGGCCCTGGCCTGTATTACCATCGGCACCAGCATCAAGCTGGCCGTCTTCCCCCTGCACATCTGGCTGCCCAACGCCTACACCTACGCCCCGGCGATGGTCACGGCGGTGATTGCCGCCACCGCCACCAAGGTCGCTTTTTACGTTCTCACCCGTTTCGTCTTCACCGTTTTCGGGGCCGAACTGGCCTTCGGTCATCTGCAGCTCGACCTGGTGCTGATGCCGCTGGCCCTGCTGGCCATGTTCGCCGGCTCGCTGGTGGCCATCTTCCAGAGCGACATCAAACGCCTGCTGGCCTATTCGAGCGTGGCCCAGATCGGGTACATGGTTCTGGGGCTGAGCCTGGCCAACGAGGCGGGGCTGACCGGCGGAATCGTGCACCTGTTCAACCACGCCCTGATGAAGAGCGGGCTCTTCCTGGTGATGGCGGCGGTCCTGCTGCGCACCGGGGCCACCACCCTGGAGGCGGTGCGGGGTCTGGGCCGGCGCATGCCCTGGACCATGGCGGCTTTCACGGTCGGCGGCCTGAGCCTGATCGGGGTGCCTTTGACGGTCGGGTTCGTGAGCAAGTGGTACCTGGTCAAGGGTGCTCTCGAGGCGGGCCTGTGGCCGGTGGCGGTCCTGATCCTGCTCAGCAGCCTACTGGCCATCGTCTACATCTGGCGGGTCATCGAAGCAGCCTACTTCCAATCCGCCCCGGCCGATGCGCCGGAAGTGCGTGAGGCCCCGCTGAGCGTGCTGATCCCGCTCTGGGTGCTGATCGGGGGCGCGCTCGTCTTCGGGGTGTTCACTCAGCTGAGTGTCGGTACCGCCGGCGGAGCCGCCCGCCTGCTCCTGGGGGTCGGAGGGTGAGCGCGCCGACGATGTCAGCCCTGGCCGTGCTCTGGCCGCTGGCCGGAGCGGTGGTGGTGGTGCTCCTGCGCCGCTGGCCCAACCTGCGCGAGGCCGCCAGTCTGCTCACCGGGATCAGCCTCTTTACCCTGATTCTCACGATCGTCGCTCCCGAGGTCGCCGCCGGCGGCCGCCCGGGGCTGACGGTGGTCGAGGTCCTGCCCGGGCTGGCACTCGCCTTCGAGGTCGAACCCCTCGGTCTGCTCTTCAGCCTGGTGGCCTCGGGACTGTGGATCGTCACCACGCTCTACTCGATCGGCTACATGCGCGGCCACGGCGAGCAGCACCAGACCCGCTTCTATGTCTGCTTCGCGGTAGCCATCACCGGAGCGGTGGGAGTGGCCTTTGCGGCCAATGTCTTCACTCTCTTCATCTTCTATGAGCTGATCACCCTCTCGACCTATCCCCTGGTGACCCACCACGGCACCGAAGCGGCCAAACGGGCCGGCCGGACCTACCTCGGCATCCTCATGGGTACCAGCATCGCCCTGCTCCTGCTGGCCCTGATCTGGACTCAGCTGGCCGCCGGCACGACCGATTTCCGTCCCGGCGGCATCCTGGCCGGCCGGGTCGAGGGGTGGCATCTGGGGGTGCTTCTGGCCCTGTACGCCTTCGGCACCGGCAAGGCCGCCCTGATGCCCTTCCATCGCTGGTTACCCGCGGCGATGGTGGCCCCGACCCCGGTCAGCGCCCTGCTGCATGCCGTGGCGGTGGTCAAGGCCGGGGTTTTTACGGTCATGAAGGTGATCGTCTACATCTTCGGGACCGATCTGTTGAGCTCCACCGGGGCGGCGGACTGGCTCACCTGGGTGGCGGCCGCCACCATCCTGATCGCCTCGGGCGTCGCCATGACCCGCGACAACCTGAAAGCCCGGCTGGCTTACTCCACCGTCAGCCAGCTCTCCTACATCGTGCTCGGCGCCGCCCTGGCCACGGGGACCAGTGTGATCGGAGGCAGTCTGCACATCGCCATGCACGCCTTCGGCAAGATCACCCTCTTCTTCTGCGCCGGAGCCATCCTGGTCGGGGCCCACAAGAGCGAGGTGAGCCAGATGGACGGTCTGGGGCGGCGCATGCCGTTGACCTTCCTCGCTTTTTTCATCGGTTCGGTGAGCGTGATCGGTCTGCCCCCGATGGGCGGGTCGTGGAGCAAGTGGTTCCTGGCCCTGGGAGCGGCCGAGGGCGGTCAGGGGATCATGATCGGGGTGCTGATGGTCAGCTCTCTGCTCAGCATCGGCTACCTGATGCCGGTCGTGGGGCGGGCCTTCTTCCGGCCCCTGCCCGAGTCCGAGGATCACGGGGGTCGTGACCACGGGCCCGATGCCGGACACGGGCCGGTGATACACGACCATCACGAGGTCGAAGAACCGGACCGCAGCTGGTGGCAGCGCCTGCTGGGGACCGAGAAGATGCTCCCCCACTGGCACGTGGGCGAGGGCATCCGCGAAGCCCCCGTACTCTGCGTGCTGGCGCCGATGCTCACGGCCCTGGGTTGCATCCTGCTCTTCTTTTTCGCCCGGGATCTCTACACCCTTCTGAGCGGGATCGGCCGATGAAGAACGACGAACGCCGATACTGGCTCGACGAGCCCCGCAACGTGCGCAAGATCGTCTACGCCCTCTTCGCACTCTGCGCCGGTCTGATCGCCGCCGATCTCTTCGTGCACCATCACGGCCATTTCCCCTTCGAGCAGTGGTTCGGCTTCTTCGGCTTCTATGGTTTCTTCTCCTGCGTGGGGCTGGTTCTGGCGGCCAAGGGTCTACGGGCTTTGCTCAAGCGCAGCGAGGACTACTACTCCCGCGACAGTCTCGATGCCTGGGGCCGGAGCACCGGCTGGGGGGTCGAGTCCGATCCGGGCTCCTCCGAAGAGGACGACCGGTTCGAGGCTGAAGAGCCCGAGGCCGAACAGGCCGGGGAGGAGGGGCTCCATGCTTGAGCACCTGCCCCCCGGCAGCCTGCTGATCCTCGGCTCGCTCTTCTTCATCATTCTGCGTGGTCGGGCACAGAAGGTCTGGTTGATCGTGCTGCCGATCGTGAGCGCGATTCACCTGCTCACCTTTTCCGCCGGTACGGTGGTCTCTTTCAACCTTTTCGGTTACGAGCTGGCACCGATCCGGATCGACCGTCTCAGCCTGGTCTGGGGTTACATCTTCCACATCTCGGCTCTGCTCAGCGCCATCTTCGCCTTGCACGTCAATGACCGCACCGAGCACATCGCGGCCATGATGTACGTGGGCAGCGCCCTGAGCGCGGTCTTCGCCGGCGATCTGATCACCCTCTTCGTTTTCTGGGAACTGACCGCGGTGACTTCGGTCTTCCTGATCTGGGCCCGGCGGACCGAGACCGCTTACCGGGCCGGGATGCGCTACCTGGTGATCCAGGTCGGCTCGGGAGTGCTGCTGCTGGCGGGGATCATCCTCCACTATCACGCCACCGGCTCGCTGGCCTTCGACCAGCTCATCGGTGCCGACGGGCGGCTGGCCACGGCCGGGCCCGGAGTGCTGCTCATCTTCCTGGCCTTCGGGATCAAGGCCGCCTTTCCCCTGTTGCACAACTGGCTGCAGGACGCCTACCCCGAGGCGACCGTGTCGGGAACGGTTTTCCTGAGCGCCTTCACCACCAAGCTGGCCATCTATGCCCTGGCCCGCGGCTTCGCGGGGACCGAGATCCTGGTCTGGATCGGGGCCATCATGACGGCCTTCCCGATCTTCTACGCCGTCATCGAAAACGATCTGCGCCGGGTGCTGGCCTACAGCCTGAACAACCAGCTCGGCTTCATGGTAGTTGGGATCGGGATCGGCTCGGCTCTGTCCCTGAACGGCACCGCCGCCCACGCTTTTGCCCACATCCTCTACAAGGCCCTGCTCTTCATGTCGATGGGAGCCGTTCTCTACCGCACCGGCACGATCAAGGGCTCGGAGCTGGGGGGTCTGTACAAGACCATGCCGTGGACGGCGGTCTTCTGCTCGGTGGGGGCGGCCTCGATCTCGGCCTTTCCCCTGTTCAGCGGTTTCGTTTCGAAGTCGCTGATCATGAGCGCGGCGGCCGGCGAGCACAGGATCGCCATCTGGCTCATTCTTCTCTTCGCTTCAGCCGGTGTCTTCCACCACTCGGGGATCAAGATCCCCTTCTTCGCCTTCTTCGCCCACGATTCGGGCCGGCGCCCGAAAGAGGCCCCGCCGCACATGCTCCTGTCGATGGGGATCACCGCCGCCCTCTGCATCCTGATCGGCATCTTCCCCGGCCCGCTCTACCGCATCCTGCCCTTCCCCGTGGACTACAATGCCTATGCCGGGGGCCACGTCCTGACCCAGATGCAGCTGCTGGTCCTCTCGGCCCTGGCCTTCACGGTCCTCAAATTGACCGGGATCTATCCCCCCGAGCTGCGCTCGACCAACCTCGATTCCGACTGGGCGTACCGGCGTCTGCTGCCGTCCGTGGTGCGGGTTTGCCTGACGGTCGGGAGCCAGGCTCGGGCCGAACTGACGGCCGCAGCCCGTTCGGCGGGGCGGTGGATCTATGGCCTGGTCTTCCGTCTCCACGGCCCCGAGGGAGTCTTCGCCCGCACCTGGTCGACCGGATCCATCGCCATCTGGGCGGTCCTCGGGCTGGGCTTGTACCTGCTGCTCTACTTCCTGCTCTAGTCTGACCGGGGAGTCTGCCATGATCTCTCTCCAGCGGTGCGGTCGCCGATCATGTCGATCTATCCTGACGGCGTTCCTGATCACGCTCCCGCTTCTGCTCCTCCCGGCCTGTTCGGCGCCCGATTCCCGCCTGGTCGAGATCGAGGGGGTGATGCACGTGCGCAATCCGGCCGCACCCGCCCGGCCCGACCTGCAGGTGGAGTTAGAACCACTTTTCAGAATCGGTTCGGCCGAGGGCGAGGAGGAAACGATTTTCAGCGCCATCAGTGCCCTGGGGGTCGCTCCGGAGGGCCAGATCTGTCTGCTCGATTACCGGAGTTACGAGGTGCGGGTCTTTACACCCGAGGGGGTCTTCTCCCACGACTTTGGAGGCCGCGGGCAGGGCCCGGGGGAGTTCGACCTGGTACCTCCGGAAGGGATGAGCCTCGACCCGGACAGCCGGATCTGGATCGCCGATATCGGCCGCAACCGGATCGTTGTTCACACCCTCGCGGGGGAGCTGGTACGGACGATCGCACCGACTACCCCGATCCCGGAATTCATCAAACCCTTCGGAACCGGCTATTACGGGATTGTCGACCGGAACACATCTCTACCCGGAGGGATGGAGATCGAGACAACGTACTGCCTGATCCGCTATTCGATTGCGGGGGATTCGCTGGGTGAGATCATGTCGAGCCGGGCGGTCGTGAATCCCAGCCATATGCAAAGCAGCGTTCAGACTTCAGCCTATCCGATCTACTGTCTCGACCGGGCCGGGCGGATCTGGCAGAGCCGCTGGCGAACCGATGCCTACGAACTCAATGTCTGGTCTGAAAGCGGCGAAATCGTTCGGATCGTCGAGGTGGCGGCCGGCCCGGTCCGCAAATCAGATGGAGAAATCGCCCGGGAAGAGGCCATGTTCGAACGGATCTGGAGCATGCTTCCCGAGCGCCCGGACGATCTCGAGGTGCCCGAGATCGATCCCCTCAAACCCTTCTTCTCCACCCTGACGGCCGATCCGCGGGGCCTGATCTGGGTGCTCGTCAACCGCAGCGGCATTGCCGAACGCACGGCTTTCGATCTCTTCAGCCCCGAGGGGTTCTATCTGAAACGGATCGAGGTGCCGGGGCCGGGCAGTATCGAGCACGCCGTGATCGGGACCGATCGGGCGTACTTCGCCGGATCAGATGCCGACGGGGTACCCTGTCTTTCTGTCTTCGCTCTGGCGATCGGAAACTGAGAGCGTCGGACACCCCCGGGCCGGTCCGGCGGCTACCCCGCTCGCCTGCCGTTCGACCTCAGAAACGGATCCGGATTCCCGTGTTGATGATCAGGGGAGTCTCGTAGTAGTGGGAGCGGTCCCAGTGATCGCTGGTGTTGCCGGCCTCGAGACCGGGATCGTCGGCCCGGCCGGTGCGGGAATAGACCAGCAGGACGTTGCGGCGATCGAAGAGATTGCGCACGTCGGCGAACAGGTCGAGATCGAGCCCGAAGAGAGCGATCTCTCGATCCAGGCGCAGGTCGGCCCGTAGCGTCCACGGCATCCGCTCCGAGAGACAGCCTTCCTCCTCGCCGGCACTGTTGACGGGCGTGAATGGACGTCCCGATGCCGCCCGTACGATCAGCCCGGCCGAAAACCGCTCGAAGGGGTGCAGGCCGGCCAGCTGCGGGCCCTCGCCTTTGCCGACATGCAGGGTCAGCAGACCGGTGACGGTATGGGTTCTGTCCCACGGGACCGGGCCGTATCTCTTCGGCATCTCCTGCAGGCTCTGTTGTTCGACATAACCGGTCCAGGGATCGGCGCGGTTGTACTCGCTCTCGAGTGCGGTGTATTCCAGGTGCCCGCTCCAGATACCCCGCCAGCGTCGTTGCAGGCGCAACGAGAAGGCCCGGATGCGGGCGGTATCGACGTTCAGGAAGACGGTGTAATCGTAGGGATTGCTCACTCCGGCGAAAAAAGCCGGTACATACTCGGTGCTGGCCAGGTTGCGCATGTCCCGGGCCCGGAAAGCCGCTTCCATCACCAGGTCGCGGGTGAGCAGGTGCCGCAGTCCGCAGGTGAAAATGACGCTCGTTTCCGGTCCCAGCGCGGGATTGCCGATCAGGGGCAGGGGGTCCTCCAGGGTACCCTGCGTGTAGAGCATCCACCAGGGTGGGGGGCTCGCATAGTGCCCGTAGCCGGTATACACCACCGACCGCTCCGAGAGGGGGAAGGTGAGCCCGAGACGGGGCGAGAGCCGCTTCTGGGTCGCAGCCCGTTTCACCGGCGCTGTATCGGGATCGAGGGGATCGATGACGAGGTTTCCCTCACGATCCATCGGGCTGCGGGGATCGAGCCAGGAGGGCATGGACAGGTCGCTGCTCCGGTAGGCGTCATACCGCAGGCCCGCCTCGATGATGAGATCCTCACCGGTGATACGGGCCGTCATCCAGCCGGCCATCTCCCGGGGGCTGTACTGATAATCGGTGGTCCCCAGCGAAGTCAGCCAGACCCGACTGACAGTGTGCCGATCGAAGGTCAGCCAGCGGCTTTCACAGCCGAAGGAGAACTGCCGCCCGGGCGCCGGATCCCAGTTCATGTCGGCCCGGAGGGTGCGCCGGATCTGCGTCTCGTCGCCGTACCAGCGGTCCGATCCGTCGTTGAACGAGGGGCCGATCTCCATCGGGGCGTACCCGCAGCGTCGGGTATGGTCACCACCGGGGTCAAAGGGAAGCGGTTCCAGGGTAACGAGGGTCATCGGATCGTCGGGGGTCCAGAGGGGATTCCCGAGCGAGTCGGTCAGGGTGTGGTAATTGTCATAACCCGGCGACCAGCCGGCGGCATTGACCCAGCGCTTGACCCGCAGGGTGGTTTCCCGGGTTGCATATTCAGCCCGCAGGGTTGTGCGCAGATCGGATCGGGAAACCAGAGACCACCGCACGGTGAAACGACCGCTGTCGGATTGGCGCCGGATCCGTTCGTTCGGCCAGTCGATCACCCCGGTGCCGGGAATGATCTGCGAGGGATCGTCGGCATCGTAGCGGGGCGTTCCCAGCACGGCGTTGCGCTCGATCTCGGCGGGCAGTCCGGCGAACATGACATAGCGCCAGGGGTGGGTGTAGGGCATTCGCTCGGCATGGGAGCGCAGGCCGGTCAGGCGCAAGGTGCCGAGTCCTTCCTCCCGCCAGGCCAGCGAGGCCAGGACGTCCCAGCCGAGGCGCTGGCCGTAGCCGAGCCAGCCGCTGTAGATGTCGAGCGGTTCGATCGCGCGGCCGTCGGAACCCTGCTGGTCGTAGACCGCGCCTTCGGCATAGGTGATCTCCGGGTGAAACGATCCCGGATCGTCGGGATCGACCGCCCGGTCGAAGGTGATATCGTCTTTGCGTACGAGCATGTCCCGCCCGCTTTGAGCCGAACCCGTCAGAAAGAGAGTGTAGTTCCGGCCGGGCAGAGGCCCGCCGAGGTACCCCTCGACGGTGGTCAGATCGCGTACGTCGTCGGCCGCCCGGCCGCTCAGCTCGCTCGAACTCACTTCCACCTCGGCTCCCCAGTGCGCACCGCCGCGCCGGGTGATCAGGTTCACCACTGCGCCGGGGGCGTTGGTCATTGCGGCCCCGGCGCCCGCGGTCTGGATGACGATCCCGGCCAATCCCATCCGGGGAATCCCCCCGGGCAGACCGCTGTACGACAGTTCGGTCAGCTGCAGACCATCGAGGGTGAAGGCGGTCTGACCCTCCCGCATCCCGGCCAGGTGGTATTCGGTGATTCCCCGGTCGCGGTAGTATGGCTGACGGTCCCGTTCGTCCCATTGCTCGACGCAGGTGGCCTGCAGGGCCACGATCTCCTCTACGGTCCGGGCCGGCAGACGGGCGATCGCGGCTGAATCGATCGTGACGATCCAGAAGGGCCGCAGCCAGGTCAGGGTATCTGTCTCGGCGGCGATAGTGGTGTCGGCCTGACCGGCAATCGCCGGGGCGGGTGTGCAGGCCCGGGCAGCCGGGGGCAGGACCAGACCGAACAGAAGGATGAGGATTCCCGCAGCTCGTGCGATGAGGTCCCGATAGCGTTCTGCGAGCGGACGTAGGAGCATATTCCTCACCTACCTGATAATGGCGAACTTGCCGACTCTCTGCCGGCCGTCATCGGTTTTCACGACATAGAGATAGAGGCCGTACGAGACTTCCATGAACTCGTACGACCAGAGATTCCAGTCCACGGTGCCGATCCGGTCGGAGTTGTAGCCCCGGGCGCCGGACACATCGAGAGCACTGCCGTGGTGATCCAGGATCGTGATCAGTTCCCCGCTCAGGGTGTAGATGCTGATCCGGCAGTCGGCGGGTACATTCCGGAACTGGATCTTGCGGTCGTTCTCCCCTGAGTCCCAGGCGGCCGAGACGCAGTAGGGGTTGGGCACGACGGTGATGCGTGACAGATCGATGTCATCGTTGACGATCTGCGGGGCAGAAGTCGAGAACTCGAAGCTTTCCCCGACGTGGTATTTCAGGGTGCGGTAGGGCCGCAGGATCCAGACATCGCCGGTCGACCAGAGAGCGTGATCGCGATCGCGCTCGGCGAAGCCCAGCTCGTAGATCCAGTCGGACCGGCTCGAGCTGTCGGCGCCTGCGGCGAGCCAGTAGTCGTCGTCCGTCGGCGGGTGCAGGCTCGAGAAATCGGTCGGATCGCCGCCGGCGTCAGCATACGGCACGTTCGTGATGACGATTCTGTCGGTGCCGTCCCATTCACCGGCGCGGCTGATCGTGTTCCAGGGAGGACCGAGGGCCGCGGAATCGATCACGACCGGGTAGAGCCGCACTCCGCTGTCGATATCCCGTATCTCGAAGGGCACCCGCACCGCCCCCCGGGTCACGGCATCGTGAGCCCGGCTCGAATCGGATCCGGCGGGCAGCCAGCCGGTGAAGCGCAGTTCGCAGTCGTCCATGAAACCGGTCAGGCTGGCCCGGTTGTATTCCGGACCCGCTTCAGCAAAGCAGGCCCCGGCGGTCCGGACCGAGAAGGAGGTGTCGGGATCGACGTCGACCGTCTGCAGGACGCTGAAAACACCCCCGTTGCCCCGATTGGGCCGGGTCACCTCGAAGCGGCAGCCATCGAAGACCGGGCTCCAGCCGTCATCCTGGTCCGGGATGCTGCAGGAACGGAGCGCGAAGAGGGTGGTTTCCATGGTGAGATCTCTGAGCGAAAGCCCCGCTCGATGGGGGTGGTTCGTGACGTTGAGGTAACTGCCGCTGCTGGCTGTCGGGGTGATCTCGAGTCGGTAGGTATGACCGGCGACCTCGGCCTCGCTCGTGACCTGCAGGCGGATCGAAGCCGAGCGTGAATCGGCGGCCGGCAGGATGGTGACCTCTTCACCTGTGACGTCTTCGATTGCGCCCGGTTCGTAGCCGGCCGGGCGGGACGAGGCGATGACGGCCACGACAGTCGGGGATTCCGGTGAAGTTCCCCATTCTGATTCCAGGGCGGGAGTGAGCTGAATCCCGTTCTGACGCTCCCCATGGTCATAGCCGGTCACGGCGTACCAGTACTCGATTCCCTCCCGGGCTGTGGTATCGGTCCAGGTGTACTCGAGGCCGCTGTCCGTGCCGAGGTCAAGCCCGCTCAGAGGATCGGTGCCGGTGATTCCGTTGGCCAGGTCCCAGCGGGCGAGCGGCACCCAGCCGATGAGATTGCCCTCGTCATCGCGCCGGGCGGTGCCCCAGCTCCGGCCCCGGTCGAGCGAGCGGTAGAGGCGGAAGCCTTCGAAATCGTATTGCTCGCTGTCCCGGTCGCTGCTCGCGAGGCTGTTCTGACCATCCCAGCTCAGGGTGATCGCTGCCCCGGGCGTGTAGGTAATCGGGTAACGATGGATGCGCGGATCATAATCCTTGCCGTGAGGTCCGGCCTGCACGCCGTTGGCGCGCAGTCGTGAGGGCGGTGACGGGGCCGAAGGCTCGGTGTACTGATCGGCGAAGAGCCGGATGGCCTCGTCGGCGGTGGCCAACAGCTGCGGTTCGGTCTGCCCGCCGACATAGGCCAGGATGTAATCGACGCTCTCTCCGGGAGCCATCGTCAGCGGCCCCGAGGCGGCGTAGTAATAAAGATCGGCCCCGGTGGACCACGACGGGTAGGCGGTCATGAAATCGGCCTCGTCCTGCAGCAGCACCGGCTGGCCGCCGTTGCTGTCTGTCTTCCAGACTTTCCCGGCTTCCTCACCCGTCATCAGGGAGATGTCCCCTGAGAGAGCGCCGTAGATAGCGCCCTCGTTGTCGACGATCCGGTCGCTGTAGTCGAGCAGGGCCAGCCGGGTCAGGATCCGGTCGGGATCGTCGACCGGGGCTCCCGTCTCATCCTGCTTGAAAGAGCCGGTGGGGGTTTCGAGCCAGAGGGTGCCGACCCAGCCAAGGGGCTCGGTGACAGAGCAACTGCCGTCTTCATACGGGCGGCCGTGGGTGCCGCTCAGGGAGTCGTAGCAGGCCCCGACGGCGTAAACGAGCTGGCGTTCGCAGTCGTAGCGCAGGCGGGCGCCAGACCGGTCGTTCACGGTCGGGCTGCCCGAATCCACGATCTGACCCAGGTAGAGGTCGGTGAAGTGCCAGTCGGAGAGATTGTGGAACTCGTACTGGAAGAAGACGATGTCCCGGTCGGCGTTCTGCAGGGCCCGGAAGCGCACCTCGATTCCGAGCGGTTTGCTCTGACCGTCCCCCTCCCGGTCGGCATAGGCGTCATCGAAAATGCCGTAGCACTCCCGGTCGGTCACCCGCCGCCACTTGCGCCAGGTGGTGGTCCCCCACCAGACCGCCACGTCGTCTTCGGGGGCGGGCCAGAAACAGTCGGCGGTGCCCCCGTGCGGCCAGGTCATCGGCTGGTCGCTGGTGGCAAATACCGGGTAATCCCACTGCGGAGTGCTGAACAACTCACCCCGGCTGCCGTCGCGGGCTTCCCAGTCGAGTTTGGTCGTGGAGTGATTGTTGGAGTTTTCGTGCACGATCGGGGTGGGATGCCAGGGGCCGGCGGGAACGGCGAAGGCGGGCGAAGACTCGAAGATGAACCCGCGGCTGCGACCTTCGGCATTCGGGTAGTGCGCCCGGCCGCTGGAGTAGATCCGGCCCGAGATGGTGTTGCCGAAATTGTAGGTGTAGACGACCAGGTCGCTCAGGTCCATGGCTGCGACCGCCCGGTCGGTGGCCGCGAAGAGACGCTCGAGGGCGGCCGGGTCGGTTTGGTCCAGAGAGCGTTTCAGGCGCCGGGGTTCGTCGGTCCCGGGGCGGGTCGTCTGGGCCGAGACCGTCCCGGGCGCGATGATGAGGAACAGGGCGAGCAGAGACGTGCGGGCGGACCGGATCCGCTGGTGACGGGGTTCGCGATGCGCACTGTGGAGATCGGTGATCATCCTCACGGCCTCAGAAACGGATGCGGATACCCGCGTCGATCAGACGGGGCGGGCCCAGGTAGTGGGAACGGTCGTAATAATCGCTGTGACCGGTGGTCCCGGGACCGGGATCGTCGGGCCGGCCGGTGTTCCGGTAGACGATGAGTACCCGGCGCCGACCGAGCAGATTCCGGACGGTACAGAAAAGACCGGCGTTGACTCCGAAGAAACTGATATCCCGGCCCAGGCGCAGGTCCGCCTGCCAGAATGACGGCAGACGGGCACTGTAGGTTTCGACCGGACCGGCCTGCGACAGGGGGGTATAGGGGTGGCCCGATTCGGCGTGAACGATCAGGGCTGCGGACCAGAGTTCGAGGGGACGGATGAGCCAGAGACGGGGCCCGTACCCTTTCGGCGTGCGCAGCAGGGCCGTGAGGGTGAGCTGGTGGGGGATGTCCCAGCCGGCGGGCAGGAGCGAGGCGGGCAGGTCGGCGGCCTGGTGCTGCTCCCGGAAGCCCTCATAGGGATCATCCCGGGTGATCGTGCTATGAGAATAGGTGTATCGGAGCGTGCCGCTCCAGATTCCTCTGAAACGGCGGCGCAGGCTCACGGTCAGACCCCGGGCGGCGGCGTCATCGGTGTTCACGAAGATCGAGAAGGCATAGGGATTGTCGGACCCGGCCAGAAAAGCAGGAACGTATTCGGTGCCGACCAGATTACGGCTGGTACGGATCCAGAGGGTGCCCTCGATCTGTACCAGGTCACTGAAGGCGTGCCGGAAGCCGTATTCGACCGTGGTGGTACGCTCCAGGTCGAGCAGGGGATTGCCGAGCAGCGGCTCGGGATCGTCGAGGCGGCCCCGGCGGAACAGGTACTGATAGGCGGGCAGGGAGGCGTAGCGGCCGTAGGAGAAGAAAATCACCGCGCGTTCCGAGAGAGGGTGGGAAAGCCCGAAGCGGGGGGAGAGGGCGGTCAGCGAACGCTTGCGGGACGGCATCACGTCACTGTCGAAGGGATCGACCGGTTGCCAGAGTTCGGTGAGCCGGTAGCTGTAGCCGCAGGGATCGCGGAGATCGAGGAAATACGGTAGACGTCCCGGATCCCAGCGGTCGTAGCGCAGGCCGAGATCGAGGATCAGGTGCGGATACTCCAGCCGGGTGCGCAGATACGCGCCGCTCTCGACCGGATCGTATTCCCAGCGCTGGACCCGGGCTGCCGGGTGAGCCGGATCGATGATCTCGTTCCGGTTGATCTGGATCGCCCGGCGGGTGAGCCCGGCATGCAGGCGGTAGCGCGCAGCGGGCTGCCAGGTAGCATCCAGGCGCAGCGTTTTCCAGGTGTTCGATTCATCGGCCCAGAAAGGATCCGAACCGTCCAGGTACTCACGCCCGCCGAGTGAGGCATAGCCGTAGCGGCGGGCCTCCTCCTCGTACGGATTCCAGAGCCCGGGCTGCAGGGTGACCTGGGTCATGCGGTCGTCCGGCTCCCACTGTGGAGCCCCGGACATCGTGTGTCCGTAATAGGTGTCGAAAGAGGGATGGTACCCGGCGGCGTTTACCCAGCGGCGGACGGTCATGTCACGCCGGAAGGTCAGCACCGAGGCCCGGCCTGAGAAACGCAGCTGCGGCGAAGGGGCATGGGTGAATGTCAGTGCCGCCAGATCGCGGGCGCTCTGGAGCAGATTCCGCTCGTTGGGGAAGTCGATCTCGCCGGTACCCCAGATCGTCCTCTCCGAGGGTGTGTCGCGCCAGGGATCATCCCAGTCGTAGCCCACGGTCCCGATCACGGCGTTCCGCTCGACCTCCCGGGGCAGTCCCCAGAACATGGCATAGCGGCGGTCGAAGGCGTAGGGAGCCCTTGTCTGGCGGCTCCGGGAGGCGGTGGCTCGCAGGTGGGTTCCGGTCCCCAGCCGGAGAGACAGCCCGCCGAGCAGATCCCAGGCGGTGTCGAAGCCGTACCCCCACCAGCCGGTAAAGGTGTCCAGCGGGTGGAGCCGGAGACCGTTCGGGTCCATCTGCCGGTACGGGTCTCCGGTATAGGGTGTGAAGTCGTTCCAGTCCTCGGGCATACCGTAATACGTGATATCGGGATCGCGGCTCGCGGGATCCTCGGGATCCACATCCAGGTCGAAGACCTTCTCGTCTCTCTTCACCAGGTAATCGCGCCGGAAGGCGGCCGAACCGGAGAGATGGAAGCTCAGAGGCGGCACTCCCGGCACCCGGCCGCCGAGGAAAGCCTGGCTCCGGGTCAGGTCCCGCCGGCTGTCCTGCGGACGGCCGCTGAATTCGCTCGAGACGACCTCGGCACTGCCGGTGAGCCGGCCGGCCGGGCGGCGGGCGATGAGGTTGATCAGGCCACCCCCGGAGCCGGGGGAATCGGCCGGCAGGTTTCCCGCCGCGATGATGAGACCCTCGAGCTGGTGGGGGGCGGGCAGCACTGAGTGAATACGCAGCAGGGGATCGGTCAGCTGGATCCCGTCAAGGGTGAAGCAGAGATCCTCGAGTCGCCCGCCGCGCAGGTGGGATTGCGGGTATCCCCGCTCGGGATAGCCGGGCCTGCCCCCTTCGATGGCCCGGTTCTCGTAGTATACGGTCTGGACCTGCAGGATCTCCTCCGCGGTTCTCAGGACCGCGGCATGCAGTTCCTCGGGAGCGAGCAGGAGATGGGTGAAGGGAGAGAGCGACACGAGCGTGTCACGGGCAGCAGCTGACCGGCCGGTCGAGTCCGCCGCCACGGTTGTCTGGCCGCTGCAGGGAGCGGTTCGTACGATACCGGTTGCCAGCAGGACGAGCAGGACGAGGGGAATGCGAGGTATTCGTCTTAGATGATCTATACCCATAACCAGCCTCACCTGATAATGGCGAACTTGCCGACTCTCTGCCGGCCGTCGTCTGTTTTCACCACAAAGAGGTAGAGCCCGTAGGCGACCTCGCGCAGCTCGTAGGAGCGCAGGTTCCAGTCGACGATACCGATCCGGTCGGAGAGATACGAGCCCGAACCGGGCAGATCGGCGGCGCTGCCGTGGTGGTCAAGAATCGCAACCAGCTCACCACTGATGGTGTAGATCGAGATCGTGCAGTCGGCCGGGACGTTGCGGAACTGGATCTTCCGCTCGCCTGTTACCGCTTCCCAGGCGGTCCCGGCGCACCAGGGATTGGGAACGACCCGGATGGTTTCGAGGTCGGCTGCGGCGCTCGCGACGGCGGGTGCCGCGGTCGCGAAGTCATACTCGGTCCCGGCCTGGGATTGCAGGGTTTCGACGGCCCGGATGAACCAGATGTCCCCTGTGTTCCACCGGTTCTGAGCCGGGTCGGAATGGTAGAATTGCAGGCGGTAGACCCAGTCGGAACGGCTGGCGGGATCGGAGGGCTCGGGTTCCCAGTAGGTATCGTCATCGGGCGGATGGAGGGCCGCGAAGTCGGTCACCGATCCCCCGGTCGCAAAATAGGGCACGGTCGTCGCGAATATGGGATCCCGACCATCCCACTCCCCCTGGTTGTTTTCGCTCTGGCCGGCTGCAGCCAGGTCTTCGATCACGGCGTAGAGCCGGGTCTCGGTCTCGATATCCCACAACTCGAAGGGAACCGGGACGCGCCGGCGGGTGGCCATGTCGTGAGCGACATTCGAGTCGGCGCCGGCGGGCAGAAAGCCGGTGAAGCGCAGCTCGAGATCGTTTGAGAAACCGGTCAGATTGGCCCGATTGCAGGCCGGCCCCGCGGCTTCGAAAACAGCTCCGGTCGAGGAAAGATGCTGACGGTTATCTTGACCGGGATCGGTGCTCAGTTCGATATACGCAATACCGCCGTTGCCGCCGTTCGGTTCGCGAACGGTCAGAAAGAGTCCGTCGAAGAGGAAGGGGCTGGCCGGTTCGCCTCCGTTCAGCTCCGCCACCCGGCGGTTCCGGCAGATGAGGCCCGCTTCGCTCGTGACCGTCAGGCCACCCCACCAGGGGTAGATGCCGGCCGAATCGGTACTCGTCGCGGTCACGGTGACGGTGTAGGTCAGGCCGGTCAGGGCGCTCTCGTCGACTGTCAGGACCTCGATGGTGGGACGCCAACCCTGACCATCCTGCAACGTGAGAACCTGTCGGTCGGAGGTAGCCTCTGACCCGATCAGTTTGCCCGGTTCATAACCGCCGGGCCGTGAGCCGGGGATGACTGCGATCACGTTCGGATCCGCCGGGCTCTGGCCCAGGGGGGAGGAGAGCGAGCGCAGGACCGGTCGTTCGTACTCGATCAAACCCCGGTCATAGGCCGTGATGGCATACCAGTACTCCACGCCGTCGAGAACATTGGTGTCGCTCCACCGGTGCTGCAATCCGGTGTCATCGCCCAGCCAGGTAAATCCGAGCGGATCGGGTCCGGTGACGCCGTCGTCCCGGTCGAACTGTACCCACGGTGTCCAGCCGACCCGGTTCCCTTGCGTATCGGTGATCGGCTCCCCCCAGGTGCGGCCCCGATCCAGCGAGCGGAAGACGCGGTAGCCCTCCAGATCCAGCTCGCCCGTTTCGGGATCGGGTGTGGTTTCCGAGTTCAGACCGTCCCAGACGAGAGTGATCTCCCCGGAGGGGGAATAGGAGAGGGGATAGGCATGCAGGCGGGGGTCGAACTGACGGCCGTGGGGGCCGGCCTGCGGTCCGTCGGCCCGCAACGAAGCCGGAGGAGGCGGGGGTCCGGCAGGGACCAGACGGCTGTTGAAGAGGGTGCGGGCCCGGTCGGCGGTCTGCAGCAGGGCGGTTTCAGTTGCCCCGGCCACCAGCGCGATCACGTACTCCAGGCTCCCCCCCGGCGCCATGGTCAGCGGACCCGAGGCGGCGTAGTAGAAAAGGTCGCGGTCGGGGATGTTCGCAGTCTGGTGCCAGGCGGTGAAGTGGTCTTCGGTCTGCAGCAGGACCGGCTGCCCGGCGTTCTGGCTCACCTTCCAGACATCCTCGGCCGCGGTCGGATCCATCAACGAGATGTCCCCTGACAGGGCTCCGTAGAGAGCGGCTTCATCGCCCAGCACCCGGGTGCTCCAGTCGAGCAGGGCCAGCCGGGTGAGAATCCGGTCGGGGGTCTCGGGACAGTCCCCGTTCTCATCCTCTTTGAAGGATCCGGTCGGCGTCTGCAGCCACATGGTGCCGACCCAGCCGACGCTCTCTCCCCCGGGGGCGCGGCGGTGGGTACCGGCCACCGGATCGTAATCGCAGCCGACGGCATAGACGAGCTGCCGCTCGGGATCGTGGTGCAGGAAGGGCTCTGTCGGCTGCCAGTCGTTCACGGTCGGGTTGCCCGAATCCACGATCTGACCCAGATAGACGTCTGTGAAATACCAGGGGGAGGTGTTGGTGAATTCATACTGGAAGAAGACAATGTTGCGGTGTTCGTAGCAGAGCCCGCGAACCCTGACCTCGATCCCCAGCGGCCGGCTCTGGCCGTCCTGCTCCCGATCGGCGTAGGCGTCGGTGAAAACGGCGTAGACTTCCCGATGCGCGCGACGCTCCCACAGCTTCCAGGTGGTACCGCCGAACCAGGGTGCTTCTCCCGCCTCCGGTGCGGGCCAGCCGCTCTGGGGCCAGGTACTGGGGAGGTCGCTGTGGGCCATGAGCGGGTAATGATAGAAGCCGGGGACATCGGTGAAGAGCAGCCCCCGCGAACCGTCCAGGGCTTCCCAGTCGAGTTTGGTCGTGGAGTGGTTGTCGGAATTTTCATGCACGATCGGCGAGGAGTGCCAGGGGCCGGCGGGAACCGCGAAGGCGGGGGAGGACTCGAAGATGAAACCGCGGCTGACGCCTTCCGAATTCGGGTAGTACGCCCGGCCGCTGGAGTAGATCCGGCCCGAGATGGTGTTGCCGAAATTGTAGGTGTAGACGACCAGGTCACTCAGGTCCAGCTGTCCCACCGCCCGGTCGGTGGTTGCGAAGAGGCGCGCCAGAGCGGCCGGGTCGGTCTGGTCGAGAGGGCGTTTGAGTTCGTGCGGGGGGGTCTGTTGCACGTCCGCCGATCGCGCAGGCTGGGCGTACGTCCGGATCGGGCACAGGACGAGACCGGTCAGGATCAGGGAAAAGAAGAACGAACGATATGCCGGCGCGACTCTCATACGAACCGATACAGCCCCAGCCTGCATGTTTCCGATGGCGGGATACTGTCCCGCGGCGCGTCGGGCTGTGAATACGACGTGAGCCGTATGAGCCGCGTTCACACTCCCGGGCCGGGCTCTGCCGGGGGCAGGAGAAGGTCGGGCGGAGACTATTCCCGGCGCAGGGTCGCGGCCGGGTCGAGCCGGGCCAGACGGCGGGCGGGCAGGTAGCTGGCAGCGGCTGCGACGGCGAGCAGTACGGCGATGACCCCGAGCAGAGTCACCGGATCGAAAGGGGCCACGCCCGAAATGAGGTTCGTGAGCAGTCCCGCTCCCCACGCCGAAAGCAGACTGCCGAGTATAAGTCCCACAGCCGCCAGCGTCACTCCCGGCCGGGCGGCGGCGCGCACCGCTTCAGTCGGGGTGGCCCCCAGGGCCACGCGCACACCCATTTCGGGGGCGCGTTCGACGACCTCGGTGGCCACCATCCCCCACAGGCCGATCGCGGCCAGCAGGAGCGCCAGGGCGGCGATGACGAGGAGCAGGGAGGCGTTGAACCGGGGTCGGGCCAGGGAAGCCCGGACCGTTTCCGACAGGGTCGCGATCTCCGCGATCGGCAGCTCGGGATCCAGCGCAGTGACGGCCCGGCGGATGGCGCTCATCAGAGCCGGATCGGGACCGGCGGTGCGGAGAACCCAGGCGGGCTGAAACCAGGTGTGGATGAGCTGCAGGAAGGCGTCCGAGGTCTGGGCCACCGGCAGGTAGATGGTGGGCACGGCCCAGATCGGATCGTCGAGTCCCCAGCCGGCGTTGAGTTGCTGCACATCCCCCACCACGCCGACGATCCGGCGCTCGGCTCCCGACAGGGTCAGCCGGTGCCCGAGAGCGTTGGTCACCGCCGATCCGTCGTCCAGGTACATCGCGGCAAAGGCCCGGTTGACGAGGACGACCGGTTCGTTCTCCTCGTCGTCGGCGCTCTCGAGGCGTCGGCCCGAGAGCAGGGGAATACCGAGAGTGGTGAGGTAGCCGGGGGTGATGTAGACCAGGTTGGTGATTTCCCACTCCCCTTCCGGCGTCGTGCCGGGCAGGCGGAAGGGCATGTTCAAAGCCCGCTCGTAGGGCAGGGTCAGGCCCAGGCCGGCTTCCGTGACGCCGGGTACGGTCTCCAGGCGCGGCACGCTCTCGGTGATCAGGCGGTTCAGGGCCCCACCGGAGGCGTAGCGGGCGTCATCGAGCGAAACCCGTACCGTGACCACTCCCTCGGGATCGAAACCGGGATCGAGCGAGCCGAGATGGGCCCAGGTGCGCAGGAGCAGGCCGGAACCGAAGAGCAGGACGACGACCAGAGCGACCTCGACCACCAGAAGGGTGCGGCGCAGACGGTGGCCCGAGCCGGCCAGCACT
>CAZNUA010000005.1:49052-101832 GCA_964576115.1 uncultured Gemmatimonadota bacterium
TTCGAGGCCGCGCATGCCCAGCACCCCGACGGCGAAGCCCGCCAGACCTCCGGCGCCGCCCAGAATCACGCTCTCGGCCAGCATCTGGCGCACGATCGCCCCGGCTCCGCCCCCCAGAGCCAGACGGGTCGAGATCTCGGTCCGGCGGGCCAGGGCCCGGTTCAGCATCAGACTGGCCAGGTTGGCGGCGCCTACCGCGAGCAGTACCAGCGTCGCTCCGAAGAGGATCAGGAGGGGGGAACGCAGATCGAAGGCGAGGCTCTTTTTCAGCGGTTCCAGACCGAGGCGACCCCGTTCGGGAGCCGTTTCGGAGACGGGCGGGTCGAGGGGAACGGCCGCCAGCCGGGCTTCGGTTTCGGCGGCACTCGATCCCGGCGGGATCCGGACCGCGAACTGGTAGTTGGTGCCCGAGCCCTCACCCGAGGGCGAGGGGCGCAGGGGGGTCCAGAGATCGGCGGGCGAGCTCGAGACGAAGTCTTCGGGCATGACGCCGATGACGGTGTGAGTCTGGCCCTTGAGCCGGATCGAGCGGCCGAGGATGGTTTCATCGGACGCGAAAGCCCGACGCCAGAGGGCGTGGGAGAGGATCACCACCGGCTCGCCGCCGGGGCGGTCCTCATCGGCGCTGAACTCCCGTCCCAGGGCGGGCGGCACCCCCAGGACCGCAAAGAATCCGGCCGAGACCCGCTGCTGCCGGACGTGATCGGTCAATCCGGGGCCGACCAGGTTCACCCCCTGGACCCAGTCGCTGAAGGCCGCGCAGGGAATCGATCCGGCGTGCTCGACGAGCCGCTGCCAGGTCCGGCCGTCGTGAAAGTAGCCGCCGGTCGAAAAGCGGCCCTGGAAATCGCGTTCGACGACGAGTCCCAGCCGATCGGGCTCGGGGTAGGGCGCCGGACGCCAGAGTACGGCGTCGGCCACCGCGAACACCGCCATGCCGGCCCCGATGCACAGCCCGAGGGTCAGCACCACCGTCAGGGTGAAGAGGGGATTGCGGCGCGCCGTGCGCAGGGCCAGGCGCAGATTGCGTCCGGTTTCATCGAGCAGAGACATGCGGGTCCTCCGCATAGGGTTCCGTCCTGTCAGGCTATGATACCAGGTCTATCAGGGATAGGTTGCTCCGGTCGGGAACCGGCCGCCGGGATACAGAGAGTCGCTGCAGAATCGGGTGGCGGCGGCGCTCAGGCGAAACGCTCGAAACGGTCCTTGTCGACGTGGCAGATGGGGCACTTGCGTGGCGGTTCGGGACGCGCGCAGAGATAGCCGCAGACGGTGCAGCGCCAGACCGGCAGTCCCCCCTGGAGGGTGCCGACCCGTTCTTCTTCCTCCTCCGGTTCCTCGCCGCCGCTCTGCGCACCCCAGCCCCGGGCGCCTTCGGTGCCCCGTCGTTCGGGCACGGGGGCGACTTCCTTCTCCCCCTTGACGATTTCCTGGGTGACATAGAGGGCGCAGTAGCAGGCGTCGTATTCGTCCAGATCGGGATCGCGGTAGTCGCAGGGGCAGATGATGTCGAGGTCGGCTTCGCGCTCGCCCTCGGCCAGCCGGCAGGGGCAGGCCCGGTAGCCGTAGCGTTCTTCGTTGGTGAGCAGGCCCTCCATGAGATCGAGTACGAACTCGACGTCGGGATTCAGAAAGTAGCCCGCGGCTTCGGCTTCGGCCTTGAGCCGCTCATAGAGCTCGACCGCCTCGGGGCTGCGGGTCGCTTCGCCGGTCATAGTTCCAGAACCTCCTTCAGACGGTCGGGGTTGAATCCGACGACCACGGTCTCTCCGTCCACGACGATGGTCGGATAGGAGCCGGCGGGATTGAAGCTCTTGAGTTCTTCTTTCGTGCGGCGGCGCTCGTCGGGATCGAGCAGATCGACATCCACGAAGTCAAAAGCGACCTCGTTGTCCCGCAGGAATTTCTTGGTCCGACGGCACCAGGCGCAGGTGCTCAGGGCGTACATCTTGACCGTCTTCATCGTGGGGCTCCTCGGTGTTGATTGCTCTGTGATCCTGCCGCCCGGCGGAGTCGGCCCGCCGTTCGTCGGCCCTACAGAATATGTCCTCATCCCCTTCCGGTCGACCCCCGGTTGTTTCTGTGTTTCCACCACCGATCGGCGAGCACGGCCAGGACGATGAACAGAACGGCGCCGATGGCCAGGCGGGGGCTCAACCCGGTTCCGGCCGAGGCTCCCAGCTGGGCGAAAACGAAGAACCAGGGCAGACAACCGGCGAGCGAGCCGATCAGATAGGGCAGCAACGGCATCCGGGTCAGACCGAGAACGTAGTTCTGGGCGCCGATCGGCACGGGCGCGAAACGGGCCAGGAAAGCGACCTGCAGCGCAGAGGCGGCCTCGATCCGGGTCAGGATCCCGCTCCAGCCGAAGCGCTCGAGCAGGTCGACGACGGCCTCGCGGGCCAGCCAGGCGCTCACGGCGTAGCCAAGCAGGTGAGCGGCGATCCCGGCGGCGATGGTATAGAGGAAACCGGCCGGCCAGCCGAACACCAGACCGGCGGCGATGACCTGCAGGCTGGTCGGGACCATGAGGTTGGTCAGAATCGCGCACCCGACAATATAGGCCAGAGGTGCGGACCAGCCGGCGGCGTCGAGCCACGCTTCGAAGGTGGCGGTCGAGAGGGTGACGCCCACCAGGCCGCTGCGCAGGGCGACTACCGCACCGAGCAGGATTGCCACGAAGAGCACCAGGCGCAGGGTGGCGTGAGGTCGGGGGGCCCGGTTCACGGGCGGTTCTCCGGCGTCAGCTCTGTTCGAGCCAGGTGCGGGCATTGCGGAACAGGAGCAGACCGGGACCTTCGGCGGGCAGGGTCTGAGCCCGCTGCTGATGCGGCCAGAGGGGATGGAGCCAGGGGGAGTGATAGGCCTCGGGGTGCGGCATGAGGCCGAACACCCGGCCGGTTGGATCGCACAATCCCGCCATGCCCCCGGGGCTGCCGTTGGGATTGAAGGGGAACGTCTCGGTCGGCTCGCCCCCGGCATCGACGTACCGGACCGGTACCAGATGCCGGGCGGCAATCTCTTCAGACAACTCGGGTGAGGCGATGACGATCTTTCCCTCGCCGTGACGGACCGGCAGGTCGAGAGTGTCCAGACCGCGGGTGAACACACAGGGCGAATCGGGGTCGCCCTTGAGCGTGATCCAGCCGTCGTGGAAAACCCCCCGGTCGTTCTGGGTCACCGTCACGCTCTGCCCGGCGGCGGGGTCGAGACGGGGAAGCAGTTCCATCTTGGCCAGGGTCTGAAAGCCGTTGCAGATGCCGAGCAACAGACCGCCCTGGTCCACGAACTCGCCCAGCGACTCGGGCAGACGGGTTCTGAGACGGATGGCCAGGGCCCGCCCGGCGCCGAGGTGATCGCCGAAGGAAAAGCCGCCGATCAGGATGACCAGACCGTAGCCCGAGAGCGAGACCGATCCGGCCGCCAGGTCGCTGATGTGGACCAGGTCGGGCTCGAGCCCGGCCTGTCGACAGGCATGGGCCGTCTCCCGCTCGCAGTTCAGGCCGAATCCGGTCGGTATGAGAACGCGCGGGGCGTGTGTCGGCGGCATCTGTTTCCCTCTCTTTTCCGGACTCTCGTCCGACAGCCTCTGCCGTGGCGGCCGGTTCTGTTACAGCGCGGCGAAGGGTGCCTGCCACACCTGTTTGAGGTTCAGGATATCCTCGTCGATGATCCGCTCCCCGTTCCAGGTGAGGACGAGCCGGGGCTCGGGGGTGACGAGGCCGATCGGAGCCAGGGGCTGGTCTGCGAGAGCCGCCTCGAAAGCCTCGGCCCGGTCGGACTCGACGGTGAAAACGAACCGCCCCGTACTCTCGGCAAAAAGCCGTTCCCAGAGATCGAGCTCGCCCTCCACCGGTTGGGAATCCAGATCGATCGCGAGACCCCGCTCGGCGCCGAAGGCCATGAACGTCAGGGCGATTGCCAGACCGCCGAGGGTGGGGGTCTTGACGCTGGCGGGCAGACCCGCGGCGATGGCCTGGTGGACCGCGATGTAGCGCTCAGCCAGTTCGGCCAGCGGGACGGCCGGTAGCGCTCCCCCGACAGCGGCGTCGGTCACCGTTTCGGGACCGATGAGCCCGGCCAAGGCGGTATCGGCTCCTTCTACCGGTGCGGTTCCGGTCCAGCCGGAGGTGGTTTCGGCCCGGCGGGCGAATTCCGAGCCCCCCAGTTCGGCCCGTGTCAGGCCCAGCAGGTAGACGATATCGCCGGCCGCCTTCGGTTCGGGGGTTCGGGCCTGACGCGCATCGTCGATCCGCCCCATCGCGCTGAGGAGCAGAGTGGGGGGAATGCTGATCTTCACCCCGCCCCGGGTGGAATCGTTCTTCATCGAATCCTTGCCCGAGATCAGCGGTACACCGTAGGCCACGCAGGCCTCATGCAGCCCCTCGCAGGCCCGGACGAGCTGGGCCAGCTTGTAGCGTCCGTCGGGCGTGGTCTCGCTCTCGACCGGATCGGGCCAGCAGAAATTGTCCAGGGCGGCGATCGTCCCGGGGCGCGCCCCGGCGGCGACGAGCCGGCGCACCGCTTCGTCGACCACGACCAGGGCCATACCGCGGGTATCGATGTCGCTGTAATAGGGGTTGATCCCCTCGGCCAGGACCACTCCCTCGGGACGATCGTAATCGACCAGGAAGACGGTGGCGTCGGCCGGAGTGTCGGCGGCGATTCCGGTCAGGGGCTTGACGACGGTGCGGGCTTTGACCTCGTGGTCGTACTGCCGGCAGGTGTATTCCTTGCTGGCCAGATTGGGGGCGGTCAGCAGGTCGCGGAGGACATCGCCCGGGGTTGCCTCGATCGGCGGCAGGGGACGCACCTGCGGTGCTTCCCAGCGGGCCGGCAGGACCGGCTTGGGCCAGCCGTCGTGCAGGAACTCCATGTCGAGCAGGGCCACCGTCCGGTCGCCGTAGCGGACATGGAAATAACCCGAGGCGGTGAATTCCCCCAGCGGTGTGGCCTCGACCTCGCGCCGGGCCGCCAGGGACAGGAAAGCCTCCAGTTTCTCCTGCGGCACCCCCACCGTCATCCGTTCCTGGGCCTCGGACAGCAGGATCTCCCACGGCATCAGACCGGGGTATTTCAGGGGCGCGCGGGCCAGATCGAGTTCGGCTCCGCCGGTAGCCCGGGCCATCTCCCCCACGCTCGAGGACAGACCGCCGGCGCCGTTGTCGGTGATCGTGGTGAACAGACCTTCGGCCAGGGCCTCGAGCAGGAAGTCGGTCATTTTCTTCTGGGTGATCGGATCGCCGATCTGGACCGCCTGGCTGGGGGACTCGGCGTGCAGTTCCTGACTCGAGAAGGTGGCCCCGTGGATGCCGTCGGCTCCGATCCGGCCTCCGACCATGACGATCGCATCGCCCGGGTGCACGATTTTCTCGTGCGAGGGCGAGCCGTCGGGCAGAGCGGCCGGCATGATACCGACCGTGCCGCAGTAGACCAGGGGCTTGCCGAGATAGCGTTCGTCGAACAGCTCCCACCCCCGGCCATAGGGGATTCCCGACTGGTTGCCGCCGTCGATCACGCCCTGGTGCACCCCGTCGCGGATCCGACGCGGGGGCATCAGTCCTTCGGGTACCTCGCCCTCGTAGAAGGGCGACGCAAAGCAGTAGCCCCAGGTGTTGATGAGCAGGTCGGCCCCCCGCCCGGTTCCGAAGGGATCACGGTTCACCCCCACGATGCCGGTCATGGCCCCGCCGTACGGGTCGAGCGCGCTCGGGGTGTTGTGCGTCTCGACCTTGTAGACCAGGTTGGTATCGGGGGTGAACCGGATCACCCCGGCATTGTCGGTAAAGACCGACAGGAGCCAGTCCGCAGCACAGGAAACCACCTCGGTCGCGCCTCTGATAAAGGTATCGAAGAGCCCGGGTATGCTCCGGCGCTCGTGGGCGACGGTGTCCTCGTAATCGAGGGTGGAGTTGAAGATCTTGTGTTTGCAGTGCTCCGACCAGGTCTGGGCCAGGGTTTCGATCTCGACATCGGTCGGTTCGGAACCCAGGCCGTGGACCCGGCGAGCGGTGGCCTGTTCGGGAGCGGCGAAGTGATCGCGGATGGCGTGCAATTCGCCCGGGGTCAGGGCCCACAGACTCGAGCGGCTCAGGGCGATGAGTTCGTCATCGGGCAGGGCCAGGTCGATCAGGGCGACCTCGGGCTCGTACCGCGACGTGATGCGGGGCACGCCGGTATCGGGAGTCTGCGTGCGCCACTCCTCGTAACTGTGCAGTTCGATCGATTGGATGAGAGGATTGGCGAGAACGTCGACGGCGATTCTCATGGCCTGGTCGCGATCGATCTCGCCCCGTATGAGATAGAGAACCGAAGCATAGACCGCTTCGTCCTCGGCCAGGGGGCGCCCCACGACGTCGGCGACCGCCACCCGGGCTGTCGAACCTACGTTGTCGGTCACTCCCGGTTTGTAGCCGACCCCGATGGCCCAGGTGAAGGGCTCGGCCGGCGCACACCCGAGCCGGGCCTGCTGTACGACCGGATCCTCGAGGGCGGCGACAACGAGTTCCGGTTCGGTCCCGGTGAGGTCGCAGTCGAGCAGGTAGACATCGCGGCTCTCCACCCCCGTCAGCTCGAGGTCGAGATCGCGGCGACAGCGGTGAGCGGCGGCTTCTCCCCGCGGGTCGCGGGCGCCGGGCAGGGGGGCGATCTCGAGGCGGAAAGGTCGTTCGCGGGGCGGGGTCGGCGGCATCGATTGAGTCACGGCTCAGCTCCTCTGCATCATGGGGCCAACATACTCCCTGCCTCCGGCCGATTCCACTCCAACGGAGAGGGAAATGCCGGGTGAGCCGCGGCCGGCTCCGGGATTGCGGTTCCGGCGACGTTCCGGCTCGCCTGCGCCGGGCGGCTGCCGGTCCGGCTTTCGGTGATGACGGGGAGGTTGCACGACCATCGAAGCCGACCGGAATTGTTACAATACCGTACAAGATAAAGAACAATAATGTATCATAGTTACGTATACGTACTATATTTTCTTCCCGCCGGGTCGGATAGGACAGCCGGGAGAGATCCGCAGCAAGGCCGCCTGATCGCGTAAGATGTTGTTCGGTAATGTGTTGGCCGGAGAGCACGGTTGTCGATCGGGCAGGCGGAGAGTTCTGGCACAAAGCTTGCGATTATGAGAGCCGGGAATCGGAGAGAACGCATGGTTGCCGCGGCCGGGAACGGTCGCTCGATCCGGTCCCCGAATGAGTGATTGTGAAGAGGAGGGTACACGAGATGAGCGCAGCCGTGGCCGCACAGATCGATCGCCGGGTGCAGGCTCGCCGCCTGCGCTGGCGCCTGGTCGCAACCGGCGGAATGATCATCGCCCTGACCGGCATCCTGGCCGGCGCCGCCGATCTCTCCTCGGTCATCCCTCTGCCCACCTGGGGGCTCGGAGCTGCGGCTCTGGCAGGACTTGCTCTCATGACCGGCGCCGGCCTCAGGCTGCTGGCGCTGCGCAGCTCGACCCGGGGGGACAAAGCCCAGCCGGCGGCCGCAGCGGGGGAAGTCTCCGAGGCCTGGACGGCTATCAGCCATGCCTTCGAAGGCCTGAGGACGGGCGCGATACCGATCCTCATGCCTCCGGTGGAAGCGGTGAGCAGCGAACGGGAAGCATTCGAGCGGGGTAACGAAGCGTTTCAGTTCCTCGCGAGGCGCCAGAAAGTTGTGAGGGCCGCGATCGACGAGCTTCGCGAGGAACTGAACATCTATCACCGGTATTTGACAAAGAGTCAGGTCGGACTCATCGGAGCCAATAGCGTCGCGGAGCGGCTTGAGGACCTTGACAAGCGGCTGGCCAAGATCCGTTCCGTGGTGTGAGGCTCCGACCTTTCGGACGCACGAGTTTGGTCGGGAACGGTTAAGCCCTGGGAACCGGAACCGCTGGACTGGTGTGGGAACGCGTCCCGGGACGGAGAGGATTGCACCCCCTCTCCGACCGGGGCGCGTTTGTTTTGTGCGATCCGCAGCGGCACTTCGGTACCGGCCGGCCGCAGCCCGCGGCGTCAGTCCTCTTCAAAAGGAACGTTCACCCGCCATGAAGGGTGGGTGAGGCCGTACTTGGAGATCCGGTAATTCAGCGCCCGGCGGCTGATACCCAGCCGGCGGGCGGCCCGGCTCTGCACCCAGGCCGAAGCTTCCAGCGCGGCGACGATGGCCCGCTTCTCCACCTCTTCGAGACTCTCACCCGACGTTTCATCCGGAGTCTCCGGAGGTACCCGGGCCGCAGTCGGTACGGGCGCAGGCGCGGCAACGGTCTCGGGTTTGCCGGGGGAAACGATCAGGGTCAGATCGGAGATCTCGATCAGTTCGCCCTCGGCCAGCAGGACGGCCCGGTAGACCGTATTCTCGAGCTCGCGCACGTTTCCGGGCCAGCTGTAGGATTGAAGAAAGGCCAGCGCGTCGGGGGTGAAATCGACGACCATCTTGCGTTCTTCAAAACGGGCTTTCTTCAGGAAGAAGCGGGCCAGCAGGGGGATATCGACCGGGCGGGAGCGCAGGGGCGGAATGTCGATCGCGACCACGTTCAAACGGTAGTAGAGGTCTTCGCGGAACTGCCCGGCGGCGATCGCATCTTCGAGCACCCGGTTGGTGGCGGCGATGATGCGCACATCCACCTTGATCAGGCGGGTGCCTCCCACCCGCTCGAATTCCTGAGACTGCAGAACCCGCAGAACCTTGGCCTGGGTGGCCGGACTCATGTCACCGATCTCGTCGAGGAAGAGAGTGCCGTGATGGGCCTGTTCGAAACGGCCGATCCGCTGTTTGACCGCTCCGGTGAAAGCCCCCTTCTCATGACCGAATAGCTCCGATTCGAGCAGCGTATCCTGCAGGGCGGCGCAGTTGACCTTGATGAAAGCCTGCTCCCGGCGCGGGCTGTTGTAGTGAACGGCGGCGGCCAGAAGCTCCTTGCCGACTCCCGTTTCTCCGGTTACCAGGACCGGACTGCGGCTGGCCGCCACCTTGCCGACCTGTTCGAAGACCCCTGTCATGGCTTCGCTCTCGCCAACCAGGTCGCCGAGACGGAAGATATGACCGCTCTGGCCGACGAAGTAATTGCGCTGCGCCAGCCAGGCGTAGATCTCCCCGGCCCGCTCGAGCCGCAGTCTGAGTTCATCCAGACTGAACGGCGCCCGGACGACGTCGTGCACGCCGGCGGTGATCAGGGATTCGATATCCTCATCCTCGGGAACCTCGAAGATGATGATTCGGGCATGCGAGTTGGCTTCGAGGGCGTCATCGATGAGCCGGTTGACCAGGGTTCGGTCGCAATTCCCCGTGTCGTCGGTCAGCAGGTTGTACTCGACCGCGATGAGACCGAAAGCGATCTGGGACACGAGGTGTTCGAAGGCTTCCCAGGCGGGGGCGGTGGCGAGATAGGCGGGGGTGTCGGAAAAAGCACCCTTCAGAGCCTGCTCGATCCGGCGGTCGGCGGTGAAGAAGAGGGTCGGTCCCGACAGGCTCATCGCTTACCTCCGGTTGAGATCATGATCCCGGCCTCGAGCAGAGCCGCCCCCAGCAGCAGCGGCAGGGTCACCCGGGTCAGGAAGGCCTTGGCCCAGACGGTGTCGGCCAGCAGATCGAACCAGTCCACTCCCAACCGGGCCAGGCCCGCCTGGGTGGCGGCGGCGGCGGCGGTGATGATCGCCGGCAACTCGATCCAGGCGTGCGGAGCAGCCAGGACGATCCAGGCCCGCTTGCCGGCGGTGCGACGAGCCATCACTCCGGTGTTGATCCCGGCGGCCAGGAGCACGATCAAGGGCAGCGGTCCGAGCCAGGCCGAGAGGATGATCATCGCTGCGGTCAAACCGTTGATACTCCAGATCAGGAAAACCAGCGCAGCGAAGGATGGCTCCGAGCGGGCCAGCCAGGCTTCGAGCCGTGCCAGTACCCACCGGCCGCAGGCGGTGAGCCAGCCGATATCGCGGTCCTCAGCCGCCGAACCGACGACGATACCCACCGCGAAGATCAGCGCCGCTCCCGCCACGCTCGCCCAGCTCATCGGCCCCCAGATGAATATCCAGGGTCGAGACCACCACCATAAAACCGTTGACACCGGGAGGCTCCTCCCTTTCACTTCAGCTGCGGTCGGTCGATCCCGACCGGCCGGCGGTCCGAGAACCGCCGCGGCGGCTTCCCTCGTATCAGGGGAGCCGTTTTCTGTTCACGACTGCAGTCGGTGAGGCTCACTACATGGTAAAGCCGACCTACCTCAGCAGGAAAGCTCTTGAAAAACTCAGAGCCGAACTGCACGACATGAAATACGTTCAGAGGCCCCGGGTGAGCAAGGCGATCGAGCAGGCCCGGGCCCACGGCGATCTGAGCGAGAATGCGGAATATGACGCCGCCAAAGAAGAACAGAGCAACCTGCTGCGCCGGATCGCCCGGCTCGAAGAGACCCTTGCGGCCGCGCGTCCCCTTGAAGAAATGGACCTGCCCGATGATACCTGTTATATCGGGTGCACGGTGACCCTGCTCGATCTCGAGGACGAAAGCGAGGAGATCTACACCCTCGTGGCCCCGCCCGAAGCCGACCCCCGCCGGGGCACCCTGAGTGTGGAGAGCCCGATCGGTAAGGGCCTCCTGGGAACTCGGACCGGCGAGGAAGTCGAGATCGATATCCCGGCCGGTACGGTGCATTACCGCATCATTTCGGTACAGCGCTGAAACCGAGACGGCATTACTTTGCAGGAGGAATGCTCCGGCGGCTGAATCGGGCCGCCGTTCCCTTTACACAACCACCGATCCCTGGAGGGTAGCTCCGTGCCGTCACGCGTCGTCATCATGGGAGCAGCAGGACGGGATTTCCACAATTTCAACTGCATGTACCGCGACAACGAGGCCGCCGAGATCGTGGCCTTTACCGCCACCCAGATTCCCGATATCGAAGGACGGGTCTATCCCGCCGAACTGGCCGGCAGACTGTACCCTGAAGGGATCCCGATCCGCGCCGAGTCCGAACTGGCCGGGATCATCGCCGAGCAGGCGGTGGATCAGGTCGTCTTCAGCTATTCCGATGTGAGCTACAACTACCTGGGCAGCCGGGTGGCGCTGGTCAATGCCGCCGGGGCCTCCTTCACCCTGCTCGGGGTCGACGATACCATGGTCAAAGCCACCGTACCGGTCATCGCGGTGTGTGCCGTGCGGACCGGGTGCGGCAAGAGCCAGACGACCCGCCGGGTGGCGACAATTCTGCGCGAAGCCGGCAAGAAAGTGGTGGCGATCCGCCACCCGATGCCCTACGGCGATCTGGTGAAGCAGGCTGTACAGCGCTTCGAGACGATCGAGGATCTGGAACGGCACGAGTGCACCATCGAGGAGATGGAGGAGTACGAACCGCATATCGTGAACGGGGTCATCGTGTACGCCGGGGTGGATTACCACGCCATTCTCGAACAGGCCCAGGCCGAAGCCGACATCATTCTCTGGGACGGCGGCAATAACGACACCCCCTTCTACCGTCCCGATCTGCTCATCACCGTCGCCGACCCCCACCGGCCGGGGCACGAACTGACCTACTACCCCGGCGAAACCAACCTGCGTCTGGCCGATGCGGTCGTGATCAACAAGGTCGTCACGGCCGACTTCGCGGATATCGAGACCGTGCGGCGCAATACCCGGGAGGTCAATCCGGAAGCGGTCATCATCGATGCCGCCAGTCCGCTCGTCGTCGAAGATCCCGCCGTCATCACCGGCAAGCGGGTGCTGGTCGTCGAAGACGGCCCGACCCTGACTCACGGCGGCATGAAGTACGGCGCCGGGGTGGTCGCGGCCGAGCGGTTCGGAGCCGCCGAACTGATCGATCCCCGTCCCTTCGCGGTGCGTTCGATCGCCGAGACCTACGAGAAATACCCCGGAATCGGCATTCTGCTGCCCGCCATGGGGTACGGACCCGAGCAGGTGCGCGATCTCGAGGAAACGATTGCGGCTTCGGGCGCCGAGGCGGTCGTCATCGGTACTCCTATCGATCTGCGGCGGGTGGTCGACATCGCTCAGCCGAGCGCGCGGGTGAGCTACGATCTGCAGGAAGTCGGCCGACCCGATCTGACCGAAATACTGGCACCGTTTGTCTGAGTTCGGGCCTGGACAGGGAGCTGATCGACGTGAGTACAGGGACCGGACATCTGGTGGTGGCCCTGGGGGGCAACGCCATCACCCGTCAGCAGGACACGGGGGCGATACCCGAGCAGTTCGCCAACACCCGGGAAAGCCTGGCGCCGATCGCCGACCTGATCGCAGCCGGTCGAAGTGTAGTCCTGACCCACGGGAACGGGCCGCAGGTGGGAAACTATCTGATCCGGGTCGAGCGGGCCCGCGATGAAGTCCCCTACCTGCCCCTGCCGATCATCGTGGCCGATCTGCAGGGCGGGATGGGCTACATGATCTCGCAGGTTCTGCAGGGCCTGCTGGCCCAGCGGGAGGCGTTCCGCCCGGTCACGACCGTTCTGACCCAGGTTCTGATCGACGAAACCGACCCCTCGCTGACCGATCCTTCCAAGTATGTCGGACCCTTCTACGACGAAGCGGAAGCGAAAGCGCTTGCGCAGCAGCGGGGCTGGATAGTAAAGAAAGACAGTAATCGCGGCTGGCGCAGGGTCGTTCCCTCGCCCCGGCCGCTGGAAATCGTCGAAGCCGGCATTATCCGCGGCCTTATCGAACAGGATACGGTGGTTGTGGCTGCGGGTGGCGGCGGCATCCCGGTCCGCCGCTCGGGGGCGGGTTTCCTCGAGGGAGTGGACGGGGTGATCGACAAGGATCGGGCGTCAGCGGTGCTGGGTCTCGATATACAGGCTACAGACCTGCTGATCCTGACGAGTGTCCCTCATGTCTCATTGTGGTTCGGAACTCCGCAGCAACGGGATCTGGATCATATGACCAGCCACGAGGCCCGGCGGTATATGGACGAGGGACACTTCCCCCCCGGGAGTATGGGACCGAAGATCGAAGCGGCTCTCAGGTTCCTGGATGGGGGGGGTGAGAGAGTGTTTATCGGAGCCGTCGACCGGGCAGGTGATATCCTGAACGGTCGGACGGGAACGTGTCTGACGAAGTCGTAGGCCCATCCTGACGGAAGGGGGGCACGCACTCGATGTCTGAGGCGGCCCTCGATGGGACTGCGCAGCCGGTGGGGCAATCCTGCCGGTACCACACAACGGGAGGCAAAGCAATGGCTTTAAAGGCTGGGCTGTATGTTGATGCGGCCAATCTGTATCGCAAGGATGGGCCGTCGATCAACTATCGGATCCTGAAGGACTTCGTAGCCGGTGAGCGAGAGCTGATCCGCTGCAACGCGTACGTGACCGTCGATCCGGAGAACCCGAAGCCTGTCAAGGGTTTCATCAGCGCGTTGCGGGATATCGGCTTCAAAGTGATCGAGAAAGAATGGTCGCGCTCTCCCGACGGGCGGGTGAAGGCCAACATGGACATGGAGCTGGCCGTGGATGTGTTGATGCAGGCCGACAATCTCGATGTCCTGATTCTGGCCTCGGGCGATTCCGATTTCGTCCGTCTGGTCCGCGCCATTCAGAATCTGGGGAAGCGGGTCGAGGTCGTCGCCTTCCAGGACCGGGTCGGTTTCGACCTGATCAAGGAAGCCGACGGATTCACGGCTCTGGAGAGCCTCGAAGACATCTTCATGGCTACTCCCGATCCGCCTCAACCCCTGACCAACGAGACTCCGGCTCTGCAGAACCTGAACAAGTCCGAAGAGCGTATCAGCCGGTTCTTCCGGCGCTGATGTGCATCGCGCGCGACACCGGGTCGCGACTCCCCCGGAGGGCGACCCGGTGATCGGAGACAGGTGAGACTGACACCAGGGAAGGATTGAGGGATGAAGGTCCACGAATTCCAGGCCAAGGAGGTCCTGCGTCGCTACGGTGTGGCCGTACCCGAGAGCGGGGTGGCCGCCACGGCTGACGAAGCCGAAGCCATGGCCCGCGAGCTGGGCGGCGGCACGGTCGTCGTCAAGGCCCAGATCCACGCCGGCGGACGGGGCAAGGGAGGTGGGGTGAAGGTCGTCAAGAATCCCGCCGAAGCCCGGGCGGCGGCCGAAGCAATGCTCGGGGTTCCGCTCGTCACCCACCAGACCGGTCCCGAGGGTCGGGTGGTGCGGCGCGTCCTCGTGGAGAGCGGGATGGACATCGCCCGCGAACTGTACGCCGGTATCGTCCTCGACCGGGCCCGCGAACTCTACGTCTTCATGGCCTCGGCCGAAGGCGGGGTGGAGATCGAAGAGGTGGCGGCGAAGAGTCCCGAGAAGATCATCAAGCAGTGGTTCGATCCCGACCGGGGGCTGATGCCCTATCAGGCCCGCGAGCTGGCCTATGCCATCGGCCTGGAGGGCAAGCAGGCCGCCAATGCGGCGAAGTTCTTCCGAGCCCTGGCCCGCGCCACGGTCGAGACCGACGCCAGCCTGGCCGAGATCAACCCGCTGGTTGTGACCGGCCAGGGCGAGGTTCTGGCCCTGGATGCCAAGATGAACTTCGACGACAACGCCCTGGGCCGGCATCCCGAGATCGCGGAGTACCACGATCCGCACGAAGAGGAACCGCTCGAGGTCGAGGCCCACGAATTCGATCTGAACTACATCAAGCTCGACGGCAACATCGGCTGTATGGTCAACGGGGCCGGGCTGGCCATGGCGACCATGGACCTGATCAAGTACGCCGGCGGAGAGCCGGCCAACTTTCTGGATGTCGGTGGAGCGGCCGATGTCGATACCGTGGCCAACGGCTTCCGGATACTGATGAGCGATCCCAACGTCAGGGCGGTCCTGATCAACATCTTCGGCGGCATCGTCCGCTGCGACCGGGTCGCTCTCGGCGTGGTCGAGGCGATGTCGAAAGTCGAGGTAAAGGTGCCGGTAGTGGTCCGCCTGGAGGGGACCAACGCCGAAGAAGCGGCGAAGATCCTGGCCGGTTCAGACCTCGAATTCGGGGTCGCGACGAGTTTCAAAGAAGCGGCTGAGATGGCCGTCAAAGCCCTGAACGCCTGAGAGGAGGCGAGTCGTGAGTATTCTGGTGAACAGCGAGACCCGGCTCCTCGTACAGGGGATCACCGGTGGTGAGGGAACCTTCCACACCGAACAGATGATCGCCTACGGCACGCCGGTCGTGGCCGGCGTGACCCCCGGCAAGGGCGGTGGCGAACACCTCGGAATACCGGTTTTCAATACCGTCCGGGAAGGGGTCGAGCAGGCCGGCGCCAATACCAGCGTCATTTTCGTGCCGCCCCCCTTTGCGGCTGATGCCGTCGCTGAAGCGGCTGCGGCCGGAATCGAGCTGATCGTCTGCATCACCGAGGGGATCCCGGCCCGCGACATGGTCACGGCCAAGCAGGCCGTGGTCGCGGCCGGCGCCCGGCTCGTCGGTCCCAACTGCCCCGGTGTGATCACCCCCGGCGAAGCGAAAGTGGGCATCATGCCCGGCTTCATCCACACCCCGGGCAGGATCGGCATCATCAGCCGCAGCGGCACCCTGACCTACGAAGCGGTGGGTCAGCTCGGAGCCGCGGGTCTGGGACAGTCGACCGCCATCGGAATCGGCGGTGATCCGATCATCGGTTCGACCTTCCTCGATCTGCTGCCCCTCTTCGAGGCCGATGAAGCCACCGACGCGGTGGTGCTGATCGGCGAAATCGGCGGCACCGCCGAGCAGGAAGCAGCGGCCTGGATCGCCGAACACATGAACAAACCGGTCGTGGCCTTTATTGCCGGCCAGACCGCACCTCCGGGGCGCCGGATGGGGCATGCCGGTGCGATCATCAGCGGCAGCAGCGGTACCGCTGCGGAGAAGATGGAAGCCCTGACCGGGGCCGGAGTGGCGGTCTGCGACTCGCCGGCCGTGATCGGCACGACTGTCGCTGCAGCCCTCGGCTGAAGGAGAGGGCGAGATGGAACTGACCTGTCTGCTGATCAAACCGGACGGCGTAGCCGGTGGGCATTGCGGCGAGATCATGGCCCGGATCGAGAGCGAAGGCTTTACCCTGCGGGGCCTGCGTCAGGTGCGCCTGACGCAGGCTGCCGCCGAAGCTTTTTACGCCATCCACGCCGACCAGGCCTTCTTCGAAGATCTGGTCGCATACATGACCGGGGGGCCGATCGTGGCCTGTGCCCTGGAACGCGAGAATGCCGTGGCGCACCTGCGTGAGGTCATCGGCGCGACCGATCCCGCCAGGGCCGCTCCCGGCACGATCAGGGCATTGTTCGGTACCGATATCGGTACCAATACGGTGCATGGCTCCGACTCGCCCGCCAACGGGAAGCGGGAAGTACTCTTCTTCTTCACCGAGCGGGAACTGGCGGAGACCGGGGCCGCCGTATAAATTGCGGAATTCTCCCGGTACGGGATGGTGAGTACGGTGGATGTGGATCTCTTTTCCGTAAGCCTGCACGGGCTGGCCGAGGGGCGGCATCGTCACACCCTGATCGAAGGGGGCGAGGAGCTGTCCCTGCCGGGCTCCGAACTCACGAGCGCCGGTGAGGTCGAACTCGAACTCACCCTCGACCGGACCGGTTCTCTGCTCACCGCCCGGGGGACCGTCTCGACCCGGGTGAACCTGGTGTGTGCCCGCTGCCTCGAAGCGTTCGGGTACGTTCTGGAAGGTGAATTTGAAACCGCTCTGCGCCTCGGACCGGACACAACCGCCCTGGATGATGCCGGGGATACGCCCGTCATCACCCGGGATGACCGGATATCGTTCGCTCCCTCGGTCCGCGAGGCCCTGATCCTCGCGGTGCCGATGAAACCGCTCTGCACCCCCGGTTGCCGGGGTTTGTGTCCGCAGTGCGGAGCAAATTTGAACACGACCACCTGCAGCTGCGAAGCCGCACCGGCCGATTCCCGCTGGGCGGCTCTGCAGGACCTGCGGGAGAAGATGTAAGGAGAACCGGCCCATGGCCGTTCCGAAAAGACGACATTCGCTGGCGCGCAAGGGCAAGCGGCGCAGCCATCAGGCGGTGACATCCCCTGGCCTCGGGGTCTGCGATCATTGCGGTCACCCGAAGCTTTCTCACCGCGCCTGCCCGAACTGCGGTTATTATCGAGGTCGACAGGTCATCTTCCCCCGCGAGGTCTGATCGGCGTCCCCCATGAGGGTTGCTGTGGACGCCATGGGGGGCGACTACGCTCCCGATCGGATTGTCGCCGGGGCGGTCGAAGCGGCGGCGGCTGCCGCCGGTGCCTATGAGATCGTCCTGGTCGGGGATCGGACCCGGCTCACCGAACACTACGGTACCCTGCTCTATGGATTGCCGATCGAGATCGCCCACGCCGGCGAGGTCGTGGCGATGGACGAAGCCCCCGCGGTGGCCCTGCGCCGCAAGCGCGAATCCTCAATCAGTGTAGCCATGGAACTGCACCGGACCGGCGACGTCCAGGCCGTGGTCACGGCGGGGAATACCGGAGCGGCGATGGCCGCGGCCCTGCTGACTCTCGGCCGGCTGGCCGGAGTTTCGCGACCGGCGATCGGAACCCTCTTTCCCTCAACCCGCGGCGCCACCCTGGTGCTCGATGTCGGGGCCAACAGCGAGTGTACGGCCGGCAATCTGGTGGAATTCGCCGTTATGGGCAGCCTGTGCGCCGAGCGCGTTTTCGAGAAGTCGGAGCCCGCGGTCGGGCTTCTTTCCATCGGAGAGGAAAGCAGTAAGGGCTCGGAAGGTGTGGTCGAGGCCCACGCCCGGTTGCGTGCCGCCGGCTTGAACTTCATCGGCAACGTTCAGGGGCAGGATATCCTTACTGGTGAAGCCGACGTCATCGTCTGCGACGGTTTCACCGGGAACGTGATTCTGAAATTCACCGAGGGGATCACCACCTTTCTGACAGCCGGGCTCCGCAACGGGTTGCGGCGCAGTCCGGTCGCCAACATCGGGGCGCTGCTCATGAGCCCGGTCTTCGCGGCCGTGAAGAAGAAGCTCGACTACGAGGAATACGGCGGGGCACCGTTGCTTGGGATCAACGGAGCCGTGATCATCTGTCACGGGGGTTCGACCGCCCGGGCGATCCACCGGGCCGTACAGGTCGCCTGCCGGATGGCCGGTCAGGGGCTGAACGAACACATCAAAGCACGATTGGACGAGATGCATGCAGCCGACCTTCAGCAATAAAGCCCGTGGAGCCAGTCGCATCCTGGGTACCGGGCGGGGTATCCCCGAACGCATTCTGACCAACCAGGATTTCGAGCAGATGGTCGACACCAGCGACGAGTGGATCGTCACCCGCACCGGCATGAAACGGCGCCATGTGGTCGCCGAGGATCAGGCCACCAGCGATCTGGCCGCCCTGGCCCTGCGCGACGCCGTGGCCGACGCCGGTCTCGAACTCGACGACCTCGAGGCGGTCATCGTGGCCACGGCCACCCCCGATATGCCCTTTCCCAGCACCGCCTGTATGGTCCAGGACCACCTCGGCATCCTCGACATTCCGGTCTTCGATGTCTCGGCCGCCTGTTCGGGGTTCATCTACGGGTCCACCCTGGCCAACAGTCTCATCGCGGCCGGGATGTACGAACGGGTCGCGGTCATCGGGGCCGAGACCCTGACCCGGATCACCAACTACGAGGACCGCTCGACCTGCGTGCTCTTCGGCGACGGCGCCGGAGCGGCGGTCTACGGGCCGGGCAACGGCGAAGCGGGGGTGCTGGCCGCCTATATCGGGGCCGACGGCAGCCTGAGCCACCTGCTGAACATGCCCGCCGGCGGCTCGCGCCTGCCGGCTTCGCACGAGACGGTGGACCGGCGCCTGCACTCGATCCACATGGCGGGCTCCGAGGTCTTCAAAGCGGCCGTCCGGGCGATGGAATCCTCGGCCGAGAAAGCGCTCGAACTCGCGGGCCTGGATGCGGACGAGATCGACCTGCTGATCACCCACCAGGCCAATATCCGCATCATCAACGCCACCGCCACCCGGGTGCACCTGCCCCCCGAAAAGGTCTTCATCAACGTCGACGAGTACGGCAACACGTCAGCCGCCTCGATCCCGATCGCACTCGACGAGGCGATCGAGCAGGGCTGTGTCGGACCCGGCTCGGTGGTCCTGATGGTGGCTTTCGGCGGCGGTTTCACCTGGGGCTCGCTGGTGGTGAGACTCTAGATGTCGGGCGCGCCGAAGATCGCCTTTCTCTTTCCCGGCCAGGGTGCCCAGCATGTCGGTATGGCCGCTTCTCTGTACCGCAAGGGACCGGCTCTGGTCAAAGAACTCTACGCCGAGGCCTCAGAGATCCTCGGGATCGATCTGGCCCGCCTGTCCTTCACGGGGCCGGAGGAGGAACTGCGGCAGACCCGGAACACCCAGCCGGCCATCCTGGTCCACTCCATCGCCGTCGCCCGCCTGCTCGAAGCCGAAGGGGTACGCCCCGATTTCGCAGCCGGGCACAGCCTGGGGGAATTCAGCGCCCTGGTGACAGCCGGCGCGCTCTCCTTCGCCGGCGCGGTTCAGGTCGTGCGGGTGCGGGCCGAGTCGATGCAGCGGGCCGGGGAGGAGAATCCGGGTGGTATGAGCGCCGTGATCGGGCTCGAATCCGACAAGGTCCGGGCCGCCTGTCAGAAGGCTGCGAAGAGCGGGATCGTGCAGCCGGCCAATTACAACGCCCCGGAACAGACCGTCATCTCGGGCGAGAAGAAAGCCGTGAAAGCGGCGGGCGAGGCCTGTTCGAAGGCGGGAGCCCGTAAAGTCGTTACCCTCAAGGTCCACGGGGCGTTCCATTCCCCGCTCATGGAGAGTGCGGTGGAACCGCTGCGTAACATTCTGCGCCAGGTCGAGGTGCGGCAGGCGATGGTGCCGGTTGTCTCCAATGTCACCGCCCGTCCGGCGGTGCGTCCCGAAGAGATCCGGGAACTGCTGGGCCTGCAGGTGGTCTACCCGATCCGCTGGGTCGAATCGATGCAGGAGCTTGACCGGATGGGTACCATCCTCTATGTGGAATGCGGACCGGGAGCGGTCCTGCGCGGTCTTCTCAAACGGTGCGTGAAAGGCGCCGCTTCGACCGGGGCCTCTGAACTGGACGAACTTCCGGAGGTCGTAACGGCGATTGAGCAACTCAACCCTTGACCTCGGGGGAGCAGAGGAGCTATCTGAGACATTCTGGAACGGGTGCCCGCGGGCGGCGTTCTCTGCCGGCGCGCGGAAAGCACCTCAGACACCTGTACGCAGGCGGGAGGAAGATCTGATGGCGAGTATCGAGGAACGCGTCAAGAACATCATCGTCGAGCAGCTCGGTGTGGATGCCGACCAGGTGACCCCCGACACCTCGTTCGTGGAGGATCTGGGAGCCGACTCGCTCGACACCGTCGAACTGGTCATGGCCTTCGAGGAAGAGTTCGACCTCGAGATTCCCGATGAGGAAGCCGAGAAAATGACCACCGTCGGTGATGCGATTACTCATCTATCGAGCATCCTCGAGGAGTAGGGAGCGCTGAACGATACCGTGCCGCGCAGAATAGTCATCACCGGGCTCGGCGCCGTCGCTCCGACCGGGCTGACAATGCCCGGGATATGGCAGGCGGCCGTGGCGGGCCGGAACGGGATCGGACCCATCACCCGGTTCGACGCCTCCGATCTCACGACCCGGATCGCCGGTGAGGTCACCGACTTCGATCCCACCGTCGATATGGATCCCAAGGAGGTCCGGCGCTCCGATCTGTTTCTGCAGTTCGCCCGGGTGGCGAGTGCCGAGGCGGTCGCCGACAGCGGTCTGTCGATCGAGCGGGAAGATCCATTCACGGTCGGGGTGATCGTGGCTTCGGGTATCGGGGGAATCGGGCTGCTCGAAGACCAGGCCGCTCTTTTCCGGGAAAAGGGCATGAACCGCATCACGCCCTTCTTCGTGCCGATGATGATCATCGATATGGCGGCGGGCGACATCAGCATCAGGCACGGTTTCAAGGGACCGAACTATGCCACCGTGTCGGCCTGCGCCTCTTCGGCTCATGCTCTGCTCGATGCCTGGAACGCCATCCAGCTCGGGTACGCCGATGTCATCGTCACCGGCGGGTGCGAAGCGCCCATTACACCTCTGGCCATGGCCGGGTTCTGCAAGATGAAGGCCATGAGCACGCGCAATGACGAACCGGAGCGCTCCAGCCGGCCCTTCGATCTCGAACGCGACGGTTTCGTGATCAGTGAGGGGGCGGCGATGGTCGTACTCGAAGAACTCGAGCACGCCCGGGCTCGCGGAGCGAGGATCTACGGTGAGTTTCTCGGCGGCGGCATGACCGCCGACGCCCATCATATGACCGCTCCCGAACCGGAGGGCGAAGGAGCCCTGCGCAGCATGGGTATGGCTCTGCGTCTCTGTGGGCTCGAACCTGAAGACATTGACTATATCAACGCCCACGGCACCTCCACCCCGCTCAACGATGCCATGGAGAGCCGGGCCATCCGGCGGGTTTTCGGCGATCACGCCGATGAACTGGCCATCAGCAGTACCAAGTCGATGACCGGTCACCTGTTGGGAGCCGCCGGAGCTCTCGAGTTCAATCTGCTGGCCCTGACGATCAGGGAGGGTGTCATTCCGCCCACGATCAACTATGAGAACCTCGATCCCGCATGCCCGCTGAACTATACCCCCAACGCCTGCACTGAACGGGCGCTGGAGGTGGGGTTGAGCAACAGCTTCGGGTTCGGGGGCCACAATGTGACTCTCGCAGTGAGGAGTTTCCACGAGGAAGCTTGACCCGCGCCGTCTCTTCGGACGGCTGATACAGACTCCGGCTCCGGACTCTGATCCCCTCAGAGTTCTCGAACGCGAGCTGGACTATCGCTTCAGGGACCGGACCCTGCTGCGCAGTGCGCTCTCACACCGCTCCTTCGTGGGTGTGCAGGGCGACGACCGGCTCGAATCGAACGAACGCCTCGAGTTTCTCGGCGATGCCGTTCTCGATCTCATCGTGGCCCACGAGCTCTTTCTGCGCTTTCCGCGCTGCTCGGAAGGCGAGCTGACCGAGCTGAAATCTCTGCTGGTCTCGCGACCCATTCTGGAGCGTACCGCCCGGGCGATCGATATCGGCAGCGCTCTGCTGCTGTCCTCGAACGAAGATTCGACCGGTGGACGCGAGCGGCCCAGCATTCTGGCCGATGCCTTCGAGGCGATCCTCGGAGCGATCTACCTCGACAGCGGACTCGAGGCGGTGCACCGGCTCGTCGACCGGTTGATTCTCGACCAGCTCCACCGGGTCGCCCGTCTGCCCGGGGCGGCCAACTACAAGAGCCAGCTCCTCGAGTACGTGCAGAAAGAACGTTCCGGCCGTCTGATCTACCGAACAGTGGAAGAGGTCGGACCCGATCACGACAAGACCTTCACGGTCGAGGTCGTGCTCGACGGCCGGGCCCTGGGCCGCGGCGTGGGAGAGTCGAAAAAGCAGGCTCAGCAGGAAGCAGCCCGGGCCGCTCTCGAAGAGCTGGAGGTCCAGATCAGCACGCCTCTGGTCGAGCAACAAGCCGGGGGAAAGGACTCCCGGTGAGCGAACGCTGGCGTTTGCTCATCGACGGGGCCGGCGCACCTGATTGGAACATGGCCCTGGATCGGGCCCTGCTCGATCTCGCCCCCGACAGCCGGTCGCTCCCCACACTGCGCCTCTATTGGTGGGTACCCCATGCCCTTTCGCTCGGAGCCAACCAGCGGGCCGAGGGACAGATCGACTGGCCGGCTCTGGAACGGGACGGCTACGGGGCGGTTCGCCGGCCGACCGGTGGACGGGCCATCCTGCACGCCGAAGAAGTAACCTACAGTGTGACCGCCCCCGCTCCCCCCGGCGGAATCGCGGCGGCCTACGCCTGGCTGGCCGAAGGTCTCGTTGCGGGTCTGCGCCGGGCCGGAGTCGAAGCCGAACTTCAACGCCTTCGACCGGCCCGCCCGGCGGGAGGCGCGGTGGCCCACAGCCGTTCGAACGGGGTGCTGGCGACCCGCCACCCCTGCTTCTCGGCCGCCGGACGGTACGAGATCACCGCCCGGGGCCGCAAGCTGGTCGGCAGTGCCCAGTGCCGCGCCCGGGGCTGGTTCATGCAGCACGGCTCGATTCTGCTCGGCCCCGAACACCTCAATCTGCCCCGCTACCTCTGCGGCGCCGATCACGAGAGCGAGATTGAGAAACTACGCCGGGCTACGATAGACTGCTCTTCTCTCCTGGGGCGTCCGCTCGCGCCCGACGATCTGGTCGGCCCCCTGACCGAGGGATTCGCCCGGGCCCTGGGTATCGAGTTCGAACCCGGGGTTCTGAACCGCACCGAACGCGACTCAGCCGAGCGGCTGTGCGCCGAACAGTTTGCCACCCGTGCCTGGACCCGGGCCGGAAACCGCGGTTCCGGGAAAGGAAAGGGCACCGCCCGCTGATGCCCACGATGTCGCCGCGATCGCTGCTCCGCGCCGGCCAACCGCCCCGCGGCCGGACCGCCCTTCTGTTGGGGGGGCTGCTTGTCGGCGTGTGGCTGTCGGGTGGTTCCCCCAACCCTGAAGCCGGGCGGTTCGCTCTGGCGACGGACGGGGCGGGGATTGCCGGTCCCCGGATCCCGGCGGCGGCCGAGGCCGGGTCGGGAGTCCTGCAGGGGCGGGCCGATACCTTGCATGTCGGCGTCATTCACCCGGGCGGTCTACGCCCCCTGCCGCCGTCTCTGCTCTCCGACGAGGTCGAACGCTGGGTCATGGCTCAAGTCTACGGCCCCGGTCTGCTGAGCCGGATCGCCAACGGCCGGAGCCGCGAACCGGAAGGAAGCACCCTTCAGTACCCTGCACCCCGGCTGGTCTCGGAGTATGTTCCGGATGAAGAAACGGGGGGGGGAGGAGGAATCACCTTCACCATCCAGTCCGGCATCCGGTTCCAGAACGGCGAGACCCTGACTGCCCGGAACCTGGAGGCTACCTTCGCGATCTACCGGGGACTGGCCCGGCTCGGATACCCGGCGATCGATCCCGCCTTTGCCTATATCGATTCCACCGAGAGCCCGAGCCCGGAGACCTTCATCCTCTGGATGCCACCGGGTATGCTCGAGCAGGGCTACCGCCTTGCCGCCGCGCCGATCCTGCCGACCGAGCTGACCGACACACTGCTTACGGCCGGGGACATGATCGCCGCCCTCGACCGGATCGTCGACGTCCCGATCGGCCTCGGGGGCTATCAGATCGCGAATCGCCCGGATCGGGTCCTTCTGACCGCTTTCCCCGATTACTTCGACGGCTCGCCCCGCATCCGCAATATCGTGGTGCACTTCTATGGCGATGATTCGGCGCTGATCCGGGCCTTCATGACCGGTGAGATCCAGTTCGCCCGGATGCCGACCTGGAAGGCCATCCAGCGGCTCAATGAAGAGGTCAAGAACAGCCCCGAGCTGTTGCGCCGCTCCAACGTGCGGTTCTACGCTCAACCCGATCACTTCTTTTACCTGGCCCTGAACAATACCATTGCGCCCCTCGACGATCCGGTCATGCGCCGGGTCTTCGGGAACATCATCCATCGCGAGCATTCCGAATTCCGCGACGAACCGTTCGCGCACAGCGTCATCACCGATATCCCCATCCATCCCAAGAGCGTCCTGGGAGACTACCTGCCCACTCCCACCCGGCGGCACCAGCCCCGCTCCTTCGTCCTGCGTCACCTGCGGGAGAGCGATCTGAACTTGACCCGGACCGGCTATCCCCGCGCCGCCGACGACAGCCGCTTCAGTCTCGAGCTAATCTATCCCGATCACATCGAGCACTACGAAACGATGGCCCGCCGGATCAAGAACGACCTGGAGAACTATCAGTTCCTCATCGATGTGATCCCCCTGGCACCGCGCGAGATCGAGGCGCGTCTGCGCGCCGGAACCTACGAGCTGGCTCTGTTCGCGATGACCCTGCCCCCCACCCCCGATGTCCTCTACCGGCTCTACGCCTCAGAGTATGTCGCTACCGGGCTGAACCTGACCCGCTATACCAATCAGGCTCTGGATGCGGCTCTGTTGAGGGCCCTGTGGCGACGCGGCGATGACTGGGAAGCCTCGCTCGAGAACGCTTTCCGGATCCTGTACGAGGAAATGCCCCTGCTGCCCCTCTTCTACCAGGCCAACGTCTACTATTTTTTCAACAATGCGCTGGTCGAGCAGGAAACCCTGGGGCCGAGCTTCTCGCTGATGCAGCCGATGGCGGAGTGGAGGTGGCGCTAGGATGAGGAACTCCCTGCGGCCGCGGCTGGTGCAGCGCCTGCCCCTGGTGGGGGGGCTTTTTCAGCGGCTCTTCTTTCATCACCTGGTGCTGGTGACCCTGCCGATCGTGGTGCTCGGTCTGCTCCTGGTGAGGATCTCCCAGGAGGCCATCAGGAACACCCTGCGCGAGGACGGCGAAGAGATCGTGACCCAGGTCAAGGGGCAGATCGAGCGTTATTTCGTCGATGTGGAGCGGCAGCTGAAGATCCTTGCGATCGGTCTGGAACAGGCCGCTCTCGACGAAGAGAGCGGCCGGTTGTCGACCCGAGATACCGACCGGTACCTGAGCGTGGCCAAGGGCAACGACGCCCTCGATGTCTTCGGCCATCTCTTCGTTCTCGGGAGCGCCGATTCCCTGATTGCGGCGACCGATTTCGCGGCCCGCCGGCTCCCCCCGCAGGAGCGGCTCCCCGCCGCGGCCCGGGAGGCGGTGACCGACGCCCTGAGCGGCATCGATCTGGCGATGGTGCCGGTCTATCCCCCCGAGGAGCTGGATGTTCCCGCCCTCTACATGGCGACCCCGATACGTTCTCCCTTCGAAGATATCGTCGGAGCGCTGATCGCCGAGGTGGATGCCGACGTGGTCTGGCGTCTGGTGGCCGATATCCAGGTGGGCGACAATTCCCAGTCCTTCCTGACCGACGCTGAGGGGCGGGTAATCGCCCATACCAACCGGGCTCTGGTCTACCAGGGGATCAGTTACATGGCCCTGCAGTCGGTACAGACGGCTCTGGTACCGGGACGCCGGGATCCGGGAGTGGTCAGCGAGGTGATCGACCGCAGCGGCCAGGAGGGCGAGGAGATGGTGGCCGCCTTCGCTCCGGTCATGATGGGCGATCTGCAGTGGGCGCTTGTGATTCACAGACCGGAAGCCGAAGTAGGGCAGATCGCCGATACCATGAGCTGGCAGGTCATGGTCATCATTCTGGTCGGGATCGCCCTGGCTCTCATTTCCACCCTGGTCTATACGCGCCGCCTCATCCTGCCGATCGGGGCGCTGGTGGAGGGTACCAACCGGCTCAGTCAGGGCGACCTGCAGTACAAGATTCCGGTCGCCGGGCACGACGAACTCGGCACCCTGGCCAGCGAATTCAACGTCATGGTGGAACAGATCTCCCGTATCCAGCAGCGTCTGCGCCAGGGCGAGCATCTCGACACCCTGGCCAAGTTCTCTTCGGTGGTGGCCCACGAGATCCGCAATCCGCTCAATGCCATGCAGATCAATCTCCACCTGTTACGCGAGCGGCTGGGGGAGGAGGATTCGGTCTATCTCGATATCATCTCGAGTGAGATCCAGCGGCTCGAGAACCTTGTGCGGGAGTTCCAGACCATCTCCCGGCCCCCGGCTCTGAATCCGGAACCGGTCGACGTCAATACCCTGATCACCGATATCGTCAAACTGCAGACAGAGACCGCTTCCCGTCAGGGAATCATGGTCGTGGCCGACCTGGTCGCCGGATTGCCGAAAATCGAAGCCGATCGGAACCGTCTGACCCAGGCCTTGCTCAATATCATTCTCAACGCTTTGCAGGCGATGCCGGAGGGGGGCACGTTGCGGATCGAGACCGCCGCCGTCGGACCGGCAGAGCGGGAGGTCGCGATCACCATGACCGACAACGGGGAAGGGATCGCACCTGAGGTTTTGCCCCACGTCTTCGATTATTACTATACCACCCGTGATGAGGGCTCGGGTCTCGGTCTCTCGGTGGCCCATCGCATCATCTTCGAGCATGGTGGTCAGATCAGCATCGAATCGCCCCCCGGGGAAGGCACCACGGTCTCGATCATCCTGCCGCGGCGGTCGCCCGAACCACCGTCGGGGAACGAGCGGAACGGTGAGGAAGGGAACGTATGGCCAGGATCCTGATCGCAGAGGACGATCTGAACACCCTGCAGGGGCTGCAGACCATTCTCGAGCGCGAGGAGCATGAGGTGCTGACCGCCGAGAACGGCGAGACAGCTCTCGAGCTGATAGTCGCCCGGGGCGACGTCGAACTGCTGCTGACCGATCTGAAAATGCCCGGTCTGAGCGGCCTCGAGTTGAGCCGGAAAGTGATATCGACCTTTCCCGAGGTGCAGGTGATCGTCATGACAGCCTTCGGCACGGTCGATACGGCCGTGGAGGCCATGAAGGGTGGGGTTTACGACTATCTCACCAAACCGGTGGATATCGAGGAACTCCTGGTTGTGATCGATCGCGCCCTGCGGGAACGGGCCCTGCTGCTCGAGAATCTCGAACTGCGCGGTATCGTCACCGAGCGCTACACCTTCGAGAACATCGTGGCGGTCTCCGATGCCATGCAGACGATCTTCAAGACGATCCGCAAGGTGGCTCCCTCGCAGGCGACGGTCCTGATCGCCGGGGAATCGGGTACGGGGAAAGAACTCATCGCCCGGGCGGTGCACTACAATTCAAGGCGCAGCCGGGCACCGATGGTGGAGGTCAATTGTGCCTCGATCCCGCCGACTCTGATCGAGTCGGAGCTTTTCGGGCACGAGAAAGGCGCCTTCACCGGCGCCTACCGCACACAGAAGGGCAAGTTCGAGACAGCCGAAGGAGGAACGATTTTTCTCGACGAGATCAGCCTGCTCACCCCCGACCTGCAGGGCAAGCTGCTGCGGGTGCTGCAGGAACGTTCCTTCCAGCGCGTCGGGGGGAACCGGACTATCGAGGTCGACGTCCGGGTCGTGGCGGCGACCAACCAGGACCTGAAAAAGATGGTCAATCGCGGCGAGTTCCGGGAAGATCTGTATTACCGTCTGAATGTCGTGTCGATCGACATCCCCCCGCTGCGTCAGCGGCGGGAAGATATTCCGGCTCTGGTGAATCATTTCATTGAGAGTTTCGCCCGCGACCGGCCCGACCCGCCCACCAGTATCACCCAGGGAGCCCTCGATGCCCTGCTGGAATACGAGTGGCCGGGGAACGTGCGTGAACTCGAGAACACCCTGGAAAACGCCATGGTCGTGGCCGAAGGGCAGACCATCACCGAACGGGATCTGAATATCGTCGAGGCCGAGACCGCTGCGGATGAGGAGATCGCTCCGGGTACCGAACTGACCCTGAAAGAACACCTCGAACGGACCGAGAAACGGATTCTGCAGCGTACCCTGGAGAAGACCGACGGCAACCGGACCCGGGCGGCCGAACTGCTCGGCTTGAGTACCCGGGCGCTCAGGTACAAGATCAAGCAGTACGGATTGTGATCATGAAAAACGATTCACACGTCTGTGCCGCCGCCCGCCCGGTTCCACGAGCTGGATACCCCGGGCTCCTGTTGGTCTTCCTCCTGCTCCTGCCGATCGGCGGGGTGCGGGCGCAGAATTCCTTTCCCCTGGCCGATCTCATGCCTGTGTCCCGCGGCGGGGCCCTCGGAGGACAGGCTCTGGCGGGGGATCTGCTCGCTGTGGGGATCGATCCGACCGCGGCTGCCGGCCGGACCCCGGGAGTCGAAGCCGCGGGAGGGTCGAGCGTGCTCGATCTGTCCTGGGCCGCGGCCGCAACGCGCCTGACTCTGCTGGGTCGTCCAGTGGCGATCGCCGTGGCGACCATGACCTACGCCGAACAGTACCGGACCGATCTCGATGACCGGTTGGGGGTCTTCGGAGGCACCTTCTCTCCCGCCGATGTCAATCTTTCGTTCGGCACGGTCGTGCTGGCCGATGAAGGCACCCTCATCGGTGTCGGCACGACGCTCTCGCTCGGAGCCATCGACGACGCCACCGCCACCGGCCTGTCGGCCGCGGTAGCCCTCCGGCAGAGGTTCGAGAAAACGGAACTGCGGGCCGCGCTCTCGGGTGCGGGGGTGGCTTTCAGTCCCTACGGCGGGAAAGGGGGAACCCGCCTGCCGGCCCGGGTGCGGGTGGGTGGTGCGCTGCGACCCGGGATCGGCAGATTCGAGTTTTCGGGCGAAGGTCTGTACCGCTTCGGCGACCGCCGTACGGGGTGGAGTGCCGGCGCTGAGTGGCGGCCGCTGGATGCGATCGCTCTCCGCCTGGGTCTGGGTGGGGGGGATGCCGGCGGTGTCCTCTCCAACGGGACTCTTTCGCAGTGGGGTGTCACAGCCGGTGTGGCCTGGCAACAGGGGGACTGGCGCATATCTTATCTCTACCGCCCGGGCGGTCTGCTCGGTACCGGTCACCTTCTGGCTCTGGGCTGGAGGCTCGGAGCCCTGCAGTAAAAGGACTCACCCATGGCACCTACCCGCAGGCGGTGTGTACTGCCGCTCCTGGCCCTGCTGCTCCTCGCCGCAGGCTGTCTCGCCCCGGGCGCTGCGGTCCGGCCGCAACGCATCATTCTCTTCATCGGCGACGGCGTCGGAACCGGCTACTGGTCAGCGGCCCTGATCTCGAACGATACCCTGGCGGTCTCCGCCTTTCCGGTCGTCGGGCTCGTCGATACCCGTGCCGATCCCGAGATCGTGACCGATTCAGCCGCTTCGGCAACCGCCTATGCGACCGGAGCAGGAACCTGCAACGGCGCCATCGGAGTGGATCGCGAAGGCCGGGTACTGCCGACCGTGCTCGAGAGGGCCGAGACGCGGGGCCTGGCCACCGGCCTGGTGGTGACCTGCTCCCTGACCCATGCCACCCCGGCGGCCTTCGCGGCTCATGTCGAGCGACGCAGTGCCGAGAACGAGATCGCCGAGCAGATAGCCGCCCACGAGATCGAGGTGCTTCTCGGGGGCGGGCGGCGGCGTTTCGACCGCGCCCCGGATCCCGGCGCTCCGACCCTGCTCGAACAGATGCAGAGTCGGGCCACCTGTGTCCTGAGCGCCGGGGAGTTCCGGGCTCTCGACCTGGAAAGAGTCAACCGTCTGGTCGGTCTGTTTGCCGACGGTCACCTGCCCGCCTTCGCCGAGCGGGAGCCGGGACTGCCCGAGATGACCCGGGCCGCCCTGCGCATTCTCGACCGCGATCCCGAGGGTTTTTTCCTCATGGTCGAGGGTTCCCAGCCCGACTGGCGCGGGCACGAGAACGCTCCCCTGGAAGACGTTCTTGCCGAGGTGCTCGATTTTGACGCTGCAATCGGAGCCGCTCTGGAGTATTTCGCCACCCGGCCCCGTACCCTGATCGTCGTGACCGCCGACCACGAAACCGGCGGTCTGGCGGTTGAAGGCGCTCCGGGCGAGGGAATCAGACTCGATTACACCACCGGCAGCCACACCGCCGAACTGGTCCCCCTGTTTGCGATCGGCCCCGGCGCCGAACGCTTCACCGGCATCAGGAGCAATGCCGAGGTCGGGCGGTTTCTGCTCGAACTCATCGGGGAGTGAAACCGTGGCCGGCCTGATGCGTATCGAAGACAGGAGTCACGGTAATCTGCTATCATGCTGTCGAACCGACGAGCGCTATCAGGTACAGACCAGAGAGGGGCGGGGAGACGAACCATGATGCCTTCACGTCCGCACCGTCCGATCGCGACCCTTACCCTGCTCATCGCCCTGGTACTGGGGCTGCTTCCCGCCGGACGGGTCGAGGCCCAGCTCCAGCCCGAAGCCTCGGTCGCTTTCCTGCTCGGCTTCCCCCAGGGAGAGTTCGGCGATCATGTCTCGAACATCGGCCTCGGGCTCGACTTCACAATCGGGGTGCAGCTGCCCCGCTCGCCGATCCTGGTAGGGGCCGAACTGGGGTTTCTGACCTACGGGCGCGACTCCCGGCGGGAGTCTTTCAGCCTGACGATCCAGGAAGTCACGGTACGGGTCATTACCACCAACAACATCCTGCTCGGCAACCTCTTCGTGCGCCTGCAGCCTCCGGCGGGCAGGATCCGGCCCTATCTCGACGCCCTGATCGGCTTCAAGTACTTCTTCACCGAGACCAAGATCCGCAGCATCTACTTTTCCGACGACGATGAACCGATCGCCCGCGACACCAACCTGGGCGATATCACCTCGGCCCGCGGGTACGGAGTCGGACTCGCCATCGATCTCTGGAACGGCGAAGTCGACCTCGACAGCGGATCTTCGGGCTGGATAGGCATCCAGCTCGATCTGGGCCTGCGATACATACTCGGCAACGAGGCCGAGTACCTGAAGAAGGGCTCGATCAACTACGTCGGCGGCCAGGTCGTCTACGACATCGACCGTTCGGCCACCGATATCCTGCGACCGCATATCGGTGTGCGATTCGTTTTCTGAATTCGGTGCGGCGCGAGGTTCGGCCGGGGAGCGGAAGGCGGGCGTCCGCAGCACCCTGCTTGTTGCAGTGCTGCTCGGGTGCGGCTGCCTTCTGACCCTCGCCCCGTCATTTCTCGAGGCCCAGACCCGGTTCGAGACGTCGGTCGGTCCCGTCATGGCCCTGCCTCTGGGATCCTTCGCCGACCGGGTTCGTACCGGCTGTCCGGGCGTTTCGCTCGGGGCGGGTCTGCGCCCCGGGGGCCGGGCCCTGCTTCTGGGCGGTGAGATCGCCTTTCTCGTCTACGGTCACGACCGGCGACGCGATCCTCTCACCCCCTCCCAACCCGAGTACGTGGTTCCCCGTACCGTCTGGAACACGATCATGGAGGCGCACGTATTCGCCCGCTGGTCGTTTGCGCCGGCGCGCCTGACGCCCTTCGTCGAGGCTCTGGCGGGCATCAGTTCCCTGCGGACAGACTCGAACGTGGAGGGTGCCGCCCTGGCTGAGAACTACCCCGGGATCCGATCGATCCTGCATACCGATACGGCCGTGAGCGGTGGCGTGGGAGTCGGCGTGACGGTCCTCGTCCGGGACGCGCGGGAAGCCCAACCCGATCCGCGTCGGGGCGAGCTGACCGGAGCCCGCAAGCGGATACTGCTCGATATCGATCTGCGTTGGATCGGCGGCGGGCGGGCGGATTACCTGATCGAGGACAGTATCCGGGAGGTCGGCGGGGAAACGGTCTATGGCCTCATTCGTTCTCCGACCTCCCGTCTGACCGGTCTCGTCCGCCTGCGTTGGATTTTATAGGGGCCTGTCGGAGTACACCGACGGCGATTTTTCCATCTACATCGAGGCGTCCTGGACGATCCGCCAGCCGCCCGTAGTGCGCCGCAGGACGATGAGCGTCAGGCCCGAGGCGGATTCGCGGTCGGGCCAGTTCAGATGCCAGCGCGCCGCCACGCTCATACCGCCGATGTCACGTGCCTGCAGGAACCCGAGAAACGGGCGGTTCTCCAGGTAGGCCGGGCGCATCTCGATGATCTCGAGCCGGAGGGTGCCCATGCCTTCGCGGCCGGGATATCGTTCCCGATACCTGGCCGTCAGGGCTTCCCGTCCCTCGACGATACCCGTCGGAGAGAGATAGAGGCAGTCCTCGGCATACGCGCTGGTAAAGGAGACGATGTCTCCCCGGCTCCAGTCCTCGCTCTGGGCCTGAAGGATGGCCTCGACCTCGGTGACGGCTTCCAGCTCGGCGGCCTCGATGCGCTCCAGGTCGGATCCGGAACAGGCCGCGACGACGAGCAGCGACAGAAACGCAAAGGCGGTTTGTTTCATGGCTGCCTCCCGAAGGCTCCAGCAGCGTGGAAGAGGCGGGTCACACCGGTGACGATCCGGCCCAGATTGCCCCGGTGGTTGGCGATGACCGCTACCGCGAAGCCGTGATCGGGATAGCGGACAAAGAGGGTGTTGGCGCCCACGCTGCCGCCCGAATGGTGGACCTGGCGAACCCGCGTGGAATCGGGCAGAAGGGCCGAGTTCACCCGCCAGGCCAGGCCGTAGCCGTGGGGTGTGCCGTCGTTCAGGGCCTGCGGTTCGTACATGCGTTCGATGGTGTCGGGCTCGAGCAGCCGGCCGCGGGCGTAGGCGATATGCAACCGGCAGAGATCCTCCACCGTCGAGGTGATCCCGCCCCCGGCGTACTTGTTGCTCAGGTCGACATAGGGAGCGTTGATCCATTGCCCGTCGCGGCTTTCGTACCATCGGGCCCGACCGGACTGGATCGTGCTCCAGTCCTCCAGACCGGTCGAGTTCATCCAGGCCGGTTCGTAGACGTGCCGCCGCATGTACTCCTCGATCGGCTCGCCGCTCACGTTCTCGACGATATTGGCCACCAGATTGAAGGCGTAGGTCGAGTAGCTGTAGCGCGTGCCCGGCTCGAAGAGCAGGGTGTCGGCGGCGAAGATCGCCAGCGGGGCGACAAGATCGTCGTAGTGGATCAGACTCAGGAATTCATCACCCCGGTAGTGCCGGATACCGGAGGTGTGGGTGAGCAGATGGCGGACGGTGATCGGCCATTGTTTGCGTGCGAACTCGGGCACGTAGGTCTGGATCTCGGCGTCTAGATCAACCAGCCCGCGTTCGACCAGCTGCATCAGGGCGGTACCCACGACCGGTTTGCTCACGCTGCCGATACGGTAGATCGTCGAACCGGTCGCCCGGGTTCCCGACTCCAGATCGGCGAAGCCGAAGCCCTCGGACCAGACCAGCTGGTCGTTCATGACGACCGCGATCGAAAGCCCCGGCAGATGCTGTCGGGCTGTCTCGCGGGCCACGAAGGAGCGGACGGTATCGATGACAGCGCCGCTCTGGCCCACAGCGGGGGAGGCGAGGGTCGCGGCGGCGAGCACGAACAGGGCGCAGGGCAGGCGCCGGGGGCCGAAGAGTCGGGCGGGAAGTGGTGATGCGCGCATGGTCCTACCTCGGGAAGAAAGCGATGCGAACCCCCGCTGCCGGGGGTCTGACGCATCCAGCATGGCACAGGCGGCGGCGGGCTTCAATGTCCCAGATTCATGCCCGTTGTGCGGTGTGAAGGGACGCCGAGTGCGAACACGGGGTGAAAGAACCGCGCCGGACGGCGTATCATGGAGAAAAGGAGGCGGACATGAACGATCATCTTCGCCGTCGGTTCGTGATCGGGGCTCTTCTTGCGGCTCTGCTCGCATCCGGCGGTCAGACCACAGCTCAGGTCCCCGGCACTCTGGCGGGGCACTGGGAAGGCACGATCGAGATCCCCGGCAACCCCATTCCCTTCATCATGGATCTGAGCCTGGTGGGGGGGAGCTGGTCGGGGACGGTCGTCTTCCCGACCCAGACGCCGGCAGCCCTCCCCCTGGCGGGAATTGCGGTGACGGGGGACAGCCTCGTCGTTCTGCTTCCCAACGTGGCGGGCAATCCGCACTGGGCGGGGGTGTATCAGGCGGGTCGTGTGCGGGGCACATTCTACCAGTCCGGCTACTCCTTCACCTTCGAGATGGGCCGGGAACCTCTTCCGGGACCGGCCCGACCGCAGGAACCGCAGCCCCCCTTTCCCTACCGCAGCGAGGACGTCAGCTACCGCAGCACAACGGTGACTCTGGCGGGCACTCTGACCCTGCCGGCCGGGAACGGACCCTTCCCCGGTCTGCTTCTCATCAGCGGTTCGGGGGCCCAGGACCGCAACGAAGAGATATTCGGGCACAAACCCTTTCTGCTTCTGGCCGATCATCTGACCCGCTCCGGAATCGCGGTGTTGCGTCTCGATGACCGCGGGGTGGGCGGCTCAGACGCCGGTCCCCCCGGCGTCACCAGCCGGGATCTGGCCGCCGATGTGCGTCGGGGGGTGCGCTGGCTGGCCTCCCGGCCCGAGCTCGACCCCCGGCGCATCGGTCTGCTCGGGCACAGCGAAGGGGGGCTGATTGCGCCCCTGGTGGCCGCCGAATGCGATTCGGTGGCCTTCGTCATCCTGCTGGCCGGAACCGGCGTGCCCGGGCGGGAAATTCTGCTCGAACAAACCCGTCTGATCTCGGCGGCCTCGGGCCTGAACGAGGACTTTCTCGATCGTCAGTATCGGGCCCAGAACGCTCTCTTCGATCTGGTTCTCTCCGGGGCCGACTCGGCCGCGGTCTGCGAGGGCGTCCGGCGGCTGATCGATGTGCAGCTCGGCCGCCTGCCCGGCGAGCACGGTGGGCTCGACGAGACGGCCTATGAACGGCAGGTCAGGGCGGCCTACGCTCGGGTCGATCATCCCTGGTTCCGGTTCTTTCTCGCCTGCGATCCCCGCCCGCTGCTGCAGCAGGTCGCCTGCCCCGTGCTGGCGCTCAACGGTACCCTCGACCTGCAGGTCTCGGCTGCCCAGAACCTGCCCGAGATCCTGCGGGCTCTGCTTGCAGGCGGTAACGGGGATGTCACCGTCCGGGCCCTGGGGGATCTCAACCATCTCTTCCAGACCGCCGGGAGCGGATTGCTGACCGAGTACGCGCAGATCGAGGAAACGATCGCCCCGGTCGTTCTGGAACTCATCGCCCGCTGGCTGCACGAGCGGTTCGGTCCCGGAACGGGCTGATGGAGGACCCCGGGCGCGTCGTCGTCGCCATGAGCGGCGGGGTGGATTCTTCTCTGGCGGCTCTGCTCCTGGCCGAAGCGGGCTGGGAGGTCACAGGCGTGACTCTGCAACTGCGGGACGGAGCCGACGAACGGGGAAGCGGTGACGGGGTTGCGAGTGCTCGCCAGGCCGTCGAGGCGGCCGGGGGAACCCACCGCCTCGTCGACGCCCGTTCGGAGTTCACCGACCTCGTCATCCGGGATTTCGCGGCCGAGTACGCCTCGGGGCGTACCCCCAATCCCTGCGTGCGCTGCAACGAGCGGCTCAAATGGGTGATCCTGCAGCGCGAAGCCCGGGCTATCGGCGCCGATCGTATCGCCACCGGCCACTACGCCCGGATCGGAAGGGGAGCGCAGGGGCCGGTGCTGCAGACCGCCCGAGACAGAGCCCGGGACCAGAGCTATGTGCTCTGGCGTCTGGGGCGACCGGCGCTGGTTTCCACACTCTTTCCCCTGGGCGGGATGACCAAGAAGGAGGTCGTCGATACCGCCCGGCGGTTCGGTCTCGCGGCGGCCGGGCACAAGGAAAGTCAGGATATCTGCTTTGTGGATTGCGAGGGGTACGACGCCTTTCTGGATCGTATCGGTCCCGAACTCGAGGATTCCCGGCTCGCCTCGGACCTGCGCCGGGCGCTGGAGCCGGGCGAGATCGTCGACCACCGGGGAGAGGTCCTTGGAACTCACCGGGGCATAGCCCGTTACACCATCGGCCAGCGGCACGGACTGGGCCTGGCCGCCGGACGGCCCCTGTATGTCACAGCCATCGACCGGGCGACCGGTCGCCTCGTCGTGGGCGAAGCCGCGGCCCTGGAACGCACCGACCTGCGGGCCGGTGAAGCCAACTGGATCTCGATTCCTCCCCCCTCCGAACCCTTCGAGGCCGAGGTCCGGATCAGGTACCGCGGTCCCCGTATCCGGGCTCTGATACTCCCCGGGAACGGAGCCGATTTCACAGCCCGCTTCGCTACTCGGCAGCGGGCTGTGACCCCGGGGCAATCAGCGGTTCTCTACGACGGCGAGATCGTCCTGGGCGGAGGTATTATTACTGATTAGTGTCCAGAGGCGGGAACCGTCTCCGGAACGCAGTCGGGGTAGTGGGAGAGGGTGCTGCCATGGGCCTTGCGGACGACAGAGAGGGTATGAAACTCCGATTCTGGATCGAGTACCTCCTGCTGCGCACGGTCGGATTCGTGGCCGCGATTCTGCCCCGGCCGCTGGCGATCGGTCTGGTCAAGGGGTTGGGGGTAATCGCTTTCGATGTCTTCCGAACCGGCCGATCCATCGCTCTCGCAAACCTGCGCGACGCCTTTCCCGACTTCACTCCCGGTCGTCGTCGCCGGATCGCCCGGGCCTCGCTGGCCAACCTGGCTGTTGTCGGCATGGAGATGCTCCGATCCCGCTGGCGGCGACCCGAACGCGTCCTGAAGCTCGTCGATCTCGATCCCGAGTCCGACCGGCTCTATCGCGACCTGATGGAGCAGGGCCGGGGGGTCGTCTTCGTGGGCGGCCACTACTGCAACTGGGAACTGCTGGGTGCCCGTATCGCCGCTTCGGGCTATCCCGCCGTCGCGGTGGCCCAGGATCAGCGCAATCCGCTCATCAATCGTGAGATCGATACCATCCGCAACCACCTCGGTATCCGCCTGGTGCACCGCGGTACCGAGGTGCGCCAGTTGATCGGTGTGCTGCGATCGGGGGGGGCGGTCATGCTTCTGGCCGATCAGGAAACCCGGCCGGGATACGGCATCTTCGCCGACTTTTTCGGCAAACCCGCCTGGACCTTCAAGGGGCCGGCCACCTTCGCGGCCCGCTACCGGATTCCCCTGCTGGCCGCCAGCATCCATCGGCGCCGGGGCCGCTACCGCGCCCGCTACGATCGGCTCGACAATTGCGTCCTGGCCGGACTCCCCCCGGGAGCCGACGAAGCGATGCGCATCCGCTGCCTGACCGACGCTTTCAACGCCTGGCTCGAAGAACTGATTACCCGCGATCCCTACCAGTACCTCTGGCTCCATCGCCGCTGGGAACACTGGCCGGTCGGGACGACCCCATGAGTGCGGTACCCGCTCCGATCACGCCCGGACGGCACCTGCGCTATCGCCTGGAGTACTCTCTGCTGGTGCTCTGCGGGGCCGTGGCGGGGATCCTGCCGCGTTCGCTCATGCTCGGTCTGAGTCGCCTGATCGGAACCCTCGCCTTCGATCTGGTGCGCATCCGGCGCCGGGTTACCCTGGCCAACCTGGCGTGCGCCTTCCCCGACTCTGCTCAATCCCGGCGCCGCCGGATCGGCCGGGCGGCTTATGTCAACCTGGCCGTCGTCGGGCTGGAGATGCTGCGGGCCCGCCGGCTCGAACCCGATCGGGTTATCGCCCTGGTTGAGCTGGATCCCGAAAGCGAAACCCTGCTCCACAACCTGATGGGGCAGGGGCGGGGGGCGGTCGTCGTCGGCGCCCACTACGGCACCTGGGAACTGCTCGGCGCCCGGCTCGCGGCGGTCGGTTATCCCGCGGTGGCCATCATGCAGGAGCAGCGCAATCCGCTCATGAACGAGGCCCTCGTCGAGGTCAGGAAGCGGCTGGGGATCGAATTGGTGGAGAAAGAGGGCGCGGGCAAGGAGGTCATGCGTACCCTCGCTGACGGCGGTCTGGTACTGATCGTCGGCGATCAGGATGCCGGTCCCCGTCACGGGCTTTTTCTCGATTTCTTCGGGTACCCGGCCGCCACCCACGGTGCTCCGGCCGCTTTCGCCCGGCGCGCCTCGGCGCCCCTGCTCGGAGGCTGGATCCATCGCGAAGGAAAACGGTATCGAGCTTCTCTGACCCGCCTCGATACGGCCTCTGAGGTCACCGCCGCCGGTACGGCGCGAGATGAGACCGAGGAGGCGGCCGCCGTGGCCCGCCTGACAGCGGCCTACCTGGTCTGGCTCGAAGAGGGGATTCGGCGCGATCCCGGTCAGTACCTCTGGCTGCATCGGCGCTGGAAAACGCGTCCCGGGACAGAGGCGGCCGGTTCGTGAAGGGCCTGGCCGTCATCCAGACCGCTTTCCCCGGCGACGTCATCCTCACCGGCGGTCTGATCCGGTCGGTCCGGGCCCGCTGGCCCGACCTGCCGCTGGCTCTGATCGTCCGTCCCGACACCGAGGCGCTGGCTCGCATGAGCGGATCCGGTCTCGAGGTGATCGTGTTCGACAAACGGGGCGGGCATGCCGGCCGTCGGGGACTGCGCCGGCTGGCAGATGAACTGGCCGCGGGGCCCTGGGATGCGGCCCTGGTGGTGCACCGTTCGCTGCGCTCGGCCCTGCTCGCCCGTCGGGCGGGGTTTGAACTTCGGGTCGGCTTCGAACTGGGCGGCGGAGCACTGCTGCATACGGTCCGGGTGCCATACCGCCGGGGGGTGCACGAACTGGAACGAAATCACGACCTGCTCCGCGCCCTGCATGTCCGCCTCGCTCTCCGCGGTCCCGATCGTGCCGGGGCCGTCCCGGCCCTGCTCCCACCCCGGTTCACCGTCCCTGCCGAAGGATGGACCGAGCTGACCGGACTGCTGCCCGATCTGGTTGGCGCAGCTCCGCGAACGGGCCCGGTCCTGCTCGCACCCGGATCGGTCTGGCCGACCAAACGCTGGCCGGCGGCGGCCTGGGTCGAGCTGGCCCGCCGACTGGAGAGGGCCGGTGAGAAGGTGGTCTGGATCGGCGGGCCCGGCGAGGCGGCTCTGGGCGCCGAACTGGCTTCCGAATCCGGCGTCGGTCGGAATGCGGCGGGGTGCTTGAGCTGGACGGGGACAGCCGCGCTGTTGACTGCGGCCCGGATCATGGTGGCCAACGATTCGGCGCCGGTGCACCTGGCCGGAGCTCTCGACTGTCCCGTCGTGGCGCTCTTCGGTCCCACCGTACCCGGTTTCGGATTCGCTCCCTTTGCCCCGCCGAGCGTCGCTCTCGGCCTGCGGCTGGGCTGCCGGCCCTGCCGCCTGCACGGCAGTCCGCGATGCCCCGAAGGACACTTCCGCTGCCTGCACGATCTCAGACCCGAGGTGGTGGCCGACGTCGTCGCACATATCGCGGCCGGGGATCCTTCCGCTCCCGGTGACTGACGGCCAGAGTGCGCCCGGGAACCTCTTCGGACCGGGGGTTACTTGAGGAATTCCTCCACCGTTGCCGGTGTGATGGCTGCCGTGGGCAGAGTGATCTGCTCCCCCGGGGTGATCTCGCGGCGGCCTTCCAGAATGTCGAGCGCCAGTTCGAGACCGGCTTCGCCGGGGGTGGGGTAGAGGAAGGTGGCCGACAGCACACCGTTGCGCACCCAGACGCAGCCCTCCTCGGGCAGGCCGTCGATGCCCACGAAGCGGATCTGCTCTTCCAGCCCGGCCTCGCGGGCCGCCTGCCAGGCTCCGTACGCCATCGGATCGTTGTGGGCGTAGACGACATCGATATCGCGATGGAGCTGGAAAGCGTCCTGAGCGATAGCCTTGCCCCGGTCGAGCTTCCAGTCACCGTCGAGCCCACCGAGAAGATGCACTCCCGATTCGACCTCGACGACGGCATGGAATCCGTCCCGGCGCTCCTGAGCGGGGGTCGAGGCGAGCGCGCCGCAGATCTCGTAGACGGTTCCCCGGGCCCGGCCGGCCCCGCCGAGCAGGTCGACTACATGTTCGGCCGCCGCCCGGCCGATCTCGAGGTTGCTCGCACCGATGAAAGCGGCGTAACCGCGAAAGGTGGTGTTGCGGTCCAGAACGATCACCGGGATACCCATTGCGGTCGCCTCTTCGATGGCCTTCGAACAGCCGGAAGCTTCCTTGGGAGAGATGAGAATCGCATCCACCCGCTTGGTAATGAAGACCTGGATGTGCTCGACCTGATTTTCGGTCTTGTCGTCGGCGTCGAGCATGATCAGCTCGACCCGATCGCCGTACGTCTCGGCCTTCTCGGTCAGCCGGGTATTGAAGACCACCCGCCACGGTTCCTTCACCGTCACCTGACTGAAGCCGATTACCCAGGTTTTCTCTGCCTGGCCCGAGCGGCTGCAGCCGGTCGCAGCCGCCAGGGCCACACCAAGGATGACCGTGGCAGCGGGAACAGTCGCGAGAAGGGAACGGTTGCGGGTCATCATCTCATTCCTCCGGTTGAGACCGGGTTCTGCGCCTGGAACCGGTGCCGCGGCGCCACAACCGCAGCAGGGTGCCCTCCTGGATCAATACGGCGCCCACGATGATCACGCCCTTGAGGATATCCTGCACTTCGCTGGGGACCTCCTGCAGGTTCAGGATGTTTCCAAGGTAACCGAGAATCAGGACTCCGACCAGGGTTCCGGTCACCGTGCCCCGACCGCCCATGAGCGAGGTGCCGCCGATCACGACCGCCGCTATGGCATCGAGTTCCCAGGTCAGACCGGCATCGGACTTGCCCTGGGTATAGGCCGCGCAGTAGAGGACTCCGGCCAGGGCCGAGAGCGCCCCGCAGAGAGCGTAGACGAGGGTCTTGACCCGGTCGACCAGCACTCCCGAGAGGCGCGCGGTTTCCTCGTTGCCGCCGATGGCGTAGAGGTGCCGGCCGAAGCGGGTGCGGGTCAGGATGACTCCGACTGCAATGACCGCGGCTACGAAAAAGAGCGTGGTGACGGGCACCAGGTCGATCCCGAAAAGGGTCAGATGTCCGCTGAGGGCGTCGAACGAGGCGGGCGCGGTATGAACCGTGCCGGCCGCCTCGTAACCGGCCGCCTCGTAATAGACTGGATGGATCTGGCCGCCTTTGCCGGCGATGAACTTGGCCAGCCCGACGGCGGCGCTCATCATGCCGAGAGTGACGATGAAAGGCTGAATCCGTCCTTTGGCGATGATGATCCCGCTGAGCGCTCCCAGCGCCAGTCCGAGGCCGGGGACGATGAGCAGGACGGCCAGGGTGCCGAATCCCGAGGGTATCATCGTCCGGCACCAGAGGGCGGTCCCGGCGGCGAGCACGAGGCCGCCGCCGGCGGCCCCGAGACCGACACGGCGCGGATCGGAAACGAAGCGGCGCAGGATCGCGCGGGTGAGCAGATAACCGGCCCCCAGGGCGCAGAGGACGAAGATCGGAACACTGACGGCCGTGGCGCGGGTCGGGCTGCGTTCCATGAGCAGCATGGCACAGACGACCGAGGCCAGAGAGACCAGGCTGCCGACCGAGAGATCGATGCCGGCCGTAATGATCACCATTGTCATACCGACCGCCGGCAGGGCGATGATCGAGATCCGGCCCAGCACATTGAGCTGGTTGTAGGGATTGAGGAAGGTGGCGCCGTTCAGGATCACGCCCCCGGCGAAGATCGCCGCCAGCCCGATGAAGGGACCCAGGCGTCGGGTCAGAGAATGTCCCGGTTCTCGGTCGAGTGAAAGAAGGGTCTCCTCGCTCATACTGTCGCCCTCCTCAGACCGCCGGAGCGGCGGCGGCCAGAATCGTTTCCTGGGTTGCCTCACAGGCGTCGAAGAGCGCCGTCGGACGTCCCTCGCACAGAACCATGATGCGATCGCAGATCGAAAGGAGTTCGGGGAGTTCCGATGAGGTCAGCACGATCGCCATGCCCGCCCGGGTAAGCCTTGAGAGGTGCAGGTAGAGTTCGTGTTTGGCGCCGACGTCGATACCACGGGTCGGTTCGTCGAGGAGCAGAACCGCGGGATTGGTGGCCAGCCATCGGGCCAGCAGGACCTTCTGCTGGTTTCCCCCTGAAAGGGAGGTGATCGGCAGCTGCGGATCGGGAGCTGTGATCGAGAGATCGTGCAGGTACGTTTCGGCCAGCTCCTGTTCCCGGACCCGCGAGATGAAACCACCCCGGCAGAGATCGGCCAGGGCCGCCAGGGTGAGGTTGCCGATCACGCTCATGTCGGGCACCAGACCGCTGTCTTTACGGTCTTCGGTCAGCAGTCCGAAACCGGCTGCAATGGCTTCGGCGGGGGTGCGCAGATCGAGGCACCGGCCGTTGAGCAGGACCTGGCCGGTCGTTTCCGCCCCGGCTGCCCCGAAGAGCGCCTCGAGCAGTTCGGTGCGTCCCGAACCGAGCAGGCCGGCGATCCCGAAGACCTCGCCCCGCCGCACCTCGAAACTGATCCGGTCGATCATCCGGCGCCCTGGCCGGTCGGGATCGCGGCGGGTCAGGTCCCGGACTTCGAGGACGGTTTCGGGCTGCGGCTGCCCCGCCTTGACGAAAAACTGCTCGAAATTCCGGCCGACCATCTGCGCGATCAGCTCCTGACGGCTCACCTCGCCGGTGGCGTGCACGCCGACCGTACGCCCGTCACGCATCACCGTCACCCGGTCGCAGACCTCGAAAATTTCGCCCAGCCGGTGAGAGATATAGATAACGGTCACCCCGCGCGCACGCAGCTCGGTCACGGTGGAGAAGAGGATTTGGATTTCGGTCTCGGAAAGAGCCGAACTCGGTTCGTCCATGATGACGATCCGCGCCTGCTGGCTGAGAGCTTTGCCGATCTCCACCAGCTGCCGACGGCCGACCCGCAGCTCGCCGACCGGTCGGGTCACATCCATCCCGGCCCCCAGCCCCGCCATGATCTCTACGGCCCGGGTGTTCATTTCCGGGTAGTCGATGAAACCGGCCGGGGTGGTGGGTTCCCGGCCCAGAAAGATATTCTCGGCCAGGCTCAACTCCCCGACCAGGTTCAATTCCTGGTAGATGATCGCGATCCCGGCCGCTTCAGCCTCGCGGGTGGAACCCAGACGCCGGGGGACGCCGTCGAGGGCGATCATACCGTCCCAGTCGGTATGGACGCCGGCCACGATCTTCATCAAGGTCGACTTGCCGGCTCCGTTCTCGCCGACCAGGCCCATGACTTCCCCCGCTTCGACGTCGAGTGACGCGCCGTGGAGCACGCGGATGCCGTCGAAGGCCTTGGTGATGGCCTGCATTCTGAGCCGCGGCGTCACAGGGTGATCCTTTCCAGAGGCGTTCTCTGCGAAGCGGTGGCCAGAGTCACGGTACCGGCCCCGGCCGCCTGCAGAGCGTCCGATACAGCTCTGCGAACCCGTCCGGGGGTGTTGTTGGTTTCGGAGAGATGGGCCAGCACGAGATGGCGGGTGCCATGTGCGGCCAGGTGAGCGGCCGCATCGGCCGCGACCGCGTTCTCGAGGTGCCCCCGGTCCGAATCGATACGCTCCTTGACGTGGCGGGGGTAAGGTCCGGTGAGAAGCAGATCGCGGTCGTGATTGGATTCGAGTACTACCAGGTCGCAGCCCCGCAGCTGGTCCAGAATCGGTTCGGGCATCCAGCCCAGATCGGTGGCATATCCGATCCGCAGACCCTCGGCTGTTATCGTCAGTCCGACCGGTTCGGCGGCATCGTGCGGAACCGGAAAAGTGCATATTTCGAGATCGCCGACCGCGAACGTTTCACCGGTGCGGAAAGTCTCGATGCCGACACCGTCCAGAACGGGGGCGGCGGCGCTGCGGGTAGCTTCGTTGGCTGTAACGGGGATCGGGTAGCGGCGGGTGAAGACGCCCACACCACCGATGTGATCGCGGTGCTCATGGGTCACGATGATGGCATCGAGTGCGGCGGGGTCATGCCCCCCGGCCTGGAGCCGCAGGGCGATCTGACGGGCACTCAGGCCGGCGTCGATGAGCAGTGCCGTCCGGGCGGTCCGCACCAGAGTGCTGTTCCCGCCCGAACCCGATCCAAGCGTGAAGAGTTCGAGCATGATCGTTGCAATCTAACAGAGGCGCCTGTCACCGAACAGACACCATCGCCGACCACCGCGTTATCGCCTGTACAGATCGAGTGGGCCGGGGATACAGTTCGGTGACGTTGGATTTCGTCCACCAGCGTTTGAGAGGGAGATACACGATGTCTGCAACACGCCGTGCCCTGCCGCTCCTGATCTCGGGAATCATTGCACTCGGAACGCTCGGTACCGGTTGCGGTGAATCGGGAATCGAGGTGATCGACCGGTCGATCGATCTGCCGGGAACGGTTCTCTACGCGACCGACCGCGACGGATCATGGAACATTTATATGAGCAACTTCAACTCCACCCAGTATCTCTCACTCACCGGCAGCATACCCGGGCCTCAGAAAGAACCCTGCTGGGATCCCGATGGAGAAGCGATATACTTCGCGACTGAAGTGAGCAACCAGTGGCACATCGCGACGATCACCGATGTCGACAATGCCGGTGCCACCTATGCGGTTCTGACCGATACAACCGGTCAGCAGACCTATCCGGTCGTAAACGGCGACGGCACCCGGCTGGTCTTCCTCAACATGCTTCCGACCGGGGAGGTTCCCGATCTCTGGATCATGGACCTGACGACCGGAGCGTACACGTATCTGACCTCCGGTCTGAATATTCATGACATGGAGTTCGTTCCGGGTTCGAGCGACCTGGTCGTGCTCGACGGTAACCACCTCAAGGTAGTCGACACCACCACCGGGAACGTGAACCAGTATATCTTTGACTCCGAAGTGGCGGCGGCTTTCCGGCATGCTTCCTTTTCCTTCGGTACCGGGACCGAGATCTGGTGTTCCGGTCTTGAACTGAACCGTGATGTGTATACTCTCGGGCTGTTTGATTACAACGGGGTCGCCGAGATAGAACGGATGACGGATGGGGGGGACGAGACGCTGACCAACTTCTGGAAGGACATATCTTGTTTCCAGATAGAGGGTGAAGATTATCTTCTGATTACTTCCTCGACAGGATTCACGAACCGGGTCGGAGTGGTGAAAGTCGATCTGGAACAGTACATGACCCTGTACATGAGACAGATGCAGGGCGACAACCGCTGGCCCGACTGGACCGCCGTCGAGCATTTCTGAACCACCATCAGGGAACGACAAGACAAGAGCCCCGGCGCGCGAGCGCGCCGGGGCTCTTCTGCGACAGCCGTCCGACCGCCGGTTGACCAGGAGAATTACCGTTTCTCGAGTGTCACATCGCCGCTGAAGGCCTTGATCCGCACCCGCGCCTCGGCGTTGCCGGTCTGGAACGAGAGAATCCGTCCGGGCATGTAGCGGCTGCGCCGTTCCGACTGCTGACCGAATTCGTTCTCGATACGCCCCGAGAAAGTGGTGATGTCGAAGTCGGCCGAAACGTCGGCGGGCAGGATCAGGGTCACGCTCCCGCTGTGAATCTCGACCTCGACGACGGCCTGAGGGCTGAGATCGCCCTCGAAGATGACGGTGCCCGACAGGGCGCTCAGGTACGCTTCCTCGATGGACCGGCCGGTGATACGGATGTCACCGGAGATGGTGTTGGCCTCCACCTCGCCGGTGACTTCGCGTATGATGATGTGCCCGCTGACCGATTCGGCCCGCACCGGCCCCCCGCTGCCCCTGATCTCGATATCACCGCTGATCGTCTTGGCTCCGATACGCTCGGGTTCGCCGCCGATCTCGACTGTGCCGCTCACCGTCTCGAGTCGAAGCGCGCCGTCGACCGTATCGCTCCAGATGTCGGCGCTGACGGTGTTGGCCTCGAGCCGGGAACCGTGCGGGATCCGGATCTCGAGATTAGAACCCTCGACCCGTCGGATACCCCGCTCGCGACGCTCGCGCTCGTCGTAGATTTCGACCCTGATGACGGTTTCATTGCCGGTGACCTCGAACTCGAGATTCTTGGTCCCCTCGCCCAGGGTACCCTCGATGGCCACTTCGCTGCGGTTCCAGCCGGTGACCTTGACCGAACCGGCCAGATTGTAAATGTCCACGGTACCGGTCGCGGCGGCGGGTTTGCTTTCGCGAACCCGCTGCTGGGCGCTGGCCGCGGGTGCGCTGGCGACGCTCAGAAGCAGGGCCAGTCCCGCCAGGCAGCCGATCATTTTCCAGGCTGATGTGTGAGTGCTGTTCATGACGCTCCCCCCTGTCAGTAAAGTCCGGTCAACCGGGCAGTCTGTCCCAGCAGGGCCAGCTTCTGTTTCCAGGCCGCTGCCAGCATCGACTGCAATTCAACGTCGGACGGATATTTCTGTAAAACGGTGCGCGATTCGGTAATGGCCTGATCGACGAGTGTCAGGTGATCCTCGAGCACGATCAGAGTGCTTTCGGGCAGGCTCAGGCGGACCTCGGCCGTTGAGTACAGCAGGTCTTCGGTCGCACCGATGTATTGCTGTTCCATCGCTGCGGTTGTGATCATCCCGATAGTCTGCTCGCCGCCGTACTGTCCGGGTTCGGCCCGGCGGCCCCCCGGTCCGCTCAGCAGAGTCAGGGTGCCCAGCATGATGACGAGCAGGGCAGCGGCGGCTGCCAGCGGGTGGGCGAGCAGGACCTGACTCCAGCCCCGGAAGCGCCGTTGGTGCGTTTCGGTTTCCGCTGTCTGCTCCATCCGGGCGGCGATCTGCGGCCAGAGATCGCGCCGGGGGGCGATCCCCTCGGGCAGGGCCGCGACCGCCTGGACCAGATCGGCCCGTGCCTGGGCTTCACGCCGGCAGCGCCCGCAGCGGGCCAGGTGCTCTTCGAAAGCCGCCAGCCGGTCGGCTTCGAGCTTCCCCTCGAGCCAGACCTCGAGAAGGTCTCGGCACATCGAGCACCTCATCGGTCGAGAACCTTTCTGAGCAAGGCCCGGGCTCGGTGCAACTGAGCTTTCGAGGTCCCTGTACTGGTTGACATCATCTCGGCGATCTCCTCGTGTCGATATCCCTCGACATCGTGCAGGACGAACACCATCCGGGCTCGTTCGGGCAGGGCGGCGATGGCCCGCTCCAGGTCGATGGCCGCCTCGCTCGCCCGTGGCTGAACCCATCCGTTGAGGGCTTCGTCGGCGTCGGTGTTCGCGATCCAGCGGCGGCGCCGTTTCGAAGCTCGGCGATCCTGCCAGACCGTGTTCACCGTCAGCCGATACAGCCAGGTACTGAAAGCCGCTTCGCGGCGGAAGCCGGTCAGCTTTCGCCAGGCCTGAACGAAAGTGTCCTGGGTAAGCCGTTCCGCTTCCGCGACATCGGCCGTGAGTCTGAGACAGAGCGCGTAGACCCGTTCCACATGGGTCCGATAGAGAAGTTCGAAGGCCATCTGATCGCCTTCCTGCGCCCGTTCGACGAGCCGGTGCACATCCCCCTCGGGAACCGCTGCACGATCGATCTGCGCCGCGTCGTCGGGGGGCGGCACCGTCTTCTCTTTTTTCTGTTCGTCCATTTAGATGCCGGTAAACTCCTGAGGGTTGTATCAGGTATACGCTTTTTGGGAAGTATGAGACAGGTGAAAGAAGGAGTGCCATGGGAGCAGTCGGTTACCGGTATGCAGGCGGGAGAATACGGGCCCGTCGGACAGGGACGATCCGGAACGTTCGGCTGGCGATGGGGGTCATTCTGACCGGGATGGTGGCGGCTGGGTGCGCGGACCGGTCACCTGCTTCAGAACCGGTCGTCGAGACCCTGCCCTCGGGTGTGCGGCGGGTCAGCTACGCCCGTCTGCCCGAGCGGGCCATGACGGTGGCCGAGATCGCTCGCTGGGACCTCTGGGGCGAGACCGGGGAATATCTCTTCAACAGTCCGATCGATGTCGCCGGCGGTCCGACCTCTTTTTTTCTGCTCGATACCGGCAACCGGCAGGTGGTGGAACTCTCTCCGGCGGGCGACGTACGCCGGGTCTTCGGCCGGGAGGGATCGGGTCCGGGGGAGCTTCGCAGCCCCCTCCATCTGGCTCGGACCGGCGATCGGCTCTGGATCAGCGATGTCGGGAACCGCCGTTTCTCGATATACGGCCTCGATGGCGCCTATATCGATGACACTCCCTGGCCGGGCGCAAGCCGGCTGGTGGGGACCTTCAGGGTCACCTCGACGGGCGATATCCTCCACGGCGGTCAGTGGCCGCTGACCAGAGCCCAGCTTGCCGAGCAGGATCCGCTCTTCTACCTGGCCCTCTTTCCCGGCCCGGGGCGGTGGGAGCAGGGCGCGCCGGTGCACCTCGATACCGTGGCGACAATGCACGGAGCCCGCTGGATCGAATATACGATCCGCTCCCGGGAGGGGGCCGAAAGATACTGGGGTGGGGCGCCGATCTTCAGTCCCCGGTTCCACTGGGCCGCAGACGAGGAGACGATCGTCACTGTCACGGGGGCCGGATATCGGTTCGAGGTGCGCGATGTGAGCGGTCGGATCCGGCTCGAGGTCGTCGGCCCCGACGAACCGATACCGGTCACCGAAGCCTGGCGCCGGTTCTACTTCGACGTCATCGCCCCCCGCGAACTGGGCCGCACCGAACCCTTTACCCTGACGTCAGACTCCCGGGCCCGCTTCGAATTCGCCGACCGGGTACCCGCCCTGGAGGGCATTGCTCTCGATCCGCAGGGGCGGATCTGGATCGCGGTCACCGCCGCTGAAGCGGGCGGTTATGATCTCGATCTCTTCGGCCCCGAGGGAGGCTACCGGGGCCGGATTGCGGGACAGGGTCTGCCCGCGGCCTTCACCGGCGACGGCCACGTTCTCTTCCGCCAGGTGCAGGCCGACGGGAATGATCTCTGGTGGGTGGGGCTGGTGGGGAACTGAATCCGCCGTCGGCCGGATAGCAGTGCAGCCGCAGCCGGGGGCTCACTCTGACAGGCTTCCGGACGGCTCAGGTCAGCGGGCGGGACTCGCCCCAGCGGCCGGTGAAGACCAGCTCGGCCAGCGGATGACGGCTGCGTTCGGACTTCAGGCGGGCGGTGACGCCCTCGGGGGCGTTTTCGGGCTCGTCCTCGTACCCTGCGGCGAGCATCGCGACCGGCTCCCACTCCTCGGGAATGACGAACAGCTCCCGCGCCCGCTCGGGGCTGAAGCCACCCATGGGGTGCACCGCCAGACCTGCTGCTGCGGCCTGAATACTGAGGTTGCCGGTTGCCAGACCGACATCGTGCCAGGCGTGACGGTTTACCTCGCCGGTCAGGTCGTAGGTCGTTTTCGCCATCGTCAGGACGAGGAAGGCGGCATGACGGGCCCACAGAGCGTTCCCCTCGGCCAGGCAGGTCACCAGATCCTCGAACGTCTCGTCTTCTCCGCGAACTCCGACGATGAAGCGCCACGGCTGTTCGTTAAAACTCGAGGCCGCCCAGCGGGCGGCTTCGAACAGGGTCGCGATTTTCTCCGCCTCGACCGGGCGGTCGGCGAAAACCGTCGGGCTCCAGCGATCCCGGATCGGCTGGTGAATATCGCTGCGGATACTTCCGTTCATCTCGGTCACGATCAACCCTCCTCCTCAATCCCGTCGCGGGACGGCTCGCTTCGAGTCATGGGTTCCCGACAAGAACGGTCCGCCGGCGCCCGAACTCAAGGCCCCAGACAGGAGCGGCCTTCCGGTCTGCAGCGGCCGGTTTCAATTTGACGTGATATCGGTCGCAGATTCGGGCATCCTGTAAGCGGGATTATTGCAGCGTCCGAGCTTTCACCGCGAGCAGCTGCCGTCCGGTACGGCCGAGGAGCCCGCCATGCTCACACTCGAGGCCATCACTCTGCGCGAGATCGGTCTGGAACTCGTCGAACCCTTCCGGATCTCGTCGGGGGAAACCAGCCGCCGGCGCATTCTGCTTCTCGAACTGCGCGACACCGACGGCGTGGTCGTCTGGTCCGAATGCGTGGCCGGGGAGAGGCCCAACTACTCGCCGGAGACCATCGATACCGCCTGGCTCGTGATCCGTGACCACCTTGCGCCCCGGATTCTCGGCTTCGAACTGGCTTCTGCGGCCGAGGCCCACGTCCGTCTCGGTACGGATATCCGCGGTCACCGCATGGCGCGGGCGGCGGTGGAGATGGGGCTGTGGTGCCTCGAGGCCGAGCGGCGCCAGATACCGCTGGCCCGCCTGCTCGGGGCCGAGCGCGAGCGGGTGGCGGCGGGGATCTCGATCGGGATCCAGGCCTCGCCGGCCGAACTGGCCGAGAAGGTGACCGCAGCTTTCGAACGGGGCTACCGGAAGGTCAAGATGAAGATCGAGCCCGGTCGCGACCGGGCTTTCGTGGAAGCCGTGCGCGGGCGGTGCGGAACCGACGCCCCCCTCATGGTCGACGCCAACAACGCCTATACCCTCGACGATCTGCCCCTGCTGAGGGCCCTGGATACCTTCGCGCTGATGATGATCGAGCAGCCGCTGGCCTGGGACGACATTGTCCAGCATGCCGCCCTGCAGGCCGAACTCGCCACCCCGATCTGCCTCGACGAGTCGATTACCGGTCCCGACCGGGTGCGCGACATGATTGCGCTCCGTAGCGGCCGGATCGTGAATATCAAGCCGGGCCGGGTGGGGGGATTCGCCTCCTCGCTGGCCATCCACACCCTCTGTCGCGAAGCCGGGATACCGGTCTGGTGCGGCGGAATGCTCGAGAGCGGGGTGGGTCGCGGTTACAATGTGGCGCTGGCATCCCTGCCGGGATTCACCCTGCCCGGTGACATCTCGCCCAGCGAGCGCTACTGGGCCCGGGATATCGTGGATCCACCCTGGACGATGGACGTCGAGGGATGGCTCGACGTACCGCTCGAAGCGAGCGGGCTGGGAGTGGCGGTCGATAGCGACCGGATAGAGGCCCTGACCGTCCGCCGGGAAACGCTGCGGTCATGAGCCCCGATCCTCTCCTCGACGCCCGCGGGTTACCCTGTGAGCCCTTCCCTGCTGCGCCGCGCATCGTCTCGCTCGTGCCGAGCATAACCGAACTCCTTTTCGATCTGGGACTGGGGCGCAGCGAGATAGTGGGACGGACCCGCTACTGCGTCCGTCCGGCCGCGGCGGTGGGCGCGGTGCCGGTCATCGGGGGCACCCGTGACGTATCGATCGAGCAGGTTCTGGCCCTCGAGCCAGGGCTGGTGATCGCGAGCCGTGAGGAAAACCGGCGCGCCGATATCGAGGCAATCGAGGCGGTTGCCGCAGGCCCCCGGGTTTTCGTGGTCGATCCGACCTCGTTCGTTGCCGCGGTGGCGATGATCCGCACCCTCGGGGCGCTGATCGGGCGGGCCGAACCGGCCGAAGAACTGGCGGTCCGGATCGAAACGCTGGCCCGGGCGATCGACCCCCCCTCCCGGGGCAGCGTCCTCTATCTGGTCTGGTCCGACCCCTGGATGACTGTCGCTCCCGGCACTTTCATTTCCGACATGCTCACCCGGGCCGGGTACCTGAACGCCATCTGGCCCTCATGGCTGACCGCGAGATCGTTCTTCTCCCCCGAAGCCGCCCGCTATCCAGAGCTCACCCTGGAGGAGATCGTGGCCCTGGCACCCGGCACGATCCTGCTGCCCAGCGAGCCGTACGCCTTCACCGACCGCGATGCCGAAGAACTTGCCGAAACCCTCGCCGGCCTCGATGCCCGCTTCGCCCGACGGGTGAAGATCCGCACCGTGGATGGCGAACTCTATGCCTGGTACGGCTCGCGCATGGAAACGGCCCTGCAGCGATTTGCCGAAGACCTGGATGAAACCTCTCCCTGACCGGGGCGTAGGTGAACCTCAGGGGAGGCGTCCATCGGACCCCGGCCCTATACTTGTGGGGACTGGAGGGATGACCATGAAGAACGTATTCCATCGATCTCTCGCCCGGTGTCTGCCCGCCGCCGTGATCACTCTCGGGCTCGTCGCCGGTCCCGTTTCAGCCCAACCCGAGGCGCCGCCGCAGGCGGAATACTCGCGCGGACTGCAGTTCACCTCGCTGGCCAACATGCCGATTGCCGGTCTGCTCGAGCGGGGAGCCTACGAGATCGACCTGCGCATGTACCCCGAGGGCGGTCTCTACTCCTTCGTCACGATCGGGTTTCTGCGCAGTGTCAACGTCGGCTTCAGTTACGGAGCGGGTAATGTGATCGGTCGCGGGAAAGTCGTCTGGAACCCCAATGTCGAGTTCGCCATCAAGGCGCGGATCATCCCCGAGTCGCAGATGCTGCCGGCGATCGCGCTGGGCTATGCCAGCCAGGGGTACGGGCCCTGGCTCGGCGATCAGGGTCTGGAGCGCTACACCGTGAAATCGCCCGGTTTTTACGCCGTGGCGAGCAAGAACTGGCGGATGATCACCGAGATCGGCACGCATGTCGGTGTCAACCGCAGTCAGGAGGGTGAGGACGACAAGGATGTCAACCTCTTCGGTGGTGTGGATATCGGTCTGAGCCCCGAGATCTATCTGGTCGTCGAATACGACACCGCCATCAACGACAACGACCAGGACGCCCTCGGCTACGGGAACGGCTATCTCAACTTCGGTGTCAAGTGGGCTGCCAGCGATCAGCTCCGCCTCGAACTCTTCTTCACCAACCTGCTCGACAACGTGCGCGGTGCCGGCAAGGATGCCACCATCGCCAATATCGCCGGCACGCTCGGGGGGGCGGGGAGGGAGATCAGGATCGTTTATACCGACTGGTTCTAGCTCAGAGCGCGTCTTTTCCGCGCTCTCATCGTTGGACTTCCTCGGGGCTTGTGCGGCGTAGTACCACTACGCCTCCGCGC
>CAZNUA010000005.1:101932-129215 GCA_964576115.1 uncultured Gemmatimonadota bacterium
TCATCGTTGGACTTCCTCGGGGCTTGTGCGGCGTAGTACCACTACGCCTCCGCGCCCCTCGTCGTCCGCCTCGATATCGCGGATAATCCGCTGCTCTGAGAATTATCCCGGTAACGGTACGCCTCCGCGCGCTTCGTTGAGCCGTTCTCCATTGCATGACCCTACCCCGCTCCCTCTATGCTGAGGCGAAGGGCAGGATTCCGGATCAGGAGTGAGACGGTATGCGGCTGGCTATCGTGGGCCCCCCCCTGTCGGGGAAGACAACCCTTTTCAGCGCTCTCACCGGGCTCGAGGCGGCTCAAAGCACGAGTCGCGAGGGGGGCGTGCATCTGGGCCAGTTCACCGTACCCGATCCCCGCCTCGAGCGTCTCGCTGCCGTGATTCCCCATCCGGTGGTCAAAGGGGTCAGTGTGGAGATCGCCGATATCCCCGGACTGGGAACGGAAATGGGAAGTGAACGGGGTGTGAGTGAAACGGCCCTGGGTCCGGCCCGCACCGCCGACGCCCTCCTGATCGTGGTGCGTGCATTCGGACGGCCGTCGGTACCCCATCCAGCCGGCCGGGTAGACCCGGTCACCGATCTGCAGGCGGTCTGGAACGACCTTCTGACGGCCGATCTCCTGAGCGTGGAAAAGCGGTTGGAGAAACTGCGATCTCTGATCGGAAAGGGGGGAGCTGACCGGGAGGAGACCGCCGAAGCCGAAATTCTGGAACGGATCGTTCCCGCGCTCGAAGAAGGAGACGGAGTGGGTACGGTGGGGCTCTCCGACTCCGAGGAACGGCTGGTGAGGGGGTTCGGATTTCTGAGTGCCAAGCCGCTGCTCGTGATCGTCAACCTCGGTGAGGAACATCTCCCTCCCCGGGTCGAGGATCAGTGGCGGGAGTGGGGTGAGGTGCGGGGAGCCGAAACGATGGCCCTGTGCGCCGACCTCCTGCTCGAGATCGGGCGCCTCGAGCCCGGGGAAGCCCGGGAATTCGCCGCCGCCTACGGGGTGAATCCCGAACGGGCGGTAGCTGTGATCGAGGCCGCCTACCGGGCTCTCGAGGTCGTCACCTTCTATACCGCCACCGGGGGCCGCGAACTGCGGGCGTGGACGCTTCGCAGCGGGCGGAGTGCGGTCGAAGCGGCGGGGACGATCCACAGCGACATGGAACGCGGTTTCATCCGGGCCGAAGTGGTGGGCATTGAAGATCTCGTCGCTGCAGGGGGATGGAGCGAGGCCCGCAAAGCCGGACTGGTACGACAGGAAGGAAAGTCGTACCGTGTAGCGGACGGCGATGTCCTGAACATCAAGTTTGCAGTCTGAACGGGAAAGAACGCGATGAACGAGTACGGCCTCAGAGAGATGATTGATTCCATGGCTCGGCGCCGGGGAGAGTACAGTCCCGAGGCCTATCTCTTTACTCTTGAGGCGCTCAACCTCTCGGCCGCCCGGCTGGCGGTCAAACGGCACCTCTCCGGCCCCGAACTGCTGCGGGGTATCGTCACCCTTGCCTTCGAGCGATTCGGCGAATCGGCCACCGGGGTTTTTGACGACTGGGGGGTGTCGGGCACCCGCGATTTCGGCGTCATCGTGCTTGATATGGTGGAAGAGGGCATCTTGAGTAAGACCGAGGATGATACCATTGAAGACTTCGAGAATGTCTTCGACCTGCGGGCCGAGATCAGAGAGGAGAGCTGGCGTCAGAAATGGCGTCATGAGAATAGTGACGGCATTTTCGACAACCGGGGGATATTTAGTCGGTGACTGAACCGGATTGCGGGCGGATAGACGAGCTGCTCGGACGGCTCGCGGGAAAACGGATCCTGGTCATCGGCGATGTCATGCTCGACAGGTATCTCTGGGGGCGGGTGAGCCGTATGAGCCCCGAGGCTCCGGTGCCGGTCGTCGAGGTCGAGAGGGAGGCGGTCAGTCTCGGCGGGGCCGCCAATGTAGCCGCGAACGTTCTCGGACTAGGGGCCTGCCCGGTCCTGATCGGGCTGATCGGGGCCGATGATGACGCCGGAGTTGCCCTGCGTTCGGAGCTCGATCGACATGACCTGCCCGTCACCGGTCTGATATCCGATCCCGATCGCCCCACCACCGTGAAAACCCGCATCATCGCGCACCATCAGCATGTTGTTCGGGCCGACCGGGAGGATCGACATCCGGCTGTCGGTACAATCGCCGGAGCTCTTCAGCAGGCCGTCCTCGACGCCCTGCCCGGAGCCGCGGCCGTGATCCTGCAGGACTACAACAAGGGCGTTCTCTCCGCCGAGGTACTCGACCTGATCCTGCCTGCCCTGGTTGGCTCGAAGCTGCCGCTCACGGTGGATCCGAAGTTCGAGCGGTTCTTCTCCTATCGCGGAGTCACGGTCTTCAAACCGAACCAGCGCGAGGTGGAGCTGGCCCTCTCGGTTCACCTCGAGGACGACACCGGGGTCGAAGAGGCGGCCCGCACCCTTCAGGATCGTCTCGAGGCCGAGAATGTCCTCATCACCCGGGGAGAGCATGGTATGACCCTGCTCTCGGCCGAAGGGCGGATCACCCATGTCGGCACCCGCGCCCGGCACGTCTATGATGTTTCGGGCGCCGGCGACACGGTCATTGCCACCCTGACCGCCATGCTGGCGGCGGGGGCTGATGTGCACGAGGCCACCCTTATGGCCAACCATGCCGCCGGAACGGTGGTGGCTGAAGTCGGAGCGGTGCCGATCACGGCCGCCGCCCTGCGGGCAGCGACGGACGATGACGGCGATTGAGGACGGGGGGCGTCGGGTCGACCGCGAAACCGCGGCCGGTATCTGCCGTCGGTGGCGGGCCGCCGGCGAGCGGATCGTCTTCACCAACGGTGTTTTCGATCTGCTCCACCGCGGGCATGTCGAGTACCTGGCCCAGGCCCGGGCTCTCGGAAATCGCCTCGTTATCGGTGTCAACGATGATGCTTCGGCCCGGCGGTTGGAAAAAGGTGACGATCGGCCGATCAACCGGCTTGAGGACCGGATTGCAGTGCTGTCCGGACTCGCGGCGGTTGACCTACTCGTGTCCTTCTCCGAAGATACACCTCTGAGTCTGATCGTGCTGCTGAAGCCCGACGTGCTGGTCAAGGGCGGCGATTACAGCGAGGATCAGGTTGTCGGAGCCGACGAAGTACGAGCGTGGGGGGGAGAAGTCGTCCTGGTGCCCCTGCGGAAAGGGCACTCCACGACCGACCTTATCACCCGGATCCGGACATCCGGAACCGAGACGGCGCTGAGCTGATGAGGGAGGGGGAAGTGGAACCGATGAACAACGAGACGTCTGAAGGAGGCAACGATCCTCAGCGCAGACCGCAAGTCCCGAGTCTGAGCGAGGGACAGCGACTTCTGGAAACTGCCCGGGTGGACCAGGCTCGCGAAGTACTGGAACAGATCCTGGCCGCAGAGGGTCCATCGCCCGTTCTTCTGGACGCTCTCGTGGCATGTTACGATAAACTGGGGGAAAGCGAACTGGCCGGGGAATTCCGATCCCTGGTCACCGATCTCGATCCGCGGCCGTTGACTCGTGACGAGCACGAGGGAGGACCCGCCATGACCGACGAGATGGAACGCAACAACGAGCCGGAAAAGGGAGAAGGGGCTGAAGAGGCCGAAGAGTTCAGTCTCGATTCCGCACTCGAACTGGATGATACCGGTGATCCCGCCGAGGCCCTGCGCGAGCTCGAGGCCCTGCTGCAGGGGGCGGGCACCTCCCTCGAAGGTGATGTTACGGGCGAGGAAGAACCCGAAGCCGGGGAACCGGCGCCCGTCTCCGGCGGGGAGGGCGACCGTTCCGATATATGGAAAAAGATCATGGAACAGGCCGAAGCGGTCGAAGATGGCGGGGAATACAGCGGTATCGAAGAACTCGAATCCCTCGTTAACAGTGATGCTTCGGCCGAAGAACGTCCAGTCGAGCGGGAAGAGGAAGAGATGGGGGAAGGTGAAGAAATCGAGACAGAGACAGAGGCAGAGGCAGAGGCAGAGGCAGAGATAGAGACAGAGGCAGAGACAGAGACAGAGACAGAGGCAGAGGCAGAGGCAGAGACAGAGATAGAGATAGAGACAGAGGCCGTGACCGAAGTGGGGGACGAGGCGGAAAAACCGCCGGGTGAGGAGCCGGAGATCGAAGAACCCGGAGAGGAGGAAGAAGAAGCAGTCGCAGAAGAGGGTGAGGAGGAGGAAACAGGAGAAGAGGAAGAGGAAGAGGAAGAGGAGGGGGAGACTCTGGAGGTGGTCGGGGCTCTCGAGATCGAAAGCACCGACCTGAGTGAGGACGATCGGGAAACGGAGACGATCGAGGTCGTCGACGCCCTCGAAATCGATTCCACCGAGTTCGCCGGTCCCGATACAGGTCCGGCCGGCGGGGTTTCCAAAGACGACGATGCTATGGTTCTGGGACCCGTCGAACTTTCCGACGAAGCTCTCGAAGAAGCCGGTGAGGGCATAGAGCTCGATACCGGGTTCGATGTCCTGGGCGAAAGCGAAGAAACCGCCGAGCTCACCGAAGCCGATATCGCGGAAGTGGGGGCGATGGAACTGGACGGGGATGCCGCCCTTGATGTCGATGAAGCTCTCAAAGCCCTCGAGGACGAGCTCGGGGGAGCCGATCAGGAAGCCGAACCGGTTGAGGTGGGGCCCGAAAACGCCCTCGAGGAGGACCTCGACGAACTCGGAGCTCAGCTTGAAGGCGATATGAGCCTCGACGAGATCGCCGAAGACGAAATCGGGGCAAGTGTCGCCGGGGAGGATGTGGCGCCGGGAGAAACGGTGGCGGAATCCGACGCCGCGGCGGACACGGAACCGGCGATGGCACAGGTCGAGGCGGTGCCCGGTTCGGTCCAGATCGCTACCACCGACGACTCGATCAAAGCCGCCATCCAGGCCGAGATTCTGGTCGGACAGGGACATGTCAAGGAGGCCATCCGTTTCTTCGAAGCGCTGCAGCTCTGGGATCCGGAGCGGGAATCCTTCAAGAAGCGGCTCGAAGACCTCAGGAAAATGATTCAGACGGAATAGGATGGGCGGCGGCGGTTACACCGTTCGGCGACAGCGGCTGTGGGAGAACTCCGCCCTGCAGTCGCTCGACGCCCTGCTGATCACCTCCGGGGTGAATTGCCGTTATCTCTGCGGTTTCACAGGTTCCAGTTCGATCCTGCTGCTGACCCCCCGGCGGGCGCACTTTTTTTCCGACGGGCGTTATCGTGAACAGAGTCAGACTGAGGTCGTGGACGCCGAGATCCATATCGTTGACGGTCCGCTTCTGCCTGCTCTGAAGCCGCTCGTGGGAACCTCCTCTGCGATCGGGTTCGAATCCGACCATCTCACCGTCGCCACCCGCACCCAGCTTTCGGAACTCTCCCCCCGCCTGAACTGGGTGCCGGTCAGCGGGGTGGTAGAGGCCCTGCGTCTGGTCAAGGACGAGGGAGAGATCGCCCTGATCTCCGAAGCGGCCGATCTGGCCTGTGCCGTGCTCGGGGACACCCTCGATCTCATCGGCGAAGGCACCTCGGAGCTTGCCATCGCGGCGGCCCTGGAATCGGGCTTGCGCCTCAGAGGCAGCGAGGGGGGGGCATTCGAACCGATCGTCGTCTCCGGACCGCGAGGTGCCTGTCCTCACGGCCGGCCAGCCGACCGTCACCTGGCTGAGGGCGAGGCCGTCACAATCGATTTCGGCGCCGTCCGCGGAGGCTATCACAGCGATATCACCCGCTCTTTCTGTGTCGGCCAGCCGACCCCGATTGTCCGGGAGTGGGCCGAGGTACTCACGAGGGCGATCGAGGCCGTGCTGGACCGGACCGAAGCGGGTTGTCCCTGTCAGGAACTCGATGCCGTTGCTCGTCAGGTTATCGACGCCGCCGGTTTCGGTGACTATTTTGTGCACAGCCTTGGCCACGGTCTCGGGCTCGAGGTACACGAGGGGCCGCGCCTGTCCCGTACCTCATCCGATTCCCTGGCCGTCGGCATGGTCTTTACCATCGAACCGGGGATCTACGTGCCTGAGAAGGGGGGAATTCGGATCGAGGAGGATGTCGTGCTCGCACCCGATGGGCCGCAGCTGCTGACATCTTTCCCCCGCACGGTCACACTGCCCCAGAGCTGAACGGATTGCGGATGGCGACGACGGCGGATTTCAGGAACGGAATGACTTTCCGGATGGAGGATGAACTCTGGAAGATCCTCGAGTTCCTTCATGTCAAACCCGGCAAGGGAGGGGCTTTCGTGCGGACCAAGCTCCGGCGGCTCTCCGACGGGGCGGTGATCGAAAAGACCTTCAGAGCCGGCGAAAAAATCGACGAGGTGCGCATCATCGCCCGCCAGATGCAGTTTCTCTACGAGTCGAACGGTCTGTATTACTTCATGGATTCGGAAACCTTCGAGCAGTACCCGCTGGCCGGGGAGCTGATCGCCGACATCGTTCCGTATCTGAAGGAAGCCATGACTGTGAAAGTCCTCTGGCATGAGGAGCAACCCCTCTGGGCCGAGGTCGGGCAGTTCGTGGAGCTCGAAGTACGCCAGACCGATCCGGGGGTGCGCGGTGATACCGCCACGGGAGGATCGAAACCGGCCGAACTGGAAACGGGCCTGACGATTCAGGTACCGTTGTTTATCAACCAGGGGGATGTGGTGAAGGTGGATACCACCACAGGGGAGTACATAACCCGCGTGTGAACGGAGACTCAGAGCATGAACGAGCGGGACATCCGTAACCTGATCAGGATCGTGGAGGAAACCGGTATCGACGAACTCGAGGTTCGGAACTGGTGGGGACGCCGGATCCGGGTCACCCGGCGACTGGCCGGAGCTGCACCTCCGGCGGCAGGGCCGGCCCTGTCGAATACAGTCCTCACTCCGGCCGCCCCGGTATCCGCACCCGAGCCGGAAAGCTCTGAAGAGGCGTTGTCGGGCCGGACCTGGTCGGAGGAAACCCACTATCTCATTCCTTCCCCGATCGTCGGCACCTTCTACCGGGCTCCGGCGCCCGACGCTCCTCCCTATGTCGAGGTCGGCGACACCATCAAGGCGGGCCAGGTCGTCTGTATCGTCGAAGCGATGAAACTGATGAACGAGATCCAGGCTGAACAGGGAGGCAAAGTGGTGGAGATCCTGGTGGAGAACGCCACTCCCGTCGAGTACAACCAGACCATGATCGTCCTCGAACCGGAGGTATGAGACATGGATATCGACCGCCTGCTCGAACAGATGGCGAAGTTCTCGGCTTCCGACCTCCACCTGCAGGAAGGATTCAAACCCGGCCTGCGCATCGACGGAGCCCTGCGCCGCCTCGACGTCGAACCGTTGAGCCGGGAAGGGTTGATGGAGGCCGTCCAGAGAGTACTCGACCCCCGCCAGTTCACCCGCTTCGAAGAGACCAGCGAGGGGGACGGCGGCTACGAGGTCAAGGGTATCGGCCGCTTTCGGATCAACGCTTACAAGGCGCTGGGCAAGGTCAACATGGCCATCCGGTACATCCCACTCGAGATCCCGAAGCTCGAGACCCTCGGTCTGCCCGCCAAGATCCCCGAAGTGGCGCTCTCACAGCGGGGCCTGGTTCTGGTGACCGGTGTCACCGGGAGCGGGAAATCCACTTCCCTGGCCGCCATGCTCCGGCACATCAACGAAAACCGTCGGGCCAAGATCATCACCCTCGAAGATCCGGTCGAGTTCCACCACACCGAAAATCTCTGCAGCGTCAGCCAGCGCGAGGTCGGGATCGATACCGTATCGTACGCCGTCGGCCTGAAACAGGTCTTTCGACAGAATCCCGACGTGATCCTGCTCGGCGAGATCAGGGATCAGGAGGTCATGGCCGAGGCCCTGGCCGGAGCCGAAACCGGGCATCTGGTCTTTTCGACCCTGCACACCGCCGACGCCCGCCATACCATCACCCGGATCCTCTCCTTCTACCCGCCGCACGACCACCAGGCCGTGCGCGAACTCCTTTCCGGCGTGCTGGTGGCCACCATCAGCATGCGCCTGATGCCGAAGAAGGGCGGAGGGCGTATTCCGGCCGTGGAACTGATGATCAACACCGCCCTGATCGCCGATATCATCGCCGAAGAAGGCCGGCTGGCCGAGATACCGCAGATCATGCAGGACGGGCGCAGCCAGTACGGGATGCAGACTTTCGACCAGTGCATTCTCGACCACTACCGGGAGGGTCTGATCGAGTACGAGGTCGCCAAGGCGGCTACCAGCAATCCCTCGGAATTCGACCTGGCTATCCAGGGCATCACCGGCGGCGCCGCCGAGAGCAATTCCGACTGAAGGTATCGGGAGAATCGAACGGAGAGGAAGGGTCGCGGTGTTCGAGAAGGTGCTCATCGCCAACCGGGGTGAGATCGCCCTGCGCGTCATCCGTGCCTGCCGGGAACTCGGCGTCGGCACCGTAGCGGTCTTCAGCGAGGCCGATACCGAATCCCTGCACGTCCGCTTCGCCGATGAAGAGGTCTGCATCGGCCCGCCTCCGGCCGCCGGCAGCTACCTCAACGTGCGCAACCTCATCGCGGCGGCCGAGATCACCGGAGCCGACGCCATCCACCCCGGATACGGTTTCCTGGCCGAGAACGCGGCTTTCGCCGAGATGTGCACCGAGCACGGTATCGTCTTCATCGGTCCCAGCGCCGAACAGATCCGCCTGATGGGCGACAAGGCGCGAGCCCGGGAGATCATGGCCGAGGCGGGAGTGCCGGTGACACCCGGCTCCGACGGAATCATCCCCGATCTGGAAAGGGCCCGGGAGATGGCTGAGGAGATCGGCTATCCGGTCATGATCAAGGCTACTGCCGGGGGCGGCGGCAAAGGCATGAAACTCGCCGCCGATCCCGAGGAACTCGAATTGCGCTGGACCGTGGCCCAGTCCGAGGCCCGGGCGGCCTTCGACAACCCCGACTGTTATATCGAGAAAGCCATCGTTGAACCCCGTCATATCGAGGTCCAGCTGCTCGGCGACGTGCACGGCAACGTCATCCATCTCGGAGAGCGGGATTGCAGTTCTCAGCGCCGCCATCAGAAACTGCTCGAAGAGAGCCCTTCGCCGGCCGTCACGCCCGAGATGCGCAACGGCATTGGAGCCGCCGCGGTCGAAGGCGCCCGGCGGGTCGGCTACTGCGGCGCGGGGACGATCGAGTTTCTCCTTGATAGAGAAGGGCACTTCTATTTCATGGAGATGAACACGCGGATTCAGGTCGAACATCCGGTTACCGAGGAAGTTACCGGCCTGGATCTGGTCAAGGAACAGATCCGCATTGCGGCCGGTTCGCAGCTTGCCGTCACGCAGGAGGAGGTCGAGTTCCGGGGTCACAGCATCGAATGCCGTATCAACGCCGAAGATCCCGATAACGGCTTCGCTCCCTCCCCCGGCCGCATTACATCCCTCCACCTGCCGGGAGGCAAAGGGATCCGGGTCGATACGCATATCTATGCCGGCTACGAGATCCCGCCCTTCTACGACTCGATGCTCGGCAAACTGATCGTCCGGGCCGACGACCGGCGTGAGGCGATCGACCGCATGCGCGGTGCGCTGGAGGAATTCGTGATTGAAGGGGTGCCCACGACCATTCCCCTTCATCTGAGAATCATGAACGACCCGGTCTTCATCGACGGCCGGGACGTAACGACGGCATACATACCGCAGCTGCTCTCCAGCAGTTGACACGCTCTTTCGCAGCCGATCCGCAGCGCGGGTGCGGGAGGGTCTAACCAGGGCCGTCAGGCCGGATCGTGAGGGAACGCAGATGAACATTCCCCAGGAACTCTACTACAGCAAGGAACACGAGTGGTGCCGGGTCGAGGGAGAAATCGCCACCGTCGGGATCACCGATTTCGCCCAGAGCGAGCTGGGTGACGTGGTCTTTCTCGAACTGCCCGAGGTCGGCGACGAGACCGGGGCCGGCGACGAATTCGGAACGATCGAAGCCGTCAAGGCCGTCGCCGAACTCTATGCCCCGATATCGGGCAAAGTGACCGAGATCAACGAAGCAGTGGTGGATACCCCCGAGACCGTCAACGAAGATCCCTACGGCGCCGGTTGGATGGTCAAGATCCAGATGAGCGACACCTCCGAGCTCGAGGCTCTGCTCGATGCCGCCGGATATGAAACCTTGATTGGAGAGGGCGAGTAAGAACGTGAAATACACACCATCGGGTCCTGGGGAGTACGCCGAACTCCTGCAGGCCATCGGCGTCGAGCGCTTCGAGGATCTGCTCGAGGGCGTGCCCGAAAAACTGCGTCTGGAGGGTGCGCTCGATCTCCCGGGAGGAATGTCCGAGCCCGAAGTACGGGCCGTGGTCGAGAAACTGGCCGCGCGGAACCGGAACCGGTCTCAGAGCGTCTGCTTTGCTGGTGCCGGAGCGTACGATCATTTCGTTCCGGCGGCCATCGACACGATCGTCTCGCGCTCGGAATTCACCACCGCTTACACTCCCTACCAGAGCGAAGTGTCCCAGGGAACCCTGCAGGTCATCTACGAATTCCAGTCGCTGGTGGCCGAATTGATGGGCCTGGAGGTGGCCAACGCCAGCCTCTACGACGGTGCCCACGCCGTCGCCGAGGCGGTACTGCTGGCCCATGCCGTCCGGGGGGTCGATCGCGCCCTGGTCTCCGCCGGTCTGCACCCGCACGCCCGGCGCGTGCTCGACACCTACGCCGCCGGACTGGGGCTCGAGATCGTGACGGTACCGTTGGGCGCCGATGGACGCACCGATGCCGCCGCTCTGACCGAACTGCTCGCCGAACCGGCTTCAGCCGTCGTGTTCGCCCATCCCACCTTTTCCGGATGTCTCGAAGATCCCGCCCGCCTGACCGGGATCGTCCATGATACCGGGGCCGGAAAACCGCCCCTGGTCATCGGCTCGGTGTATCCCCTCAGTCTCGGGCTGCTGGCCCCGCCGGGGGAGTGGGGCGCCGACGTGGCGGTCGCCGAAGGACAGAGCCTGGGTCTGCCGCTTTCCTTCGGCGGTCCCTACCTGGGGCTCTTCGCCTGCCGCTCGGAGTACCTCCGGCGCCTGCCGGGGCGGCTCATCGGCCGTACGCTCGACCGCGACGGGCGGGAGAGCTTCGTACTCACCATGCAGACGCGCGAACAGCACATCCGGCGGGCCAAAGCCACCTCGAACATCTGTACCAACCAGGGTCTCTGCGCCACCTGGGGTACGGTCTACATGAGTCTGCTCGGGCCCGAAGGCCTGCGGGAGGTGGCCGAACAGTGCCATGCCCGGGCGCACTATCTGGCCGGTTTGCTCACCGCCGTGCCGGGGGTCGAACTGACCTGGCCCGACACCCCATTCTTCAACGAGTTCACCCTGAACCTGCCGGTCGATCCGGGCGAGCTCCTGGCCCGACTGGACGGGGTGGGTTTTCTGGGCGGCGTCGATCCGCACCGCTTCGAACCCACCATCCCCGGAGATCTGATCGTCGCCGTGACCGAGCAGCGCACCCGGGCCGAGATGGACGCTTTCGCCCGGGCTTTCGAAGAGGCCGTTACCGGAGGATTCAAGCCATGAGCGACACCCCGCAGCCTCTGACAGCCGCCGAGCGGGCGGCCCGCAACGCCCGCAGCCCCTGGCTCACCGCCCCCGAACCGCTTGCGATCGAACTGAGCCGCGCCGGGCGGCGCGGACTGCCTCTGCCCGCTCTCGACGTGCCCGAGGCGGACCCGGTTTCCGAAGGGCTGGCCCGCAGCAGGGCCCCGCACTGGCCCGAGATGAGCGAGAGCGAGGTTGTGCGGCACTTCACCCGGCTCTCGACCCGTAACCACCACGTGGACAAGAACCTCTACCCCCTGGGATCGTGCACCATGAAGTACAATCCCAAGGTCAACGAGGTCATGGCCCGGCTCCCGGGTCTGGTGGACCTGCACCCCCTGCAGCACGATACGGGAGTCCAGGGCGCACTGGCCCTGATGTGGGAGCTCGAACGGCTTCTGGCGGCGATATCGGGTTTCGCAGCGGTGAGCCTGCAGCCCGCAGCGGGTGCCCAGGGCGAGTTGACCGGTCTGATGACGATCCGGGCCTGCCACGAGGCCGCCGGCGAAGGGGAGAGCCGCAAGCGGGTTCTGCTGCCCGATTCGGCCCACGGCACCAATCCCGCCAGCGTCACCCTCAACGGCTGGGTGACCGAAGAGATCGCCAGCGGATCCGACGGTCTGATCGATCTCGAGGCCCTGCGCGACGGTCTGGGATCCGACGTGGCCTGCCTGATGATCACCAATCCGAACACGCTCGGCCTCTTCGAATCCTCGATCGAGACCGTCTGCGAACTGGTCCACGAGGCGGGGGGATTGGTGTACATGGACGGTGCCAACCTCAACGCCCTGATGGGGATCGTACAGCCGGGACGGATCGGGGTGGACGTGATGCACTTCAACCTGCACAAAACTTTCTCCACCCCCCACGGTGGGGGCGGGCCGGGAGCGGGGCCGATCGGCGTGACCGAAAGGCTCGAGCCCTTCCTGCCGGTGCCCCGTATCGAGCGGGAAGCCTCGACCGAAGCGCCCGACGGCTGGGCCTACCGCACGGTGTGGGACCGTCCGCAGAGCATCGGGAAAGTACAGGGCTTTTTCGGCAACTTCGGCGTCCTGGTCCGGGCCTACACCTATATCCGGGCGCTGGGCCCCGAGGGTCTGGCCGATGCCACCCGGGGGGCGGTCATCAATGCCAACTACCTGCTCTCCCGGGTCGGGGACGCCTACCATCTGCCCCATCCCGGACCGTGTATGCACGAGTTCGTGCTTTCGGGCTGCGATCAGAAGAGCGCCTGCGGGGTGAACACCACCGATATCGCCAAGCGACTGCTCGATTTCGGCTTTCACGCCCCGACCGTCTACTTCCCGCTCATCGTGCCCGAAGCGCTCATGATCGAACCCACCGAGACTGAAACCCGGGAAACCCTCGACGAGTTCGCCGAAGCTCTGCTGCAGATCGCCCGCGAAGCGAAGGAGGATCCCGATCTGGTCCACGAGGCGCCGCATACGACTCCCGTCAGACGTCCTGACGAAGCCAGGGCGGCCAAGCACCCCGACCTGAGGTGGCGCGCCTGACGATCCGGAGCGGTCTGTTCGTCCTCGCCCTGGCCGCCGGGGCGGGAATCGGGGGGTGTGCCAAGGAAGGGATGCCTCCCGGCGGCCCCGAAGATATCGAAGCCCCCGGTCTCGAAGCCGTTTCTCCGGTTCCGGGGGCCACCGGTGTCAGCCGCTTCGAACCGATCGTCTTCCATTTTTCCGAGGCCATGAACCACGCCAGTGTGGAGAAGGCGCTCTTCTTCACCCCCGACATCGGCTCCACCCTGCGGGTGAACTGGCGCGGTCGCGAGCTGCGGCTCGAACCGCAGGTGCGCTACCGCGAGAACACCACCATCGTGGTCACTCTCGGAGCCGATGCGGCCGATACCCATCGCAATCGTCTGGGGGAGAGTCTCACTTTCGCCTTCTCGACCGGATCCGAACTCGATGCCGGGGTGGTGAGCGGACAGGTCGTCGAGGCCGGCCGGCCGGCCTCCGGATCCTGGCTCTGGATCTACGAGCTCGCAGCCGGCCCGCCCGATCCCTCGCCCCTGCTCGGGCTGGACCGGGCCTACCCTCTCTACATCACCCAGACCGACGATGCCGGGTACTTCGAACAGCGGTACATGGGCGCCGGATCGTACCGGATTTTCGCTTTCATCGATCGGAACTCGAACCTGCGTTTCGACCTCGACACCGATCCCCTGGCGGTACCCCCGACCGACATTCATCTCTCAGGCACCTCAGCCGACAGCGCCGCCAATATGTTCACCGGTCTGGTTTTGAATCTGGCCCCGCGCGATACCGTCGGGCCCCGGCTCCGGTCCGCCGTCGCCCTTGATTCGGTCCGTATCACGCTGACTTTCTCCGAACCGCCCGCCCCGGAAACGGTACCGCGGGTCGCCATCGCCGGCTGGGATGAGGCGGCCGAAGCTGCCAGCAGCGACCTGCCCGCCCCGGTGATCGTCGCCGCCCACCGTCCGGTCGAAGCGGCCGGTTCGCTGCTGCTCCGGGTCGCCGGGGCCGAGCCGGGGACGCGCTATCTGGTCCGTCTTCTCGAAGCGGTCGATGCGGCCGGCAACCCGGCCCGGGAGGCGGTGCGTCCCGTGCTCTGTACCGTGCCTGCCCGCAGTGACACCACCGCTCCCCGGCTCGCGGCGGTCACGCCGCCCGATTCCAGCCGGGGCTTGAATCGCGACACCCGCCTCAGACTCACCTTTGCCACCGAAGTGGATCCCCCCGCCGATCAGACCTGGCGTCTCATCGGTCCCGACACCCTCGACCTGACCGCCAGTTGGCTCGATCCCCGCACGATCGAGTTCGAGCTGTCCGGAGATCCCCGCGAGGGCGACTGGTACCGTCTGCCGGTTCCCCTGGCCCGGTTCACCTCGTGGACGGGCATCAACGGCCCCTCCGGTCTGCCCGGACCCGCCTGGCAGGCTGCGGCTCTTCCCGGCCGCGGCACCCTCAGACTCAGCATTGCCGGTGACCGGGAACCGCCGGCCGGCGGGTACGTCATTTATTTCGAGGGGGCGGGCAGCCGGGCGGCCGAACGGGTCACGGTCCACCGGGCTCAAGCCGGTGAGTTTGCGACTCCCGAACTGCCGGTCGGGCCGTACTGCGTCTGGGGTTTTGCCGACGCCGATGCCGACGGCCGGCTCGACACGGGTGCGGCCCTGCCCTTCGAACCGGCCGAGATCGTGGCGGTCCTGCCCGATACCCTGTATGTGCGTGATTCTTTCGAAAGCAGCTATGCTCTGCCGCTCGTGCTGCGGGCGATCCGCCCGCCCCCGGAAGAAGGAGAAGAAGGACGATGAACACGGCCTTTCTGAAGATGACCGGGGCCGGGAATGATTTTCTGGTCATCGACGACCGGGCGGACGCGCTCGCGGGGTGCGGACCCGAGCGCTGGCGCGAGCTCTGTGAGCGGCGCACCGGGGTGGGGGCCGACGGGGTTCTGTTGCTGGGAGCCGGCACCAGCGGCGATGCGCGTATGACCTATCTCAACGCCGACGGCCGGCCGGCACGCATGTGCGGGAACGGCGCCCGCTGCCTGGCCTGGGCCGCGGCGGTGGAATTCGGTCTGGGGCGAGAACTGTCCCTCGAAAGTCCGAGACCCCCGGAGTGGGAACTACCGCCGGGGTTCGGGGCGAAACAGATCTGGAACCTCAGTCTGGAAGCCGCCGACGGTCTGCATCACACACTGGGCTGGGGCCGGACGGTCATGGTGTCGATCGGCGATCCCGCCTCGGTGCTCGACACCCCTCTCGAGCCCGCGCCCGACGGCCTGGCCGGAGTTCTGATCGATACCGGTGTGCCCCACTACGTCGTGACCGTACCCGATCCCGCCGGGCTCGATCTCGAACGGCTCGGACCGGCGATCCGCCATCACCCCGATCTGGCGCCGGCGGGTGCCAACGCGACCTTCGTCTCAACCGGTCCCGACGCCGGGGGGGAATACCTCTTCCGGACCTGGGAGCGGGGGGTGGAGGCCGAGACTCTTTCCTGCGGCACCGGTGCCGCGGCCGCAGCCGCGGTTCTGGCCCGCAGCGGGATCAGCTCGCCGGTCGCCCTGCGCTCGGCCGGCGGGGTGCTGCAGGTGCATTTCGATGCCTCGCAGTCCGTACCGCGCGGACTCTGGCTCGAAGGCCCCATCCGGCTCGTTTATCGCGGCACCCTGGCCGACTGAGATTCAGGGCAGAAAATCGTCGCGCAGGCGGGCCCAGAGATCGGCCAGGGCCCGGGCGGCGGGGGAGTCGGGACGGGTCGTGACCGGGCGGCGGGCGACCACGCTCTCGAGAACCTCTTCATCCCAGGGAATGACACCCGCGATCGAGATCCCCGCTCCGTGGGCGAAACGCTCGACCTCGGCGACACCGTCGGGGAGCAGATCGGCTTTATTGAGGCAGATGGTGACCGGCAGGCCGAAGTGCTGCACGGTCTGGACAATCCGTTCCAGGTCGTGCGCCCCGGCCAGGCCCGGTTCGGTGACGATCAGGGCGGCATCGGCCCCGGTGATTGCGCTGACGACGGGGCAGCCGATCCCCGGCGGACCGTCGGTCACGATCAGTTCGCTTCCCGCCTGCCCGGCCGCTTCGCGGGCCATCTGGCGCACGGCCATGACCAGTTTGCCGGAGTTCTCGCCGCCGGGCAGAAGAGCGGCATGGTACAGAGGTCCCCAGGCGGTCCGGGATTGTCGCAGATAGCCGGTCAGTTCGGGCTGCATCGCGATCGCCCCTTCGGGGCAGGCATAGACACAGGCGGCGCACCCTTCGCAGGCCAGCTCGTCGATCAGGGGCGCGGCGCCGGCGCCGCGGTCGATCACGGCGTCAAAACGGCAGGCTTGCAGGCAGTTGCGGTGACCGCTGCACAGGTCGGGATCGAGGTGGGCCACCTTGCCGCTGATGAACTCGGTCTCCGCTTCGGTCTCCGGATCGAGAAGCAGGGCCAGGTTGGCGGCGTCCACGTCGGCATCCACGGCCGTCAGCTGCAGAGGAGGGGATCCGGCGGCGGCCAGATGGACCAGTCCGGCCGTGACCGAGGTCTTTCCCGTACCGCCCTTCCCGCTCAGAACGACCAGTTCGGTCATGACCCGCCCTCCCGGCCGAGAGCGGCGAAGCGCTCGGGCAGCGCGGCCAGTTCGTCGGCCAGCCCCGGCTCGATCTCGATCAGCGGCCGGCCCCGGGCGGTCCCTTCCGCTATAGCCCGGCTGAAAGGTATCCGCAGCACGATCGGCAGGCCGGCCCGATCGCAGAAGGCGTCCAGGTCGTCGAAACCGGTTCCGTCGCGGTTCACGACCACGGCCGCCGGAAGATGGAGGAAACGGACGACCTCGGTAATCAGTTCGAGATCGTGCAGTCCGAAGGGGGTCGGTTCGGTGACCAGCAGAACGGCCTCGGCCCCGCGCATCGATTCCACCACGGGGCAGGTCGTGCCGGGGGGGCAGTCAATGACGATGTGGTCGGGTCGGGGGGGATCGGGAAGGGTATCCTCACCGCTGCCCGGGCTCCACGCATCCCACTGTTTGAGACCCCTGATGACCGGTACGGCCAGAGCCTCCCCGGTATGCAGAACCCCGCGGGCCAGACGCGGACCGAAGGGAGTGGGGCCGGCCTCGATGATTCCCAGGATCCGGGGTACTTCCGAAATGGCCGCCACCGGGCAGATGGTTGAACAGAGGCCGCAGCCGTGGCAGAGATCGGAGAAGAGGAGCACCTGGTCGTCGAGGACGGAGATGGCATTGAACTCGCAGACCTCGGCGCACCGTCCGCAGAGGGTGCAGAGTTCCTCGTCGACGGCGGGCACGGGCGGTCCGACCTCGATCCGGACGTCGAAGCGGGGCTCGAGGTACAGATGGGCATTGGGGGTTTCGACGTCACAGTCGCGCAGCAGGATCCGCTCTCCGGGGTCGGCAACCTCCCGGGCCAGGGCGATGGCCAGACTCGTCGCCAGGGTTGTCTTGCCGGTTCCGCCTTTGCCGCTGGCAACAGCGATGCGCATTGAAATCGCTTCCTAGCCGGAGAGTGAGGCGAGATCTTCGTCGATCGAACGCAGACGGGCTGAGAGCACCCGGGCGATATTGAAGGCCACCAGGGTCATCGCCTCGGGATGGGCGTCGAAGAGTCGGACCAGAGCCTGCTTGGAGAAGAGTACCGTCCGGGTCTGCGTGTGGGCCCGGGCGGTCGCCGAACGGGGCTTGATATCCACCACCGCCATCTCGCCGAAAAAATCGCCCTGATCGGTCAGCATGGCCAGCGGCCGGGGATACCCTTCCGGGGTCATCTTTTCGATCTGTACCTGCCCCGCCAGAAGCACGGCGAAACTGTCGCCCGGCTCGCCCTCGTGCACGATCACCTCGCCGGGGGCGAACTCCTGTACCTGTGCCAGCTCGATCAGGATCCGGAGATGGTTCTCACTGAAACCGCTGAACAGAGGTGAGGCTTTCAGTAAGGCAATATCGCGGTCATCCATGCCATGTTCTCCTCACCGGAGCCCTGAGTCTTGACGGGTTTGTCAGCCGATCCATCTTTCTGCATACAATGGTATCGGCGGGAAGATGGGAAGGGAAAATCCGCGTTATGCGTTCGGTCAACGGCAATGGGGGAGAATGCAGTTGCACCGGCAGGGGGCGGCGGTAGATTGGCTCCTCAACGACCTGGAGAAGGAGTGAACCATGGGTATGTACCTCGGGATCGGGCGCAAGGCGCGGCGCTGCTACGGCTTCGACGAAGTGGCGCTGGTCCCCGGCGAGATCACAATCAATCCGGCCGAATGCGACACTAGCTGGGAACTGGGCGGTCACCGCCTGGCCTTTCCGATCATGGCCAGCGCCATGGACGGCGTGGTGGACGTGCGTTTCGCCATCACCATGGGCAAACTCGGCGGGCTGGCGGTGCTGAACCTCGAAGGGGTTCAGACGCGCTACGAGGATCCGACCGAAGTGCTCGAGGAAATCGCCCAGGCCACTCCGGAGCAGGCCACCCACCTGGTGCAGGGTCTCTACACTTCCCCGATCCAGACGCCTCTGATTAAAAAGCGGATCGAGGAGATCAAGGCCGCCGGGGTTCCGGCCGCTGTCTCGGCCATCCCGCAGCGCGCTGAAGAATTCGGACAGCTGGCAGCCGAAGCCGGGGTGGATTACTTCGTGGTGCAATCCACTGTCTCGACCGCCCGGCATATCTCGAGCGAGTATGCCACCCTGAACTTCGAGAGCTTCTGCAATACCATGCCCTGTCCGGTGATCGTGGGCAACACGGTCGGGTACTCGGTCAGCCTGGAGCTGATGCAGACCGGCATAGACGCTCTGCTGGTGGGGATCGGTCCCGGTGCCGCCTGTACCACCCGGGGGGTACTCGGGATCGGTATACCGCAGATCACGGCGACGATCGACTGTGGTGCGGCCCGCGATTTTCACTTCAAATCGACCGGAAAGTACGTCCCGATCATCACCGACGGCGGGATGCGGGCCGGGGGCGAGATCTGTAAGGCCCTGGCGGCGGGAGCCGATGCCGTCATGGTCGGTTCGGCCTTCGCCCAGGCGTCCGAGGCCCCGGGACGCGGGTACCACTGGGGTATGGCGACCCCTCACGCCAACCTGCCCCGGGGAACCCGTATCAGGGTCGGAACCACAGGAACACTGGAAGAGATTCTCTTCGGTCCGGCCCGGCTCGATGACGGCAGTCAGAATCTGGTGGGGGCGATCGCTACCAGCATGGGCAATGTCGGAGCCCGGGATATTCGAGAGTTCCAGCTCACCGAACTGATCATCGCCCCTTCGATCATCACCGAGGGGAAAGTCTTCCAGCAGGCCCAGCAGGTGGGCATGGGGAAGTAGGGTCCGGGGTGGCCGCGAGGTCCGGTCTCTCGGTGGTCGTGCTGGGCAGTGGAGCGGCCTTTCCTCCTCCCGACCGGGAAAACACCAGTCTGGCGGTGGAGTGGACCGGGGGGATCTGGTTGCTCGATTGTTCGGGCTCTCCCTGGCGCCGTCTTCGTCTGGCCGGACTCGATCCCGCCGATCTGCGGGGAATTCTCATTACCCACGCCCACCCCGATCATCTCTATGGTCTGCCCAGCCTCCTGCATTGTCTCATTCCCGCCGCCCGGACCGAACCGCTGCCGATTCTTGCCGCTCCCGACACCCTGCTCTGTATCCGTCGGATCCTCGACGCATTCGAACTGCTCGACCGTCCCGACCTGCCGCTCGATCTGACCGAACTCGCGCCCGCAGCACACCTGCCTCCCGCCGGACCGCAGTACGCCGGGGCGGGCTTCGAACTCTGGACGGCACCGGTCGAGCACACCCGGGAGACGATCGGTGTGCGGATCGCAGCGGGGGGACGGGTTCTGGCGTACAGCTCCGACACCGCTCCCTGTTCGGCGGTCGTGGCTCTGGGACGCAATGCCGATCTGCTCGTCCACGAAGCCACCTTTTCCGCCGCCGATCCCGGCGGTCCGGCCCCGGGACACAGCACGGCGGCCGGGGCCGGCCGGATCGCCGCCGAGGCCGGAGCCAGGCGGCTGCTGCTTGTCCATCTGCTCGAATCCGCGAGCGCCGATCCCGGGGCGCTGCGCTCGGAGGCGGAAGGTGAGTTTTCCGGCGACGTTCTTGTCGGTGAGGATCTGCGGCGGTATGCGGTCTGAGACCCGGTCCCGCAGGCTACCGGGGACCGGCCGGCGGGAGTCGAAGAGACGCGGGGTTCAGGTGCTCTCGCGGGCGGATTGGACCAGGCGGGTGAGGTTCGACTTCAGGCGCCGGGCCTTGTTGGGATGGTGCAGGCTCCGGGCAGCGTAGCGGTCGAGCAGAACCGATACTTCCTGCAACAGTGCGGGTGCATCCTCGGCTCCCGGATCCTGACGGATATTCCTGATCAGGGTTCTGATCTGTGACCGCTGGATACGGTTCTGCTGGCGGCGCTGCTGGCTCTGACGAAGCCGTTTTTCGGTCGAAGCGTGGGTCGGCACTGCTGGCCCTCCTGCATTCTGTTTCGGTAACCGATTCCTGAATGAGGTAGATTACTCAAGATCGGCGCCCGGCCGGTGATGTCAAGATGTCTTGAACCTCTTTTCAGGCTGACCTACCCTGCCCGGAAGAGAGTCGACCGACGGGATGGAGAGGACTCGGTGTCCTTCGGACTCCATATCTGTCAACAGCCGGCGACCGGTGGACGTTATACTCAGGGTCGGGAGAGGGCCCGGAAGAATCGTCACGTGGATGACGATGAAGACGGCAAGTGAGGGGCGCCGGTTTTCGTCGCAGGCAGTGAGGTGAAATGCGATGACGGGACAGACAATCACCCGGTGGGATTCGGGGCACAGGGTACGGGGGGCCGGATCGATACTCCGGACCATCCTGCCCCTGCTGGTGGTCGTGGGGTGCGGACTTGGGGCTTTCCCGCAGACGGTCGAGGCCCAGTACGCCGTCTTCGGTCGGAACAAGGTCCAGTACGACAAGTTCAACTGGCGCGTTCTCAATACACCGCACTTCGATATTTATTACTACGAGGGCAACGAAGAGGCCGCTCTGGACGCCGGCCGGATAGCGGAACGTTCCTACGACTACCTGAGTCATATTCTGCAGGTGCAGTTCGAGGATCCGGTACCGCTGATCCTGTATGCCGACCATCAGGATTTCCGCCAGACCAACGCCGTGACCGGTGCCGCCGAGGGCGTGCAGGGGGTCACCGAATCGCTCAAGAACCGGGTTGTCCTGCCCATGCTCACCTCCATGGAGGAATTCACCCACGTGCTCACGCACGAAATGGTGCACGCCTTCCAGCTCGAAATCATGGGTGTGGGCGGACCGGCCAATCCGATGATGTGGCAACCGCCGCTCTGGATGCTGGAAGGGATGGCCGAATACCTCTCGCTCGGCATGGATCCGCTGACCCGGGTCTGGCTGCGCGACCTGGTCAAGCGGGACGAGTTTCTGACCCTGGAAGAGTTCGAAACGATTCAGGACCAGCGGGTATACCGTCTGGGGGCCGGCCTCTACTATTTCCTCGGCGAGCGGTACGGACTGGAATCGATCCGACGCTTCTTCAAGGAAACGGTGCGTACCCGGAACTGGTCCCTGGCGCTGCAGACGGTCTACAGCATGAATCCCCAGCAGATCTCCGAAGAGTGGAAAACCTTCATCCTGCGCGAGCACTCCGACATCGCGGCTCAACAGACCACGGCCGATTCGATCGCGACCCGGCTCATCGCTCACGAAGGCCTGGTCTACACCCTGAACATGACGCCGGCCATCAGTCCCGACGGCGAACGGATCGCCTTCATCGCCAACAAGGATCTGCGTGACGCGGTGTATGTCGCCAGCACCGAGACCGGCCGGACCCGGCGGGCGTTGGCTTCGGGGGGACGGACCTCCTCGCTCGAAATGATCGACTTCTTCGAATCCACCATGTCCTGGACCGCCGATGGTTCGGTTCTTGCCTTCGTCTCCTCGGGAGGGGCCGAGGATGTGATCCACCTGGTCGAGCCCGAAGGCGGAAAGACGATCACCCAGCTCCGCTATCCCGACATGACGGTCATTTCGGCGGCTCTGAGTCCCGACGGCACCCAGGTGGTCTTCAGTGGTCAGCGCCGGGGGGGACGAGATCTCTACGTCGCCTCGACCGACGGGGGCGCCCCCCGCCAGCTGACCGATGACATCTATGCCTATCTGCATCCGGCCTGGTCGCCCGACGGCACGCGCATCGCCGTGGCGACCGACCGCGGAGCGCCCACCAATGCCGCCGACCTCGATTTCCGGGGCTACCGGCTGGCGCTGGTCGACCCCGCTACCGGAGAGGTCGAGATCCTGACCGGCGGTTCGTGGCACGACATCAATCCCGTCTGGAGCCCCGAAGGCGACGCACTGGCTTTCGTGAGCGACCGTTCGGGGGTGCCGCAGATCTTCCTCTACGACCTGAATGCCCGGACGATCCGTAAGGTCACCAACCTGGCCACGGGGGTGACGGGGATCACCGCCTCTTCGCCGGCCATCTCCTGGTCGCAGCAGTCGGGGAAGGTGGCTTTTTCGAACTTCCGGGAAATGGGTTGGGATATCTACGTCATGCCCGATCCGCGTTCGGCCGACGTCCCGACCGTCGCCCAGCAGCCCGACGCGGATGCCGAACCGCATGAACCGGTCTGGGCCGGTTTCCGGCTCGGTGACGTTCGTACCTTCGAGGACGAGCGCTACGGTATGCGCCTGCAGACCGACTACATCTTCGGCGGGGGAGCCTTCGCCACCGGAGTGGGTGTCATCGGCGATTTTGCGGTCGGTTTCAGCGACATGCTCGGCAACCACAACATCTACATGCAGGCTTCCCTCTACGGTTCGATCGCCCGATCCAACCTGCAGGCGACGTACGTGAACATGAACCGGCGTCTGAACTGGGGCGTCAGCCTCTACCAGATGGCCACCGCCTACGGCGGGTACTACACCAGCTTCACCGCCACAACCTATCTGAGCCAGGTCTACCGGGGGGCCAGCCTGCTCGGCTACTACCCGCTGAACCTTTTCGACCGGATCGAAGCCAACATCGGCTACATGGGGATGCAGCAGGATATCGTCTCTTCAGACTTCTTCGGTCGCCAGCGTGTCAACGACGAGCTGGGACGGTACGGCTGGTTCGAGGCCGGCCTGGGTTACGTCCATGACTCCTCGCTCTACTTTCTCGCCGGACCGATCGGTGGGATGCGCTCGCGCCTGTATCTTTCTCATACCGTCGGCGACCTCGACGGGACGACCGCCCTGGCTGACGTGCGCGGCTACCTGACCCTGAATCACCGGGGTGCTGTTGCGGTGCGGACCTATGCCGGGCATCAGATCGGCGATGTTCTGATGCCCTTCTACCTCGGCGGTCCCTTCACCGTGCACGGCACTTCGTACTCCCAGATGAGCGGCACCAGTTTCGCGATCCAGAATCTCGAACTGAGATATCCGCTGCTGCCGTGGCTGCCGCTGCAGTGGGATTTACTGACCGGGGCTCTCTTCGCCGATGTGGGCGCGGTCTGGGATTCGAACGCACTCCCGTCCTGGATCGACGATCTGAACACCGGGGATTACATCCGCAACAGCATCATCGGTGCCGTCGGCGGCGGGATCAGGGCCAACCTCGGTTGGCTGGCACTCTTCCTCGATTACTCCATCCCGACAGATTTCCAGGGGCGGTGGGGCAGCGGGCGCTTCCAGTTCGCACTCGGTCAGATCTTTTGACCTGAACCGCTCCCCGCGGGTGTTTGCGGCAACGGCCGGCCCTTCACGAGCCGGCCGTTTTCGCTGCCCCGTGCATGACGTGTGTGGCACTCTGTCACTTCTCTGACTATCTTACATCTCTATGACAGAGAATAAGACGCGTAACTCGCGATCAGGTAAGGGGTTACTTGCGCGGTTGCTGGGCCTTGGGCACGATCCCCGCCTGGCAGAGCCGCTCGTCATCCCCCGGGCTGAACATACCATCTCCCGCAAGGATATGAAGGAGGAGGCCCTCAAGGTCCTCTACCGCCTTCATAACTCCGGGCACATGGCTTACCTCGTCGGTGGAGCCGTCCGCGATCTATTGCTGGGACGTACCCCGAAGGATTACGATGTCGCCACCGACGCACGCCCCGACCAGATCAGGAAGCTCTTCGTCAACAGTCGTCTGATCGGACGCCGCTTCCGGCTTGCCCATGTCTTTTTCAGGGGCGGGACGACGATCGAGGTCTCCACCTTCAGGCGCAGTCCCGAACCGCCCGGGAACGGCGAGGAGGAAGCGGTCGACAGCAACGGCGAACCCGACCTGTTGATTCGTGAGGACAATACCTGGGGGAGTCCCCAGCAGGATGCCTACCGGCGCGATTTCACCATCAACGCTCTCTTCTACAACATCGCCGATTTCTCGGTCATCGATTACGTGGGCGGGCTCGGCGACCTGAAAGAGGGACTCATCCGCACCATCGGGGAACCCGGTGTCCGCTTCCGGGAAGATCCGGTCCGGATGATCAGGGCGATCGAATATGCGGCCCGCCTCGATTTTACCATGATCCCCGAGATCGGGCGGGCGATCCGACGCTATCGCAAGGAACTGCGTAAAGCCTCCGATGCCCGGGTCGCCGACGAACTTCTGAATCTTCTGCGCAGCGGTGCCGCCGAACCCGCCTTCCGGCAGTTATGGCAGCACGGCCTGCTCGATATCCTTCATCCCGCCCTGCATACCGCGCTCAACGGCGAAGAGGGGGAGCGCTTTTTCCACGAGCTGACCCAGATCGACCGCTGGCGGGAAGAGGGCAAACAGCTCGACGACACCGTCCTCTGGGCGGTCCTGATCTCTCCTCCTCTGCGTCTGAAGGTCGCCACCGCCGAATCGCGCAAGGGCGGTCGGTTGAGCAAGGGCGAACTGCTCGAACTGATCGAAGCGGTTCTGGCCGAAGGCCAGACCCTGTACCGCATTCCCAACCGGCGCCGTCACCAGATGGGGCAGGCCCTGCTGGCCGTGGTCAAGTTGCGCCGGCGGCCCGGGCGGCAGCGGGGACAACGCTCCCTGATCGATCGGGCTTATTTCCCCGACGCTCTGACGCTCTTTGAACTCGAGGTCGAAACGACCGGCAAGTACCGGAACGTTCTCGGCGAGTGGCGTGAACTGGCAGCCAGCAGTCGTTCGGGTCGACGGGGAGGGCGGCGTTCGGCAGAGCGGCCGCGGGATGATGAAAAACGAGATGACAGCCGCCGGCGGCGCGGTTCGGGTAAAGGCCGGAGAAGCGACGGCGGCCGGAGGCGGAAAAGCGGTGAAGACCGCAAGGATGACCGGGGCCGGGATCGCCGGGACGATGGCGGACGCAAAGACAGCCGCGACCGTGAACGGGAACGCCGGGACGAAGGCGGACGCAAAGACAGCCGCGACCGTGAACGGGAACGCCAGACCAGTGGCGGGCGGGAAGAGAGCCGGGAACGGGAACGCCAGAGCGGTGGCGGACGGGAAGAAAGCCGGGGTCGGGAACGTGAACACCGGGACGATGGCGGACGCAAAGAGAGCCGAGGCCGGGAACGGGAACGGGAACAGGAACGGTCTCGCTCCGATGCCGCCCCCCCGGACACGGGCACGCCCCCGGAACCCGATTCGACCGTATCCCCTCCTGCGACCGAGCCGGCAGCCGCGCCCCCGGACACGGGTACGCCCTCCGGACCTGATCGGACCGTATCCCCCCCTGCGACCGAACCGGTAGCCGCGCTCCCGGCAGACGAGATCGAGCACGGTCGTTCGACCCGCGACAACCGCACCTGGGCGGGTGTGGCCGGGCAGCAGAGTGCGATGGTCAGGGACATGAAGAAGGCCATCGACTCGGGTGAGATGGCCCCCCTGCCCGAAGGGGAGATCCCCTATGCCGTCCCGGGCCGGTCGGTGAAGGACACCTCCCGTGACTGGGAGGAGAATGTCGGCCGGTCGGATGAGATGGCGGCCGACGATTCGGTACCCGAGGAGAAGAAATGGGGTCGGGGGCGACGCCCCAGTCCGCCCCGCCTCTGAGACTCAGTCCTGACGCAGGGCCAGCGTTACAAACGTGCGTACACCGAAAGCCGTGGGTCCGATGCCGATCCACGGCTTCTCTTTCTTGTGCCATTCGGTGCCGGCGATGTCGAGGTGCACCCACGGTACCTCGCCGACGAACTTTTCGAGCAGCTTGGCGGCGGTAACGGCGCCGGGGTGATCCTTGCCGGTGTTCCTCACGTCGGCGATATCCGATTGCACCAGCTCGTCGTACTCCGGGTCCATCGGCAGCTGCCAGACTTTCTCGCCCCGGGCCAGAGCAACCTCGCGAACGGTATCGGCCCAGGTCTGGTCATTCGACATCAGTCCGGCATAGACGTGTCCCAGAGAGACGACGCACGACCCGGTGAGGGTGGCGATATCCACGATCGCGGCCGGTTTCTGTTTCACCGCCCAGGCCAGGGCGTCGGCCAGGATGAGTCGACCCTCGGCGTCGGTATTGAGGATCTCGATGGTCGTGCCGCTGAAGGTCCTGATTACGTCGCCGGGGCGGGTGGCGGTGCCCGAGGGCATGTTCTCACAGGTCGGCACGATACCGAGCACCGGGCGGGCGGGTTTGAGCCGGCCGATCGCGCTCATGGCTCCGATGACCGCCGCGGCCCCGGCCATATCGGCCTTCATCTCCTCCATCCCTTTGCCCGGTTTGATCGAGATGCCACCCGAGTCGAACGTGATGCCCTTGCCGACCAGAGCCAGGGGTGCCCGGCGGGAGCGTGCGCCGGGGGGTGTGTAGCGCATGACGATGAAGCGCGGTGGTTTGGCGCTGCCGGCCGTGACCGCCAGCAGTCCGCCGAAACCGTGTTCCTCGATCTGCTTGCGGTTCCAGACGGTGACTCCCAATTCGGCCTCCCGGCCGGCCCGACGGGCTTCGGTGGCCAGCCGGGCGGGAGTCATGAGATTGCCCGGCTCGTTGACGAGGCGGCGGGTCAGGATCATCGCTTCGGCCACGATCTCGCCGCGCTCGGCGGCGGTTCGCAGGGTCCGGGTAACCGGGCCCGAGAAAAGAAGGGTCAGGGCCGTAAAGGGGCCGCGGTACGGGTCTTTCGACGTCTTCGTGCCGGTCCGGTGAGCACCGATTCCCCCCGGTCCGATCAGAAATCCCTCCACTCCGGCCTGGACGGCGTCGGCGCTGTGCAGGGTCTCGGGCACGATGACCCCGACGCGCTTCGTGTCAGTGCGGGCCAGGGCCCGGGCGGCGGTCCCGCAGAGCCGGCGCAGCGACTCGGTCGAGGCCTTTTCGGCCGGACCGAGACCCACGATCAGGAGCTTGC
>CAZNUA010000006.1:0-62882 GCA_964576115.1 uncultured Gemmatimonadota bacterium
GGTCAACAAATCGCGTCTCATCCGGGCAATCTCGCGATCTATCCCGCTGCTCTCGCGAACACGACGCTTCGCCTCATCGATCAGCCAGCGTCGTTCCCGTGCCGGGACTGATTCAGGCGGCTGATCGAGTTCCATGCGTCCGAGATACCGCCAGGTGGCATCATAGCGGTGAATGACGGGGTGTCTGCCGTCACTGAGCAGAATGCCCTGCTCGAGCGAGTACGCGGAACACGGGTACCCCGGGAAACGAACCAACCAACCATGCCGGCGGTTCGGCTCACTGGAGATATAGCCCGCGATCGAGATCGTCACCTGATCGGTCGTGGTGTGAAACAGCGTGTCACAGTCGGCGTTCACGATTGTCGCAGCGGCACACTGGGTGCCGTATTTCGGGTCCTGGTCGTTGAGATGGTTGAGGAGCAGCTGACTGCCACCGCTCAGTCGGAATCGATCGGGAACATCCATCCCGTGGGGGCGGGGTCTTGTCAGGACCTCGATGACAGAACCGTCGAGGTGCAGGCGGGTGGTGCGACGCATCAGGACATCCTGGATGTGCAGGACATCGTCATGCAGGCCCTGGAAGCCCAGGTGACGGTAGGCCCCCGGACCTCCGCCCTCGCTGCCGAAGCTGCGCACGTACTCGCCCTGGTCGTTGAATACCGCCACCCGGTGGTTCCCCGAGTCGATCACGTAGTAATTGCCATCCGATCCCCGCGTGAACTGCCCCGGTCGGTGGAGGAGTGACTCGGCCTTGGACGGATCCTGATTCAGGCGGAGGACTTCCCGGTACTCGAACAGCGGCTCGAGGTATCCGGGCCCGCCTCTGGTGAGCGCAATACTCAGGCCGTCTTCCTGTACGATGCTGAAGGAATGCTGAGGATTGCCCTGAGGTGCAGGTTGTGCAAAGAAGGTACAGAAAACGAGAAACACGATCGTATCGAGCATGGCACTCTCCCCGGGGAACGACGAATAGAGGCAGGCTCTTGTTTATCTCGGGGGCACATGCTTTTGCATGATTATCCGGGTATTGGAGGTGATCGTCCGCCGGCCGGCTGGATCAGGACCGCGGCATCAGTTTCACGATGTGCGGGTAGGGCTGGTTCCAGAGCATCCAGACGACAAGAGTGCCGTTCTCGAGCCCGACCGTGAATTTGATCGGAGAGGGATACTGCACCTCCGGTGGGGTGGGAAACGAATAGCTGTGCACGATGTATCCTCTTGTGTCAATTTCAACGAGGCGTTGTCCGACGAGTCTGGTCAAGAGGACAAACAAACGGTCTCCGAGAAACATCGACTGCCGGGTGATGTTGTAGGGGGGCGGCCGGTCATCGTCGTCGGTCGGCCAGTCCCGCGCCTTGTCCCGGTTCTCGCGGTCGGCCCTGATCACGTCTCTGTCCCGGATATGAATGACGCTCTGAGATGTGGGCGTAATGAGCAGAACATCGTTGAACACGCTGTAGGTGTAGCAGCCGATCAATGCGCCCTCTGATCCCACGGTAATATGCATGGATCCAAGCCTGTGGATCCTCCTGCCAGCGGGGCCGACCTCTCGATCCGGATGCTCGCCGAATGAAAAGAGCAGTTCACCCTGCGCATTGAAGGCATGGATGATCTCAGGCCGATGCTCGTCGAACGTAGCCATGTAGAGCGTGTCGTGTATGGCCTGCAGGTGAACTCCCCGGATCACATCTCGGATGAAACCATGAGAATACGACCAATTTTCCTGGTCAAAAGCCTGCAGCTTGTTTCGATCCCTCACCCATAAGAGGTGCGTACTCTCATCGAAAGCCGCTTCATCAGGAAAGGAGAATTCACCCGGACCCTGGCCTTGCCGGCCGACCTGAGCGACCAGTTCTCCTTCCTCATCCACGATCCAGACGACATGCTGCATCCAGTCGACGATGGCGACTCTCTGATCGGGCAGTAATTCGAAATCGTTCGGAGTGGCCAGGTAATAGTCGGGATCGTCGCTATCGGGCGGGGGGAATCGCAGGACCTGTTCCAGTACGATGTCATTGGCCGGCCTGGAGCACGATACAGAGCCTCCCAGGAGACCGGATGCGATCAGGAGACAGACCGGGATGCGAGGAATCGGTGAACGCAATACACGCCTCGTGGGTCATATCCGACAATGGTGGAGCCAGCGGTGACAATACCCGTGAAAACGCCGCTCATCAAGGGCTTCGCGGCTTCGTTCAGACCATGCTATACTAATTGCCGGTACTATTCCGCCTCCCCGCTCTATTCAGCCCCTGGAGGTCGCCATGTTATCCACGGCTGTTCTTCTGCTCGTTGCAACCTGTTCGACGCCCCTGCCCCAGGCACCCGACACCTCCCTTTTCGCCGAACCCTTCCAGCTGATCGTGCAGGGTTCGCCCCTCGAGGCCGAGCAGGGCTATCCCGCTCCCCTGCCGGTCGACTTCGACGGCGACGGACTCTTCGACCTGCTGCTGGGCCAGCGCAGCCCGCGCGGTGGCGAACTGCTCATCCATCTCAACCAGGGTACGCCGGAGCAGCCGGTCTTTTCAGAATCATCACTCTTCGAGGCCGCCGGAGCGCCGGTGCGCATTCCGGTCGGGTGAAACGAGGGCGGATTCGCGCCACAGTTTGTGGACGCCAACGCTGACGGACGTATAGATATCGTTGCCGGAGTCATCGACGGTATCCAGGTCTGGCCGCAGCTCGAGACCGGCGAGTTCGGCTATCCCTATCTGTTGATCGATACTTCCTACCTCAATTTCGAGACCTATCAGGTCGAGGATCCCTTCAGAAATCTTAGCGACGGCGGCATCGCCGGTTCGGTCCGTCCCTGGCTGGCCGACTGGAACAGGGACGGCATTCTGGATGTTCTCTTCGGAGATACGGTCGGGCACGTCTATTTCTATCCCGGCACGGGCGTGAGTGACGGTCAGCTCAGATTCGGCACCCCTGAACGGCTGACGGTCGCCGGCGAGGAAATCTGCGCCGAGCACGGCATGTCCTCGCCCTGCGTGAACGACTGGGACGGAGATGGCCGGGATGACCTGCTGCTGGGCTCGCATGTCGGCAGCGTGCTCTTTTTCCGGAACACGAGTGCTGACGGCGTGCCTGTGCTGGCCGAACCGGTCGTTCTTGTCCCCAGCGCCGGCGCCCACAGGATCGATCCGCGGCACTTTGAACCGGGTCTGGACCGGGGCCGGAACATCTGGGTCAGCGTCGTCGATTACAACGGCGACGGCTTATCGGACCTGCTCCTGGGCGCTCATCATGTCACCGAGGCCGAGGAGCGGGAGCTGACCCTGGTGGATCAGGCCCGCCGGGACCTGGCCTGGGACCACTACGGCAGGATCGACCTGGAATTCTGGGAACGATACCGTCAGCTGTTCCATCGCGTTCTGCGCCGCCTCAAACTGCCCCGGGATGACTGGGGCGAGGACAGGGTCATGGCCCACCATGCCATGGATGAACTCATGCTCGCCGCTCGCGGCGACAGAAAGATGCAGGCCATACTCGAACGCCTGCGCGATGCGGCTCTGCCCCTGCGGGAATTCAGGGCGTATGGCACCTGGTACGGCCGGGTGTGGGTCTATCTGCGCCGGCCCGGCTCATGAACCGGGCGGCGGTCGTTCCAGACGGGCGTTTGTCACGTACGGTTCCAGGCGGATTGCGCGCCGGATGGTCCTGTCCGCCGTCAGATCGGTGACTTCGATCGCGATCAGGTAGGCTTCGGCCGGTTCGTAGGCCTCAAAGAGAATCCGGTTCTCCTCGGTCGCCCGGGTGCCGATCCCGTCACGCTCGAAAATCAGGCGTACGCTCCCCTCCTGGCGCTCGGTCCCGATCAGCCGTCCCAGCGCTTCGATGACCGGCGAGGGTGTTTCTCCTCCCACAGCGGTCGTCTCGATGGCCAGCCGGTAGTGATGGGCGCGGTAGTCGTCGAGCTCGAGACCGTAGATCTCGAGATAGAGATAGAGCGGAGCGTCGTAGTGGAACCGGTCACTGAGAGCCGGGATGATGGTCCGCTCCCCGCGGGTCAGATAGGTACCCGGAAGCATGTCCCCGCTCTCTTCTCGGGCTCTGATCTCTTCGGCCGCTACCAGGCTCGACAGACGCAGCGGCCCTTCAACGGCCAGGTCGATGGTATCCCGGCCGGCATAAGCCGGTCCGGCCCCGGGGGGCAGGACTTCCATGGCTCCGAAGAGATGTTCGCCGGTGATCCACTCCGGTTCGAGTCGAAAGGGTTCGGTGATCAGCGGCAGGGAGCGGTCGGCCATGAACAGCCAGGCGGGCAGAACCAGTTCGCGCCGGGTCAGGGGATTCCAGGAGTCATCGAGAATGGTCATCTGGGCCGAATAGCCGGTCATGGTATCGCCGAGGGCACCGATGAGGCGCGGTTTGGGAAACTGGGCGTGCAGGTAGAGTTCGGTCTGGCCGGCCCGGTTTTCGAACCGGTACCAGCGCAGGCCCAGATCGAGTTCCGCGGTATCGATGACCTCGCGGGCTCCGGTCACCCGCGGTGATTCGGGGACGACTTCGATCAACTCCCGGAAGGACTGCTTGTAGGGCAGGATCCGGTTGCCGGTGAGCATGCCGATCATGAGCGGAATGCGGAAGCCGTCGTAGTACCAGTACTCCATCTGCACCAGACCGAAGGAAGACGCCTGGCCATGGATCGAGAACTCGTCCGGGACATCCTGTTCCTCGTACCGGCGGAATAGCCGGCGGCGTTCGACCTCTTCGGTTGAGAGCGGTTCGCCGAAACGCATGTAGATCCGCCCCCGATCGGTGTCCCAGCCGGCCAGACCGAGCTGGGGGACGGCGTAATACCAGGTCACGTGCGCAAAGCGCCGGTACTGTTCCATCAGGCGTTCGTTCAGGTCGGTTCCGAAGAGCGGATCGCGCGAGCGCCAGAAGGTTTCTGGATCGACAGCGCGCTCGGTCTGGATCGAGACCCCCCCGGTGAGTTCGAAACCGCCCTCGGACAGCGGCAGGGTCCAGCGGGGATCCCGGGCGATGACACGCACCCGGTCGGTCAGACGGGCGATTCCCTGCTCATAATCGGCCATGGCCGCCTCGAGCCAGCCGATGTTCTGATAGGCCAGACCGCGGCCCAGGTAGGCTTCGGCCGGATGGGCGCCATGCGCGACGAGATAGTCCATGATACGGATCACCTCGACCCACCGGCCGGTCAGCATGTGGTGCAGCCCCAGCCACCAGGTGGCGAAGGCGTTATCGGGATCGAGCAGCAGGGCGCTGTTCAGATAGGCCAGAGCCTCGGTTTCCTGTTCGGATCTGGAACCGGTCATGCCGGCCAGGGGGGTGCCCCACCCTCCGGCGCGCCAGCCCAGGTGCCAGATGATCTCGAGGCGCAGTTTGCCTTTCAGGGCGTGGGCATCGGCCACCGATGCCGTTTCGGCCAGGATGCGGTCCAGGGCACGGTTGCCGTAGCGGTCGAAGGTGCGCTGGAACTGGACTTCGGCCAGGGTGAGAAGATAGCGCAGGTTGTCGGGGTCGAGCCGCAGGGCGGTGCGGATACTCGTTTCGGCCATCTCTCGTCCGCCCGGCTCGCCCGACTGCATCAGGGCCCGGGCATCCAGATTCCAGGCCTCGCTGTTGGCCCGGTACTCCGAGCGCAAGAGCGGCTGCAGGAACTCATGGGCCGCCAGGGGCTCGTCGGCTTCGATCAGAGCCCGGGCGTCAGCCAGCGGTCCGGTATAGATTGAATCGGCCGCCTCGGCGGTGAGCCAGCCCCGTCCGGCAAGGAGTTCCGCATCCCCTTCGGCCGACTGCTGCAGTTCCTCGACGATCTCGGCCGGAAGAGTCGCAGCGGGATCGTAGGGGATGGCGATCTGGTGGGTCAGGTAGAGTGAATCGGCGGCCCCGGCATACATCTTCCGGTCCAGAGCCAGCGCCCGGACCCGCTCCCGGAAACGCTGGCCGTATCCATACTCGGCCCGCATCCTCGAGGAATCCACCTCGGCCGCAACCAGGTCGAACTCCCCGTTCTCGTCGGCTTCGGTCACTGTCAGGGGACAGATGGCGGCTGCCAGGCTCTGCCGGATACGGGGTTCGGCCGCTCCGCCGGCACCGAGCAGGGCCTGCAGGGCGTGATGGCCGGGATCGGCCCGCAGGCGCCAGATGCAGGCAAGGCGCAGTTCGGTGGAGGCGTTCTCGTCGGCGACCCGGGTCGCGAGTTCGGCGCAGTCGGCCGGCGTCAGGTGAGGCAGGGGTGGGAAGGGATTCGGGCTTTCGTCGTCGAAGACGTGATGCCCCCACCGGTTGCGGGTGAAGATGAAGCAGTAGGCCAACTCGTCCAGCAGGGGGTGGCCGGAGATTTCGTCGGTGAGGGGAAAGGGAGGTTCATAGAACCAGAGCACCTGGGCGTCTTGCTGCCCCAGCGGGATCTCGCTCGTACGCGTCGGCGAGCCGTGGAAGACGCGGGGGATGACCCGGTAGTCGGGAGTGATCGTCCACCCCGAGAGCAGCGAATCCCAGACCGCCGTCAGACGGGCTTCGATCAGGTTGCGGTATTCGTTCACCCCGTTGCCGGGAAGCGGATCGCGCTCGATCAGGAACGAATCGAGGAGGCTGCGGACCGAGTCCGCCCCCATATGCCAGAATTGACTGTAATCATACGCCGGTATCTCGGGATCGGCGTAGTGCAGCAGGGCGCAGAGGCGTCGTTCGTACTCGGGCACGTAGGAGCCGGGCGGAGCCCGGTAGCGCAGAGTGCAGGCCGTCGATCCCGCAGCTGTGAGCAGCCCGAGCACCAGCAGTGTCCGGCGCCCGCAGGAGTATCTCTGCCGCCGGACCGGGTTCACGGGTAGGTCCAGCCTTCGATTGCAGAAGCGATCGCAAAGGCGACCGGGGCTGAGTCGCCGGTGGCCTGATCGTAGGTGATCAGACAGAGCTTGCCGCCCGACAGGCGCATTGATCTGTAGAGACCGGTCGGGACCCTGGCAGTGCCCAGGTACTCCCCCTCCGGGGACAGGATGTGGAACCGGCACTGCCCGGTGATCGCTTCAGTCGTAAAGGAATACACGTCCTGCAGCCAGATGTAGCCGAAATCATCGACCAGGGCCTCGTTCCAGAATCCGATCTCGTCGACGAAAAAGTACAGGGAGCGATCGATGTCGACGGGTGTTTCTATTCCATGCCGTTCATAGGCCAGCCGCAGACCCGCCTCCAGATCCCGCCAGTAGGCCGCTTTGACCTCCGCGGTCACGGGCAGAAGCGGCAGGTCGAGCACGATGTGCAGGGTCAGATCCCCGGAGGTGTCGTGCCAGGTCAGTTCGGGCCGGCGGCCTGAGGTGATCAGGATTCCCCGGCCGGGAACCGGGAGGGCAATCGCGGAAGGGGAGAAACGCAGCTCCGTGATCCGGCGCCGGTTGTCATCCAGATAGGTGACCTTCGCCTCGGTGACCCGTTCGGTCATCAGGCAGGATATGGTGTCCCGGGTACCACGTCTGCCGATGAGCACTTCGCGCCAGCGTTGCCGGTACTCGGGCCCGGTGTCCGCGGTCTGCCGGACGTAGCCGACCAGATCGCCGTCGAGCGGCAGCATCAGCTCCGCCCGCCAGCCGGCCATGCTCCGGCACAGATCGGTCATGGTTCCGTCCGGGTCGAAAGCGATCGTCCGCTGCGTATCCCGGTCGAAGAGAACCAGTCGACCGTCGATGAAGCCGTGAAGTTCAGCCATCGAGGAGAGTTCGCCCGGTCCCTGCCCTTCCCGGCTGAAACTGCGCCGGTAGTCACCCCCGGATCCGAAGACCATGATCCGGCAGTGACCGGAGTCGTAGAGGAAGTACTCCCCTTCGGGGCTCTGGACGAAAGCCCGGGGACTGTAGAAGAGCGATTCCTCCCGCTCCGGATCTTCTTTCAGGGTATCGAGAGGCGTGAAGGTGAGGATGTCGCCGGCATATTTCGGTCCCCCCCGGGTTTCGGCGACGGGAACCCCCTCCTGACGGGTGACGCGGAAGGTGTGCCCCGGTTCGCCGTCGGGGCGGCTCTGACAGGCCGGCAGGACGAGCAGGAGAACAACGGCCGGGATTGCAGGCAGACGGTACGGCATAGCGGGTGCCTCCCGATTATAGCGACGGTGCGGTCCGGGATCGTCACGGCATCAGATCGGGGTGTTGTCTGAATACAGAACGGATGATACCCGCCGGCGTGCAGCCAATTCAACTCCGGTCGGTTTCAGGGAATGATACGGGCGGTGCCGCTGCCGGTTCCGATCCCGACGGTGAGTCCTCCCGTGCCCCGTACGAACGTCTTCTGGCGGTACTCCTGCCCGCTCCGGGTGACGATCTCGGAGTGATCGGCGTTCCAGGGACAGACGATCCGGCCGTTCGAGAACAGGCAGAACATCGTGAAGGTGCCGGTCGGATCGTTCCCGTTCAGATCGAGCACGGCGTCGCCGCTGCCCGACGAGAGCGAGAGCGAATACTGCTCACCCGTCGGCAGGTCGACCGTCACATTTCCCGAACCCGATGTGAACGATCCCCCCGCCCAGACAGTGACCTCACTGGCGCTGACATTGCCGCTGCCCGAGGTGACGGAGAAGTTGCCCTGCGTTGATTTGACGTTGATCCGGCCGCTGCCCGTTTCGAGCGCGAACTCACCGCTTGACGATCCGACCGTGATGAGGCCGCTGCCCGACTGAAGAGCGAAGCTGCCCGATGACGAGGCGATCTCGATCCGGCCCGATCCGCTGGCGCCTCTGAAGGTGCCGCCGGCGTTGTCGATAACGATCTCTCCCGACCCGGACGCACACACGGCCGAAACCGAAACCCTCTCGAAACTGATGTCGCCGCTGCCGGAACTGATGAGCAGATCGGGCGAACCGGGCACGGCGATCGTCCAGCGGGACCACCAGCCGGACGTGTTGCGGGTATCGGCGATGAGTTCGCGGATGATCAGGCTCGAGCCGGTATCGTCGAAATCCGTCGCGAACATCTCGGGGTCGACTTCGCCGACGACCTCGATGTGAATCGAATCACCCGAACCCTGAACGATCTGAACCTCCCCGATGATCGTTTCGATCTGCAGGCCGTTGCGCAAGGGCAGCGAGTGGGTCATCGCAATCGGTTCGACATCCTTCGGTTGGGTGGGAAAGATGCAGGATGAGAGCAGAACGAGGCCGGCAACGGGAAAAATGGGAATAATCTTTCTCACGGCACGATCTCCTGTCAGGCGGCGATACGTTTGCTGCGACACGCGGATCCGGTCGTGTGGAAACCGGTCCTGACCTGCGATACGCACAACGGCGGAACGGAGTTCCAACAATATTGTCATTATGACAGTATTATTGCATCAGGTCACTGCAGGGATCGTTGCTCAGGGTCTGATGAAGCGGTGCAGCAGGGGCATCAGATCGTCACCGGCCCGGCCGATATCGCGGATGACGGTGAAGTGGTCGTCGTCGAGTTCATGAAACGTGGAGGGCACCCCTGACCGGCGAAGAGCCTCGTGGAACTGCTCGGCCTGTCCCGGCGCCCACCAGTCGTCGCGTGCCGCTTCGATGACGAGGAAGGGCGGCGCATCGGGGCGGATATGTGTGAGGGGCGAGTAGCCGGGCCAGCGCTGCGGATCGGTACCGAAGGTGTTCTGCCGGCCGGAATCGACGACCGCGAACTGCCCGCAGATCGGGATGACTCCCCGCACCCCGGCCGGGGTGTGTCCCAGGGCGGCGAGGAAGCGTGTATCCAGAATCACCGCCGCGGCCAGAAATCCCCCGGCCGAGTGTCCGCTGACCCAGATCCGGTCGGGATCGCCCCCGTATTCGGAACTATGATCGATCGTCCAGGCCAGGGCCGCCGCCACGTCTTCGGCGTGGGCCGGATAGAAGACTCGCGGGGTCAGACGGTAGTTGGGCGCGATGACGACCAGCCCCTGCCCCGCCAGGGTCCGGTAGATCCGTTCGGGGTAGTACTCGGGATCGCGCTTGTCGCTCATCCAGAAGGCCCCGCCGTGGATGAAGACAAAGACCGGCAGGAGGCCGCCCTCCTCGTTTCGGACGGGGAAGTAGAGATCGAGGACCTGAAAGGAGTCGTCGGAGGCCTCACCCCGGTAGGGAATGTCGAAACGGGTCTGGACCGCCTGTGAGCCCCGGTATCCAGGCACATGCGAGGCCTCGGGAGACACGTTCATCGGATCATGCGGAACGGCCGTGAACCCGGCGCCGAGCAAGAGCCCTCCCGCGGCCAGGAGCAGGAGGGTCGGTCCCCATCGCCTGTGCGAATCACTCTCTCGTCCCGGCGCCACGGCGTATCCCTAGCGGAAGAAACGGTTGGAGCCGCCGCCTCGGCTGAAACCCGAGCCCTTCGTGACCGCGTCCAGATCGATCAGGGCCCGGCGCCAGTCCAGATAGGCGTTCAGGAAGTTGGCCCGGGCGTCGGTGAGCCGGTCCTGGGTCAGGAGCAGGTCCTGCACGCTGATCTCACCCTGCTGAAAACCGGCGTAATTGAGTTGATAGGAGCGGTCGGCGGCTTCGAGGCTGCGATCGAGCAGACCCAGGCGGTTCTGGGCTTCCAGAACCCGTTCGGCGGTGGCCGTGACCTCGCGCCGGATGGTCTTGAGATCTTCCTCGTTTTCCCGTTCGAGTTTGCGGATCGAGGTCAGCTGGGCTTCGACCCGGGCCTTGTTGTGGCCCCAGTCCCAGATCGGCAGGTGGAATTCGATGGCCGCCCCCCTGGCCTGGTCGGGGTCGAGGATGGCGTCGTAGAAGCGGCTCATGGTCTCGTCGCGTCCCTCCAACCCCATGGTCAGGCTGATCTCCCCGGTCAGGCGTCCCTCCGAACGCCGTTCCTCGAGTTCCATCTGGTTCGATTCCATCCACATCTGGTTGCGGCGCAGATCGGAACGCTGCTCGATGGCACGATCGATGTAGTCCTGGATGTCGATCTGGACCGGAGCGAACTCAAGGTTCATTTCGACAGCGATCGGTTCCTCGAGACTCAGCCCGATGAACTGTTTGAAGGCCGCTTCCTCGCGGGCCAGCTCACCGGCCGCTGAGGAAGCCCGGTCGCGGCAGGCGGCCAGATCGACCTCGAGCTGCAGCAGATCGGCTTCGGGCATCCGGCCGGCCGCAAAGCGCTCCTGCCCCGTGGCGTAGAGCTCTTCGAGCCGCTGGCACTCGGCCCGGGCCAGAGAATCGAGGTAGGTTTTCTCGTACAGCTCGAAGAAGTCCTGGGAAACCTGGGTCACGATCCGGATCTGCTCGTCGTTATAGGAAAGCTGGGTCCCTTCGAGCTGCAGTTCGGCCCGGCGGATGTTGTTGCGGATGCGGTTGGGCTGCAGGATCGGCTGTTCGTAGCGCAGGAAGAGCCGGCCGTAGTAGGTCTTCTTGCCCGGAGTGTAGGTGAAGAGCTCGTCCTGGGTGCGGTAGAGAACGCCGTTGAGCGAAACCTCGCCGTTGGTGGGCAGGGGCTGTCGGATCGAGAGAGCCCCCGAGTAACGGGCCGCCCGGGTGCTCAGGACCTTCGGATCGCCGGTCGAGGGATCGATGATTTCCTTGATCGACTGGTCGAAGTCGGGGATCACCAGATCGAAACTGGCGTTGGAACGCAGCCGGGCCCGGCTGGAGACCAGGTTGAACTGGTCGCGTTCCAGATCGAGCTGGACGCCCTCTATGCGCCACGAGCGTTCCAGAGCCAGAGTAATGGCGCTCTCGAGGTCGAGAACGGTCGGTCTCACGTCGCCGGAATCGAACGTGGCAGGACGCCAGGCGGGCTGGGCCCGGGCTCCCGCGATTGGCACGGCGCTCAGCAGGGCTGTCAGAACCAGGGCAAGGATGTACGTCGGACTCAGGTGAAAGCGTCGAACCATCAGAATGATCTCCCGGATCTTCAGAGGTTTGTGTGAGGGGCCGTCAGCGGCGTTCGGGTCCTGCGACTGAAACTGATACACCGTGGGGACGATCGTTATTCAGGCCTCACAACCCTGTACGCTCAGGGCAGGTTCTTGTACCCGGTCAGTTTCGACTGCCGGCTGGGATGCTTGAGTTTGCGCAGGGCCTGGGCCTCGATCTGCCGGATCCTCTCGCGCGTGACGTTGAAGATGTTCCCGACCTCCTCCAGGGTCCGGGGCTGGCCGTCGCCCAGACCGAACCTGAGTCTGATGACCCGCTCCTCGCGGGCGGTCAGGGTCGAGAGAACCTTGTTCATCTGTTCCTGCAGCATGTAGGCCGCAGCCTTCTGCGCCGGTGAATCGGCCTTGGGATCCTCGATGAAGTCGACCATCTGGGAGCCCTCGTCGTCGCCGACCGGCTTATCGAGACTGATCGGATTGTGCGCCACCTTGAGCACGGTGCGCAGTTTGCCGATCGGCATGTCGAGCCGCTCGGCCAGCTCGGGCGGAGTCGGCTCGCGGCCATCCTCCTGAACCATGGTCCGGCTGGCCCGCAGGATCTTGTTGATGGCTTCGATGGTGTGGACCGGAACCCGGATGGTGCGGGCCTGATCGGCAATGGCGCGGGTGATTGCCTGGCGGATCCACCAGGTGGCGTAGGTCGAGAACTTATACCCTTTCTTGTAGTCGAATTTTTCGACCGCCCGCATCAGACCGGCGTTGCCTTCCTGGATCAGGTCGAGGAACTCCAGGCCCCGATTGGTGTATTTCTTGGCGATCGAAATGACCAATCGCACGTTGGCCTCGACCATTTCCTCTTTGGCCCGTTCCCGCTCGCGCTCGAGCTTGCGGATGCGGCGCAGATCGTGGGCCAGACGGTCCATGTCGGAACCGACGTTCTGCTCCAGACGCCGGATGCGTCGCTGGATGTTGGCGATGTCACGGTCGAAGGCGCCCAGGGTGTTCGGGGTATGACCGGTCTCCTTCTGGACCGTGGCGGCAGACATCTTCTTGCCCGAGCCACGCACGTATTCCCTGATCCGGCCGGCGTCCAGGCCGGCGTCCTTTTCGATGGCGCGGACCTCGATGGCGGTCTCCGCCATCTGTTCGAAGACCGTTTCCATGTCCTCGACCATGCATTCCATCCAACTGGGGTGGATGTTCATCTGGTTGAAGACCTGCCAGCTCTTCTCGCAGGCCTGCGCGAAAGACACCTCGAGTTCTTCGCGCGTCGACCGGGAGCGGCAGCGGCGGATTTCCTGGCGCAGGGCATCGATCTTCTTCTCCCTGCTGTTCATATCGTCTACCAGCGCGAGGAACCGCTCGCGGGCCGGACCGCTGCAGGCATCGCGCAGTTCGCCGTCCACGACTTCGTCGACGCGCAGAGATCCTGCCTGAATCCGCCGTCCGAAGCTCGAAATCTGGCTGAACGCAGGCCGCGATCGCATCAGGGCTTTCTCGATGCCGTGCTGGGCCGCTTCGATGCGACGGGCGATACGGATCTCACCCTTGCGATCGAGCAGAGGAACCCGTCCCATTTCACGCATGTAGATCCAGACCGGGTCGTCGTACTTGACCCTCCCGAGCGGTTCCTGGGTGCCCTTTTCACGGCGGCTTTTCCACTCCTTGTCGAGGCTGTCATCCTCCCAATCGGAATCCTCGTCTTCGAGGATATCCCCGAGGGTGTCGTCCTCATCCTCTTCACCCTCAGCCTCGTCGCCGGTCTCTTCGTCGTCGGCCTGTTCCTCCGATTGGGCCCGCTGGGCGTCGTATTCCTCCAGAGCCTGTCGTCCTTTCTCGGAATCCTCCTCGACGATCTCTACGCCCACGGCCCTGATGGCCTCGTAGATATCGTCCAGTTGACAGGGATCTTCCATGTCGTCGGGCAGCAGATCGTTCACCATCTGGTAGGTGAGGATCCGGGCGCTCTTGATGCGCGCGATGAGTTCTTCGAAGCCCTTCCGATTCAGCAGGTCGCTCACTATCTCAGCTCCTGATACTCTTTCAGCAGTCGGGCGAGAGTGTCTTCATCCCCGGCCCGTTTCGCCTGTTCTATCGCTGTTCTGAGCCGTTTGCGTTTCGACTTCAGGCGGCGGCTCTCCAGACCCGCCTTGATTTCGGCTGCCAGTTCGACATCCCGGTCTTCCCGCTCGCCGGCGTCGTCGGCCAGGATCGAGGCCAGCAGGTTGCGGGCCCGGGCCGGCGCCTGTTCGATCAGGTGATCGATCCCGGCCGCACCGGGCTCGGAGGCGATCAACGTGAAAAGAGCCCGGGTGCGTTGGTCGTGAAAATCGTTCTCTTCGAGACCGTCCATCAGCTCGGGGCGCAGATCGGCCCGGGTGATCAACAGACGGATGAGTTCTGTCTCTAGCCGTCCGGGCGCAGGGGCCGCCCGCTCGGTTCCCGTCTCGTCGGGACGCTGCTCCCAGGCCGATTCCCGGGCTGCGATGGTCTCCAGTTCCCGTTTCAGAGTGTTCTCGTCCAGGCCGATCCGCACCGAGAGTTGCTGCAGACTCAGGGCCCGCCGCAGTTCGTCGCTGTCGTACCGCAGCAGTTCGAGCAGCCCGCGGGCGGCCTGGGCCCGCCCCCCGACGTCACGCTCCTCGAGGGTGGGCGAGAGCTGGGCCAGGTAGAAGGGAACGATCGTCTCGGCGTGCCGCAGCCTCGAGCGGAAGGCTTCGGCTCCCTCGGAGCGGATCAGGGTGTCGGGGTCATCGCCCGAGGGCATTCCCAGAAAGGCCACCTCGAGTCCCTCGTGCACCAGGCTCGTATACGATCCCAGCGCGGCTTTGATGCCGGCCGGGTCGGCGTCGAAGAGGAGCAGGACCTTTTTGACAAGTCGTTTCAGGATCAAAGCCTGATCGTGGGTGAAAGCGGTGCCGCTGGCGGCGATGACGGCTTCGATCCCGGCCTGATGCAGGCTCATGACGTCGAAGTAGCCTTCGACCAGCAGGGCCCGTTCTTCCTTGAGCAGGGCCTTCACTGCCTGGGGCAGGCCGTAGAGGACTTTGCCTTTCGAGTAGAGCGGTGTCTCGGGGCTGTTGAGGTATTTCGGGCCGTCTTCCTCCTCGCCCAGGAGCCGCCCCCCGAACCCGATGACTCGTCCCCGGCGGTCCATGAAGGGAAAGACGATACGGTTACGGAAGGTGTCATAGTACCCCCCGCCCTCGCGCCGCTTCACCAGACCGGCTTCGGCCATGAGGGTATCCGGTACGCCTTTGGCATTCAGGTGGCTATGGAGTCCGTCCCATCCCGGGGGGGCGAAGCCGATCCGGAATGTCCGGGCCGTCACGCCGGTGATTCCCCGTTCTTTCAGATAGTCGACCGCCGGGCGGCCCTGGGGAGCTTTCAGATTGGCGGCGAACCAGTCGGCGCTCTCTTCAAGAACCCCGCGCAGCCGGTCGGTGCGGTCGGTGCCGGGCTCGGCGCTGCGCCGGGGCATGGGTATCCCCGCCCGCCGGGCCAGCTCTTCGACAGCCTGCGGGAAACTCATGCCCTCCCGTTCGGTCAGGAAGGTGATCGCATTTCCCCCCGCGCCGCATCCGAAGCAGTAATACATGCCCCGCTCCCGGTTCACGCTGAAGGAGGGGGTCTTCTCATTATGAAAGGGACAGAGCCCGAACCAGTTCTTCCCTTTTTTCTTCAGTTTCACGTAGGGCGAGATCAGCTCGACGATATCGGTAGCCGTACGCACCTCTTCGAGGAAATGTTCGTCGAACTTCACGATTCATCCCCCGTCAGTTTCACCTCGGTCACACCGACTCCCCCGGGACGTCCCTGCTCGAGGGCGAAACTGGCCACTTCGGGATGCTCGCGGAGCACTTCGGCCACGACCCGGCGCAGCACACCCGCCCCCGAACCGTGAATGATCCGCACCCGCCCGAGCCCGGCCAGTAGGGCGTCGTCGAGGTACTTCTCGACCCGGCGGCGGGCCTCGTCGGCCCGCAGACCGATGATCTCCAGCCGGTCGGGAACCGTTTTGAGCGGGGTGCGGACTCCGCTGCGTGGGACCGCAGTCGGTTCGTCGGGGAGCGGATCGATCTCGGCCCGATCCACGTCCAGAGAAAGGGAACCGGCCTGGACTCTGATGCGTTCGGCTCCGGTCGAGAGCACCGTTGCCGGCCGCTGCAGGTTGCGAAGCATGACCCGATCGCCTTCGCGCAGTTCACCCTGCCGCTGGGGCCGATCACCGGCGGCCTGATCGGAAGCGATCGCCCCGACTTCCGCCTCGATCCGGCCGACCTCGGCGTGAGCCTGTTTGATGGCTTCCCGCTCGGCGGATCGTTCCCGGATCTCACGGACCGCGGTCTCGATACGGCGCCGGGCGCCCTCGATGATGGCGCGGGCTTCCTCGGCGGCCCGGTGGCGCTCCAGCCGGGCGTTCTCGTCCAGTTCGGCGCGCAGGGTCTCGTAGCGCTCTCGTTCGGTCCGGGCCAGACGGGCGTTCCGTTCGGCCGACAGGGTGTGAGTGCGCAGCTCCTCGCGCAGAGCCTCGGTTTCCTTCAGCACCTCCTCGAGACTTCGTTCTTCGGGGCCCAGCCAATCCCGGGCCCTTTCGATGATCGGATCGGGCAGGCCGGATCGGGCGGCAATCTCGAAGGCGAAACTCCGTCCCGGTTCGCCGGCCAGAAACTCGTAGGTCGGGGTCAGGGCGGTATCGGAGAAGACCATCCGGCCGTTGCCCATGCCCGGGGTGCGAGCGGCATGATTCTTGATGCGTCCGTCGTGCGTGATGCAGACCGTCCAGGCTCCGGCGTGCGTGAGGGCCTCGAGGATGGCGATCGCCAGAGCCGCGCCCTGAGCCGGGTCGGTTCCCGAACCCGCTTCGTCGATCAGGCAGAGCTGGCCCTCGCTCATGTCGGCCAGCATCTCCCGCAGGCGTCTGAGGCGGCCGGTGAAGGTCGAGAGGTCGGCCTCGAGCGACTGTTCGTCGCCGATATCGATGTGGAGCCGATGGATCCAGGGAATCCGGCTCGGTTCGGCGGCCGGAATCGGCAGACCGCACAACCCCAGGGCGGTACAGAAACCGATCGTCTGCAGAGCGACCGTCTTTCCCCCCGCATTCGGTCCCGAAATCACCAGGGTTCGCTCCCGGGGAGTCAGCGACAGGGTCAGCGGTACGACCTCGTCGGTTCCATGAACGGACGCCAGCAGCGGGTGACGGGCTTCGATCAGGTCGAGTCCCCCGCTCTCGCTCACAAGCGGCAGAACGAGCGGTCCGGAGGCGGTGTACAGAGCCGCGGCCCGGGCCGCATCGAGCACGGCCAGGCGGTCGAGATCGGTCTCGAGGTCCTCTCTCCGTTCGGCGCACCGGCTCGTGAGTTCGGACCTGATTCGTTCTTCTTCCTGTTCGGCGTCGCGGCGAAGTTCCCGCAATTCGAGGGCGGCGTCGGCGAGTTCGTCCGGTTCGATGAAAAGCGTCTGGCCGCTGCGTGACCGGTCCAGGGCGGCGCCGCTCAGGCGACGGCGCTGTTCGGCGGGGACGGCAATCGCGAAGCGCCCCTCGCGCAGAACCGGTTCCGGTTCGGCGGCCACTCCTTCGCGGTGCAGCCGTTCGGCCAGGGTGTGGGCGGTGGCGCGAAGTCGTTCTTCGGCCCGGTTGACGGCGCGTCGCAACCGGGCCAGCTCGGGACTGGCGTCGTCGCGCAGTTCCCCGCCCGGTTCGAGCGCCCCGTCGAGGGCCTCGAATTCGGTTTGGTACGACGCTATCCGGCCGTACCGCTCCAGCCAGGTCGGTAGAGCCCCGGTTCCGCCCCCCTGCAGGTACCGGTTCATTGCTTCCAGGGCGCCGGTCACGAGCCTCAGATCCCACAGCCCGGCGCCGTCGAGTCGCACGCCGGCGACCTGCAGGCGCTCCAGGCAGTCGTCGATGTCGGGTAGAGGTTCGAAGGGCGGCCGCACGTCGGCGGTCAGACTGCGTTCGAGTTCGGTGTGAAGTCGCTGGTGGCGCTCGAGTTCGGTCAGGTCGGTGAAGGGTTGCACCTCGAGCAGGCGTATCCGCCCGCGCGGGGTACAGGCTCCTTCGGCGATCTTCTCGATCAGATCATCGAAGGCCAGACGATCCAGATCGAATTGTCTCAATCGGCAATCCGCTGTAGTTCGTCACGGGCCAGTTCGCTCACGACCCGACCCTCGGCCTGGCCCTGCAGACGTTCCATGCTCGCCTTCATGAGACATCCCATATCCTCCGGTCCTCTCAGACCCTCGGCGGCGATGATGTCACGCAGCACGTCGCGGATTCCGGCTTCCTCCATCTGCTCGGGCAGGTAGCTCTCGATCAGGTCGAGTTCGTAGGTCTCTTTTTCGACCAGATCGGCTCGATCCCCGCTCGCGAACGCTTCGATCGATTCCCGCCGGCCCCGGGCCTGGCGGGTCAGAACAGCGATCACATCGTCATCGCTCAGGTCCGCCTGCTTCTCTTTCTGCGCGTACTGGATCTGAGAGATGATGAAGCGCAGAGCCCCGACCCTGGCTCTATCGCCCCCCTTGAGAGCGTTCGTGAGATCGTTCTGGATAGTGTTGAGAAGACTGGACATCGACACTCCCGGGCGCAGGTCGAACGGGCGGGCACGAGACGCAAAATGAGCGTCCGGACAATCTCCGCAAGGTAAAACCACACCTGCGGCGCAACTGCGGCTCCTTTTCTTGTCCGACTATAAGGTATAATGACGCTTTTCTACAAGTATTTAATATTATTTATCTTCACAGAGTAATATGGAAAGAGCAGCAACCGCAGCTGTTTCACTTCTCAACCGCCGGGCGCCACAATGAACGATCCGGGCTCCGGCTGCCTCGGCGTCATCCCGCTCGGCCCGACTCAATCCTCCTTCGGGACCGATGAGCAGACCGAGGTCATCGACGCCGCGCGCGCGCAGCTCCCGGCCCACATCGCCCAGGCTTTGATAGCCGTCGTCGTCGGCGACCAGAAGCGGAAAGCGGACCGCTTCGGGAAGAAAAACGGACCAGGGTCGGGGCTCGGACACGCTCGGAATCAAACCGCGGCCGCACTGTTTGGCGGCTTCGGCGGCGATCCTCTCGAGCCGGCCGGTTCTGACCCGGCCTCGTTCGACCCTTTCGGTCAGAACCGGGACGAACGCCGCGAGACCGAGGGCTGTCCCTCCGGACAGGGCCTGCTCGAGAGCCGCCGGTCGGATCTGCGCCTGATAAAGCGTGATGCGGACCGGCGGTTCACGCCACTGCTCCACGATCTCGCGAACCCGCACGCGGGCTCCGTCGGGACCGGTTTCGAGTTCGCATCGCAGACCTCGACCGTCACCTACCACCGCCCAGACCTCTTCTCCCTCACGAACCCGGCGAACCCGTATCAGATGGTGACTTTCGTCGGGCTCGAGGGCCACGCTCAGGCCCGGTTCGGGATCCGGGGCCCCGTCGGGCCAGAGAACGCAGTGCAGTTCGCTCATGACCGCAGCGCCGTGACCGCGACCCAGCCCCCCGCCCCATCGGTCACCTCGGCCTCGAAGCCGTGGGCGCGCAGCAGGTCGAGAATCGAATCGCTCTCGGTCTCCTGCAATCCCGAGGCCAGCAACACCCCTCCGGAAGCGGTCGCCTCGGCCAGGGCCTGGATCTGCTGTTGAAAAAAGGTAAAATAGACATTGGCCAGCACGAGCCGGAAGGGACCGGTTTCGGGCCGGTCGGGGAAACGGGCGACCGAAATATCGATCCGGTCCTCGAGTTCATTAAGGGCCACGTTTTCCCGGGCGCTGGTTACGGCCTCACTGTCCTGGTCGATACCGACCGCCCGTTCGGCTCCCAGCCGGACGGCCGCCAGCGAGAGAATCCCCGAGCCGCAACCTATGTCGAGAACCGTTCCGCGTTCGTCCAGGTCGGGCAGGTCCTGCAGCCGTTCGACGATCATGGCCGTGGTGGGATGGTGCCCGGTTCCGAAAGCCATGCCGGGCTGGAGCAGAATGACGGTTCTATCTCCGGAATCGTATGTGCGTTCCCAGGGGGGGAGGACGAGCAGGCGTTCGCCGAGGGGCAGAGGCGGGAAATGATGCTGCCACTGACGGGCCCAGTCCACCTCGGACGCCGGTTCAGGCGTTCCCAGGGTGAAGGGTTCGGCCTGTTGTCCCAACGAGGTGAGGAAAGCCGAAAGACGGCCCCGGGCATCGTCGACGGCGTCGGTGTCGAAAAAAATGATCAGGGTACACGATCCCGGCGGGGTGTCGGACCGCTCATCGTCGAGGATCTGCACTCCGGGTGAACCCCACTCGACGACCTCGGCGCTGACCCAGTCCACGAACGAGACCGGCAGGGTCAGTTCCAGCTGCGACCAGAACCGGCTCATCGTCCTGCCGGATTCTGTCTCATCGCCGACGCCGTGCCTTCTGGAGGGTCTGCTGATCGGACTCGGTCGGTTCGAAGAGCCCTTCCTCGGCCATTTCGTCCAGGAGCTTCTTTTCTTTTCCCGAGGTCTTCTGCGGGGTCCAGATCACGATTTCGACCAACAGATCCCCTGTGCCGTATCCATTGAGATGCGGCAGGCCTTCTCCTCGCATGCGCAGGATTTTCCCCGACTGCGTCCGGGCCGGTACTTTCAGACGGGCCGACCCGGTGATGGTCGGGACGTTGATGGTGCCCCCCCGGGCGGCGACGGCAAAGGATACCGGCTGCAGGCGGTAGAGATCGTCACCCTCGCGTTCGAAGGCAGAATGCGGTTTCTCCTCGATGAAAACGATGACGTCCCCCGCCGGGCCCCCTCGCAGGCCGACGTTGCCCTCCCCGCTTATGGTCAGGTAGTTCCCCTCGGCCACCCCCGGCGGAACCTTCACGGCCAGCGTTGTCTGCTGGCGCACGCGCCCGGTCCCCGAACAGGTGCTGCAGGGTTCGGCGATGACGGTGCCCTCGCCCTGGCAGGTCGGACAGGTGGTGATGTTCATCATCTGTCCGAACAGAGAGCGGCTTACCTGCTGGACCTGTCCGGCGCCGTTGCAGGTCGAGCAGGTGACCGGCTCCGAGCCCTCGGCCGCGCCGCTTCCACCGCAGGCGTCGCAGCGTTCCCAGCGGCGTACCCGGACTTTCTTGCTCACGCCGGCGGCGATCTCCTTGAGAGTCAGCGGTAGCCTGACCTCGATATTGCCGCCGCGCCGGACGGTCCGCCGCCGCCGTCCCGTCCCCCGCATGCCGCCCCCGAAGAGGTCTTCGAAGCCGCCTCCGAATCCGCCTCCGAAAGCACTCATGAAGGCGTTCAGGGCCTCTTCGACGGTCGTGAATCCGGTGAAGCCCCCGAAACCGGGACCGGCTCCCGGCGGAGCCTGGTGACCGAAGCGGTCGTACTGCGTTCGTTTGTCCGGATCGCGGAGGACTTCGTAGGCCTCGGTGGCCTCCTTGAACTTCTCTTCGGCGCCGGTGTCCCCCGGATTGCGGTCGGGGTGATATTTCAGAGCCAGCTGCCGGTAAGCTTTCTTGATCTGGTCGAGATCGGCCTCCCGATCCACACCGAGAACCTCGTAGTAGTCACGCTTGGCGGCCATCGTCAGAGGGTGCTTTCCCCGGCGGTGGTCTCATCCTGTTCCCCTGCCCCGGACGTCTCCTCGTCCGGTTCCTGGGTGACCAGAACCCGCGGTGCCCGGATCACCCGCTCGTGCATCAGGTAACCCGGTTCCAGAACTTCGGCGATATGTCCGGGCTCGAGCGCGGAATCGGGGATGACCCCGACCGCCTCGTGGGTGTGGGGGTCGAAAGCCTCACCCACCGGTTCGATCCGCTCCACGCCATGGCGGCGCATCACCTCGCGGAATTGTGCGAGGATCATCACGATACCGTCGTGAAAGGGATCGTATTCGCGCGTCTGCTCGCTGGACTGGATGGCTCGCTCGAAGGAGTCGAGGACGGGCAGCAGGTCGCGCGCCAGCGATTCATACCCGTAGCGGAGAAGGTCCTCGGTCTCGCGCTGACGGCGCTTCTTGTAGTTCTCGAATTCGGCTGCGATCCGCAGCAGCCGATCTTCGAGCTGCCCGACGGTTACGGCTTCCCCGTCGGCCGGTTCCGCCGGGGGCGGCTGATCGCCCGCGCTTTGCGATTCGGCCTCCGGGGCCATCACCGGTTGCTCTTCCGGCGGTGTGTCGGAATCGTTCGGCCGGTTCCGTTCTGTCTTCTCTGCCCGTTCGTCCCGCTCTGTACTCACGCCCGTTCTTCCTCTTCCCCGATGTCTTCAGTCTGTGCTCCGGCCTCTTCATCGAAAGCTTCGCTGACGAGCCGGGCGGTATAATCGACGATGCTGACCAGTTTCGAGTACTCCATCCGGGTAGGTCCGAGAATGCCCAGGGAGCCCGACACTTCACCGGCCGTATAGGGCGAAGCGACAATGGAACAGAAGGTGATCTCGCCGTCTTCGTTTTCTTCTCCGATGGTGATCGTCAGGCCTTCGTCCTCGCGCTTGCGGCCCATCACCCGCACGATGATGTCCTTCTCTTCCAGGGCCTGCATCAGAGACACCAGACGGGTGCGGTCGGCGAATTCGGGCTGAGCCAGGATATTCGGCGTTCCCCAGTAGTGGATTCCCTCCCCCCCCGCGTCGGTCTGGAAAAGATCCTCGGCATTGTTGAGGATCAACTGGAGGATTTTCGGATCGCCGAAGCTGACATCACTGACCCGTTCGCGCACAGACTCCCTGATCACTCCAAGCGGCAGGCCCGAAAGCCGTTCGTTCAACAGGTTGGCGGTTTCGTGCAACAGGTTGCGGTCGACCACGGCATCGAGTTCGAGAACCACCGTACGCAGGAATCCCTTCGAAATCGTCAGCACGGCCAGGACCTTGCGGTCGCCCAGAGTGACGAGCTCGATCTTCTCGAATATGCCTTCCTCCAGGCGGGGTTCGAGACTCACCGCCAGCAGGCTCGAGATGCTGCCCAGGGCCTGCATCGTCTGGTCGAGGATGGCCGCCGCATCCTGGGTCCTGCCCCGGCAGACATGCCCCGCCACGGCATCCCTGATCAGGGCCCGTTCCCGCGCGCTCATCCGCTTGGGGGACATCAGCTGGTCGACGTAAAAACGATAGCCGAGATTGGTGGGGATCCGGCCGGCGCTGGTATGCGGCTGTTCGAGCAGGCCCGCTTCTTCGAGATCGTTCATGGTGTTGCGGATGGTGGCCGGCGAGAGATCCAGCCCGTACCGCCGCACCAGGGTGCGTGAGCCCACCGGTACGGCATCGTGCACGTAGGCCTGCACCACCAGGCTCAGAACCGCCCGTTCCCGTTCTGTGAGTTCTCGTTTTGTCATTGCGGCAGCCGTTGGATTACAGAGTGCCTTTTAGCACTCTCTTCGTGAGAGTGCTAACATACACAAGATAGGCGGCCCGGCGACGGCGGTCAACCAGTCCTGTCGGCGGACGAACGCCGTTCTTCGCTCTTGATGGCTGAGCGGAGCATCCAGGCGAAACCGCCCCACAGACCGCCCAGGATGATAACCATGGCGATGATGCTGCCGGTCGTCATAACCGGCCTCCTTCCGGCAGGGCCGTTCCCGGAGGGCCGAGCGTCCGGTTGCTCAACCACCGGTTCAGAGCCAGCAGAACGATGACGGCCAGCCCCCATTGGAACAGACATGTGCCCAGGTTGGCGACCGCGAAGGGATTCCACCAGGCCTCGCCCCAGCCGAAGGATTGCACGCTCCACCAGATCAGCATGGCGCCGAACTCAACCGGAACCAGAACTCCCAGCAGGCCGTTGAACCACGGTCCCAGCGTGATCTCGTTGCCGGGCAGGTTGATCAGGTCGGCCCGCAGGCGGGTCAGACCGTATTTGATGGCGGCAAAGGCGAACAGGCCGCCGCTGACCATCAGGCCCAGGCCCCAGGCCCAGTCCTGATTGTTGAAATAATTCAGGCTCAGGGCGCTGGGTACCCCGCCCGCGAAGCCGGCTGCGAAGACGATCCCGATGGCCCGTTTGCGCTGCAGCCCCAGATCGATCAGGATCCGGGTGATGAGCTCGATCATGGCGATCAGGCTCGACAGCGCAGCGGCGGTCAGGGCCAGGAAGAAAATGGCGCTGAAAATGCTGCCGAGGGGAATCTTCTGGAACAGGATCGGGATCCAGACGAAGGTCAGCCCGGTTGCGGCCGGGCCGCTGTACGTGGCCACCTCGAAGGCTTCCTGAAAAGTCGGGAAAGAGGCGAATACGGTGGGCAGGACGGCCAGGGCGGCCAGCAGACTCATGCTGTTGTTCCCCAGACCGATCACCAGACTGTTGCGCACACAGTCGCTTCGCTCCCGGCTGTACACGGCGTAGGTCAGCAGAAGTCCCCACCCCGCCCCGGTGCTCCAGGCCGACTGGGTCAGACCCTCGAGCCAGATGCGGTAGTCCCCCAGTCGGCTCCAATCGATGTCGAACATGAAATGCAGACCGCGTTCGGCGCCCGGCAGGGTCAGGGCCCGGACCGCCGCCACCATCAGCAGGAGAGCCAGCAGGGGTATCAGAATTTTATTGGCCAGCTCGATGCCCCGCACCACGCCGCGCCAGATGACCCACGCTCCCAGACCGAAGGCCAGCAGGTGGAAGGGCAGCGCCCAGCCCGAGGTGGCGAAGTGTTCGAAGGCCTGCTGGGCCGCCTCGGCGTCGGTCAGCCGCGCCAGCCCCCCGCTGAGGGCGGTGAAGAAGTAGCGCAGACACCACCCGGCCACGACCGAGTAGTAGAAGGTGATCATGGTCGTCACCGCCGCCACGAAGCCGCCCATCCAGGAATAGCGGCGTCCGATCAGCTTCCCGAAGGCACCGACCAGACCCATGCGGGTCTTCTTGCCCATGCCCAGCTCGAGGATCAGCAGCGGGATCGACCAGGCGAAGAGAAAGAAGAGCCAGGGGATGAGAAAGGCTCCTCCTTCGTTGGTGGCGAAGATACGGGGGAAGCGCCAGACGTTGCCGGTGCCGACCGCCATGCCGAGAGCGGCCAGGATCAGACCCCAGCGGGAGGTGAACTGCTCGCGTTGCTCGCTCATGACCTTTCCTTGGCTCTTCGCTTCAGACGATGATGAAACCCACTGCCGCGACCGTCCAGCAGTACCAGGCGAAGGGAACCAGACCGTGTCTTTTCAGAACCGCCAGCAGACCGGCGATGGCGGCATAGCCCGACACCAGAGCGGCGGCGAAACCGAGCAGCAGCGGACCCGCAGCCGGAATCCCGGCCGGGGCCGACCCCGAGACGAGTTCGGCCCCGATCAGCACGGCCGCACCGGCGATGGCGGGGATGCTCAGCAGGAAGGAAAACTCTGCTGCTTCGCTGCGCTCGACCCCGCTCCACAACCCGGCGGCAATGGTGGTTCCCGAGCGCGATATGCCCGGCAGAATGGAGAGCGCCTGACCCAGTCCCATGACCAGGGCCGCCCCCGAAAGAGCCGAACGGTTGTGCGGACGGCTCCAGCGGCTGGTAAAAAGGATCGCCCCGGTCACGACGAGCCCGGCCAGAGCGACCGTCGGAGATTCGAAGACCCGTTCGATACCGCTCCGGAAACCCAGGCCGACCGCGACCGCCGGCAGGGTGCCGGCCGCCAGCCAGCCCAGCCAGCGACGGGCTCGACGGCCCTCCTCGCCGCGGACCGGGAAGGAACGGATGAGCCAGGCTATCCGCGTGCGGAAGTAGATGATCACCGCCAGCAGGGTTCCCAGGTGCAGGGTGACCTCGACCAGCAGGCCCCCTTCGTGCATGCCCATGACCGCTTCACTGAGGACCAGGTGGCCGCTGGAGGAAATGGGCAGGAATTCGGTCGCTCCCTGAACAATCCCGAGGATGAGGGACTCGAGCAGGCTCATCGCGCCGGCCCCTTCACGATAAAGGCGAGGTTGCGTGCCGGTCCCCCCGCTGAACCGCGATAGCTGTGAAAGCTCAACCCCCCAGGGGCGTCCCGGTTGCAGAGGGTGCAGACGGCCCGGCTGCGGTCTATGCGGTCCGTGCGCAGGCCGGCCGTTTCCAGATGTAGGGCTATCGCCCCCGGCAGGTCAAGCAGAAGCCTGCCCGCTTCGGACCGGACCAGGCGGGCGGGAAAGTCGGCCGCCACCTCGGGACCGACTTCAAAGCAACACGGCCCCAGCGCCGGCCCGATGGCGGCCCACAGCTCGCCGGGACCACAACCCGTCAGCGTGCAGAGAGCGGCCACAGCCGCCCCCGGAGCATCGGCCCGTGCCCCCCGCCACCCGGCGTGAACGATACCGATTCCCCGGCCGTCGGCGGTCGTCAGGACGACCGGAGCGCAGTCGGCCACACGCACGCAGATAGCCACCCCACTGTCGAGCGTGATCAGAGCATCGCCGGCGGTGTGCGCCACCAGAGGCGAAGCGTCGACAGTGCGCACCGTGGCACCGTGGACCTGGCGCAGCTGGTGGACCGCCTCGGGGTGCAGGCCGCTGCACCCGCTGACGAGGGATGGAGCCCGGCTGCGGTCCGAGGCATCGGCGGGACGGGCGGTCACGGCGCTGTGCACACCCGCGACCGGAAGCGGCAGGGTCAGACAGGGCACGTTCGGGAACCCGGGATCGTCCGGCGCTGAGGAAGAGGGCGGCCGGTTCACGGGTTCTCGATACCTCCGGTGATCCGTTCGACCCGCTCCACGCCCTTGACCCGGCGCAGGTTCTTGAGAACCCGCTGCAGCTGCTGCAGGTTGCGCACGCTGATCACAAAGCGCCCGGTGGCCTCATCACCCACGGCATCCATGGTGGCGCTGCGGATGTTCGAACCGACCGAGCTGATGGCCCGTCCCAGATCGCCGAGCAGGGTGTTTCGGTCGCGGGCCAGAACGCTCACCCCGGCGATGAAGGATTGATCCTTGTCGGCATCCCAGGCAACATCCACGATGCGGTCCTCTTCCTTGAGCATGTGGACCACATTGGGGCAGTCGCGGCGATGAACCGTCACACCCCGTCCCCGGGTGATGTAGCCGACGATCTTGTCACCGGGGATCGGCTGGCAGCAGCGGGCGAAGGAGATCATCAGGTTGCCCTCCCCCTGTACGCTGACGCCCCGCACGGTCGAACGGGCCCGCTCCACCAGTTTCTGGATGAAACCGTCCGTGATCTCTTCTTCGGAGGGAGGATGGAGCTTGCGTACAGCCGACGCGGTCTTGAGCGAACCGCGGCCGATGGCCTCGTAGAATTCATCGGCCGACTCGTACCCCAGCGACTGCGCCAGATCGATGAGCTCCTCCTTGCGGGGCATTTTCTGACGGGCCTTCTTCAACTCCCGTTCGAAGAGTTCGCTTCCCAGCCGGATCGACTGCTCGCTTTCCTGATCGCGCAGGTAGCGGCGGATCCGGGTGCGGGCCCGGGCGGTCTTGACCAGCCGGAGCCAGTTCTGGCTCGGCCAGCGGTTGGGGGAGGTGATGACCTCGACCGTATCGCCCGAGTGCAGGCGGGTCTGCAGGGGCACGATCCGGCCGTTGATCTTGACCCCCTGGCAGTGCAGGCCCACGTCGGTGTGCACCGCGAAGGCGAAATCGAGAACGGTGGCTTCACCGGGCAGCCGGATGACATCCCCCTTCGGGGTGAAGACGTAGACCTCGTTTTCGAACAGCTCGAGCTTGACGTGCTCCAGGAACTCGACCGGATCGGCTTCTCCGGTCTGCAGGTCGATCACCTCGCGGACCCATTTGACCTGTTCGTCCCAGGGCGTGTCCTTGCCGGCCGTCGTTCCCTCCTTGTACTTCCAGTGGGCAGCGATCCCCTCCTCGGCGATGCGGTGCATTTCCCGGGTGCGGATCTGGATTTCCACAGGCTCGCCGTTGGGCCCCACCACGGTGGTGTGGATGGACTGGTACATGTTCGCTTTCGGGTGGGCCACGAAATCCTTGAATCGGGTCGGGATCGGTACGAAGAGAGAGTGCACGATTCCCAGGGCGTGGTAGCATTTGGCCTTGTCGCCGGTGAGAATACGCAGGGCCATGATGTCGTAGATTTCTTCGAGTCCGACCCCGCGGTGCTGCATTTTCTGGTAGATGCTGTTGTACGATTTCAGACGCCACGATATCTCGGCCGGCACGCCGGCCTGCTTCAGTTCCCGCGCGATCGCCTTGCGCACACCGCCCAGGGCTTTCATCCGTTTGCGTTTGTCGGTTTCGAGCGTCTCGGACAGTTCGGCGAACACCTCCGGATAGAGTACCGCGAAGGCCCGGTCTTCGAGCTCGGTCTTGATGCGGTTGAGACCGAAACGATGAGCCAGCGGGACGTAGATGTCGATCGTCTCGCGGGCGATCCGTTCGGCCTTGCGGTGGTCGAGATGGCCGAGAGTGCGCATATTGTGCAGGCGGTCGGCGAGCTTGATCAGAATGACCCGCAGATCCTGAGCCATCGAGATGAGCATTTTCCGGAAGTTCTCGGCCTGGGCCGCTTCCCGGGAAGCGAACTCGAGACCCGAGATCTTGGTGACCCCCTCGACCAGAAAACCGATTTCGGGGCCGAACTCTTCGTCGAGCTGAACCCTGTTGACGGCCGTGTCTTCGAGGATGTCGTGCAGCAGGCCGGCGGCCACGGTGGTAGTGTCCAGCCGCATTCCGGCCAGTTCGAGCGCCACGGCCATGGGATGGGTCAGGTAGACCTGTCCCGATTCGCGCTCCTGCTCGCGATGAGCCTGTTCGGAGAAACGATAGGCGTGGGAGAGATAATCGAGATCGAGCCGGCGGCCGACCCGGCGGACCTTGCCCAGCCATTCCTTGAGGACAGGTGACGGGGCGGTCGCGGTCATGACCAATCCGGTGGCGTTCTCTGACTCGATCCGCCGTTCAGGAGGCGTCCGATCGTGAAGCGTGCCACTGCTGGATGTAGGCCACGATATCCGTGGTATCGGTGCCGGGGCCGAAAAGGCGTCCGGTGCCCAGGGCTTCCAGTTCAGCCATGTCCGCTTCGGGGATGATGCCTCCCCCCGTCAGCAGGATATCTTCCATACCCTTCTCGCGCATCAGTTCGAGGACTCTCGGGAAGTGGGTCATGTGGGCTCCGGAGAGGATGCTCAGGGCGATGACGTCGGCGTCCTCCTGCAGGGCCGCCTCGACGATCATCTCCGGTGTCTGGCGCAAGCCGGTGTAAATCACCTCCATGCCGGCGTCGCGCAGGGCGGCGGCGACGACCTTGGCTCCCCGGTCGTGACCGTCCAGGCCGGGCTTGGCCACGATGATCCGGATGCGTTCTGTTTCCATTTCTTCTCCTCCATGCCCCGGCTGATTCAGAACATCGCCGGTTCGGTGTACGTCCCGAAGACCTCCCGCATGACATCCACGATCTCGCCCAGCGTGCACCAGGCTTTGGCGGCTTCGATGAGGGCGGGCATGACGTTCTCGCCCTCCCTGCAGACCCGGTCGATCTCTTCGAGGGCCCGTCCGGCGGCGTTGTCGTCACGCCGGGCACGTAGAGCCCGCAGCCGTGCGATCTGTCGATCCTGCATCTCGTCGGTGATCTCGAGGATGGGGATCTCTATCTTCTCCCCGGGATCGACGAAGTCGTTCACCCCCACGATGGTCCGCTGCCGCTGTTCGATCTCCCGCTGGTAGCGGTACGCCGCCCGGGCGATTTCCTGCTGGAAGAACCCCTTTTCGATGGCGGGGATCACCCCACCCAGTTCGTCGATACGGTCGAAGTACGCTTCGGCTTCGGTCTCCATCCGATCGGTCAGCGATTCCAGCAGATAGGATCCGGCCAGAGGATCGATCGAATTGGTGACGCCCGATTCGTGGGCGATGATCTGCTGGGTGCGCAGGGCGATCTTGACTGCTTTATCGCTGGGCAGAGCCAGGGTTTCGTCCATCGAGTTGGTGTGCAGGGACTGGGTGCCGCCGAGAACTCCGGCCAGAGCCTGGATGGCCACCCGGACGATATTGTTCTCGGGCTGCTGAGCGGTCAGCGAGCAACCCGCGGTCTGGGTGTGAAAGCGCATCAGCAGACTGCGTTCGTTCCGGGCCCCGTACTTCTCGCGCATGCGGCGGGCGTAGATGCGCCGGGCGGCGCGGTACTTGGCAATTTCCTCGAAGAAATCATTGTGCGCGTTGAAGAAAAACGACAGCCGGGGAGCGAACTCGTCCACAGCCAGTCCCCGCTCCAGCGCCGCTTCGACATAGGCGAAACCGTCGGCCAGGGTAAAGGCCAGCTCCTGAGCCGCGGTCGAACCCGCCTCGCGGATGTGATAGCCCGAGATCGAGATGGGATGCCAGCGAGGCATGTGGCGGGTGCAGTATTCGACGGTGTCGGTGATCAACCGCATTGACGGTTCGGGGGGAAAGATGAACTCCTTCTGGGCGATGTACTCCTTGAGGATATCGTTCTGGGTCGTGCCCGAGAGCTTTTCCGGCCCGACTCCCTGCCGCTCGGCGGCAGCGACGTAAAAGGCCAGCAGTACCGCCGCCGGGCTGTTGATCGTCATCGAGGTCGAGACCGAACCGAGGTCGATACGGTCGAAGAGAATCTCCATGTCCTCGAGACTGCTCACGGCCACCCCGCAGCGGCCGACCTCGCCGGTTGAAAATTCATGGTCGGAATCGTACCCGTAGAGGGTCGGCAGGTCGAAGGCGGTGCTCAGGCCGGTCTGCCCGCGTTCGAGCAGATAGTGGAAACGGGCGTTGGTGTCCTCGGCGGTGCCGAAACCGGCGAACATCCGCATCGTCCAGAGCCGGCCGCGATAGAGATTGGTATAGACGCCGCGGGTGAAGGGATAGGAGCCGGGGAAACCGAGATCGCGGTGGTAATCGTGATCGTCGAGGTCCAGAGGGGTATAGAGCGGTTCGATCGGCTCGCTCGAGGTCGTGAACCAGTGGTCTTTCCATTCGCTCTGTGCTGCGGCCTTCTCGGCCCAGGCGTCACGCTCGGCCTGTATTTTCCCGTCGTCTTGTGCGCTCATCGTCTCCTGCCGTCCCGTAGGTGTCGGTTTCGCTTCAGCGTTCTCCCCCTGCCCTGTCTTCATTCAATCCGCCCGAACTCATGATGTGGCGGGCGACGGCGAAGGGATCGGTTTCGCCGGCGATGATCCGATCGAGTTCGGCGTCCAGTGACAGCTCGATACTCTCCTCGTCCCAGAGCCGTTCCATGATCGTTTCCTGAACGATTTCTTTGACATAGGCGGCCACCCGGCGCCGGCGCCGCCGCTGTCCCTCGCCGCTTGCCTCGAGCCAGGCCCGGTGTTCGGTGATGGCTCCGGCCAGTTCCTCGATCCCTTCACCCCGGTTGGCGATCGTCGTCAGCACGGCCGGCTGGCGGTCCCGGCCCTGGCGCAGGGCCAGGATCGACTCGAGTTCGAGTCTGAGTCCGGCCGCCCCGTCACGGTCGGCCTTGTTGATGACGAAGATGTCGCCGATCTCCATCAGACCGGCCTTCATGGCCTGGATGCCGTCGCCCGATTCGGGAACCAGGACGACGACCGTGGTGTCGGCGGCTTCGGCGATGTCGAGTTCGATCTGGCCCACCCCGACGGTCTCCACGATGACCCGGTCGACTCCGGTCGCGCCCAGGATGGTGATAACCTCCCGGGCCGCCCGGGCCAGACCGCCCCGGCTTCCCCGGGTAGCCATCGAACGAATGAACACCCCCGGGTCGGTGGCGATCGAACGCAGGCGGATCCGGTCGCCGAGCAGAGCCCCGCCGCTGAAGGGGCTGGAAGGGTCGACGCAGATCACACCGAGCTGTTCGTCGCGTTCGCGGGCGTGATGGGCCAACTGATCCACCAGGGTGCTCTTGCCCGCCCCCGATGGGCCGGTAATGCCGCAGATGAAAGCTCCATTGCCGGCTCCGAAGAGAGATGCAATGAGTTCCGCCTTGCCCGGCCGGGCATCCTCGACGATCGAAATCGCCCTGGCAGTAGCCCGCCGGTCGCCCGTTCTGATTCCGGTGATGATGTCCGCAATGATCGCCGGCATGTCCTACCTGCTCTGCTGGTGATGCAGTTGGCGCAGTTTGGCGTACTTCACAAAGACGTATGCCCCCGACAGAGTCGCAAGCACGAGTCCGGGTACGCCGTCGACAAATCCGGCCCGGAACAGGTACATCTTCAGAAATGTCCAGGGGGGGCGAAAGAGCAGATCGGCGAGTCGTGCCCGCCGGCCGCTCAGGCACAGATCCTGGGCGGCCAGGGTGGTGTAGCGATTGAACTTGTCCAGGTAGTGCGCCAGGGTGGGATCGGTGAGATGCAGCAATTCTCCCTCGAGCCGGGCCACCCGGCCGGTTACCTCGACACTCTCGTGGACCCGTTTCTCGATCACCCGGTAGGCGCTGCGGCGGAACAGTCGCAGCACGCTGTCACGCCCCCAGCCGCCCCCGCGCATCCAGCGGCCGAGAAAATTGGCCCGCCGGTCGACCAGGTAGCCGGCGGGTCCGTCACCGGCTGCTACCGCTTCGGCGACGGCTGCCCACAATCGCGGCGTGACTCTCTCGTCGGCGTCGAGCCAGAAGATCCATTCTTTTTCCGCCTGCGCGAAGGCCGCCCGACGGGTCGGGCCGAAGCCCTCCCAGGGCAGGGCTATCACCCGGGCGCCGGCCTCCGCAGCCCGCGTCACGGTATCGTCCCGCGAACCGGTATCGGCCACGATGATTTCGCCGGCACCGGGGACCGAGCCGAGACAATCCGCGATATCGGACGCGGCTTCGCGGGTCATGACGATCACACTGATTCGGGCGTGTGCGTCTGGCATCGGGCCTCCTGATAGGCAATATCCCTCGGGTTAAGATACGTCTGCGGCCGGCTCCGGTTCAATGACTGCCTCCGGGCGCCGGGGGCGCGATGCAGGTTGCCGGCGTCCCGATCCTGAAGACCGGAACCAATCAGCGGCCGGCGATCTGCTCCAGGGCGTATTCGAAACGTTCGACCGCCCGCACGGGATCGAATCGGGCGCCGAGCCGTTCGGTTGCGGCCTGGCTGAGCCGCTCGCGCAGTCCGGATACGGCCAGCAGGCGACCGATGGCGCCGGCCAGGGCATCGGGCTCGCCGGGGGGGACCAGCAGGCCGCTCTCGTTATCCTGGAGAACTTCATCTAAAGCACCTATCCGTGTGGCTGCGATGGGGATGGCTTCAGCCATGTACTCCAGGGCTACCCGGCAGACAGCCTCGCTCCCGGCGGAATGAATGACCCCGATATCAGCCGCCGACACCAACGCCCGGCCCGTGTCGAGCCGCTCATCCCATATCGTGACTCGACCGTCGAGTGCGCGATATCGGGACGCCAGCGACCTGATCCGGTCGGTTGTGTATTCGGCCGGATAGCCGGCGGCCAGAAAGTGGACGTCACCGAAACGCTCGGCCACGGCAGCCGCGGCGGCGAAGAAGGTAGGATGATCTTTCTGCGGTGCGAAGCGGGCGATAGAGGCGACCAGAAGTGTGGTGGGATCGATACCGCAGACAGCGCGGATCGCGGGGTCCCCGGCAGGCTGGTTCCGCCAACCGGTCGGATCGAAACCGGGAGGCAGGCGCCAGACGCGTCCGGGTTCGACTCTGCAGCGGCGGACATAGTCGCGGCGCTGGTGCTCGTTGGCCACGATGAAGGCCGACGTGGCCCATTGGTTGAGCCAGAGAGCGAACGGATGCCGGGCCGGCGGGCGGGGGTCGTGAGAGCGCACCCGCACCAGCGGCGGCCCCGAACGCTCCCCCGCCAGAGCCCACCAGAGCTGATCGGGACCGGCATGGGCCAGGATCAGGTCGGGTTCGATCCCGGCGGCGAGACGGCGAAGCCCGGTCGCGACGGCGCGCAGGCGCCGGGGCGAGAACCGGCGCAGGTCGGGTTCGGTCCGGACCTCGAAGCCTTCACTCCGGGCCCGATCGGCGGTGCGACCGTCGGGGACGAGGAAAAAGACATCGTGCCCCCGTTCCGCCAGGCCCCGCATCATCTCGAGGGCATACCAGGACGCCGCGCTCCAACCGTGCAGACAGGTGCTGTTCAGGATTTTCACGGCTGCCCGGGATCCCCCCCCTCCCCGACTGCGCCCTCTTCCCGGAACCGTTCCGCGACCTGACCGGCGAAAGCTTCCACAACCCGTTCCTCGCCGTTGACCGGGGTGACGAGAACGATGCGGTGTTCCGGACCGCGGGGGCCGTAGCGTACCCAGGTTTTTTCCAGAAAGACCGCCGTGGTCGGAATCCCGAGGGCCGCCGCGACATGCAGCGGGCCGGTGTCGGGGCTGATGAAAAAATCGCAGTGCGCCACCAGAGCCATCATCGAACGCAGGTCGAGGTCGTCGAAGAGGGCTATGCGTGGGCCCAGGTTCGTCCGCAGGTACTCCGCCTCGGCTTCCTCGCCCGGACCACAGAGAACCGCCAGCCCCACCTCGTAGAGTTCCAGAATGGTGGCGATCACCCGTTCCCACCGTTCGATCGGCCAGCGCTTGCGCCCCCGCCCCCCGATATGGATGCCGACCACGACTCCCTCTCCGCCGGGGATCCGGCCGTAGCGCAGATCGCGCCCCCCGGCCCGTTCCTCCTCACTGAGGTGCAGCCGCAGCTCAGCGTCGGGCAGCTCTGGGGTGAAGGGGCGCAGCAGGTTGAGCAGAATGTCGGCTTCGTGATGTTCGGCCCGAAGCGGTTCGACGAGCAGGTTGCAGAACGCACCGGCGTTTTCGCGGTCGTAGGCCACCCGGATCGGGGCGGCCGAGAAATGCGCCAGCCCGGCTCCGGTCAGGCTGAAGGAGTGCATGTGGGACGCGTCGACGGCCAGATCGAAACGATGCCGTCTCAAGGCGCGCACGAACCGGAACAGGAGCCAGGGATTGCGGAGGATCCGGCGCTTTTCGAGGATCCAGAGCCGGTCGACCTCCGGTTCCTCCTGGTAAAGCGCGGCGAATTTCGGTCCCAGCAGGACGCTTATTTCAGTTTCGGGCCAGAGCCTGCGGATGCCAGCCAGAAGAGGTTTCATGAGCACCAGGTTGCCGATCCGGTCGTCGGCCCGGATGACCAGAACCCGCTCGGGATCCCGGTCCATTGCTTCCCAGGCTTCTCCTCCGCGCGCCGGCAGCAGCCGGCAGACCAGCGCGGTCAGCAGTCGGCGGCCGGCGAGTTCGAAGCCCCCGGCCATCAGTCCCGGTGCTGGAACTGCAAGGTGTACAGGCGGTGATAAAGACCCTCTTCGTCAGTCATCAGTTCGTCGTGACTGCCCTCCTGGATAATCCGCCCGGCGTCGAGAACCACGATCCGATCGGACCGCTTGACGGTCGAAAGGCGGTGGGCGATCACCAGAGTGGTCCGCTCGCTCATGAGGCGTTCGAGAGCTTCCTGCACCAGCATCTCGCTCTCGGTATCCAGGCTCGAGGTAGCCTCGTCGAAGATCAGGATCGGCGGATTCTTCATGACGGCCCGGGCGATCGCCAGGCGCTGGCGCTGACCGCCCGAGAGCCGTACGCCCCGGTCCCCCAGCAGGGTGTCGTACCCGTCGGGCAGAGCGGTGATGAAATCGTGGGCGTTGGCGGTCCGGGCGGCGGATTCGACCTCCTCGAGCCGGTAGTCCTCGAGACCGTAGGCGATATTGGCCGCCGCGGTGTCGTTGAAGAGGATCGTCTCCTGGGTCACCACGCCGATCAGCTGGCGCAGGCTCTCGACCGTGATCAGACGCAGATCCCGTCCGTCGAGCAGGATCCGGCCTTCGACCGGATCGAAGAACCGGGGCAGCAGGTCGGCCATGGTGCTCTTGCCAACCCCGCTCGGCCCCACCAGGGCCACCACTTCGCCCCGGCGCAGGGTCAGGGAGATGTCCTGCAGAACCGGAACATCCGGTTCGTACGCGAATCCGACCCCGCGGTATTCGATCTGATCGGTGAAAGCGGCAACCGGACGGGCGGCGGGACTATCGGTGATCCCCGGCGGGGTGTCCATGACCTCGAAGACGCGTTCGGCCGCCGCCAGCCCCTTCTGCAGTTTGCCGTAGGCTTTGCCGATCTCGCGCAGGGGGTGGAACATGCTGAAGAGAACCAGCAGGAAGGTCAGGAATTCGTCGGCCGAAAGGACCGCCGAGCCGCCCAGAACCTCCATCCCGCCCAGATAGAGTATCCCCACCCCGACAAAGGTGGCGGCCAGTTCGCTGGCCGGAGCGGCCATCTTGCTCACCCGGGCCAGCCGCAGAGCCCGCTGGAAATAGGCTCGGGCCGCGTCGGCGAACCGGCCGGTCTCGAAATCCTCCATGGCGAAAGCCTTGACGACCCTGATTCCGCCGAGGGTCTCGTTCAGAACCGCGGTCAGGTTTCCCATCTCGGTCTGCAGGCGGCCGGTCCGCCGGAACAGGCTCTGTCCGATCCGGGCGATGACATACGCGGTCAGCGGCAGCACCAGCAGGCTCACCAGAGTCAGCCAGGGACTGATCACCAGGGCCATGGCGAGGAAGACCAGGACCGACAGGGGATGCTTGAGCATGTCGACCAGAACCGATGTGGCCGATTGATTGACCAGTTCGACATCGCTCGTCACCCGGGCCATGAGCACGCCGGTCCGGCTGGTGTGAAAGAAACCGAGCGAGAGCCGGCACATCCGTCGGAACAGATCGACCCGCAGGTCGCGGATCAGGCCGTGCTGGGCGACCGCCATCATGTAACCCTGCAGGTAGGCGAAGACGTTCTTGGCGATGACGATCAACAGGTAGATCAGGCAGAGTCTGATGAGAGTTCCGCGCCGGGTGGGAGCCGCGATGAGATTTCGGGTGGCGGCTTTGAGTCGATCTTTCAGGAGCTCGACCGATTCGGTCCCCTGCAGTGCTTCCGTGAGTTCGCCGGCTGGTAAGGCGGCCGTCTCTGAAGCCCCGGCCGAAGCCCCGGCGATGACCTGCTCGGGTTCGAAGAGGGTCTCGAGGGTGGGCATGAGCATCCACACCATGAGCCCGGAGAAGAGGGTGAAGAAGAGGGTGCAGACGACCGAAGCGCCCAGGTAGGTCTGGTAGGGCCGCAGATAACTCAGGACGCGCCGGAAGGTGCGCACGCGGGTTCCTTTCGGTTCGGTGAGAACGACCCGGTTACTACGACAGGCTCCTGGTGTCCTGTCACTAGTGCCTGCGTTCGAGAATGAACTCCATGATCTGCTCGACGGCGTCCCGGGTCTGACCCCGCGGGAGCAAATCGAGGTGCTGCCGGGCTCGCTCGATATGCCGACGGGCGGCTTCGACGGCATATTCGATGCCGCCGTAGCGGTGCACGAACTCGAGAATCTCGGGCCAGGTGCGGTCCACGTCCCCCTCGGTAAGCAGGATCGAGAGACGCTCCCGGTCGGCCCCTTCAGCCATCCGCTGGGCATAGATGATCGGCAGGGTGATCTTACCCTCACGCAGATCGAATCCGCCAGTGGGTTTGCCGGTTACATCGGATTGCCCCTCGTAATCGAGCAGGTCGTCGGTGAGCTGGAAGGCGGTACCGATCGCCTCGCCGAAGCGTCGGTATCGTTCCGCGGTGGTGTCGGCCGCACCGCAGAGTACGCCGGCGATCTCGGTCGTGGCCGCGAAGAGACTGGAGGTCTTGCCCCGGATGATCTGGAAATAGAGTTCTTCGTTTGTGGCCGGCTGGTGACGTACGTCGATCCCGAGCAGTTCGCCCTGGCTCAGGCGGTCGATCGCCACCGCGAAGATCGGAGTCAGGCGGGGATTCCCGGTCTCGAGCAACAGATTGAGAGCCCGGGCGAAAATGAAATCCCCCATCAGCACCGAGGTGTTTTCGCCCCAGACGGCGTTGAGGGTTTCCACCCCTCGGCGCAGGTCGGAATCGTCGATAACGTCGTCGTGCACAAGGCTGGCGGTGTGCAGCATCTCGATGGCTGCGGCGGCGTAGATAGGGGCCGGGCCCGAACAGCGGTGCGCCCGGCAGATCATCAGCAACAAAGCCGGGCGGATGCGCTTGCCGCGCATCTGATGCAGGTGGGTCGCCATCATCTTCACCAGCGGCACTTCGCTGGCGAGCGATCGCTCGAGATGGGCATCGACCTGCGCCAGGCGGTCTTCTATCGGTGCGAGCAGCGATTCGGCTGTGGTTCGGTCGGCGGGCATGATCTCTCGGATCGGGACGTCTCAGCAGGCACTGGTGCCCATCCGGCGTTTCCGGATGGCCACTAATGAGGGCCACCGCCGGCATTGTGTCAACTGCAAGCGGCCCGCCGGGGATCCGCTGGGCAGACCGTCTCAGGTCGCGGTCAGGGCGGTACTCTTCCGCTTGCCCATCCCGGCCACGAAAATGCTGATCTCGTACAGCAGCACCAGGGGCAGGAGGAGCATGATCATGGTGGCCGGATCGGGGGGGGTGATGGCGGCCGAGAGAGCGGCGATGATAAAGATGGCATACGGACGGGACCGGCGCATCAGGGCCGGAGTAACGACTCCGATCCGGGCCAGGAAGAACGAGATGACCGGCAGTTCGAAGACCACCCCGAAAGCGAGGATCATCCGCATCGCAAAAGCCAGGTATTCCTTGATCTCGAGCTGGGGACGGGCCATCTCCGAGCCGAAGGTCAGAAAGAACCGCAGAGCATAAGGCAGGACCACGAAGTAGGCCATGGCGGTCCCGGCCAGGAAACAGAGAACGGTGATACCCAGCAGGGCGGGAATCATCCGCCGCTCCTTGTGGAACAGACCGGGAATGACGAAACGCCAGATCTCGAAGGCGATATAGGGCAGAGCCAACAGCACCGCCGACCAGAGACTGACCGTGACCATGGCCATGAAATTGCCGGCGGGTTTGAGATAGATCAGCTCGAGCTGGGGAAACTGGGTGTGCAGGGGACGGATCAGGATCTCCTCGAAAATCCAGCCCGAGATGGGGAAGATGGCAATGGCTGCGATACCCAGAGCGGCCAGCGAGCGAATCAGAACCCAACGGAACTCCTCGAGGTGATCGAGAAAGCCCATCTCCTTCGGGTCGTATTCGGCGCCCTTCTTCTTTCGTTTGCCAATCACTCTCCGGTACCGTCTCCGCGATCGCGCTGCTGCTCCAGAGCCAGGGTGACGAGCAGCTGTTCGAGAAGCAGTTTCTGCTGCCGCGACCGGCTCTTGAGACCGCGATCGCACTCCTTGAGAGCCCCCAGCATCCGCGGGAAGGCATCGAGCGGTATCCGCCGGGCGGCGGCAAAAGTCTCTCTGGCGGCGAACTTCCTGATTCCCACCTCCTGGATGACGGCTTTCTCGGCCCTGCCGGCGTCGAGCAACAGGGCTACCTGCCAGACCTCCAGACAATAGCGTGTCAGAACCGAAACGAGGAAGACCGGATTCTCACCCGCCGTCAGGAGCCTCTCGAGCAACACCTGGGCAGCGGCGGTGTCGCCCCCGAGCAGACGGCGCGGCAGATCCCAGGGCGACTCTCCCCGGCGTCGGCCCACCATGGCTTCGATCTGATCCGCCGTCACCGTCACGCCGGGCCCCACATACAGGGACAGCTTGACCAGTTCGCTGTCCAACTGGCCCAGATCGTCGCCGACGAGTTCGACCAGGGCGACGGCGGCCTGCCGGTGGATATCGATCCCCTTCTGACCGGCCCGATCCACGATCCAGCCGTCGATCTCCCACGGTCGGGGAGCGGGGAACTCGAGCACCTGACCGGAGGGTTCGTCGTCGAGAGCTCTGAGAAGCTTGTACGGTTTCCGGCGCCGGTCCAGACCGGGCGCGACGAGTGCCAGGGTAGTCAGGCCGTCCTTGAGTCGGGCCAGCCGCAGAGCGGCGGCGGCGATTTCTTCCTGCTGGTCGGGAGAAAATCCGCCCATGTCGCGCACCACAACGACACGGCGGCCCTCCCCGAGAGGGTTGCGCCGGGCGGCTTCTTCGATCTCAGCCGGAGCGGCGTCGCCGGGCGAGAACTGATCGAGGTTGAAGTCGCGGAAGGCTTCGGGTACGGCCTCGCCGATGAGGTCCCCGACCCGGGACCGCATCGTCACCTCGTCCTCTCCGAGGAAGGCATAGACGGCTTTGAACATGGGCGCCAAACTAGCCTGCGCCGCCGGGGGTGTCAACGTACCGGATGGCTCCTCGTCTTCTGCCCCAACGGTTACAGGTTCGGTGTTGTTCTCCCCGCCCCCGGTGGATAGGCTGTCGACACCATGCCCCTGATCCTGATCATATCCGGTCTGCTGTACGCCCTGGCTGTCTTTCGCCTGATGAACGGTCTCGAGCGGGCCCGTCTGGTCTTCGAGACCGCCCGGTCGGCCGGGGCCGGCGGTGCGCTCCCCGAACTGGGGATCGTCATCGCCGCCCGCAACGAAGCGGATTCGCTGCCGGCCCTGCTGGCCGCCCTCGAGGCCCAGGATTATCCCGCCGGCCGTCTCACGATCGTCCTGGTCGACGACGGCAGCAGCGACGGCACCTCCGACACGGCGGACCGTCTGGCCCCGACCCGGCATGGCTTCCGCTGCCTTCGGGTTGATCTCGATCCCGAGCAGGGATCGCCCAAAAAAGCCGCGCTGGCAGCCGGTATCGACGCCGTGCAGGCCCCGTTTGTTCTGCTCACCGATGCCGACACGGTCCCGCCCCCCGGCTGGGCCCGGGGCATGGCCGCCGCCCTGGCCGGCGGCTGTCCGGTCGTGGCCGGCTATTCACCGGGTGCGCCCCGGCGCGGTCTCGTCGGTTGGATCGCCGGCGCCTGGGATCTGGGGACCGCCATTCTGGCCGGCGGTTTCGTCGGTTCGGGGCAGGTCGTGCATCTGACCGGACGGAACTGGGGTTTCGCGCGGTCTCTGTACGCCGCTGCCGGCGGGTATGACGGTCTGGAGCGCGCCCTGAGCGGCGACGACACCCTGCTGGCCCAGAAATTCGCCCGTCACGCCCCACCCCGTTTCTGGGGCTTCACCCTCGCACCCGAGCTGCAGGTTCCGACCCGCCCCCCCGCCGGAATGAAGCAATTTCTGTCCGGTCAGCTGCGACATGTCGCCACCGGTATCCGCTTCACCCCGCGGGCATTGAGCCTGGCCGCCGGGGCTTTCGTTCTCTTCTCCCTGCTCTGGCTGGCACTGGTCACCCTGCCCTGGAGTCCCTGGGGAGCCGCGGGAGGAATCGCCGTCGGGCTCAAGCTCGTGACCGATACCGTCGCCTTCGCCGTCGGATCGGCAGCGGCCGGGCAGCGCCCGGCCCCGATTTCAAGCCCGGTCTTCAGCCTGCTCCACCTGCTCTGTTTTCCCCTGCTGCAGCTGGCGGGCATCCTGTTGCCCTTCAACTGGAAGGGGCGGCGCAGTCGATGAAAGCTCCGGGGGAACCCCGCCGCTACCTTGCGGTCCGGCTGGCTCTGACGGCCGTGCTGATCGTCTTCGTCTTGACCCGGATCGAACCGGAACAGGCGGCCGAAGCGATCGGGAGCAGTCTGCCCTGGGGGCCCCTGTGGGTGCTGGCTCTGCTGCCGCTCAACCTGGGTCTGCAGTGGCTGCGCTGGTATGTGCTGATTCGCGCCGCCAACCTGCCGATTGCGCCCGGAGCGGCCCTGGAAATGATGTTCTGCGGCTTCGGGCTCGGGTTTCCCACCCCCGGCCGGCTGGGCGAGCTGGGTCGCGGATCTCTGCACCGGGGGGAGCACGATGCCGTCGCCGTGGCCGGTCTGACGGTCGTGGAACGTTCTCTGGCACTGGTGGGAGGGGTTGGCGTGGCGGCGTTGGCCATGGTCCTGAGCGGGTACGGAAACTGGTGGAAATGGGGTCTCATTATCATCCTCTACAGCGGCGCCGCCTGGCTGGCCCTGCATCCGCCTCTGGTCGTCGACCTGCTCCGCCGGACCTCCCCCCTGCTCCCCGGGCGTATCCGCGACCGCGTGACCGATCGGGCCCGGCGTTTCGTCCAGGGCTGGCACCTGGCCGGACGGCGAGCCACGTTGAGTGCTCTGACCCTGTCGGTCATGCAGGTCGCGGTCGTGCTGACCCAGCTGACCGGAGCCTATCTGGCGATCGGTGTGCCGGGTGCGACACTGAAGGTGCTGGGAGCGTGGGCGTTGGTGATGGGGGCCAAGTACTTTCTGCCGGTGGCGATCGGAGATATAGGGGTTCGCGAGAGCCTGGCGATCCTGGTCTTCACCGACCGGAACCTGCCCCCGGCGGCGGCGGTGGGAGCCGCACTAGTCATCTACCTCGCCAACGTTCTCCTGCCGGCTCTCATCGGAGCTTTCATCATCAGCGGCACCGGGCGCCGGAACCGACGATCACCGTAGTCTCAAGCCGTCACAGCCAGTCGGCGTAGAGCTCGGGACGGCGGTCGCGCAGAAAAAGCGTGCGGCCGTGCGAGGCGGGCACCTCGGTCAGATCCAGATCGGCCATGAGAATGGCTTCGGCCAGCTGCGGTGCGCGGGCGATGACGGTCCCGTCGGGAGCGCAGACGAACGACTCCCCGGCGAACGTCAGGTGCTCTTCGGCTCCGACCCGGTTGCAGAGCGCGGTGTAGTACCCGTTCTGGAAAGCCGCCACCTGCATCTCGGCTTCGTAGAGGCCCTCGGGCCACTCCCCCAGTGCCCCGGCCTGCGGCACGACCACCACCTCGGCTCCGGCCAGGGCCAGGGCGCGCATGTATTCGGGATAGTGCCGGTCGTAACAGATGGCTACCCCCACTGCTCCCGCCGCAGTCAGGTAGACCGGGGCTGCGGTATCTCCCGGGGCGTAGTAATCCTGCTCGTAGAAGTGCTCGTACTGGGTGATGTGAACCATGCGGGTGCGCCCCAGCAGGGTGCCGTCGGCGTCGATCACCGGAGAGGTATCGTAGCAGTGCTCCCCGTCGCGCTCGAAGAGGTTGAGAACGGTGACGACTCCCAGATCGGACGCGCGGGCCTGAAAGGCCTCCACGGTCGGCCCGGGAACAGGTTCGGCCAGCTCGCGGACATCGCCGGTCGGTCTCACCTGAGGATGGAAGGGCTCGAAAGCCAGTTCGGCGAAGACGACCAGATCGGCTCCCTCTCCCGCCGCCTTTTCCAGGGCTTCGAGTCCCCGGCGCACATTCCGGCTCCGATCGTGACCCGCTTCCTGCTGGACACATGCGATCCGCATTCTTCCCGCTCCCCGGTTCGGGTTGGAACACCGGACTCAATGACTGGACAAGACCCGTCACAATACACAGATTGTCTTTCCCTTTGCGCAACCGCGTATCGATCGTCTTCCGTGAGGGTCCGTCTATGCCGTCCGACACCATACCCAGCGATCCCGCCGTCACGCCTCCCGTTCCCAAGGGTCAGGTCGAACGCCTGATCGGCAAACCGGAGCCGGAATGGACGGTCGATGACATGCTAGACCTGGTCGCCGAACAGGGCATCCGGGTCGTGGCCCTGATGCACGTAGGTGGCGACGGCTGGTTGAAAACCCTCGATTTCACTCCCCGCTGCACCTCTCACCTGCGTGACATCATCGAGGGGGGTGAGCGGGCCGACGGATCGAGCCTTTTTACGGGCAGTGGTATCCGGCCCGACGCCTCCGACGTGGTCCTGCGGCCCCGGCTCCAGTCGGCCTTTCTCGATCCCTTCAGCCCCCACCCCACCCTGGGCTTTCTCTGCAGCCACTACGGCCGGGAGGGCGAACTGCTGCCCCAGTCGCCCGACACCATCCTGCGCCGGGCTCACGAGCGGGTGCTGACCGAGACCGGACTGGACCTGCACGCCCTGGGCGAGCCGGAGTACTTTCTCGGCAAGACCGCCGAGCCTGGAGACAGCTACGGCGCCGACGACAAGGGCTATCACGCCACCTCGCCTTTCGTATTCGGCGAGAAACTGCGCCGCGAGGCCATGGCCCTGCTCAGCGACATGGGGGTGCCGATCAAATACGGGCACAGCGAGGTGGGGTACGTGCCGGCCACGGCGCGGGACGAGACGATCTGGGAGCAGCACGAGATCGAACTGCTTCTCACTCCTCTGCCCGAAGCCGCCGAGGCGGTCGTTCTGGTGCAGTGGGTCCTGCGTAACCTGGCGCACCGCGACGCTATGCGTTGCTCATTCGATCCCATCATCCGGCGTGGTCATGCCGGCAGCGGTCAGCACTACCACATCTCGGCTCTACGGGACGGCGAGCATCTCTTCGCAACCGGTCCCGAGGGCGAGATGGGCGAGGAGGGCCGCTGGCTGATCGGCGGGCTGGTGCAGCTGGGCGGCGCCCTGATGGCCTTCGGGAACCGCGACAAGGGTTCCTTCACCCGCCTGCTGCAGGGCAAGGAAGCGCCCAATACCGTCACCTGGGGGGCCTTCAATCGCAAAGCCCTGATCCGCCTGCCCATCCAGGCCCGCACCGGAGAAGGCCGGATCGTCACCCCGCCCACGATCGAGTTCCGCCTGCCCGACGGTTCGGCCCACCCCTACCTGGTCCTGGCCGGCACCGCCCAGGCCCTGATGCTCGGCCGACAGACCGACGATCTGCCAACCCTGCTGGATCAGACCTCGGCCGGCTACACCCTGGCCGACATGAGCGGGGCCACGCCGGTGCCGCACAACTTCGACGAGGTCGCGGTGGCTCTCAAGCAGTACCAGCCGGTCCTGGAAGAAGGCGGAGTTTTTCCGGCGGATTACATCGACGCCGTCGTCGATCACCTGGGCTCGATCCGCAATCCCGAGCCGGCCGCGGTCTGAAGGGCGCCGACCGCTATTCCGTTACCGTTCAGATTATCCATGAAGCAGAGGGCGATACGATCGCCCGCCAGCGCCACATCGATGCAGGTACCCGGCACACTCGGGCCTAAATCACAACCCTGCTGTATCCTTCCCTCTCGGTCGATCCTGATCAGGATGCCCCCATTGCCGATCCAGTAGTCGTCGCCGTCATGAGTACTGATATGCGGGGAATACGGACGCCCCCAGTGAGGCAGATCATTGCTGGTGAACATGCCCCGTTCCAGGCGCTGGGCGGCTCTCTCGAGCGGGTAGTTCCGCCGATCGGCCATGATGGTCTCGTACACGTCGCCGGCACGTTCATCGCCCGGGGTGAGGGTCAGATCGATGAGTCTTTCCTCACAGCCCTCGGAGTCGTAGAAACGAACCCTCGTCCAGGCCACGCCGAGTACGGCGATAGTACCGTTCCGCAGGACCTCGATGCGGGTCTCGAGCGCCCGGTCCAGATTTCCCCGACGAGAATCTGACTGCTGCCGCTGTCCAGAACGTAGAGAGTGCCCGCAGAATCTATGGCACAGGCGACGGGACTGATAAGAATACCGTCGAAGTCAGAGACGTTCGAATCCAGCGTACGGTACGTTGTCATCTCGGGCACGATCGTATCGACCGCTTTGCGATCGACAGAATCCGTTGAGGTACAGGCGTACAGGATGAGTACTGCAAGCAGTACGGAAAGACAGTGTCTCACCGCTTCCACCCTGCGGGCATGACGCCCACTTCGATACGGCTGGCATGAGGAGCGGTGCAGTACACCCGGTGGGTAGCGGTCCGGAAGTCCGCCTCGTCGGCATAGTAGATGTTCTCGACGAAGGTCTGCGGGTTGCAGTCCACCAGCGGGAACCAGGTGCTCTGGACCTGGATCATGATCCGGTGCCCGGCCCGGAAGGTGTGCAGGATATCCTGCAGGGGCAGACGTACCCGGGTCGGCACGCCCGGTTCGAAGGGCTCGGGCCGGGCCGGATCGTTGCGGAAGCGGCCGCGGATGACCTCGCTGCGGACCATCATCTGATACCCCCCGGTGTGCCGGCCCGGCGGCAGATCGGGCCAGTCCTCGGCCTCGAGGGGATAGACATCGATCAGTTTGACGACCCAGTCGGCGTCGGTCACCGAGGTCGATACCCACAGGTCTGCGATGACCGGGCCGGCCAGGGTGACGTCAGCCTCCAGGACCGGAGTCTGATAGACGAGGACGTCCGGTCGGCGGGCAGCGAAGCGCTGATCGTCGGTCATGTACGGCCGGGTCATGCCGGTTGCGATCTCCTCGGTGAAGGGCACCGGTTTGTCGGGATCGCTGATGAATTCGGCATACCCTTCGGTGCTGCGGGCGGGAAGATCGGCAGCGAGCGCGCCGTCGGAATGCAGGTAGAAGGTGCCGGCTTCGGCCTGCGACGGCGGCCAGTCGGGGAAGGTGTGCCACTGATCGGCGCCGGTTTCGTATACCCACGCTTCGGGGAAGTTCGGCTCGCCCCGGTCCTTGAGGTAGTAGTTGAAGAAAGGCCACTCGATGTTCTGCTGGTAATACACCGACGGCTCGCCGGCAAAGGGGACGTTGCCCAGACGCTCTCCTGTGCCCCTGGCCCACCCTCCATGCGGCCACGGTCCCATGACCAGGAAATTGGTGATCCCGGGATTCTTTTCTTCGATCGAACGATAGATGTTGAGCGGCCCGTACAGGTCTTCGGCATCGAACCAGCCACCGACCGTCATCACCGCCGGGGCCACGTCATGCAGGTGGGGCAGGATATTCCGGGCCTGCCAGAAAGCGTCGTAGTTGGGATGGTCCATCATCGCGTTCCAGAAAGCGATACGGCCTTTGAAATATCGTTCGTCGGCATTCTTCAGCGGTCCCAGATCCATGTAGTAGGCGTAGCCGTCGGGGGTCCAGAAATCGGTCACCGGGGGCTTGCGCTCGGTGGTGGGCTCGGGACGGGCCTGCCCGAAACCCCGTTCGAAACCGTAGGCATGAGCCAGGAAGAACGCGCCGTGATGGTGGAAATCGTCATACCACCAGTCGGCGATCGGAGCCTGGGGGCTGACTGCTTTGAGGGCCGGGTGGGCGTCGATCATACTGGCCGCGGCATAGAAACCGGGATAGGAGATGCCCCACAGACCGACCCGCCCGTTGTGGCCGTCGAGATTGTTGATGAGCCATTCGATGGTGTCCCAGGTGTCGGTGCTCTCGTCGATGTCCTCCCGCCCCTGCTTGTCGGCCACATGAGGGGTCATGTTCACGAATTCCCCCTCGCTCATCCAGCAGCCCCGCACATCCTGGTAGATGATGATATACCCGTCCCGGGCGTAGTCGGGGTTGGGTCCGATCGAGTAGGGATATTCATCCGCGCCGTACGGGGAACAGCTGTACGGGGTGCGGCGCATCAGGATCGGATAGCTGCTCTCACCTGTCATCCGACGCGGCGAATAAATGGAGGTGAACAGGCTCACCCCGTCCCGCATGGGGATCATGACTTCCTGCTTGGCGTAATTTTCCTGCAGCCAGCGGCGGGGATCCTGTCTGTCCGCGGGGGTATCGAGGACAGCCAGGGCGATCCCGCCTGCGGGCAGAAGGACGAGCAGGGCGACGGCGAGGCTGTATCGGATACGGTTCTTCATGTCGAATCTCCCGATCGGGGGGACACACTGTGTGCACGATTCCCGGCCTGCGGCAGAAGTACACGGGAAGGAATCGCTCCCGGTCATTGTATTTAGGGTGAACCGGGTACTCAATCTACTATATTGGATGCGGCTTTGCGTCCTGCCCGCAACCGAGACCCTGAGCTTTCAACGGGAGAACCGGTCCCCATGGAAAACGTAACTTTCAGCAAGCTGGCGCTCGGTCCGCGTCGCGGCCTCTACCTCGATATCGCTTCCGAGCTCGATTCCTTCCCCATTGCGGCCGAAGAGCTGAAGCTCTTCGAGGATTACGATCTGCTCTATCGGGCCCTGTGCGGAATTCTCTACAACTTCGTCCCCAAATCGGGGCATCCCGGCGGGAGCATATCATCGGGCCGCATCGTGGCCTCGCTCCTGTTCGATACAATGGATTACGACATCGGCGATCCCGAACGCCTGGACGCCGACCTGCTTTCCTATGCCGCCGGTCACAAGGCCATGGGACTGTACGCCATGTGGGCCCTGCGCAACGAGGTGGTCCGCCTGGTGCATCCCGAGCTGCTGCCGGCCGACGAGAAATTCCAACTCCGGCTGGAGGATCTGCTCGGCTTCCGGCGCAATCCCACCCAGGAGACACCCCTCTTCGCCAAATACAAGGCCAAGCCGCTCGACGGCCACCCCACTCCGCTGACCCCCTTCGTGAAACTCTCGACCGGGGCCTCGGGAGTCGGTGTGCCCGCGAGTTTCGGACTCGCTTTCGGTGCCATGGATACCTACGGTGCCGATGCCCCCCTGGTGAACGTTCTCGAAGGCGAGGGCGGCATGACCGCCGGACGGGTGTCAGAAGCCCTGGCAACCATGTCGGCGGCCCAGATATGGAACGCCAAACTCCACGTCGACTGGAACCAGGCCTCGATCGATTCCGACCTGGTCTGCCGCGACGGCGAGGTCCCCGGCGACTACGTCCAGTGGGATCCGGCCGAGTTCTGCTTCGTACACGACTGGAACGTCATCTACTGCGATGACGGCCACGATTTTCACCGTGTTCTGGCCGCTCAGCGACTGGCCAGGGAAAAGCTCAACGACCAGCCCACCGCCGTCGTCTACCGCACCGTCAAGGGTTGGTGCTACGGCATCGAGGGCCGTAAGTCTCACGGCGCCGGTCATGACTATTGCTGCGACGACTACTTCGACATGCTCGATCCGGTCACCGATCGTTTCGGAGTCGAGTTCCCCCAGCCGGGCGAGAACGCCGATGCCGTGACCAACGAGCAGTGTTACTTCGACACCCTGATGGTCATCCGGTCTGTCCTCGAAGACAATCGCGAGATAGCCGACTTCATGGCCGGCCGGATCGCAGCCGCTAAAGACCGTCTCGACGCAGCCGATCGTAAGAAGCGCGACGGGGTGGCCGATCTGGGCGCGCTGTACACCGACGGCGTCACCGTCGAGAAGGTACCCGATACCTGCCAGTGGGAGCCGGGCTCCAAGCAGACCCTGCGGGCCGCCCTGGGCGAGACCCTGCGGGCGATCAACGCCACCACCGGGGGGGCTGTCATGGGGGCCTCGGCCGACCTGCTCGATTCCACCTCGATCTCGAAACTGGCGGCCGATTTCCCAGCCGGGCTCTACAACGCCGTCAGCAATCCCGATTCCCGGCTCATCGCCGTGGGCGGGATCTGCGAGGACAACATGGGCGCCTTCATGGCCGGGATGTCGAGCTACGGTAACAACATCGGCGCCGGTTCGAGTTACGGGGCCTTCATTGCCGCTCTGCAGCACATCTCCGCGCGTCTGCACGGGATCGGACAGCAGGCCCGCGCCGAACTGACCGGCGATCCCTACCGGACCTGGATTCTGGTCTGCGCTCACGCCGGTCTGAAGACCGGCGAGGACGGACCGACCCACGCCGACCCGCAGCCGCTGCAGCTGCTGCAGGAGAACTTCCCGGCCGGGATCCTGATAACGCTCACCCCCTGGGATCCGAACGAGATGTGGCCGATGGTGGTGGCGGGACTGCAAGCACGCCCGGCCGTTCTGGCCCCCTTCGTGACCCGTCCGAACGAGAAGATCTTCGATCGGGAAGCACTCGGCCTGCCGCCGGTCTCCGAAGCTGTCAGAGGTCTGTACCGGATGCGCACCGCCGACCGCTCGGTCAAGCCCTATCACGGCACGATCATTCTGCAGGGCAGCGGCATCACCAACACCTTCGTCGAGGAGGTTCTGCCGCGGATCGACGAGGCGGGTTACAACCTGAATATCTTCTATGTGACCAGCGCCGAACTCTTCTCGCAGCTCGCCCCCGAGGAACAGGACGCCCTGTACCCCGACGAACTGGCCAACGAGGCGATGGGCGTCACCGGCTTCACCCTGCCGACCCTTTACCGCTGGGTGACCTCTCGCGAGGGCCGGCGCCGTTCTATCCACGCCTTCAGAGAGGGGCATTTCCTGGGCAGCGGCCAGGCCCACAAGGTGCTCGAGGAAGCCCGTCTGCACGGCGAGGGACAGTGGGAAGCCATCAAGGAGTACGCCGAGTGGATGGCGTCGATGTAGAACCGGGTCGAGTAGCGATGATCCGGACCAGGCACGATTGATCAGGGGGAGCGCTCCGGCGCTCCCCTTCTGTATCCGTCAAGGAGTCAGTCAATGCTCTCACGCCCAGATACTTCACCCCCACCGCGCAACCGGATCGGGTCCGGTCATCGGCGATACGCGTGGCCCACGCTCCTGCCTGTTCTGCTGCTGCCCCTGCTCGTCGGTGCCTGCAGCGAGCCTCCGGGAGGAACCCGGCTGCGCTTCGAAGTCTCCTTCCCCGAAACCCTGCGTTCCGAGGCGCTGACCGGCCGGGTATTCGTCATGATATCCGATTCGGACCGGCGCGAACCCCGCCTGCAGGTCAGCCGGCGCGGTACACCCTTTTTCGGAGTCGATGTCGAGGGGCTCGAACCGGGCCACACGGCCGTCATCGACGGTTCGACCCTCGGTGCACCGGTCGAGCAGCTGGCCGACATACCGCCGGGCGAGTACTACGTTCAGGCCCTGATCAACATCTACACGAAGTTCGAGCGGGCCGACGGGCACACCGTCTGGATGCACAACGATCAGTGGGAGGGCCAGAACTGGCGGCGTTCGCCGGGTAATCTGGTGAGCGAGGTGCAGCAGGTCACGATCGATCCCGGCCGGGGGGGGACCATCAGACTCGAGGCTTCCAGCTCCCTGCCCGAGTATCCCTTTCCCGAGGACACCGAGTGGGTCAAACGCTTCCGTATCCGTAGCGAACTGCTCTCGCAGTTCTGGGGGGTACCGATGTACATCGGGGCCACCGTCCAGCTCCCCATGGGCTATGACGAGCGTCCGGAGGTGCACTACCCCGTGGTCTACAATCAGGGCCACTTCTCGACCCGGGCGCCGCTGCGCTTCGAGACCACTCCCGAGAACCCCGAACGCAACCGGTACTACCGCGACTGGATCGCCCCCGATTTTCCGCGGATGCTGGTGGTGACCTTCCAGCACCCCTGCCCCTATTTCGACGATTCCTACGCCGTCAACTCGGTCAATGTAGGCCCGTACGGCGACGCCATCATGACCGAGCTGATCCCCGAGATCGAACGCCGCTTCCGGACCATCGCCGAGCCATGGGCGCGGGTGCTGACCGGAGGCTCGACCGGGGGCTGGGAATCGCTGGCCCTGCAGGTCTGGCATCCCGACTTCTTCGGCGGTACCTGGTCCTTTGCGCCCGACCCCGTTGATTTCCGCAACGTCGAGGGGATCAACATCTACGAGGACGAAAACGCCTACTACAAAACCCACCGCTGGGACACGGTCCCGACCTCCAACTCGCGTAATACCCTGGGGGAAATGGCGTTTACGAGCCAGCAGCGGAACTGGTTCGAACTGGTCTGCGGCACGAAGGGCCGCTCGGGAGAGCAGCTCGACATCTGGAGTGCTGTTTTCGGTCCCCTCGGTGAAGACGGCTACTTTGAACCGCTTTTCGACAAGCGTACCGGCGAGATCAACCCCGAGGTGGCCGAATACTGGCGCGACAACTACGACATCCGGCACTACCTGGAGTCCAACTGGGCCGAGGTGGGGCCGAAACTGGTCGGCAAGATCCACGTCATCGCCGGCGACATGGACAACTACTACCTGAACGTGGGATGCTACTACCTGGAGGCGTTCCTGGAGAGCACCACCGATCCGTACTACGCCGGGTCGTTCACCTTCGGAGCCCGGGGCGGACACGGCTGGCGTCCAGCAGAGCTTTCGGGAACACGCCTGTACCGGGTCATGGCCGATCACATCACGCGACACGCCCCGCGCGGGGCCGACACACGTAGCTGGAAGTACCGCTGAAACAGGCAGCACCGACGGACGGCCTTCAGTCGTCCGGCGAGACGGACACCAAGCGAGAGGACAGTCATGAAAGTCGGTATCATCATTTGCGATCGTTACCGCACCTGCGGAGGGGGCAAGTGCCTGCGCTCGATGCGCGAGCGTGCCGGGGGCTTCTCGATCTACCCCGCGGATGAACCCCTCGAACTGGTCGGCTACGGGACCTGCGCGGGCTGTCCGGGGGGCAATATCGAGTACCTCCCCGAGGAGATGATCAAGAACGGGGCCGAGGCGATCCACCTCGCCACCGGTCTGGTGGTCGGGTACCCGCCCTGCCCCCGTCTGGATTACTTCAAGGCATTCATCGAGGAGCGGTACGGGATTCCGGTCGTGATCGGCACCCACCCGATCCCGGAGAAATACGTCAAGGTACACAAGAACCTGAATTCCTGGCCGATACTGGAGCGCGAAGAGGCGCTGATGGCCACCGAAGAGGTGCGGCTGGACTACGATTGAGCCTGAAGTCGCGCCAGGACACATTCGGACGACAGGGGTCTGTCGGCAGACAAATCCCGAGGGGGAGGATCATGATCGTGCGAGCGACAGCCGCCCTGCTGGCGGCGGGACTGCTTCTGGCCGGGTGTTCGGCAGCCCGGTCCCAGGAATTCGAAGCGGATACCTTCGAGACCTCGATGGGGGAACTCGAAATCATCTTCATCGGTCACGGGACGCTGATGTTCAGTCTCGCCGGCCGGGTGATCCACATCGATCCGGTCGGCCGTTACGCCGATTACGCGACCCTGCCCGACGCCGACCTGATCCTGATCACGCACGAGCACGGCGATCATCTCGATACAGACGCCATCGGTCAGATCGCCACCGAAGGCACTCGTCTGATCTGCACGGCAGCCTGCGGCGAACCGCTCGAGGGCAGTGTCATCATGGGCAACGGGGACACCCGTGAGGAATTCGGCTTCGGTATCGAGGCCGTCCCGGCCTACAACATCGTGCACATGCGCAGCGGCGATACGCCCTATCATCCCCGGGGCTCCGGCAACGGCTACGTGCTCACCTTCGGCGATACCCGGGTCTATGTGGCCGGAGACACCGAGAACACTCCGGAGATGAAGGCCCTGCGCGACATCGACATCGCCTTTCTGCCGATGAACCTGCCCTACACCATGACACCCGAGATGGTGGCCGACGCCGCCCGCGCCTTCCACCCGCATATCCTCTATCCCTATCACTACGGCAACACCGATCCGCAGGAGCTGGTCGAGCTGCTGGCCGACACCGATATCGAGGTGCGCATCCGGGCTCTGAGATAGGGAACGTGTTCTGACTCCGGACCGGCAGGAGGTGTCGTACCCATGCTGTCCCAGGCCCTGGCTCTCTTTCTGATCTTCGCCGAGCCCGGTTTCCCCGCCTCCGGGCTCGACCTGCCCCTGCCCTTTCCGCTGACCGAGCATGTCATCGTGGCCCGGAGCACCGAGGAACTGATCGACGAACTCGATCCCGGGCGGGTTCTGGTCTGGCGGCACGGGGGCGCCTTTCCGGCCGAGGCGTGGCCGGCCCTGGTCGAGTTCCTCGAAGCCGGTGGACGGTTGCTGCACCTGGGCGGTGAAGCCTTCACCCGCCCGGTCATAGGCCCGCCAGGCGACCGGATCGTCCAGCCCCCGACTGTTTCACTGCTCAAAGAACTCAATCTCAACCGCATCTATGTCCGTAATGCCGGCGGCGCCCGCCACCACTGGCTCGAGCGTGAGTGGCCGACTCCGGCCGATATGGTTCTGCCTGCCGGTGCCCGGGTGGCGATTCTCGAGCCGCGTCTGAGCGAGACGAAGCGGGTGGGCACTGAAGACGGCTCCGACGGTCCCCGCGAAGGGATCGTCCGGCCTCTCTCTTTCGTTCATCTGGACGGTGAGGACGAGCGGTTTCCGGCCGCAGCGGGGGCTTTCGCCATCGACCGTCTTGAGGGTCGTTTTGCCGGTGGGCGCTGGGTCTTCCGGCTGCTCTCAACCCCGGCGAGTTCAGATGAACTCGAGTTGCTCATGATCGAGGCTCTGGCACCGGTCACCGACTCCCGTCTCGATCCCCTGTACGGCTGCTTTCACGAGGGCGAACAGCCCGAGGTGACCCTGCGTCTGTTCGATCCCGGAGCCGAAGGCGAGATCCCGGTCAACGTCCGGTTGACCCTGATCGAACCAGACGGCCGGGAGCGTCGCCTGAGGGGCTTCACCCTGCCCGCCGGACGGCAGAGTGCCTCGGCCGTGCCCCTGCCCCGTCTCACCCGGCCCGGCCTCTATCGCCTGCGGGCCCGCATCGACCGCTTCCAGCCCGCCGAGACCGGTTTCTGGATCATGGATGAAGCTCTCTTTACTTCCGGCGATGCTTTATCTTTCGATCGTTATACACTGTTACGCAACGGAATACCTGATCCTGTCGTCGGTTCAACAGTCATGAGTTCCACCGTGCACCGGCAGTATCTGTTCGAGCCGAACGCGGCTGTCTGGGACGACACCTTCCGGGAGATAGCCGCCCTGGGCATGACTCTCACCCGCACCGGGGTCTGGACCGGTTTCGAGCGGATCATGAGCGCCGATGGTGAAGTCGATGAAGCCTGGCTGCGGGCCCTGGAAGCCTATTACCTGAGTGCCCGCCGGCACGGTGTGGCGGTCATTTTCACCTTCTTCGCCTTCACTCCACCGGCCTGGGGGGGCGCGAGCCCCTATTTCGATCCGGTCTCGCTCTCGGCACAGAAACGGTATGTCGGGGCTGTTGCGGACAGGTTCGCGCCTGCCGGGGAGATGATCTGGGACCTCATCAACGAGCCCAGCTTCGCCAATCCGCGCCGTCTCTGGGTCTGTCGCCCAAACGGGGACGAACACGAGACGTCCGCCTTCCTGACCTGGCTGCGCTCCCGGTACGGCGGCGATCAACAGGATCACGGGGATATGACCTGGCAGGAGCGCGTGCGGGCGCGCTGGCGCCTGCTTCCCGGTGAGACCATCGACCTGCCCCGGGAGAGCGATTTTTCAGAGCGTTATTACATGGAAGAGTCCCGTCCCTGGCGAGCGAAAGACTACCTGCACTTCGCCCAGGATGCGTTCGAGGACTGGGTTCACGCGATGACCGGAGCGATCCGGTCGGCAGGTTCGGGCGCCGCCGTCACGGTCGGACAGGACGAGGGGGGGCTGGTCGAACGCCCCTCTCCCCTCTTTCACGGCCGGGCGGTCGATTTCACCTCCATGCACACCTGGTGGCACAACGACGCCCAGCTCTGGGACTCACTCATGGCCCGCTGGGGGGGCAAACCCCTGCTGGTGAGCGAAACCGGGATCATGCAGCGCGAACTACTCTCGGGGGAGTCCCTGCGAAACCTCGACGATTGTGCCGATCTGCTCTCACGCAAGCTGGCGGCCGCCTTCGCGGCCGGGGCCTGGGGCGCGATCGAATGGGTCTACGACGTCAATCCCTACATGCCGTCCGATAACGAGGTGGCCATCGGTCTGCGCCGGCCCGACGGCAGTTACAAACCCGAACACCGGATTCTGCGCGACTTCTCTGCCTTCATCGACCGTCACGGGCATCTCTTCCGCGATCCCGTCGCACCCGAAGTGGCTGTAGTGGTGCCCTTTTCGGGTCTCTTCGGACCCCGCGACCTGCAGACCGGGGCCACCCGGGCGCTGGTGCGCAATCTGATGGAGATCGGGCAGGTCCCGATCCGCATGGTGAGCGAGTATAGAACCGGCGAGCAGCTCACCCGGCCCGCACCTCCCGATCTGATCGTTCTGCCCTCCTGTTCGGGAATCAGCGACAGGGCCTGGCGCGATATCCTCGCGGCGGTTGAACAGGGCGCCATCCTGCACTGTTCGGGTTTTTTCGAGGCCGATGACGCCGGCCTGCCGGCCGAACGCCTGGGTACGATCCGACGCCCGCTCGGGCTCGTTGAGACGATCGCCGAGGTGCCCGGAACCGAAAGCGAGCCCTGCCTGCGCTTTCCCCTCGAGGCGGTCGAATCGGGTTATGCCGCCGCTCACGGGGCCATGCCGAAGGTCACCGACTACGGCGCCGGCCGGATCCGGCACTATGCCCTGCCCCTGGAGTGGGCCGAGCCCGGCGATCTACAGCGCGCCTGTCACGACCTCTCGCTCCACGCTGCCGGGGCGGCCTACCCGAATCGCTTCCGGGCCCGTACCCCCGAGGGGCTCGGGATCTATTTCCGGGATTTCGAAGCGCACACCCTCGTCATTGCCATCAACGAGACCGCCGCCGGGCAGGAGTTCGTGATCGTCCCGCCGGCTGGAACCGCAGGCGGGAACGGCCGTGAGGTCTTTCGGGGCGAGGTCCAGGCCGGAACGGGGGCTCTTTTCCTGCTCACCGCCGAAGGTGAGTTCGTCGACTCGACCCCGACCTTCGATCGCTGATACCGTCTGATATTCGAACCGGAGCTCAATCGCGGCATGCCCGGCGTGAACAGATCGACCTCCCGGCCTGTACCAGGTGAGGGAAGAGACCCCTCGGGACGGAGATTCCGTTCCACACCGGTCTCATGAGCAGAGGGATCCTGTCAGAGCCACTGTCTATGATCTGACTCCCCTGCCGTCACACCCCCCGCGCAGCATCATCGGTCCTGTCAAAGGACTTGAATTTTACACATATAAGTGTAGTATTGTCATGAAACGCAAAGACCTCGAGAAATGCCTGCGTACTCACGGCTGGTGGTTCGCCAGGCATGGACGTCGACATGATATCTGGACCGATGGTGAGAGGGAACTGGCTGTGCCGAGACATAAGGAACTGAATGAGTATACGGCCATGGCCATTCTGAAAGAGGCGAAGGGAGAGAAGAGATGAGATTCTCCGGTCGGGTCTTCCCATCCGGACGCTACTGGGCGATCGAAGTCCCCATCCTCGGTGTCTACACGCAGGGATATTCGCGGGAGGACGCCTTCGCTATGATCGCAGATGCCGTCGAATTACTCGTCGATCGGGACGGTTTCTCCGTCCAGGTCTATCCCGGCCAGGGTGACTATTTCGAACTGGGTGCCAGTGATCAATCACGTCTGACGGCCCTGCTCCTGCGACGGGCCCGTCTGCGGGCCGGTCTGAGCCTGGCCGAGGTCGCCGCTCGTCTGGGCGCGAAGTCTCTGAATGCCTATGCCCGGTATGAGCAGGGTCGGGCCGTCCCGACCCTTACGAAGCTGACCGAACTCTATGCCGCCGTCGCGCCCCGGGGAGATTTCGTCCTGAGCGAGTGCCGAACCGGTTGATAACGAGTCGCCGACAGAACACGATTGCACGAATTAATGCCCAAAGATGTCGCTCAGGGGAAACAGGGCCAGCTGCATCGTATCCCGTTCGATCCCGAACACATATCCCGCCGGACCGGCGTAGAACTGCCGGTAGCCCTCCGGCCAGGGGGCACGGCCCAGAACCTCACCGGCCGAGGTGACCCGCACCAGTTCGCTGCCGACCGAGACCAGCAGGGTGCCGTCATCAGCCAAGCAGAAGCTGAACAGCGCGATCGAAATCATGCCGCCGATATTGCCCGAGAGGTTCCGGTTCTCTTCGCGCATTTCCTTGATCAATCGTTCGACTGTTTCACTGGGGACCGTGAAGCGGCGTATGACCTCGGTGCCCCTGACGACTTCGATGCCGGCATCGATCTGATAGCAGATAAAGAGCAGTTCCCTGTCCGGATCCCAGTCGAGGAACGCCTTGCTGACCAGGGTATCCCGCGTTTTCCCGGTAATGGGTTCGGGATCGCGCCATTCGGTGACGGCGGTTCGACTCTCCTCTTCGGGTTCGATCATCACAACCGGACCATCTTCTCCCATCCGAGCTGCAACGAAAAGGAGACGCTCATTGGCGACCTCGAGATCCCACGGAATAATGCCCCGGATCCAGCTCAGATACTCGAACTCGTTCGTATAGGTCACGATCCGGCTGTTCCCGGCGATATGAATCGTGCCTTCCGGTCCCCAGCGAACCGCCGTGAGTTCTTCGTACTCGCCCGGACCCTGCCCCCTCCGGCACAGGGAGTCCACCCGGCCGTCGGTTCTAATCCGCCAGACAGTGCGCGTGCCCTCATCGGCGATCAGCAGCCCGTAGGCGGGGTGATAGTCCAGATTGGCGATCCGGCTCAGCAGCAGGCGGTTAACCCGCTCCAGGTACATTTCTGGATCGACCTGCCCGTGGGCTGAAGAGGTGATGCAGACGGTAGCGATCACGCCGATCAGGAGTCCCCGACAGGTTCGTCTGAATGGCAGAACAGGCATGAGATACACCTCCTGAGTGATAACAGGTGCCCTTCTATTCTCTATCGTCCTTCCACTTGAACCCCGGTGCCAGAGGTTTCAGGCGGAAACGCTGGATACGCGGGCCTTCGTCTTCAACCAGGGCGCCCCGGTGATAGACGCAGCCGCCGCCGATGACGGCCGGGTAGAAATCGAATTCCTGCACTCCCAACCAGACCCCCTCGGAACTGAAAACATCGTATTTCAGATACCGGTCGGTTCTGCCGGCCGGAGTGGGGCCCAGAACGTACTCGACCCAGATCCGTCCCTCGGCATCGGGAAAAGCCCGGGAAAACGCGGGATAGCGGTCCGGGAAGGGGATCCGTTTGGCGATCCGGCGCAGATAGGCCTGATCGTTCTCGGTGTAGTACCGGCGGGCTTCCTCCCGATCGGCGGACGAAACCCGGGGACGCTCCCACTCCCGCTCGATGTGCAGCTGCGGCTCGCCTTCAGACGACATGACCGTCAGGCGTCCGGCCTCGGGGTCGAAAAGAAGCAGCTTCCCGTCAGGGAACGGGACGATATCGGGCCATCGGGCAAAGGGGATCGGAGCGCCGGTGTACTCGGAGGTGGCGAAATCGGATTCATAACGAAGTTCCATGAACTCCCTGATGACGGTGAATTCTTCATCGAGGAAACAGTACGTTTTTTGCGTTTCATGGGGCCTGGCAGTGACCCCGGAACGTGCGGCGTCCATGTCATAGCCGAGGTAGCTGCCGTTGCCCTGTGGCAGGAAGTACCGCCACGCGCGGTCCGACACCAGACCATAGTTCACGGTGTCGAGCACTTCGCCCGTCAGCGACAGCCGCGTAGCCCGGTTCAGGGCTCGGTCGTCGATCAGGACGACCTCCCCGGTGACATCCCAGTACGTGAACCACGGCTGCCGATACTCCCCCGGCCCCGAGCCGGAACCGCCGGTGCGGACCAGTAATTCTCCTTGAGGCGAGAGGATGTAGACCTCGCAACGGCGAGGTTCGATCAGGACCATCCGCCCGTCGGGGGCCACAAGAATATCGGGACTGGCCCAGAAGATCTGCCATTCGGGTTCCCCGCTCTCGCGACCTATCACCAGATCGAGCTCAACCTCGAAAAGCGGCCCCGTGTGCTGCGGAGCCCCCTCGGTACGCACCAGGGGCACACCGTCGATCTCAGAGCGTATGACGTGATGTTCGGCCCCACTCTGAGCACCTGCCGGTGACCAGGGGGCGCCGAGCAGGCCGAACAGAAGCTGAAGGAGACTCATCCTGAGAACGACGGTGATCTTTTTCCGGGACATGTCTTGATAGCAGGACATCAGCGCAGCCTCAGTACCCGGGCCTGCAGGATCTCACGGGTGCTGTCGTCCTGCACAAAGGCCACCAGGACCAGCTCATCCCGGTCGATTTCGTGCCGGCGGGCGGGGAAATCATACCCCTGTTCGGTTTCGAACGTCGTCAGGTAATCGAGCAACTCGGCCTGCAGCTCGCCGATGTCGATCCAGTTCACGATTGATCGCTGCTTCCCGGCGTCGATGGCAAAGCCCTCGGGACCGCCGATCATCTGCCGGACCACCATCGGGTGTTCACTCACGCCGTTACTGCCTTCATGGTGGATTGGACCTTCGGCCAGGGCGATGCGCAGGCGCAGGTTCTCGCTCGTCTGCAGGTCAGGATCGGTTACCTGGTACGAGGCGATGACCTGGAGCCGGTCTCCCTCCCAGCGGCCGTCGACCACGACCTCGACTCCCGCCGGTCGGGCGAGCTGGTTCTCGATCGACCAGGAGTAGCGCTGGAAGCGGGCCCGGGCGATGTTCGCTCCGCCCCCTCCCCCTATGACATCCCGGCCGTTGATGATGGCGGTCGGCACCCCGCCGATGAGCCGCTCCTCGGCATTGTAGTAGTCGCGGCGGGCTTCGGAGTCGGGATTGGTCATCGGATCGGGCGCGGGGATGTGCTGATGATAGACGAGTAAGCCCAGAACCTGATCGGGGTAGTAGAGGAGCAGGTTGTCGAAGGCCAGATCGGCCCCCAGACAGGGCGGGCATTCCGAACCGGTGAAGAGTTCGGCCAGCACCACCCGCCCCGACCAGTCGTCGGGGACGGCGAAAGTGCCCTCGATGTGCCAATCTTCCAGCTCGGCCTGCAACTGCTCCAGGGCGGCCTGCAGGTCCCGCTCGGCCCCGTAGGTCTCCTCCCACAGCTCCTGGAGTGGACGCATGATGTTGGGATGGGCGTAAACAGCCGCAGCATCGAGATACTCCTGCAGGGCTTCTTCGGTGCGCCCCAGGGCCGTGAGCGCCGCACCCCGGGTGGTATGAAAGTTGAATTCATACGGTGCGGCCAGTGGCAGAGCCGGCTCCAGGGCCGCCAGCACGTCTTCCCAGTTCTCGCTGCCCTGCTCGAGCTGGGCCAGGAGCACCCGGGCTGCCACGAAGGCATCCGGCCCGGCCTCGAGTGTCATCCGGTCCACAACTTCACCGGCCAGTTGCCGGGTCAGGTCGGGCAGTAATTCCATGTCATGCAGGGAGTTGGCTATTTGCTGCCTGGTCGCCAGATTGTCTGGGACCCGGTCCAGAATCCGCTCCACCCCCTGTTCGAAGAGTCGGTCGCGGTAAGCATCCCAATCTTCATCTCCGCCCGACCTGATCTGGGCCAGGCGGTCGAAGGCCGCCTGAGCCCGCCGGTCGCGTGGCGTGAGGAGCCGGGCTTCGACCAGGTATCCTTCGGCTTCAGCCCAGGCTTCCTGCTCGACCAGCAGGGCTCCGAGAATCCCTTTGAGAGCCGTTTCATCGGGATCGCGGGCCAGGGCCTCGCGGGCATAAGCCACGGCGGTGTCGGGCAGAAGTTCCAGTTCGTACAGAACCGCCGCCAGCTCTCCCTTGACCCGGGCCGGTTCTTCGGCCCCTGCCAGGCTGCGTTCGAGTCCGCGCTCGAGGGCCGCCGACTTCCAGTCGACAAGGGCCTCTTCGCTCTGGGCCCCTTCGGCGGCCAGTTCCTCGAACCGGGCCAGCCCGTCTGCGTGACGCGGATTCCGGAGAATGGCGTCCACCACGATCCCGGTGGCTTCCTCATCCCGTTCGTCAGCCATCAGGAAGGTGGCAAGATTGACCATGTAGTCGGGATTGTTCCCCGTCAGTTCGACGGCTTCACGCTGCAGGTCGATGGCCCGCTCGGTCTGGCCCCGGGCATGGGCGATATTGGTCACCGTATCCAGAACCATGCCGCGGTTGTTGCGTCCGGCCGGGCTCTCATCATAGGCCGGGAACCCGGCGATGGCGATATCGGCCCAGACCGCAGCCGTGTCCAAGTGGGCGCTGGCCTCGAAGAGCGCCCAGGCGGCATTATTGAACGCCATCGGTGTTTCGCCCTCGCCGCGGCGCAGCAGGCGGGCGTACTCGAGAATGCGGAGCGAGGTGACGTCATGCCGGGCCACATAGGGAATCATCTGCCGCATCAGGGTCGGGATGCCTGCTGACTGCGGGTAGGCGGTCAACCATTCCTCGCATTGCTGGATGACCTCCTCGAACTCACCCGACCGCATCAGGGTCAGCAGGGCCCGGTAGCCGTCGATTTCGGCCTGGGTGGCCTGCTGGGCCCGGACTGCAGGCGGGGACAACATCAGCGCCAGCATCAGCGTGACGGCCAGAGACGGAACAGTCGCAAAGGAGAACGAGCGTTGTCGCGTCATACTTTCCCCCCGGGATCTGAAGAAAACCGGCCGGCTGCCCGGTCAAAGGCGGGTGCGGGAGATGCGATAACGCAGCCGTCACCGGAAAACGTCACAGTCAATCCTGCCATGGCACCAATACACCGGTTGCCGTAGACAGTCTACCATCGGGACGTATGCCAATGCAGGTAGTTTAGTTCACCTTGACTGATGTATATGTGTACTATATACATAAAACATGTCCGAGATCCTCAACAGGCTGGCTGCATGTACCGGTTTTCAATGGAATGCCGGTAATGAAGGGAAGAACTGGGAGCAGCATCGGGTCAGCCGCGGGGAATGCGAACAGGTCTTTTTCAACCGCCCGATACGGGTGGCGGATGATCGAAAGCACTCGACGCCGGATGAGCGTCGCTACGCGGCTATGGGCCAGACCAGTTCAGGGCGTCTGCTGACCCTGGTCTTTACCATCCGGGATGACCGGATCAGGATCATCTCGGCCCGTCCCATGAGCCAGCGGGAACGGAGTCTGTATGAGTCCGAAGAAACCGGATAGAGAGCCCCTGCCCCCCTTCGAGAACGAAGGCGAGGAACAGCAGTTCTGGGCCGTTCATGATGTAGTTGATTATTTCGACTGGGAGAAAGCCGAAGAGGGTTCTTTCCCGGCCCTGAAACCATCGACGGCAACGATCTCGCTCCGCCTGCCCGAAGCCATGCTGGAGGAACTCAAGGTCCTGGCCGCCGAACAGGACATCCCCTATCAGTCACTGATCAAAATGTACCTGGCCGAACGTATCGCACGCGAACGCGAGCAGCGCTACCGCGCCCGCGGTTCCTACCTGATCAGGGAGAGCTGAAACCCGGTCTTCCATGCTGTTGTTCGCAGAGAACGAACGAGCTGGGTATCGTATCATTCCGGGAACCGGAATCCGGCCACCGCCGGTTCGATACGATACAGGACGACATTGATGTCCCATGTTTCTGTGTCTTCCTGCAGGGCGATGAAGTGCCCCCGGGAAAAGGAACCAGGAGCCGGCACCTTCGTGATACCCAGATATTCTCCCTCGGGGCTGAATACCCGGAACAGCCCTTTGTTGGCTCCGGATCTATCCGGATCAAAGAAGTTGAAAGTATCATATGGTAACGAAGCCCAGAGATACCCGTTCTCATCAACCATCAGTTCATCCCAGAAGGCTTTCGGATCACAGAACACATCGTGATCGAGCGCCACCCTGGCCCTGGCCCTCCACCTCTCGGAAGGGGCCTCGTCCGCCATCAACCGAAGAGCAGCCCTGACGGTCCGGCGCTCCTGACGGCTGACCGGCTCCGGTGGAATTCCGGCTTCGATGATCTGGACGATGCGACCCGAATAGTCACGAACGGTGATGGTCGATTCGATCCCGGTCGTCGTATAGATCCCCCGTTCGGGATGGATTGCGACGCTCGGTGAACCATTGAACACACGCCAGATGATGTACCCGCGTTCGGAAACATACGGCCCCTGTACGGGTCCGATCTCGACGGTGTTCAGGGTATCCAGTTCGTCGCCGATGATGGTCACCAGCAGCGATTCGTCCCTGTGATTCTCGACAGTCCGCAAGGTCGGAAAAGGGATGAGCAGGAATCCCCCGTCAGGTCTGGGCCAGGCGTACTGGAATCGTCGCGCGGCATGGAGAGTGATCGTTTCGATCAGGCTGCCGTC
>CAZNUA010000006.1:62982-121756 GCA_964576115.1 uncultured Gemmatimonadota bacterium
CCGAACTGTTCGGAGCGGAAGGGGTTGATTCGGCCCCGCCCGAACCAGGGCATGTCGAGCTCGAGATCGCGTATCTGCTCGCCGGAAGGCGAGAAGACAAGCATCCGGGGCTGGTACCCGTAGATGAAGGCGAAATTCCCGTCGGGCCGGCGGTACAGGCCACCGCCGTTCATGGTGATCTGCAGCATGCGGGGTCGGCCGTATCTTTCCATAGGATCGAATTCCCCGAAGATCCCAAGCACCTCACCGCGGGCGTTGAAATGGGCGAAGAGCCCCTCTCCGAAGTGAGACATCGGGACGTCATTGGTCCAGAACGTGCCGTCTTCTTCCCAGAGCGGATGGATGCTCCAGACGAAGACAGCCATGGTTCGCTGGTCAACGTATTCGAGCCCCGGCAGGGTGTAACGTATGTATCGCGGACCGTTCTGTACGATCAGATAACGGTCGGCATACGGCTCGATCAGGACCGCATGTCCGAAATACATCTCCTCTCCCTCGGGGGTGACGAAACGGTACGGGCGGTACTCACCTTCGCACTCTGTCTGAGCCGTGACGATAACAGGAGCGCAGAACAGAAGGAGCAGCGGGAAGATCAGTGACAGGATCCCGGAAAACCGGCAACGCAACCTCGTTGATTCCATATCCGAACTCCCGCGCTGGCGATAAGCGGAGCAACGGTCTGTTGTTCTCCGGACGAACCGGCCGGCGGGATGTTCAGACCGATTACCGTCCCGGCCGGACCGGCTGGATCCAGGCGCGTTCCACTTCTCCGGGGGTGTTGGGTAACGGATGCGGTTTCGAAGACAGGATTGTGGCCCGCACGTAGAGTTCATCGCCCGAGAACCGGTAGACGGCCGGATTGGCCGAGGTTTCGAGCAATACGACCGGTTCGGGCAGGCCGTCTTCGGCCGGCCGGGCGCCGATGAAGCGCACCGTATACGCGATCCCGGCCTCTTCGGCAACCCGGAGGGTCACTTTCCGGCCGGTCACCTGCAGATCCTCGAGCAGGACTCCCGTTGAGGCGTAGAAATCGCCTCTTTCGTAGCTCTCGCGCAGCGCGCCGGGGGTAAGTTCGGCGGCCCGGACCATGACCCAGGCCCGTCCCGGCACGGCCCGGTTCGGATCGTCGGTATAGTAGTTATGGGTATCGTCTGTACCCAGGCCGTACAGCAGGGACACCGGCTCGCCTGGTGCGGCTTCCGCAGTCTGCCGGATCAGGACCCGATCCCACATCTCCTCACAACTGATGTGCTCGGCGTCGCCGTCGGAATTGACGCTGGAGTGGCCATTATAGAGCTCGAAATAGCGGCAACCTGACTCGAGGAGTGCGGGCCAGGAGAAGGCCCAGCTGAAATTGGGATGGTTGACGTGGACCAGTGGTTCGGCGCCGTCAACCGGTTCGAGAGCGTTGCCGGCCGCGAGGTTGGCCTGCAACGCGGCGACGATCGTCTCGCCATGCTGGGGCGCCACGAGTTCCGCGGCCGGGAAGACATTCAGGTGAACCGGCTCGCCCTCGGCCGAATCGGTGATCTCCTCGCCTTCGATCAGGAGAAACTCACCCGGCCGCGAGAACCGCCGGCGCAGTTCGGCGAAGGTCTTGAGCCGCATCATCGGCCGGCCGTTGCGGACTTCTTCTTCGACCCAATCGGTACCGTACAGGCGTCTGAGTTCATCGACCCGGGCGCGGGTCAGACGACCCGTTTCTTCTGTGATCGGGAACCACTTCTCGCCCCGCAGGAGGATGTTGTGGTCGGAGATGGAGAGAAAATCGTATCCGTCTGTGAGGTAGAAATCGACCACTACCTCGGGGGCGGCATCCCCGTCGCTCCAGAGAGTATGACAGTGCGTATTGCCTTTGTACCACTGCCCCTGCGGGGAGCGGCTGCAGCCGGGCATGAGAAGAGAACCGGTTGCAAGTAGAACTAATACTAATGAATGTATCTTCTTATTCGGCAACGGGTTCATCCTCTCCATCGAAGCTCAGGATCTCGCCCTCGACGATGACCACCAGGGCCAGGGGATGACCTGCCGCGTAGGGGATCAGGCGGTAGTCGTCGGCGTCCCAGACGACCAGATCGGCCCGCATGCCGACTTCGATCCGGCCGATCTCGTGCTCCAGACCCAGGGCCTGGGCCGCCCGGGTGGTGACCCCCTGCCAGGCTTCGGCCGGGTGCATCTTCATCTGACTGCAGGCGATTGTCATCATCAGGGGCAGACTTAGGAAGGTGCTCGATCCGGGATTGAAATCGGTCGCCAGAGCCACCGCGGCTCCCGAGTCGAGCAGTGCCCGGGCGGGGGCATAGTCGGTCTTGCCCAGAAAGAGTGTGGTGCCGGGAAGTAGGACGGCCACGGTGTCCGAGCCCGCCAGGGCGGCGATCCCCCCCTCGGTCACCGCCGTCAGATGTTCGGCACTCACGGCTCCGATCCGTACCGCCATTTCGGTCCCGCCGATGGCATCGAACTCATCGCTGTGGATCTTGGCTCCCAGGCTGTGAGTCTTGGCCGCAGTCAGAATGCGTTCCGATTCCTCGGCGGTGAAAACCCCCGTTTCGCAGAACACGTCACAGAACGAGGCGATACCCTGGTCCTCGACAGCCGGCAGCATCTCCTCGATCACGAGCCGTACATACCCCTCGCGATCCTCCCGGTACTCGTCGGGGATCTCGTGAGCACCCAGGAAGGTCGGCACGATCCCGACCGGCAGTTCGTCATCGAGCCGGGCGATCACCCGCAGGGCCTTCAGCTCGTCTTCGAGGCTGAGGCCGTAACCGCTCTTGATCTCCACCGCCGTGGTGCCGGTCATAGCCATGGCCAGCAGGCGTGGTACGGCCTGGTAGTAGAGTGTCTCCTCATCGGCGGCGCGGAAGGTGCGGACAGAGGAGCGGATACCGCCCCCGGCGGCGGCGATGACCTGGTAATCGGCTCCCATGCAGCGCAGGGCGTATTCCTCGTGCCGGGGGGCGTCGAAAACCAGGTGGGTATGGGGATCGATGAGCCCGGGAGTCAGCAGACGTCCATCCAGGTCGGCCACGGTTGCCTCGGACAGATCGACCGCCGTTTCAAGCTCGGACTCGGGGCCGACATAGACGATCCGTCCCTCGGCGCACGCCACCGCAGCCCCCGAGAGCAGTTCGGGGCGCACGGTGCTGCCCGCCAGGCTCGGATCGTCGGGTCCGGCGTCGCCGGCGGGACGGGCGGTGTAGATCTCACCGGCTCCGGTCAGAACCAGGTCGGCTTTCTGCATCTGTCTTTCCTCCCCCGCTCAGACAGGCGGGATCGTATGAGGCGCAGGTACTATTCCGGCAGAATGACCTTTACGCCCTTGGCCCGGGCGGTCTCGACGGCTTCGTCATACCCGGCATGGGCATGCCGGACGATACCAGAACCGGGGTCGTTGGTCAGCACCCGTTCCAGCCGCCGGGCGGCCTCGGGTGTACCATCGGCCACGATGACCTGCCCGGCATGGGTCGAGAGGCCGATGCCGACCCCGCCGCCGTTGTGGATACTGACCCAGGTGGCCCCCGAAGCGGTGTTGAGCAGGGCGTTGAGCAGGGGCCAGTCGGCGATGGCGTCCGAGCCGTCGATCATGCTCTCGGTTTCCCGGTAGGGACTGGCCACCGAGCCTGTATCGAGATGGTCGCGGCCGATCACGATCGGAGCCTGCAGCTCGCCCGAGGCCACCAGATCGTTCAGCGCCAGACCGAACGTGGTCCGCGCCCCCTGCCCCAGCCAGCAGATGCGCGAGGGCAGGCCTTGCTGGGGCACCCGGTCGCGAGCCAGGGTGATCCAGCGGCTCAGGATGTTGTCTTCGGGGAAGAGCTCGAGAACCAGGTCGTCGGTACGCAGAATATCGTCCCGCTCGCCCGAGAGGGCGGCCCACCGGAAGGGCCCGCGACCGGCGCAGAACATCGGCCGGATGTAGGCGGGAACGAAGCCGGGGTAATCGAAGGCATTGTCGACCCCGGCCGTCTGCGCCTGACCGCGCAGGTTGTTGCCGTAATCGAAGGTCACCGCCCCCCGTTGCTGCAGGGTCAGCATCCCCCGCACGTGCCGGGCCATGCTCTCCATGGCGCGACGGCGGTACTCCTCGGGATCGGCATCGCGCAGCTTCAGGGCGTCATCGTAGTCCATGTCGGCCGGCACGTAGCCGTTCAATTCGTCGTGGGCCGAAGTCTGATCGGTCAGCACGTCGGGTGTGATTTCGCGTTCCACGAGGCGTTCGATGAGATCGACCGCGTTGCCGAGCCAGCCGACACTGACCGCTTCACCGGTCTCCCGGGCCGCCAGGGCCCGGTCAATGGCCGGATCGAGCTCGGTGATCATCTCGTCCAGATAGCCGTGATCGAGACGGCGTTCGATGCGGGCCCGATCGACTTCGGCAAAGAGCGAAGCCGCCGCGCAGAACACCGCCGCCAGCGGCTGGGCGCCGCCCATGCCGCCCAGTCCGGCCGAAACGAGCAGACGTCCGGCCAGATCGCCGCCGAAGTGCTTTTCGGCTGCGGACGCAAAGGTCTCGTACGTGCCCTGTACGATCCCCTGGGTACCGATGTAGATCCACGATCCGGCCGTCATCTGACCGTACATGGTCAGGCCCAGGCGCTCGTACTCCCGGAAGTGTTCCCAGTCCGACCAGCGGGGCACGATGTTGGAGTTGGCGATCAGGACCCGGGGCGCGTCGGGGTGGGTGGTGAAAACCCCCACCGCCCGGCCCGACTGCACCAGCAGGGTCTCGTCTTCGCCCAGTTGGCGCAGGGCGTCGACGATGCGGTGGACATCGTCCCAGCTGCGAGCCGCCCGACCCGAACCGCCATAGATAACGAGTTCTTCGGGACATTCAGCGACTTCGGGATCGAGGTTGTTCATGAGCATACGCAGGGCTGCTTCGGCTCCCCAGGTACGGCAGGTCAGCTCGCTGCCGCGAGGGGCGCGTACAGGTATGTAGTCAGCCATCGGGGTCTCTCCGCCAGAGGTGTCGGGTGGCAACTGTCGGCGGCACCGCTCAGAACGGAGCCGCGTAGATCGCAAAGAGCCGGCTCAGATCGTCGAGCAGGGCCTGGGCCGTTATCCCGTGTTCGACGTCTGGTTCGATGACGTCGAGCTGATCGACACACTGGGTCCAGGAACCCCGGGCCCAGTAGGCCCGGGCCATGACCAGCCGCAGGTGCAGGTGGGTGATCTCGGGTCGTTTGGAGAACTCCCACTCGTAGTTCCCGTTTTTCCTGTTCTGCACATACAGGGCGGTCTCGCCCCAGAATACGGTCTCGTCGTCGTCGTTCAGGGCGGCGAAGACAAAGGTTCCCCCCGCCCAGATGTCGGGATCGGAAGAGTCGAATTCCTTGGCTGTTCCGAAAGCCAGTCGGGCCTCGCCGAATTCCCCGAGATAGGCTAGGCACCAGCCCCGGCCGTGCAGGGCCGGCGGGTAATCGAGCAGTTCGACGAGGGCCTCGTCGAATTTGTCGAGGGCTTCGGTGTACTGCTCGCTTCCGAAGAGCTTCCACCCGTCGTTGACGAGTTGATCGACTCGTTCGACGGTCGTAGTTTCCTTGCTGCAGCCGCCGAGGGCCGTCAGCGCGAGCAGAAGCAGGGCTGTGAGGATACGCTGCGGACCGGTCCGGATTCTCATCATACCATCCTTGTCGTTCATGATCGTACCCTCACCGCAACAGAAGCATCTTGCGCACCAGGACCGTCTTGCCGACCTCGAGGCGGTAGAGGTAGATCCCCGTGGCCACCTCCCGTCCGGCTGTGTCGGTTCCGTTCCAGGTCACGGTGTGCGTTCCGGCTCCCATGATACCGTCCACCAGCATCCGAACTGTCTGCCCCCGGACGTTCATGATCCTCAGACGGACCGGTTCGGAGGCCATGTCGACCGGTATGCTGAATCTGATCCGGGTCGAGGGATTGAAGGGGTTGGGAGCGTTGCCGAGCAGTTCGACTCCCCCCCGTTCGACCGTCAGCGGTGCCTGACCCGGGGCGAGCCGGTACCACCCTCCCCCCGGTACCGGTCCGGAGGCCGCAGAGCCGCTGAGCCGTACCCCGCCTGCGACCGGAGTCCACTCTCCGTTGACCCAGCGGTCGAAGTGGTACGCACGGTCCGGTTCCGATAACTGACGCAGCGGTAGTCTCAGGATCGCTCCGCGGGCCGGACCTTCCCAGCCGGCCGGACCGAGGGCCACGACCGGGGCCCCGAGGACGGAACCGCCTCCTGACGGAGCGCCCGGCAGACCGGCCGGAACCGTGCGATAGGGAGTCAACAGCAGGGTCGTGCCGTTATGCCCGCCGGTGGGGACATCGAGGGTAACGGGACCAAGATCGCAGAGAGCGCTCACGTACGCCGTTTGACCCGCTCCAAAAGAGGCTGAACCGATGTTCAAGCTCGCGGTATCGCTCAGGCCGCCGGCACCGTAACGGTCATACCCGACGGCATCGATCGTCAGCTGGGTCGCCCCCCCCAGCGAGCGGGCGGGGTCGACGATCCCGTACCCGCCCAGGGTGCTCTGCCAGAGTAAAGCGGTTGCCGATCCTCCGGAAGGTGTCAAAGTGCCCGTACTGCGCCCGTGATGCAGGGGCTCATCTCCGACCATCCAGACTTCGATCTGGTCGGGAAAGAGCGGATGTTGCAGCAATCCCAGTGCGATCTCGGGGGCGGTGACATCGTAATATGCGAACTCGGCCCGGAACATCCAGTCGCCCAGGTAGTGCTCGCCATTGCCGAATTCAATCCCGCCCAGTTCGGTCCAGATCTCGAGCCCCCCGCCCCTGACATAGCTGCGACGCAATTTCTGGTTCAGGTCGGAATACCCCAGGGCATGCGAACCCATCCTGATGCTCACCAGGTACTCCACTCCGGCCCCGGTCGAATCGAGAACGGTATCGATCGGATGATAGATCCAGCCTTCGTTCTGGAACTCGGGGATAACCGTGGTGGTATAGACAGGATTCTCGTTGACCACATATACCCCATCGGAATCTGCGATTTCGACCATGGTGTGAACTTCGAGTTCGACGCTGTTACCGCCCATGAGAAAAACCCAGAATCCGGTCAGGCGGGCCGGCGTGACTTCGGGGGTGATCCGCAGACCGGCATGAACCGACGCGTTCCCGAAGGTTATCCGTACAAGTGGGCGCCCGTTTTCGTACTTGACCAGACCTTCATCGAGCTGGGTTCCGGTCGCACTCACGCGGAAAGAACCGCTCGGCGCAACCGAGGCATTTGTCAGTACTACCGCCGCCTCGTCATAGGTGCTTCCCAATCCGGTGACCGCGGCTCCGGTCGGGCCCAGGTCGCTGACAGAATAGGTGCCGGAGCCGATCTTGATCAGCCGGGCGGTCACACCGGTGGGCAGACCGTCGGGAAAGGAGAGGTCGAGGTCGGCCGCGTTCCAGTACCTGATCGCGGTCGCCCCGCGTGCTTCCAGGGCAATCGTTTCGGTTGCCGGCAGGAGGTTCTCGTGCCGTTCCGGCTCGAGCCAGGGCACGACCGGGGCGACATCAAAACGCGCGTCTCCGTCCTCGTCGCCGCCCAGATAGATCGCCGTGACGAAATCTCTGTAGGCGGTCGCGAAATCGGCCCCGCCGGCTCCTGACTCCGGATCGTCAAAAGCGGCCTCGATGCCGGCCACTCCTCCGAGCGGATTCTCCGCCAGGCACCGGATGAAGTCCTCCCCGAACCGCGTCCCGAGGTAGTAGCTCCAGAGCGAGACCCGGGCGTAATCGTCCAGAACGCTGTGGAACTGCCGCCAGGAGAGCAGATCCACGTTGGGGCGGGCCACATACCCGGCAAATCCGCGCAGACCGTACCCGCAGATAAAGGAGGCGTATTCGGAGAGTCCCTCGTTCACGGCCGTGACTTCATCGGGATCGTTGCCCCAGTGGATGAGGTGCTGAAACTCGTGGGCGATGGTCGATTCGACGAAATCGTGGACGTCTTCAGTCTCCTCGGGATCGGAACTGTTGGCGTAGCCCACCATCCGGCTGTTCACATAGAGCATCTCGGTGTGGTTGGAGCGTTGTTTGATGCCGCCGCCGAAATCGACCGGATCGGCGAACTGGTTCACGGGGTAAAAATACCCGGCGTAGAAAGCCGTGCCCGTCGTACCGCTCGCTTCGGTATCGATCTGGGTCATCAGCACCACGATCCGGGAGTCTCCGTCCACATCGGGTACCTCCCCGAAGACACCGGTCACATTCTGGTATATTCCGACCGATGAGTTGCGCGGGCTGTTGGGACACGCGACTTCGAAGGCTTCCAGAAAAGCGTCGACGTCATCGTCTGAGACCACGTCGAGTTCATCCTTCTCGACGAAGTAGTAGGCGTTCGTGCCTACCGCCCGGCATTCGGCCGTGATCTTCTCCTGCGTGTAGGGGAAGCTGGTTCCGGCGCTGAAATTCACCACCCAGAAATCCTTTGTATCTCCCACGACATACGCCTCATTTTCACGCACCCGCACGGTGCCGGCCCCCTCTCCAGCCAGAGCCCGCGGTGCCAGTCGGGCATACACCTCGGCGAAAAGCGGGGTGGCGTCTATGAAGGGCGGCAGGTTCGTGACCGGCTTCTGCGTGCGTGGCAGGACAAGCCGTCCCGAGGGCACCGTCTCGATCTGCTGCTGGGCGGCAGCCGGGGTGGTAAGGACAACCCATGCGGCCAGCAGTATCACTGTTCTGCAGGTCGTTCTTTTCACTTAGAACTCCGGTCCCAGGGCGATGTACCAGCGGGGTTTGCCGCTGATCGCGTTCAGGGTGTTCTTCCAGGCCACGTCGAACCTCAGGATAAAGAACCCGAGGTTCATGCGCGCGCCTAAACCGATACCGCTCCTGATGTCTTCAAAAGCGGGCAGGAGCCCATTCCAGTTCAGCAGTCGTACGGTAGTGCCGGCATTCCAGGCCACACCCAGATCGCAGAAAAGCGCTCCCTGAATGTTGCTGATGCGCAGGGGCAGAGGCCAGCCCAGGGCCAGCAACCGGATGAACTCGAAACGCAGTTCCAGGTTGGTCAGGGCAAAGCGGGAACCGCTGAATTCGTAAAAGTCGTAACCCCGCAGGGGGGACTGAAAGCTGGCGAAATACAGGCTCTCGATGTCATAGAGTTCTGCTCGCGAATGACGCGGTCCCCACCAGTACCCGTTTCCGCCCAGATAAAACCGCTGCGGTTCCCGTCCTTCGCTCACCCCCCCCGCCCCGCGCAGCACGAGCGTGAGTCCTTCGTCCAGAGACAGATAGGAACGATAGTCGGCGCTCAGGGTGGTGAATCGCAGCGTTTGATCTATCCAGGGAGGACTGGATGCCAGACCGATGCGGAAACGACGGCCGTTGATGTATCCGGTTACCCCGGGCACGGTGTTGTCCCCGACCAGACTCAGCTCGGGGATGATGAGCTGACGGTACACGCGTTCGGCCGGTCCGGTCAGATAGATACGCCGCAGAATACCGATGAAACGGGTCTGCAGATCGAGGCGCAGGAAACGGCTGAAAGGCCAGGAGAGATAGAGCAGACCGCCCCCGGTCCGGTCGCCATAGAGCGATCCGGTGCCGTCGTAGGCGTAATAGAGGTAATTGTACCAGAACAGACTCGCCCCGACATTCAGGCGGCTTCCGAAGCCGGTCCAGGTGAACTGGTAATTCGAGTTTTCGAGAGAGTTCCAGAGGCTCACCTGGGCCGATATGCGGTGGTTACCCAGAATATCGCTCATTTCCATATAGGAAGCGCCCGAGAGGCCCCAGTAGCTGTTGTAGCCGGCGTTCATCAATACCAGATCGGGCTCGAGGCGGAGCCGGTAGGGGTGTTCTTCACTGGCCAGCACCCCATGACCCAGCTCGCGCGTGAGCGGTATCTCTTCGCGCAGCTGGGCGCTGGGTTCGCGATAGCGGGAGGGGACGGGACGCGAAGGAGCCCGCAGGCGGGAAAGATCGAGCGGAAAGCGGGTGGAATCGCGCCGGGCGGGCAAAGCGGGCTGCACCGCTTCGGCGAAACGCTCCAGTTCCAGCTGCTGGACCAGACGGGTCGGGGCCGGTGCGCCCCTCACCGGGCTGTAGCGCGGAGCGTCCAGGAGCCAGAGATCGTAGCCGCCGTCATTGAAGGCGCTGAAGACCAGTTCGTCGGTCGCCGCACAGTACGAGATCGCCTCCAGACCCGTGAGCACGTCGGTGACCGCCCGGATGTCACCGGTCGCCAGATCGCAGCGATAGAGATTGCGAATCCCCGATCGGAAGGAGATGAAGAAGAGTTCGTCGCTCTTCCGCCCCCAGTGCGGGTGCGTGTCGTCGAATGTCCCGGTGATGACCGGAAGGGTTCGGCGATCGGCTCGATCCAGCTCCATGATCCAGATATTCCGGTCCCCGAAAGAAACCGGCAGGTCGAGGTGCCGGGGCTGCCGGCCGGGCAGGACCCTATCCGAAGCAAAGGCCAGACGGGTGCCATCGGGGCTCCAGGCGGGATTGCTTTCGTAGTCCTTCGAGTGCGTCAGGCGGGAGAAATCCCCACGGGAAAGATCGCAGAGGTAGAGATCGGACCAGCCGTCGCACACGCCTACGAAGGCGATCCGGCCCCCGTCGGGACTCCAGGCCGGCTCGTAGACGCCATCCAGCTCTGGATCGAGGATACGTTGGACCCGGCCGTTTTCGGCATCGACCACATAGATCCGATCCCGCACACCCCCCTTGGCAGCCACCGCCACCCGCTCGCCGTCCGGGCTCCACGACACGCCGCCCCGCAGGATATGCATCTGCTCGAACTGGCCGGTCCGCTCTCCCTTGCCCAGGCGGGTGATGACCGTCCGGTCTGTGGTCGAGATGATGTAGAGATCCATGAACCGGCTGCGGTTCGACAGGAAGGCCAACCGCTCGCCCTCCGGACTCAGCGCCGGAAAGACGTTGTACTGCGAGCCGTCCTCGTGATGGTCGGTCAGGGGCCGGGCGATCTCTTCGGGATGCGAACGCCCCTCGATCTCCGACCAGTAGGTCTGCTGCAGGAAACGTTGCCAGTCACGCGAAATCAATTCAACCGTCCGGCCGACGGTCGCGACCAGGGCCTGCTCGATATCGGGCACGAGACGCAGGCTCATTACCAGATCGCCGATCCGGCGCTGACCGTACGTCTGGGCCAGAAAGTGAAAGAAGGACTGCCCGCCCTTGTAGGCCAGGAAACCGCCGTGAATATCCTGCAGTTCGGGCAGATATCCGTTGATGACCGCATCGCGCACGAAAGACTCGGCATCGGGATCCCAGCCCATCGAGCCGTATTCGGCCAGCCCCTCGACGAACCAGATCGGCAGACTACCCGACTGGATCTGGCTCATCAGGCCGCCGATTCCCCGGCCGTAGATCATGGCCATCGAAACGGCGTGCACCAGTTCGTGGTTCAGAACGTGCCGGAAATCCGCATAGGAACCCTGGAAAGGCACCACCACCCGGTGCTTGAGGTATTCGGTGAAGCCTTCGATCCCCTCCCGGAGAAGGTTCGGAATCACATTGGTCTGCTGGAAGTCGTTATGGGAGTTGTAGAGAATGATCGGAACCCGGCGGGTCAGATCGTAGCGCCAGGCGCGGCGAAGTTCGTCATACACCTGCTCGGCGGCTACGGCAGCGAAACGGGCGATCTCTTCCCCGCCCTGGTGGTAATAGATGGTGAAGTGCTCGGTGGCGAATGTCGTCCAGGTAAAACGCCGGTACTGGACCTTGTTCTGTCCGAACCAGACGTCCTGGGCGGCCAGAGGCGCCGGGATAGACCCGGCCAGGAGTATCAGGATGACGAAAGCCCGTTTCATGATCGTTTCACCGCGCGGTGACCGCAGGAAGAACGGCTGCAGGCGGCCCCTGTTGACAACCGCCCGTCGTTCATCCGACACTGGCCTCATGCGAGGCCTCCTCCCGATCATGCTGCTGGCCGCCGGGCTCACGGTTGCCTGTACCCGCAAAGCCCCCGCCCCCGCTCCCGAGGCCGGGCTGGTTCAGCTCTACTGCGATCTGGCTCTGCTGGCCGGCGATGCCGGACAACCGCCGCCCGACTCGGCCAGGGCCGCAATATTCACTGCCTACGGTACCACCCAGGCGGCCTTCGAAGCCGCTCTGCAACCCTATCGGGACGATCCCCGCGGGTGGGTGCGCTTCTTCCAGGCCGTACTGGACACGCTTCAGGAACGCATTGGAACGCCGCCACCGCCGACCGGATTCGTCCGACCGGGTCAGGGCAGCCGCGATCGCCCTCAGCCGCCCGGCGGGTGATTATCGTACCAGACTTCGTAGATTGCCCCCAGCAAAACGTCGCCTTTGCGCAACGCTGTTTCATCGAGATACAGGTTTTGATACGGAAAGTACCGGTATCCCCCCGTCGCGGTATTCGGCAGAGTCGTCCCGCTCGGCTGGCTGTTGTCGGCTACGTATTCGATCTGTGTGTCCTGGCGCCAGACATTGAATGAGTTGAGCAGGACGATGGCCGGTTCGCCGACCCAGGTGTTGGCCAGGTCCCAGATCGCCCGGTAGGTACCCGCTTCGGCAGTCAGGGTGAGGGTCAGTTCCCGGGTGATGATCGGCCGCAGGATATCGCTCGAGGCCCGGTCGTTGTAGCCCGGCATGACCGTCGGGATAAGGGGGATGGGATCGTCCATACCCGCCAGGGTCTGGGTATAGGATTCCCAGAGATCCGCCAGATCCTCGATCACGCCCGATCCGGCCGGGTACCCGTCGTGGATCGTCAGGGTGGCCAGATCGATACCCGTCACCGCGTCCATGGCACTGATGCGGCTGAGATTGGGAACCGCGGAAGCGCCCCAGATGACCTCGTCGCCTATCAGATAAAAAGCTCCTCCGCCGGTACTGTCGGCGTAGGCCTGGCGCACGGCGTTCAGGGCGATCCGGGCATCCCCTGAGATTTTGTGCGTCTGACGCATGACGATGACCGGCAATCCGCCCAGGTGCAGGTAGTTCGGTAGACTGAAGAAGGAATCGTGGAAGAGCAGGAGATGGCTCAGCAGGCTGTCACGGGACGTCAGGCTGAGACCGAAACTGCCCGTTTCGGAGTCGCCGGCCAGGATGGTGGGAGTCTCGTACAGAATGCACCAGTCGATCAGGTCGAAAGCAGCGTCGGGGATCAGATAGTCGGTCAGCGTTTCGTGTCCCCAGGTTCCCGGACCGCGCCAGGCGACGCAGAAGAAATCGATCCCGGCCCCGGTTGCCCAGGTCACATGCTGCGAGATGACGCCGGCATCACGGCTAGAATATTCTCCCAGCAGCGGATGCTGTTCGCGAAGCAGACGTACCCTCAGATACTCCCCCGCCCAGTTGCGATTATTTCCCCAGCCCCCGTCTCCATCAGGACCGAGACCGTCGCAACCCGGCGAGGCGAAAGCGATCAGAACCGCCGAGGCGACACCCGTCAGGGTGACGGCCCGGCGACTGTAGAACCGGCGTCGAGCTGTTCGTGTCCGGTTGAGCAAACCTTCTCCGTCTCTACGCGATCGGTCCGGGGGTGTGATCGACACGCCACCGGTGGCCGCGGATCAGAGTCCGGATGACGGCTCCCAGACCCGCCAGTGCGGCCATTGCCGCGGCGATCCAGGCCCACCATCCATGAAGAACCCTGCTGATCATGCGTCCCGTCACCTCCTCGAGGTCTTCCGAAAAGGGTGGGCAAGCAGGTGCTGTCCATAATATACGACGCAGGACCGTCGGACATGTTCACGAATCCGGATCCAGCCCGGCGGGTCACTCCCGAACCGTTATCTGGCGCCGTTTCACGCCTTTTCCCCCGGGGTTCTGATTCACCTTGACCGCCGGGCCGAAAGCCGCATCTTGACGCAGGACCACAGTTTGCGTGGGGCTGTAGCTCAGATGGGAGAGCGCCTGAATGGCATTCAGGAGGTCAGGGGTTCGATCCCCCTCAGCTCCACCAGATCCAACCTGTTGAAGGGCAATCGCTTGAAGCGATTGCCCTGTATCTTATTCTCAAAATCCCGTCACCTGTCCCATGAAGAGGATCGTGCCGGAGGCCTGCTCGCGGATGACGAACAGGAAGGGCCGATCTATATAGATATTCAGGCTCGGGGTGACCGACGTCAGGGCGATCTCGACCACCGTCACGGCGGCGGCTTCGGTCCCCTCTTCGTCGACATCCACGAAGGCTTTCTGTTTGACCCGGGAGATCAGCAGTCCCCCCGGCCCGCCGGTACGCATGCGTTCGAAGTCGGCTGATCCGGTAAAGGCGATGCCCATCCCCAGTGCGGTGAGTACATCGTTGAGGGTGAATTCGTACTCGAGGATGAACCGGGGAAATTGCAGGAGATCCACTGTGCGTGTCTGCAGGGCATTGACCAGAGCCTGCCAGGTGTCGCGGTCGAGCCCATCTACGAACTCGGTCAGGCTCATCAGGCCGACCGGCATGATCACATCCATGCAGAACAGGGAGTCCCCGTAGGGCAGCTCGACCATCTGGAGCATCTCATCGGCATAATACCGCAGGTCGGCATCGCCCAGACGCATGGCCGGAACCTGCGATGTGCTGCCGTCGAGATTGTGGAAGGGCCGCTCGTCTGTCAGGTCGGGATCGAACTGCCAGGTCCAGTCCCCCAGGAAATAGAGGGCGTTGATCAGGAACATGACCGTATCGGGTTCGATCGGGGGGGTGATGATCTCGGTGATCTTCTCGTGCGTTTTCTCTGCGACCCAGGCGTTGATGGTCGGTGCGGCCGAGGCAGCCGAGAAATCGAGAGCCTGGATGACGGCGTCGAAACAGGTCTGGTTGGTGGCCACGAAGTCGGGCGCGATGTTGAATCCATCGCGGTACCAGATCGAGTTGGCGATCTCGAAGGTCACTTTCGGATCCAGGCCGGTAAGCAGGTCTATCAGAGAACGGTAGGCCTCGTTGATCTCCGCCTCGGTCAGACCGGATAGTTCGAGAGCCTGCTGCATGGCCGTATGGGTTTCGCCGTTGGCGCCGTTCAGAGTCATACCGAGGGCCATGGAAGCACTCAGCGGAGAGAGGAAGATATTCTCGGCTCCGACTTCGGCGGCGTGGGCCCGATAGAGCTTCAGACTGAAGAGGTTGCCGCTGGAAACGACCCTGGTCTCGCTCGGGGTGAGGGCGCGCGGCAATACTCCCCGCTGGGCGCCGGTGGGAGTGCGGGTACACCCGGCCAGGGTGACAATGAAGGCCAGCGTGCACCCCGCCATACGGCGGCACCGAAGGACGCGATTCATCTCGTTCACCTGCCTCTCATCTGACAATCAACATCTTGCGCGTCAGCGCCCGGCCGTCGACCTCGAGGCGGTAGAGGTAGACGCCGGAACGCAGGTTGTGCGAGCTGACGCTCTCATAGTGAACCCCGGCCCCGAGGTGACCGTCCACCAGAGTCCGCACCAGCCGCCCCCGCACATCGTAGAGGGCCAGCCTGACCCGGGCCCGCTGCGGCAGCTCGTACCGGATCAGGGTCCGGCCGTTGAAGGGATTGGGGTAGTTCTGCATCATGGCGACCGTTTCGACATCGGTATCCTCGATATCGTCGTCTCCACTCGAAGCAAGACGTACCAGGGGGCGCTCCCAGACCCCCAGACCGTGGGTGACGGCCCGCAGGGCCCGGTTGTCGCGCGAGACGCTCAGATCCATGATCAGCGCCCCGGTGGGCATGCCCTCGGTAAAAGGATACCAGTTCTCCCCGTCGTCGGGGCTGAACCAGACGCCGAAATCGTTGCCGACATACAGGCAATCACTGTTAAACGGATCGATGACGAGAGCCGAAGTGGGAATATCGGGCAGAAGACCCCGGTCCAGATCCTGCCAGCTCGACCCGGCGTCGGATGTCTTGAACAGGTGCGATGAGCCGAAACCGGATAAGATCACATAGGCATCCCGGTCATCGTGACGGCCGGCCTGTAGATCGACCGGGTAACGGTCGGGAAGCGAGCCGGTCACGTTCTGCCAGGTCTCGCCCCCGTCGGTGGTGCGATGCACCCCGGCCCGCTGTACGGCCGGTACCGTGGCCGCCCAGACCACGTCGGGATCGCGCCGGTAGACCCCGATCGAGAGAATCGGATTCCGGTCCAGGGGAGAGGCCCAGCCCGGCACATGCCACAGGACGCCCCCGTCGGTCGAGCGCCAGAGCTGTTCGCGACCGGCATAAATCAGGTCGGGATCGGTCTCGGCCTGCTCGAAAGGGGCCACGAAACAGACATCGCCCTCGTTGCGCATGCCGCTGTTGATCTGTTGCCAGGAATCCCCGTCATCGGTCGAGCGGTAGATGTTGCCGTACTGCGTCGAGCCCAGAAAGGTCTCGGCGTCGGTGGGAAAGAGCCCAGAATAACCGCCGTCGCCGCCCAGACAGCGCTGCCATGCGTCGTAGCCGCGGTAGATCACGGTGGAGTTGTCCTGCAGGCCGCCGATGGCCACGGTCGAGTCATCGGGGGCCGACGCGAATCCGCCGTAAAACTGGGTCGTCTGGTAGCCGCCGTTGAGTCCCCGGAAGGTCCAGCCGAAATTGGTGCTGCGGAAAACACCCCCGTCGGTACCGAAAAAGAGCAGATCGGGATTGGTGGGATGGCGGGCGTAGCAGTGAATATCGGCGTGCATATAGTTGCTGTCACCTTCGGGCTGACCGGGTTGGGTGATACCCGGATACCAGTCGCTGTGGGAGGTCCGGTGGAAGGTGCGTCCCCCGTCCGTGGAGACGTAGGAATACACCCCGCTCGCTACGACCTGACTGGAATCGGCGGGGTGGACGGCCACAAAGTGCGAGAACCATCCCTGATAGCGGGCGATATCGGGATAGTACATCCAACCCGAACTCAGGTTTTCCCATGTCTGTCCGGCATCGAGGCTGCGGTAGAGATCGACCCCCTCGCGGTCTTCATCGCTCAGGGCGTTGGCCACGTCGGCGTAGATCACCTCGGGCGCAGTCCGGTAGATATCGAGCATCGTCTTGCCGGTCCAGGTGGCGGGCAGCCCGGTGGTGAGTTCGTTCCAGGTATCCCCTCCGTCGGTGGTGCGCCAGATACCGGCATCGGCAGGCGTGCCGAGATTGCCGCAGGAAGCGTAGATCGTGTCGGGCCGGTCGGGATGTATGGCCAGGTCGACCGCCATCGGGATGGACAGAACCTGCTGCCAGGTGTCGCCCCGGTCGGTCGAACGATACACACCCTCGCTGGTGCCGGCGAAGATACGCGAACTGTCCTGCGGATCGATATCGAGGGCCAGCACCCCCCGGCGCTGATCGTACGACCAGTCGAGGCATTTCTCCCACGTTGCCCCGCCGTCGCTGGTGCGCAGGATTCCGATGCCATACGAACCGCGCGTGGTCCGGATATAGAGTCCTCCGATCGAAGTCTCTTTGCCGTAGACCTCCCCGGTACCGATGTAAACCCGGGCGGTGTCGGCGGGATCGATAGCGATGGCATTGACCCCCAGAACGGGGTAGCCGGTATCGACGTACCGCCAGGCCCGGGCCCCCACCCCGGCGCTGTCGCTGCGCCACAATCCCCCGCTGGCCGCACCGGCCAGGATGATGTCGGGATCCAGAGGATTGATCGCCAGGGCGATCGTCCGGCCGCCAACGTTCTTCGGACCGATCGGTCTCCAGGGAGCCGGCTCCTCGTAACCGGTGATGGCTGCGCGCAGGGTTCGGCCGGCAGCGATCAGGGGCCGGGTGCGCTGCCAGGCCCGCTGGTATCGCTCGGGGGGAAGTTCCGGACCGGGATAGGCCCGCTGGGCGTGCAGGAAGTGCAGGCCGGCCATGGCCCCGCTCAGAGCGTGGCGGTCGACGGGTTCGGTAGGGGGTGGTGACAGGACCGGTATGATGAAGAGCACGATCCCGACCGCTGCTGCGAGAACAGCCGCCGCAGCGACCGGAATCCTGCGCCCATTCACGTGCATCGTGACCTCCCCAACCGGGCCGACGGTTGCGTGGCGCCTGATCGCAGGGCAGAGACACACTGCGATCCGTCTATAGAGAATACGTACGAGACGGTCGCGGCGTTACGCCCTGTCTGGACGATCGTGTCCGATTGCACCCGCCGGATGGTGTAACATTGACTCGGGCGATCCGGAGGCCGAGTTTGTGGGCTCGTTTCTGATGTGTGTCAGGTACGGGAGGACGGCATGGAACCTTTCGCAGGCGTCGATTTCATGGATCTCGATTCTCTGCTCGAAGAAGATGAGATTCTGGTTCGTAACACGGTCCGGGAGTGGACCGAGAAGCGGGTGATTCCCGGAATAGAGGACTACTACGAGCGCCACGAATTTCCCGCCGAACTGATCGGCGAGATGGCAGAACTCGGCCTGCTCGGGCCTAACCTGCCCGAAACCTACGGCTGTGCCGGGACCAACAACGTCGTCTACGGACTGATCTGCCAGGAACTCGAACGGGGCGATTCCGGTCTGCGCAGCTTCGTGAGCGTCCAGGGCTCGCTGGTGATGTGGCCGATTCACGAGTACGGCTCCGAAGAGCAGAAGAACCACTACCTGCCCCGTCTGGCCCGCGGCGAACTGGTGGGCTGCTACGGCCTGACCGAGCCCGATTTCGGTTCCAATCCGGGGGGGATGGTCACCCGCGCGGTACGCGAGGGCGACGAGTGGATCCTCAACGGCGCCAAGATGTGGATCACCAACGGGGGAATCGCCGATGTCGCCGTGGTCTGGGCCAAGGCCGAGGACGAGGTCCGCGGCTTCATCGTGCATCGCGACGATCCCGGTTTCTCGACCCAGGATCAGCTCCGCAAGCACAGCCTGCGCGCCTCGGTCACGAGCGAACTGATCTTCACCGACTGCCGGATTCCCGGCGATCGTATCCTTCCCGGGGCCCGTGGTCTCAGGGCCCCCCTTTCCTGCCTGACCCAGGCCCGGTACGGGATCGCCTGGGGCACCATCGGCAGCGCCATGGCCTGCTACGACACCGCTCTGCAGTACGCCCGGGAACGGACCCAGTTCGACCGCCCGATTGCGGGTTTCCAGCTGGTCCAGGAACGTCTGGTCCGGATGCTGTCGGAGATTACCAAGGGGCAGTTGCTGAACCTGCAGCTGGGCCGGCTCAAGGACGACGGACGAGCAGATTTCGCCCGGGTGAGCCTGGCCAAACGCAACGGCTGCCAGGTGGCGAGGGAAGCGGCGAAACTGGCCCGGGAAACGCTCGGGGCCAACGGTATCACCGCCGAGTACCCGATCATGCGCCATCTGGGGAACATCGAATCGGTCTACACCTACGAGGGTACCCACGATATGCACACCCTGATCGTGGGCCAGGCGATCACCGGTATCGCGGCCTATACCTGATCGGACAACCGGCCCGGAAAGCACTCGATCCGGTTTTGTATCCCGACGTTCCTCTCAGGGCGGAGGGATACGGTATCTGCGGTAGAGTTCGACCAGTTCGGTGTCACGGTCCGCTTCAGCGAGATTCTCTCCGGCCATGACAGCCTCGATCTCGGCGATGGTGCGCGGGGTGCCGGCACTCAGGCAGACCAGACCGCGGTCGGTGAAGGCGAAGGAATCCTCGATCCGGATGCCGATATTGGCGTATTTCGCCACCGCCGGGGCAATCCGGGCGCCCAGGGCCTCGGCTTCGGGCCCCGAACCGAGACGGTCGACCACGTCGGGACGCACGTATATCCCCGGTTCGATCGTAAAACACGAACCAGGAATAATCTCGTCCGGCATCGAATCGTGCACCTCCAGACCTATCCCGTGCCCCAGGCCATGGTAGAAGTACAGTCCCACCTGGCTACTGCGGCGGCCCGGCACGGTTGCCTCGGGATTCTCGATCAGGCCGATCCGGGCCAGGCCCTCCCCCAATACCCGCCGGGCTTCGTCACGCAGGACCCGATAGGGCGTGCCGGCGTTCTCGGCCAGGCGGGCACAGGCCAGATTGGCGGCTAGAACGATCTCGTAGATATCGCGCTGTTCGGGACTGAAGGTGCCGTCGACCGGGATGGTCCGGGTGACATCGGACGTGTATCCGAAATATTCGGCTCCCACATCCATGACGACGACGTCATCGGGTGCCATGAAGGCGGTGTTTTCGGAGTAATGCAGGACCAGACTGTTGGAACCCGAACCGATGATGCTCGAAAATCCGGGTCGCTGGGCGCCGTAACGGGCGAAGGTGTACTCGATCACGGCCTGCAGCTCGAATTCGTTCCGTCCCGGCTCGCAGGTTCGCATGGCGGCCACCTGGGCCAGCCTGGTGATATCTGAGGCCACCTGCAGCAGGTCGATCTCGGCCTCTGATTTCAATCCGCGCATCCGGGAGAGTTCGCGAGAGGGTGAGAGGAAGCGGAGCCCCTCCTCACCCCCCACCGGGCGGATAAAGAGCGTGTTCTGGGACATGATCTCGAAGATCTGGGCCACGGTCTCGTCTCCGCTTCTCAGCGGCGTGATCAGAACCCGTACCTCCCGGGGCAGCAATTCCCTCAGCTCGGATTCGAAATCGTTCAGGTCTTTGACCTCCAGACCGCCCCGTCGGCCGATTTCCGCCAGCTCGGAACCGGCCGGATCGAAACTGCTCCCCCGGCGGGGGGGCCGCAGGAAGAGAATGTCCCGGCTCGTGCCGGCATGCTCGAGCATCAGGAGAATCCCGTCGGGTTCGAGACAGCCGGTGAGATAACGGAAGTCGGGATTCTGTCTGCCCGCGTTGTCCGTCCCGGCGGTGAAGAGATAGAGTCCCTCGCCCAGCTCGCTCCGCAGAGCGGCCCGGCGGGCGGCATATTCGGCCGGTGCGATCTGGGCCCGGGCCGTGGTGACGAGAACCGAGCAGATCAGCAGGAGAAGGGCCGGAATCCGCAGACGGCGTACGAAACCGGGCATGGTCATTCCTTTTCGAGCGGCCGGAGAGCACCCACATCATCCATGGCCCGAATGTCCTTGCGCAGAATCTTGCCGATCAGGCTCTTGGGCAGTTCTTCTGCGAAGGCCACCGCGGCCGGCACCTTGTACTTGGCCATGTTCTCGCGGCAGAATTCGATGATCTCCTTTTCGGTGGCCTCGGCATCCTCGCGGAGAACGACATAGGCCTTGACCGCTTCACCGCGATATTCGTCGGGTATTCCGATCACACCGCACTCGAGAACGGCGGGATGTTCATAGAGGATCTCTTCGACTTCGCGGGGATAGATGTTGTACCCGCCGGCGATGATCATGTCCTTCTTGCGGTCCACGATGACGAAGTAACCCTCCTCGTCGACGGTGGCCATGTCGCCGGTGAACAGCCAGCCCTCCTGCAGCTGGCCGGCTGTCTCTTCGGGCATCTCCCAGTACCCCTGCATGACCTGCGGTCCGCGCACCGCCAGTTCGCCGACGTCACCGAGACCGAGTTCCTTGCGTGTTTCGGGATCTACGACCGCGGCATCGGTACCCGGGAATGGCAGGCCGATAGTGCCGATCTTCCGCCGCCCGTAAACCGGATTGGCGATGCACACCGGGCTGGCTTCGCTCAGACCGTACCCCTCGACCAGACGACCGCCGGTGAGTTCCTCGAACTGTTTCTGCACCTCGAGCGGCAGGGGCGCCGCACCACTGATGCAGGCCCTGATCGTGGAGAGATCGAATTTGCCGACCTTGGGGTGGGTGTTGATCGCCACATACATCGTGGGTACTCCGGGGAAGATAGTCACGCCGTGTTTCTGTACATCCTTCATCACATGGGTCACGTCGAAACGCGGTACCAGCACGACCGTGCTGGCGCTTTTGGCCGCCAGGTGTATGCACGTCGTCAGGCCGTAGGAGTGGAAGAAGGGGAGCGCGGCCATGATGACCTCCTCCCCTCTCTTGATGTCGGTCAACCAGTGGGCTGTCTGGGTGACGTTGGAATGGAGGTTGGCATGGGTAAGCATGGCGCCTTTGCTCGTCCCGGTCGTGCCCCCGGTGTAGAGGAGCATGGCCAGGTCCTCGCTGCCGACTTCGGCAGGTTCTCCTGCGTCCGGATCGGCCTCGGCGATCCGATCGGTGAAGTAGCTGAAACGGTCATCGGCGGGAACCTTCGCCTTCTGGCCCGAGATCATGGCCTTGATCGGATACAGGTACTTGAGCATACCCGGCAGGTAATCATTGACACGGCAGAGGATGCAGTGCTCGATCCCCGATTCCTCCCAGACGCGGTCGAGCCGGGCGGCCAGAAGGTCGAGGGCGATGACGATTTTCGCTCCCGAATTCTTCAGCTGAAAAGCCAGCTCCTTGTCGGTATAGAGCGGATTGTTCGGTACCACCACGGCTCCGATCCGCAACACCCCGAAGTGCGCGGGCAGGTACTGGGGGATGTTCGGTAGAACGAGTCCGACCCGATCGCCCTTCTCTACCCCCAATGAACGCAGCATGGCCGCAACCCGGGCGGTCATGTCGTCCATCTCGGTATAGGTGAAGGGACGCCCGAAAAAATAGGCCGCCACCCCGTCGGGAAAGTCGGCCACGGCGGATGCGAACATGTCGTAGAGGCTGTCGGTCGGGGGCGTGAATTCCCGGGGGACGTCGGGCTCGTAGTGTTCCAGCCAGCGAGGCTCCATGATTCCCTCCGTGCAGAAGTCGAACAGGGAGTGATGAAGGACGGTGTTCCCTTCTATCACAGGCGGGAGCCGGCGTCAACTATCGGTCGAGGTATCCTCTTCGTCGGCGGTGGGGACGATCTCGAATTCGGCGTCCTCGATATCGCGTATTCGTCGCCGGGAACGTTTCGGTCCGGTTCGCGGTCGGGCCCGACCGGCCGGGTCACGACCTCCGGTGCGCCCCAGATGTACCAGGGCATTCAGGAAACGGACCAGAGCCAGAGCAAGCAGGAAGATGAGGAGATACTTCATGAGGCGGGATCACTCTCCTCGCCGGCTTCATCCCGCAGTCGGTAGGAGATTTGATAGTACTCCCGCGCCTTTTCGTGGTCTTTCTGACGATCGTAGAGAATGCCGAGGTACCAGAAGGCCCGGTGGTTGTCCGGGTCGAGAACGATCAGCCGTTCGAACATGGCAACTGCCTGGGGGTAACGGCCGGTGAGATTGTAGCTCTGCGCCAGATAAAAGAGGCCCTCGCGATGATTCTCATCCAGGGACAGAGTCCGCTCGAACTCGGGAATCGCTTTCAGGTAGAGCCCTTTACGGAAATACACCAGGCCGAGGTTGAAATGAATCCGGGCATCGGCGGGAGCGGCTTCGAGGGCTCTCCGGAATTCCCGTTCCGCTTCGTCGAAACAGCCGTGTTCGCCCAGCAGAGCGCCCAGGTTGGCCCGCAGTTCCACATTGCGGGGATCGATGTCGACCGCTGTGCGCAGTTCTTCGAGGGCTTTCTCGAACAGGCCGAGGCTGTCGTAGACCAGGGCCAGGTTGTTGCGGGCCTTGACATGCATCGGGTCGATCCCGAGGGCCAGGCGATAGGCTTCGACCGCCTCGTGCGGTCGTTTTTCGCCGCTCATCCGGCGTCCGAGCCGGTAATGGTCCTCCGCGGTGGGCGTCTCGGGGATTGCCCTGGATTCCTCAGGCGTTCCGTTCTCGTCTGACGGATCTGGTTCGGAGGCAGTCAGCTCGGGCCGGCTCGATCCCTTGAGCTCGAGGGTGATGTCCTCTTCCCCGCCCTCTTCTTCCGGATCTGTCTCGGCTGGTCCGGCGTCATCGACCGCCCGGTCGGAATCGGAGATCGGGGCCGCATCCTCCTCGAAAGAGAACGGCGGCCGCTGCTCGCGGGCGGGATCGGTGGGTTGGTTGCCGTTCATTCAGCTCCGCTCCGACGGTTCACGGAAGCCCCACTTCAGTTTGGTCCGCAGCACCTCGTAGAAAGGCAATCCGAGTCCCGTCCGTACCAGTTTATTGACGTGCTCGCCGCGACGGATCACGAGAGTGTCGCCGCTGGCGATCACAATTCGTTCCTGTCCGTCGCCTGTTATCTGGGCCGTTCCATGCTTGCTCCGAACCTGCAGCGAGACCTCACTGTGGCCCGGAATGACCGCCGGACGGGAGGCCAGCATGTGCGGGCATATGGGGGCCACGACCAGGGCCTGCATGCCCGGTTCGACGATCGGTCCGCCGGCGGCCAGAGCATAGGCGGTCGATCCGGTCGGGGTGGCGACGATGAGGCCGTCGCCGGTGAAACGCTTGAGAAATTCTCCGTCTACTTCGGCGTCGATATCGATCACCCGGGAGTACTCGCCCTTGTCGACGACGATATCGTTCGCGGCCAGCATCCGTTTCGTCTCGCCCTTGACCCTGATGTGGGCCTCTATCGTCATACGCTCCTCAACCCTGTACTCGCCGTCACGGACCCGGTCGAGAGCTTCCGTGACATGGGAGGGGGACGTGTCGGCCAGAAATCCGAGGCTGCCGAGGTTGATCCCCAGTACGGGCAGACCCCGGCTACCGGCATGACGCAAAGCGGCCAGAATGGTACCGTCGCCACCCATCGCCACCAGCAACTCGGCCAGGGTGCCGATCTCGTCCTCGGGGCGGATGTCGAGTACCGGCTCATCGGACAGTTCCGGGAACCGCTCGACGGCGGCGGGGGGCAGGAGAAGGCGTGCGTCGTTGGCTCCGGCCCAGGCGACAACATCGCGCAAGCACTCGGCCAGTTCGGGTTTGTGCAGGTTCGGAATGAGGCCGAATATCATCTTTTTTCGCGTCCCTTCCCCAGGCGCTTTTTCTTCATGCTGTTCGAGAACTCCCGCGTCCGGCGGGCAATACTCTCCGGATCGAGACCGACTTCGCTGAACAGGATATCAATCGTGCCGTGGGTGATGAAAGCGTCGGGTAGACCGAGCAGAAGGGTACGGACAGAGGACTGCCCCGACTCGCTCAGGTATTCGAGAACACCGGCCCCGAAACCGCCCCGGATGCTGTTTTCCTCCAGGGTGACGATTGTCCCGATCTCGCCGGCCAGGCGATCGATGAGAGCGGTGTCGAGAGGTTTCACGAACCGGGCGTTGGCGACGGTGGCTTCAATCCCCTCGGTCGCAAGCAGGTCGGCCGCCTCCAGAGCCCGTCCCACCATGCGGCCGACGGCCAGCAGGGCGATATCACTCCCTTCGCGCAGGATCACCCCCTGACCGATCGGCAGGGGGCGGGGTTCGGGATCGATTGTGACCCCTTCTCCGGCTCCGCGTGGGTAGCGCAAAGCAATCGGACCATCCTCATACAACACTCCGGTACGGATCATGCGACGCAGTTCGTTTTCGTCGGCGGCGGCCATCACCACCAGGTTCGGCACGACCCGCATATACGAGAGATCGAAGGTGCCGTGATGGGTGGGGCCGTCGTCACCGACCAGACCGCCCCGGTCGAGACAGAAAAACACATTCAGATTCTGCAGGGCGACATCGTGAATTATCTGGTCGAAACCGCGCTGCAGGAAGGTCGAATAGATGACACAGACAGGCTTCATGCCGCCGGCTGCCAGACCTGCCGAAAAACAGACGGCGTGGCCTTCAGCGATACCGACATCGTAGAACCGCTCGGGCATCTCCTCGGCCAGGTAATCGAGTCCGGTCCCGTTCGGCATGGCCCCGGTGATGCCGACGATGCGCTCGTCCCGCCGGCACTCCTCAACCAGCCCCTGACCGAAAACCTTGTGATAGGCGGGCGGCCCGTTCTTCTTTTTTCCCTCACCGGTGATCTTGTCGAAGGCGCCGGTGCCGTGGAAGCCGCAGGCATCATCTTCGGCCGGCTGATAGCCCCGCCCTTTTACGGTCTTGATATGCAGCAGCTTGGGACCGTTGATCTTGCGGATATCCTGCAGGTGGCGGATCAGGTTGTCGATGTCGTGACCGTCCACCGGACCGAAGTACCGCAGGCCGAGGCGTTCGAAAATCAGTCCGGGAGTGAGCAGGTTCTTGATACTTTCATCCAGTTTGTGCACCGTCGTACGGACCGTCTTGCCCAGCGGGAGCTTGCCGGTGGTTTCCCAGATCAGATTCTTGGCTTTGTTGTAAAGCGGGTTCGAGATGGCGGTGGTGAAGTACTCGTGGATCGCTCCGACATTGGGCGCGATCGACATGTCGTTGTCGTTCAGGACGATCAGCAGATCCGAACCCGAGGTCCCGACGTTGTTGAGCCCTTCGAAAGCGAGACCGCCCGTCATGGCGCCGTCGCCGATGACGGCGATCACGGCGTTCTCCTCGCCCCGGTGATCGCGGGCCCGGGCCAATCCCAAAGCGGCCGAGATGGCGGTCGAGGCATGGCCGGCGCCGAAGGGATCGTACTCGCTCTCCTGCCGGTTGGTGTACCCCGAAAGACCCCCGTACTGGCGGATCGAAGGAAACCTGTCCCGCCTCCCGGTCAGCAGTTTGTGCACGTAGCTCTGGTGGCTGACGTCCCAGACGATTTGATCTCTCGGGGAATCGAAAACGACATGCAGAGCGATCGTCAGTTCGACGATACCCAGGTTGGGGGCCAGGTGGCCGCCGGTCGTGCAGAGAACTTCGACCAGTCGCTCCCTGATCTCTTCTGCCAGGGTGTTGCGCTCCTCGGCCGAGAGCTTCTTCAGATCGGCCGGGGAGTCGATGCTGTTCAGGAGTGACATGGCGCTGCGAACACCTCCTCGGGGAAATCCCGTCCACTTACCACCCAACCCTCCGGGGCGAGGTGACCGTTTCTGCTTCGAAAAATGCGTTCGTGCCCGGTCGGCGTTTCCAACCGATCACTACATAACGCGCTGAACGACAAAATCCGCGAGCAGAGTAAAAATGATAGCCTCGCGTTCGGGGAGCACCAATCCGTTTTTCGCCTCTTCGATGAGTCCCAGAGCCGTTTTGCGTGCCTCGTCGAGCCCATGAACGCGCGGCCAGGTGTTTTTTTCTCGTTCGCGATCGGCCCCGGCGGTTTTCCCCAGCACCCTGGTGTCACCGGTTTCATCCAGCACATCGTCCACGATCTGGAAAGCCAGACCGACCTTCTCCCCGAAGGCCTGGACACGGTCGAGTTCCTCGGGCCGGACGTCCCCCAGAGCGGCCCCCGCTTTCAGACTGACGGTGATGAGAGCGCCGGTTTTGCGGGTGTGGATATACGTCAGATCTTCGTGTGTTATGTCCTGCCCCTCGAGCCGGATGTCGGCAACCTGCCCGCCGATCATACCCGGCGTTCCCGTAGCCCGGGCGATCGAGGCCACGATATGAGCCGGAGCCGCATGCGCGATAACTTCGAAAGCCAGGGCGTAGAGGGCGTCACCGGCCAGAACCGCGATGCCTTCGTCGAAGGCTCTGTGCAGAGTCGGTTTGCCCCGGCGCAGATCGTCATCGTCCATACAGGGCAGATCGTCGTGAATCAACGAATAGGTATGGATCATCTCGATTCCGCAGGCCAGGTCGAGCAGCGCAACGGGGGGGGCGTTGAACATCCGGCCGGCGGCAATCACCAGAGCGGGACGGAACCGCTTGCCGCCGGCAAAGACACTATAGTTCATGGCCTCATGGATGTAATCGGCACGTTCTTCAGGCGGGCGGAGCAGGATTTCGAGACGCTCGTTACAGATCTCTTTGACTTCGGTCAGGAAAGCTGTCAGATCGAGAGTCTCGTTCACCTCACGACTCCTCTTTCTCGTCGAACGGCTCGGTCCGGACCTGTCCGTCCTCGGCCGCCTTGAGCAACACCTCGACCCGCTCACGGGCTTCTTCCAACTGCCCCTGACACGATCGAGCCAGCTCGATCCCCTCTTCGAACAGCTTCAGCGATTCTTCGAGCGGCGCCTCGCCCCGTTCGAGACTTTCCACGATCTCTTCGAGTCTGGCGATCCGCTCTTCGAAACTGGCCGGCTCCTCTTTCCGGCTCTGATTGCCGCTCATGTGTCCGCCTCCTTCCCGGTCGCTCTGTCGTTTCCGTTGACTGTCTCGTCGAGTCGTTGATGATCGAGACCGGGACCCCGGCCCTCGACCGTAACGGCCAGACTGCCGCGGTGCACCAGGATCTCGAGGTGTTCCCCCTTCCCCGCCTCGTCGGCCGCACGAACGATCGTGCCGTCGACGGGTCGCCGGATAATGGCATATCCCCGGGCCAGAGTACCGACCGGACCGAGCGCGTCGGCCGTGCGGCGCAGTTCGGTCAACCGGGCGGCAGCCTGGTCCAGCCTGGTGCGGGGCAGCAGAAGGAGCCGCGAGCGAGCATCGGCCAGTCTTTCACGGGCCACCTCGAGCCGATGTCGCAGGCCTACCGGCAGGCGTCGCAGAGAATCATCGAGCCGCTGGATCTGCTCGCGGATGAACAGACTCATCTGCTGAAAACCGTGCGCCCGACCGAACCAGCGTACCCGCTGGGCCAGTTCGCCCACCCGCCGGCTCACAGCGGCCGCCATCCGGTCGTTGAGCTCGCGTATGCGGGCCTGCGTTTCAGCCGCCGGCCAGGCCACGTGTTCGGCTGCAGCACTCGGAGTGGGCAGACGCAGATCGGCCACCAGATCGCTGATCGTCCAGTCGATCTCGTGTCCCACGGCCGATATCACAGGCAGGGGGCAGGCATGAATGGCCCGGGCCACACTCTCTTCATTGAAGGGCCAGAGGTCCTCGATGCTCCCGCCTCCCCGGGTGAGGACGACGCAGTCCAGATCGGGCACGCGGGCAAGAGAGTCGAGGGCCGAGACGATCTGGGCGGCAGCTTCGGCCCCCTGCACTGCTGCCGGAGCGATGAGGATTGTCACGGCCGGATTGCGCCGGGCGGTAATCTGCAGGAAATCGCGCAGGGCCGCCGCCTGCAGGCTGGTGACGACCCCGACCCGGAAAGGCCAGAGGGGTACCGGCTGCTTGGCGTCTTCATCGAACAGACCCTCGGCGCCGAGACGCTGTTTGAGCTGCTGAAAAGCCAGCTCCAGGTCGCCGACTCCGGCCGGTTTGAGGCTGCGGATCACGAGCTGGAAAGCACCCCGACGGGTATACAGCGTCGCTTCCGCCTCGACGAGGACTTTCATTCCGTCTTCGAGATCGAAGCGGATGGTGTCAAGGGTTTCGGGCCAGATGACGATGCCGACTTCGGCCTCGGCGTCCTTCAACGTACCGTAAACCCTGCGCCAGCCGCCCGAACGGTAATACCGTGTCCCGCTCAGTTCGCCTTCGACCCAGACGGTACCGACGGTGTCCTGCAGCAGGCCGTTGACCCGCCGGTTGAGTTCACCGACGCTCAGGACCTCCGGTCCGGTCTCTGAATCGGGCCCGGAGCGGTCCTCAGCGACTCTCCGATCGTCTGAGAAATCGAAGAGTGAGTTCTGCTCCGGTCCGGGCATCGCTCAGGCAGATCCGCTTTGTTGCTTGGCTGCTTCGAGGGTGTTGACCATCAGCATGGTAATGGTCATCGGCCCGACTCCGCCGGGGACCGGAGTGATGGCCGAGACGATCTCCCTGGCCGCTTCGAATTCCACATCTCCGACCAGACGCCAACCCCGCTCGCGGCTGTCATCGTCGACCCGGTTGGTTCCCACATCGATGACGACCGCACCGGGAGACAGCCAGTCGGCCTTGATGAACTCGGGGCTGCCGATGGCGGCGATGACGATTTCTCCCTGTCGCACGATCTCGGGCAGATCACGGGTGCGGCTGTGGCAGACCGTGACGGTGGCATTGGCTCGATCGTTTTTCTGCACCAGCAGATTGGCCACCGGCTTGCCGACGATGTTGCTCCGGCCCACGATCACCACGTGCTTGCCGGCGGGCGGGTTTTGGCTCCGGTGCAGCAATTCGACGATACCGGCCGGAGTGCAGGGAGCGAAGCGGGTCTGTCCGACCATCATCGAGCCCACGTTGAAGGGATGAAAGCCGTCTACATCCTTGGCGGGATCGATCAGCAGGAGAACTTTCTGCGAATCGATGTGATCGGGCAGAGGCAGCTGCACCAGAATGCCGTGCACGTCGGGGTCGGCGTTGAGTTTTTCGATCGTCGCCAGCAGTTCTGCCTCGGGCATGTCCTCGTCGTACTCGAGGGCGATCGAGTTCATTCCCAGTTCGGCGCAGGCTTTCTTTTTCATCCCCACGTAGGTATGGCTCGCCGGATCGGCTCCGACCAGAACCGTCGCCAGACCCGGTGTGATTCCCCGTTCGGTGAGGGCTTCGGCCTCCCTGGCGACTTCCTGCCTGATGTCAGCGGCGATCTGCTTGCCATCGATGATCGTGGCGCTCATTCATCCACCCCTTCCGCTTCGTTGTCGGAAAAAGCTGTGCGTTCAAAGTGCCTGATGATCCCGGTCGCCAGGCCGGTGGACTCGTCGATTTCGAGTGTCACGGCACAGAAAACCGGATTTTTCCTGGCGGTCTGAAAACGGTGCGGGATGCCGAGGGTGAACCGGGCCAGAGCATCCTCAACCCTGACGCCGATTACCGAATCCCAGGCCCCCGTCATGCCGGTATCGGTAATGTAGGCCGTCCCTCCCGGCAGGATTCTGGCATCGGCAGTCTGGACATGCGTGTGCGTTCCAACCACGGCCGCCACCCGTCCATCGACGTACCAGCCGAAGGCGACCTTCTCACTGGTCGCTTCGGCATGGAAATCGACGATCACAGCATCGCTCTGATCTCTGACGTCTTCGATGATTGCATCGGCAGTCCGGAAGGGATCGTCGAGCCCGCCCATGAAAACCCGCCCCTGCAGGTTGATGATCGATACGCGGGCTCCGTTGCGCGCTTTACCGCGCCAAAATCCGTTCCCGGGAACTCCCGGGGGATAATTGGCCGGACGCAGAGCCCGGGTTTCGCTGTTGAGCCAGGGCAGGCTCTCTTTGCGATCGAAGGTATGGTTGCCGCCGGTCAGGACTCCTATGCCCAGGTCGAAAAGCTGGCCGGCGATCTTCTCGGTCAAACCGAAACCCCCGGCGGAGTTCTCTCCATTGGCCACCACCAGGTCGAAGGTTTCCGCACCGCCGTGCTTTTCCAGCCAGCTGGCGGCCGCCCGGCGCCCGGTCCGCCCGATGATGTCGCCAATGAAGAGTATGCGGGTCATACCGTCGCCGTCATTTCTCCACCAGCCCTTCAGCGAGCCGATCGCTCAGCCTCCCGAGCCGCCGGTCGAGCTCTCCGCTCAGGTCACCCTGCTCCGAACGAAGGGTGAAGAGCTCGTCGGTTATGTTCAAAGCCGCCAGGATAGCCACCTTGGTGGTGGACTTGACCGAGAGGCTGTCGGCGACCTCCTTCATTTTTCCGTCCACGTACCGGGCGACTTCCTCGATATACCCGGCCTCGGCCTCACCCTTGACCGGGTACTCGGTACCGTAGATGTTCACCTTTACGCTCATCAGAGTGTCTCCAGCCTGGCCAGAACGTGATTGAGCCGACTCTGGATCTCTTCCCTTTTCCGGCGGTAGCGGATGTCCAGGTCCTTGGCCGAGGTGTCGATCTTCGCCTGCATGCGGTCGATGGCAGTCGTTTGCTCCTCGAGGGCCGCCTCGAGCTCATCGATCTGTCCGCTCAGATCGCTCCGTTCATGACGCAGCTGGTCGAGCTGCTCGAGCAGGGCGTCGACCTGTTTCTCCAGCGTCTCCAGAACCGTGATCTTCGGTTTTGCCACGTCTCAACCTCTGGTGGGGGTGACTCCCGAATCCCGGCTCAGGTTCTGAGCCGGGCGCCGAAATCCGCTTCACATGCTTTAACCACTTTCTTGTGTAATGTATCTATCTCCTTATCAGACAGTGTATTCTCCTTGTCCCGATAACGCATATTGATCAACACTCCGGTCATCCCTTCCGGGATCTGCTCCCCGGCGTACTCGTCGAACAAACGGGCACTCTCCACCCGCGGTATGGATTCCAGACGAGCCAGCAGGGTACCGATGCCGACTCCGGCCGGTACGATCAGCGACAGATCGCGATCGCTGGCCGGGTGGCGCGTCAGACCCTGGTACCGTCGAACGGTCCCGTACAGAGACTCGAGCCGTGCCAGAGGGAAGGCAAAGAACCAGACCTCGCCCTCCAGATCGAAGGCCTGGTTCCATTCACGGGCCAGTCGACCAGCCATACCGGCCTCGAACCGGCGGGGTTGTTCCCCGTCTTCATCGGTACCCGAGACCTCGGGTTTCTCCCATCGCAACCCGACCCCGGTGCCCGGTGCACATCCGGGTACGGTCGCGGGAACGAGTTCGGGGTTCGTAATGTCGAGAGCCCGCCAGAGAGCCGTCAGCAGACCGCTCAGATCGGCGAAATCGAACCTGGCTTCCGGATCGGGCCAGCGTTCGGCCAGACGGAAACCGGTCAAGGCCGCCATGACCCATTCCTCTTCGAGCGGTTGCCCCCCGGCCACATTGTGCACCATGCCGATCTCGAACAGGCGGACGTCTTCGGCCTGCCGGCGCTGATTGTATCCCACGGTGCGCAGCACGCCGGGTGCCAGATCGCGACGGAGTTCAGACGAATCCTCGCCCAGAGGATTCAGGAGCACAACCGGTTCGGTTTCCGGCCGCAACGGTGCCGGGGCCCCCTTCTCGAGCCGGGAGTCGGTAACGATTTCCCACAGCCCGAGACCGACCAGGGTGTCGCGCACATGTTCGCGCAGGCGCTGAAGCCGGGTCGGACCGGACGGGGCACCGCCGCTGATGCGATCATCGCTCCCCACCTGGTCGTATCCGATCACCCGGGCGATTTCCTCGCCCAGGTGAGCCTCGCCCTCGATATCGGGCCGCCAGGGCGGTACGGTGACCTGCCACCGGTCGTTCTGATCTTCTGTTTGGATTCCAAACCCGAGCCCGGTCAGGATCGAGGTCATGTCTTCAGGCTCGATCCGCACGCCGAGCAGGGCGTCGATCCACTCGGTGCGCATGACCATGACTCGCCGCTGGTCGAGTCCGGGTGAGACCGCTTCCACCACTCCGGGCGCGACGGTTCCGCCCGCCAGTTCGGCCATCAGAGCCGCCGCACGATCGGCGGTGCGAGCCGTCAGGGTCGGATCTGTGCCCCGTTCAAAGCGGGTGCGGCTGTCGGAGAGAAGACCGAGCCGGCTGCCGCCGATGCGGATCCGGACCGGGTCGAAATGAGCGCTCTCAAGCAGGATATCGGTCGTCCCGTCATCGACCTGGGATTCCCGTCCCCCCATGATACCGGCCACTGCCAGCGCCCCATCGCCGTCGGTGATCAGCAGGATCTCGGGATCGAGTTTCCGCGTCTGTTCGTCGAGGGTCATCAGATGCTCCCCGGCCCCGGCCCGACGCACCACGATCCTTCCTCCCCCCACCCGGGCCAGGTCGAAAACGTGCTGGGGCTGCCCGAACTCGATCATGATCAGGTTGGTGATGTCGACAATGCTGTTGATGGGACGCAGGCCGACACTGCGCAGCCGGCCAGCCAGCCAGGCCGGACTCGTGCCGACCGTCACACCCCTGATCAGCCGGGCTGAATACCGCGGGCAGTCGTCGAGATCGGCTACTTCGACAGAGATCTCATCGGCCGCCGGCGAACCGCTCTCGATCACGTCGTGGTTCCATTCGGCCAGCGGCAGGGAGTAAAGGGCGGCGACTTCGCGGGCCAGGCCGTAAATCGACAGGGCATCGGGGCGATTGGGAGGCACATCGATGTCGAGAATGTCATCCTCGAGACCGGCCCAGGCGGCGAATGGCTCACCCAGGGGGGCATCGGGCGGCAGGACCATGATCCCCGCTGCGTCCTCACCCGTTTCGAGTTCGGCTTCCGAGCAGATCATCCCGTGGGATTCCTGACCCCTGATCTTGACCCGTTTCAGCTTCATTCCTCCGGGCAGAACACTCCCCACCGGGGCAAAGGGAACCCTCTGCCCCGCAGCAACATTGGGAGCCCCGCAGACAACGCGGGTCGGTTCTCCTCCGGTCGTCACGGTACAGAGCGAGAGGGTATCGGCATCGGGATGGGGCTCAACGCTCAGAACCTCGCCGATGGTGATGCCCTGGTAGGCTTCACCCGGACGCAGGATCTCCTCGACCTCGAGGCCGGCTACGGTCAGGCGTTCGGCCAGTTGTGAAGCGTCGGCCTCGCAGTCGACGTACTCCCGCAACCAGCTCAGAGGTAATCTCATCTCACAGCTGCTCCAGGAATCGGAGATTGTTCTCGTAATACAGACGGATGTCCTCGACCCCCTGACGTAAAATCGCGATCCTCTCCACTCCCATGCCGAAGGCATAACCGGAGACATTTTCGGGATCGTAACCGACGAAACCGTACAGATCGGGATTGACCATGCCCGCCCCGAGGATCTCGAGCCAGCCGGTTCCCTTGCACATCCGACACCCCCCGCCCCCGCATCCGACGCATTGGATGTCGAGTTCCGCGCTCGGTTCGGTAAAGGGAAAGTAGGAGGGCCGGAATCTGGTCGGCACGTCGGCCCCGAAGATCCGGTGGGCGAAGGTGTCGAGCACGCCCCGCAGCATCGCCAGGCTCACCCCCTGGTCCACATAGAGGCCCTCGACCTGGTAGAAGACCGGACTGTGGGTGGCATCGGGCGTGTCGGTCCGGTAGCAGCGTCCGGGCACGATGATCCGCACCGGCGGATCGCACTGCTCCATGGTCCGGATCTGGACCGGGCTGGTATGCGTGCGCAGCACCATGCCGCGGGGAACCTTGGTGTAAAAGGTATCCCACATGCCCCGGGCGGGATGGTGAGGCGGCATGTTCAGGGCTTCGAAATTGTAGTAGTCGCTCTCGACCTCTGGGCCTTCGACGACATCGAAGCCCATTTCGCGAAAGACCGCCACGATTTCGCGCAGGGTTCGGGTAATCGGGTGCATACGGCCGACAAAGGGTGTGCGACCCGGGTGGGTCAGATCGAATTCCTGTTCTTCATCCCCCGAAGTTCCGGCCAGAGCGAGGCGGCGCTCTTCGAGCAGGGCGGCGAGCTCGCTCTTGATCTGATTCAGCATCCGTCCTGCGACCGGACGTTCGGCTTCGGGCAGGTCGGGGATCGTCCTCATCAAACCGGGGATACGCCCCTTCCGGCCGAGCCAGGTGATACGGGCCGCCTCGAGCTCGTCGGTGTCGGCTGCAGATGCCAGCTCCCAACGGGCCTGGTCGAGCAGAGCCTCGTATTCGGTCCTACTCACGACATCTCTCTTCCTTCTGGAGCAGAAACGGCCGGCACCCTCGGGTACCGGCCGTTTCCTTCAGGCGTACAAGGGTGACTCTTCACGGACAGTCTACTTCTTCTCTCCCTGGACTGTCTCGACGATCTGCCCGAAAGCTTCATCATCCCTGACGGCAAGGTCGGCCAGTACCTTGCGGTTCAGCTCCACTCCCGATTCGTTCAGGGCATGCATGAACTGGCTGTAGCTCAAGCCGTGACGGCGTGAGGCGGCATTGATCCGGGTGATCCAGAGCCGCCGGAAGTCGCGCTTGCGGCGGCGCCGGTCGCGGTAGGCATACTGGTACCCGCGCTCGACTGCTTCGCGAGCGGTGCGGTAGAGGCGGCGCCGACCGCCGACATATCCCTTGGACTGCTTCAGATATTTCTTCCGTCGCTGCCGGCTGGCTGGACTTCCGGTTACACGGGGCATGTTCTTCTTCCTTCGCTATCTCTGATCCACGATCACCGGCTCAGCATCCGGTCGATCTTCCTGCGGTCGGCGGTGTCCACGAGTGTGCCCTGGCGTAAGCGTCGCTTCCGTTTGGGGCTCTTCTTACCCAGGATGTGACTGGCGTACGCCTTGCGCCGTCGGATCTTACCCGTGCCCGTCTTGCGGAAACGCTTCATGGCGGCGCGATTGCTCTTCATCTTCGGCATGCTCTGTCCTCTGTCTGCCCTGTACCCGATCGAGCCGGGTTCGATACGTCCCGATCGCGTTCTGCGATCAGGTTTCGGTCTCGTCCACCTCTTCGGCTTCGGAGTCGCTTTCCTCTGCAACCGGCGGCCGGTTCCGAAAACCCCCGTGTCCGGGGGCGATCACCATGGTCATGTTGCGGCCTTCCAGCTTCGGTTCCTGTTCCACGACCGCGACATCTTGCAGGTCCTCGACGACCCGCAGCAGGATCGCCTCCCCGAACTCGGGATGCATCATTTCCCGGCCCCGGAACATGATGGTCAGCTTGGCCTTATCCCCCTTTTCGAGGAATTCCCTCACGTGAGCCACCTTGAACTCGTAATCGTGGTCATCGATCTTGGGTCGGAACTTCATTTCCTTGACCGTGACCTGGTGCTGTTTCTTTTTCGCCTCTTTTTCCTTCTTGGCCTGCTCGTACTTGTAGCGACCGTAGTCCATGATCTTGCAGACCGGCGGCCGGGCGTTGGGTGCCACCTCGACCAGATCGAGTCCCCGTTCTTCCGCCGCCTGCCGCGCTTGTTCGACCTCGAGTATGCCCAGCTGCTCCCCGTCTTCGTCGATGACCCGGACCGGTGAGATCCGGATCTGATAGTTGACTCGAGGTCCTCGGTCTTTGCCATTCACGGGCTGTTGTATCCCTCCTCCTTGACGATGGTGAGAAAGTCATCCAGGGGCATCTGTCCCAGATCGCCTTCCTTGCGTCGACGGACGCTGACGGTTCGGGCTCCGGATTCCTTCTCGCCGACGACCAGCATGAGAGGTACCCGGCCGGTCTCACCGTCACGGATCTTGTAGCCCACTTTCTCGTCCCGGTCGTCGACATCGCACCTGAGACCTTCAGCCCCCAGCCGCTCGGAGACTTCGTGGGCGTACCTACGGTACGACTCTGAGACCGGAATGACAACCACCTGTCGCGGTGCGAGCCAGAGCGGAAAATCGCCGGCGTAGTGCTCGATCAGAATGGCGATGAAACGCTCGATCGATCCGAAGATCGCCCGGTGGATCATGACCGGACGATGGCGGGCACCGTCGGCGCCCACGTACTCCAGCTCGAAACGTTCCGGCATCGAGTAATCGACCTGCACCGTCCCGAGCTGCCAGGAACGTCCCAGACTGTCGTGAAAGTGAAAATCGATCTTGGGACCGTAGAAAGCGCCGTCCCCTTCGTTGACGAGGTAATCGAGTTCGAGATGCTTCAAAGCGGCGTGCAGGTCGGCCTCGGCCCGATCCCACATTTCGACTGTCCCGACGAATTTCTCGGGGCGGGTCGAGAGTTCGATGTGGTAATCGCTGAAACCGAAATCGGCGTACACCTCCCGCACCATCGAGACGGTGTCGATGACCTGCTCGCGCAGCTGCTCCGGGGTACAGTAGAGATGGGCGTCATCCTGGGTGAAGAAACGCACCCGGGTCAGGCCGTGCAGCACTCCGGAGAGTTCGTGGCGGTGCACGATCCCCATCTCGGCCACTTTCAGCGGCAGATCGCGGTAACTGCGCAGGTCGGAGGCATACACCAGGCAGGCTCCGGGGCAGTTCATCGGTTTGACCGCGAAGGACGCCTCGTCGATTTCGGTGAAATACATGTTCTTGCGATAATGCTCCCAGTGTCCGCTCCGGCGCCACAACTCGGCGTTGAGAATCAGAGGGGTGAAGATCTCGGCATAGTCCCGCTCGGCGAGCTTGCGCCGCATGTAACTGGTGACGGCGTTGAAAAGGATCATCCCGCGGGGGTGCCAGAAGGGCATCCCCGGCGCTTCTTCGTGGAAACTGAACAGATCCATCTCCCGGCCGATACGCCGGTGATCGCGCTTTTTCGCCTCTTCGATCCGGAAAAGATGCTCGTCGAGCTGAGCCTGCTTCGGAAAAGCTATTCCATAGAGGCGGGTGAGCTGCTCGTTGGCCTGATCGCCCCGCCAGTAGGCCCCGGCCAGACGCAGGATCTTGACAGCCTTCAGGTACCCGGTCGAGGGCACATGCGGTCCCCGACATAGATCGGTGAAATCTCCCTGCCGGTAGAGGGTGACGGCATCATCACCCTCCAGACCGACCTCTTCGTCGGACTGGAGATCTTCCAGGATGCGGACCTTGTACCCCTCGCCCTGATCGGCGAAATGAGTCCGGGCCTCGTCGATATTCATTACCAGCCGCTCGACCGGCAGATTCTCGGAGACGATCCGGGCCATCTCGGCCTCGATCCGCTCGAAATCGTCGCTCGAGACCGTCTCGCCGAAATCGATATCGTAATAAAAACCGTCCTCGACCGCCGGGCCGATGGCCAGCTGAGCCCGGGGCCACAAGCGCTTGACCGCGTGAGCCAGCAGGTGCGCCCCCGAGTGCCAGAAGACATCCCGGCCGGCCTCGGATTCGAAGGTATGGATGCGGAACTGCCCGCTCTCGGCCAGGGGCGCACCCAGATCGAGCATCCGACCGTCCAGCTCGGCCGCCACCGCGGCCCGGGCCAGACCCGCACCGATCGATTCGGCCACTTCCCGGGCGGTGGTGCCGGCAGTTACTTCCCGCTGACTGCCGTCGGGCAGAGAGAGAGAAATCTGATGTTGCTTCGGCTCGCTCATGGGTCTCGGATTCCGTCTGTGTCAGCGCTCCGCGGCGGGATTGCGAACAGCGAAACGGGGCGCGCGTCTCCGCAGCCATACAGCATGTCTGGTGGGCGATACTGGAGTTGAACCAGTGACCTCCACGATGTCAACGTGGCGCTCTAACCAGGCTGAGCTAATCGCCCAAAATCCCCTGAATCGTTGGAACTACGCAAGCTACGGGAAGCCATGGTCGGTGTCAATATGCAAGGCGGGACGGATTTTCCACGCCTCTGCCGGCCGGAATGCATCGGTGTTCGAATACCAGTGTGATTGCTCAGCGGTGTACTCAGAGCGCAGCGGCCAGCAGTGCGGCCGTGACGGCTCCGCAGAGCCCGGCGACGGCATTGACCCCGTCGTTATCGAGCCACGACAGGCCGGCGACCCGCTCTCCGACGGCCTTACCGCAGTGCTCGCGGCGCTCGGTTATTTTCCCGCACACCCGGCAGCGCCAACGCCCCTGCCAGAGGGCTCCCATGAGGCTGTCGGCGAACATCCCCACCACTCCGCCCACGGCGGCGGCCGCAAACAGCTGTAGTCCTCCCCCGTCCGAAGCCGTTGAGAGAACGACCCCCACCCCGGCAATCACGGCCGAGCCGAGAGCGCCGGCGATCGTGCCATTCAGCGTCACTCCCCCCGAAGTGCCGGCCGGCACGCGGCTGAAATCTGTCACCAGACGAGCCTCGGCACGAAGAGTCGTACCGATTTCTGTGGCCCAGGTGTCGGCCGCCGCGGTTGCAACCGCGCCCAGAAAAGCGGGCCAGCTCAGGTAGAGCGGCAAGCCGAGACGGTCGAGCACGAAGAGGAGGAGCGCCACCCCGCCATTGGCGCCCACCTGGACCAGATCGCGCCGACCCCCCTTCTGTTCCAGAGCCGGCCGTTCGGTGCGGATCCTCTCGGTCATCAGCGTGAGGAAACTCGAGAGCACGAAAAAAGTCAGCAGCGGTGTAACCCACGGCCAGCCTCCGCCGCTGAAGAGCCAGACCGCAATCAGGAAGGCTCCCGCCGCCCCGTCGTGACGCAGGGCGCGCAACTTGACGGCGGCCAGCGCGAAAAGAACGGCGGCCCCCTCGACCAGCAGGATCAGCCCCGGCTGACCGGGTACGCCGTCTATGAGCAGGAGTGTGAAAGCGACCGCCAGGGGCAGGGTCAGGTTGTCGGTGCCGCGGCGCGAAAGGGCCTCGGTCACGGCTCCGACCGAGGCGCAGGCCAGACCGATCAAGAGTCCCTCGGTGATGCTTCCCCGTCCGAACGCCTCCCACCCCAGGGTGACGGTCAGGCCGGTCACGGCAAAGACCGCCAGCGAACCATCCCAGCTCTTGCCGGAAAAACCTTCGGGCAGGGGCAGGACGTACCGCCTCTCGCCCAGGATCACACCGGCGGCGTCGGCGAAAGCCATGACCAGAAGAGGAATGGTCACGAGCCAGGGAGTCGACCAGGCGGTGAGATAGAGAATGAGTGTCGCCAGCGCGAACCATGAGGTGCCGTACGAATCGGGGCGGGCGGCATGAATCGCCGGCAGCCATCCCTGCCACCGGCACACGGTCAAACAGACGAGAGCGGCTGCGGCCAATCCCACCGGCCACCAGCGGGCGGAGAAGATGAGCGGTGCCAGAGCCACCAGGGCGCCGCTGCCCACGTGTACGGTCAGCCGGGTCAGCCGGCCGGGTATCTCGAGCCAGCGACGACCGAGTTCGGCACCAGCGACAAGCAGGACGATGAAGGCCCCGCACATCAGAGTAATGAGCGGATCACTCACAGGCGGGCATTCTCTGGACGCGAGTCATGCAACCGGGTTTATTGGACCTGATAGAGTCTGTCAACCCTGCTGCTCCTTTCGTGCGATGCCGATCGATCCAGACACGCTTCCAGACGATCCTCTCCGCCGCCTCGAAGCGGTCATGCGCACCCTGCTCGGTCCCAAGGGGTGTCCGTGGGATAAAGAACAGGATCACCGAAGCCTGCGCACCACCCTTCTCGAAGAGACCTACGAAGTTCTGCAGGTTATCGACGCCCCCGGGCCGATCGAAGACCACCGCCTGGCCGAGGAGCTCGGCGATCTGCTCCTGCAGATCGTCTTCCACGCCGCTCTGGCCGACGAACGCGGCGCTTTCAGCCTCGATGACCTCGCCCTGACCGTCACAGACAAATTGATCAGGCGGCATCCGCATGTGTTCGGCTCAACCGAAGTCGCCGACACCTCCGAAGTGCTGGAGAACTGGGAGCGGATCAAGAAAGACGAGGGCAAGACAAGCTCCCTCGACGGTCTGCCCCCCGCCCTGCCCGCCCTCCTGCGGGCTTCGACTCTGCTGGCCAGGGCCGTACGGACCGGATTCGCCTGGCCCGATGACGAGGGTGCGATCGCGAAAATCGAGGAAGAGAAGAAGGAATTCGTGGCTGCGCTCCGGAGTCGCGACAGGGCCGACATCGATCACGAATTCGGAGATCTGGTGTTCGCCCTCATTACCGCCGCCGCCGTGCACGGGACCGAACCAGAAGCGGCCGTGCGCGAAGCTGCAGACCGCTTCGAAACCCGTTTCAGGCGACTCGAGACGATCATCGCTTCGCGGGGGGAAGAGCTGTCGGCGATGACCCCCGAAGAGCTGCTCTCGGCCTGGGATCAAACCCGCGAACCGGGTGCAGCTCAACTCCCGTCCGGACCGTCCGTTTCACAAGACTCCGACCGATCCTGAGAACGGTCCGACTCTTCAGTCCTGTTCTCCGCCTCCGTCTTCGTCTTCACGATCCATTCCCGGGCCCGATCCTTGAGTTTGTGGCGCTGATTCGCGGAATACGTGGTCGGATCGATCGGATCGCCGGCAATGACCGTGATCGTTCCCCGGCGAACCCGTTTGCGTCCGGGGGGAAGAACTTTCTCAGCCCCGACGATCGCGATAGGGACGATCGGCACTCCGGTATCGATTGCGAGCCGGAAAGCGCCGGTCTTGAAGGTGCCCACTCTACCCGTCCGGCTGCGGGTTCCCTCTGGGAAGACAAAGAGCCGGGTTCCGGTGCCGAGCGCCTTGCGGGCCGGATTCAGGCTCTGACGGGCTTTATTGCGATCGGCCCGATCGACCGGTACGAATCCCTCCAGTGACAGGCACCAGCCGAATATGGGGATCCGGAAGAGCGACCGCTTGGCCATGAACCGCACCCGCCCGGGCAATACGGCCAGCACCGCCGGGATGTCGAGCATGCTCTGGTGGTTGGAGACATAGATACAGGAACCCTCAGCGGGGATTTTCTCCAGATCCCGACCCTCGATACCGACCCGGGCCAGGCGCAGCAGTGCCCGGCCCCACCAGCGGACATGACCGACGTTGTAGCGGCGTCCGCCGGGAAACACGAGGGCGACGATGGCCACCGCGGCCGCGAAGAGAGTAAAGAGAGCAGCGGCGATCCAGGCTGTCCGGCTGTGAATGTCTTTGACCATGGGGCACCGGGTTGAGGTGCCGTCATCCGGTCGCGACCGGCGGTTGGCAGGATGGCGGCACGGCCCTATCTTCGCAGCAGAATCTACACGCATTCTGGAGAGACGACAAATGTTCCAACGGACATTCGACGGCGGCAGTATCATCAGGATCGAAGCCGGGGAATCCGTTCTCGATGTCCTGACGGCGTACTGTGATGAGCAGGGCATCGCCGCCGGAGCCTTCACCGGTCTGGGAGCGGTCAGCCGGGCCCGTCTCGGCTATTACGACGACGAGAACAAGGCGTATGTCGAACGCGAGTTCACCACCAACCTCGAAGTACTCGCCCTGAACGGCAATATCAGCCGCAAAGCAGACGGAACCCTGTTCGCCCACTGCCACTGCGTTCTGAGCGGATCCGACATGCAGACTGTGGGCGGTCACCTCTTCGAAGGGATCGCCAACCCCACCCTCGAGATCATCCTCTGGGTCTTCGACGGCGAGCTGCGACGCATCCCCGTACCCGGCTCCAGCGCCCAGGTTCTGGATCTCTGACAGCAGGACTGGCGCGGACGCTCAAGGCGAACGACAAAGGGCGCGGAGGCGTACTGATCGTACGCCGCACAAGCCCTGAGGAAGTTCAACGCCGAGATTGCCCTGAAAGGGTGACCTTAATCCGAGAATTGGGATTCGATATACCTATTCGCCTGCCCGATATCACAATCCCTGATCAGCGCCAGCTCGCTGGCCAGTAGATCGTAGGCGCGGCAGTAGAGCTTGCGCTCGGTACTGGAAATGCTGTCCTCCTGGTAGCCGTTGCGCAGGTCTCGAACGGTTTCGGCGTACGCCTGCAGGGTTCCTTCCTCGAGCCTGTTCTTCAGATAAGACACGCGCGATTTCCAGTCGCTGACCAGGCGGCCCTTCCGGCCGCGGAGTATCTCGCAGGCCTTCCGGTTCTCGTTTTTCGAGCCGGGAAGCCGGACGTCTGCCACGTCGAGGTTGGCCTTGGGCACGAAAACGCGGGAGGTATTCAGGAGAAGCTCGATTTCATAACACTCGATCTTCTCGTTTTCAACCTCTTTGGTGGTGATGTTGCGAATGTACCCACCACCCCACGTCGTGTGGACGATCTTGTCGTTTACCTTGAACCCCTTGAAGCTGGCAGACATCAAGCGGACCTCCTGGTGCGAGCAGATCGCAATATTCGATTAAAAAAGGGAAAGAGGCTTATGCAGGATAGTTTCGCTATCATCATTCAACAGAACGTTACAATATGTGGTTTAAACCTTTATAAATCAAGCGTTTTCTGTGATTGCTTTCGCATTATCAGGTCTTCGAGCGTGTCTATGACCTGGCGCGGTTCGATATCTATCAGACAATCCCGCTCCCGCCGCCAGCAGACCCGCTGACCGTGCTTGGAACAGGGACTGCAGAAGAGATCCAGATACAGGTCGGTGGCGTACGGTCCGCGGGGAGCAAAGCCGAGCGCCGGACTGGTCGGGCCGAATAGCCCGACAGTCGGTGTCGCCAGGGCGGCGGCCAGGTGCATCGGTCCACTGTCGTTGGCCACGACACCGTCGCATACGGCCAGAGCGGCGGCCAGGTCCATGACGTCCTCGAGCGGTTCGCTCATCAATGCTCCTTCGACCTCATGGGCGATGGTATGAGCCGGATCGGGATTCTCGGGAGCGGGGATGACAACGGGCAGGTCGCCGCGAGAGAGACACAGTTCGGCGAATTCGCGAACGCGGAAGAGAGGCCATTCTTTTGGTGGATGGCTGGCTCCGGGAAGAATCGCTATGAGGTGTCCCGGACGCTCTCCGACGAGTCGGGAGCGCCAGTCGAGCCCCCTCTTTCGTTCCACCTCCCCCAGATGGATGACGGGAATTCTCCTGTCCCCATTCTCTTCCATACCCCGGCGTTCAGAATCGGTGCCACTCCTGCATCCGGTCACAGTCTGGAGATAGAGATCGACGACCGGCGTCAACTTCAAACGTTGTTTGAAAGGCGGTCGGACCACCAGCCGGAAACGACGCCAGCGTTCCTGATTCCAGCGCGCAACCGGTCCCGCGTACAGGAACGTGATCAGGCGGCTGCGTAGCGAACCGTGAAGATCGACGATGAGATCGAAGTCTCCCTCGCGGATCCAGGTACGGAGATCGCGAAGGCTCTGTGAAGCCGGATCGAAGGCCCAGACCTCGTCGAGGTTGGGATTGTTGCGGTGCAGCCCGGCATAGGGAGTTCGGGTCAGCAGGATCACCCGGGCGTCGGGAAGGCGTTCTTTGAGAGCACAGAGAGCGGGTTCGACGAGAACGACGTCACCCAGGCTCGAGAATCTGACGACGAGAACGCGACTTTTCACACGGCTCCGGCCTTGCAGATCGGTGCCAGGGTGTCGGCCAGGCGTGTCATGACACGATCGGGTTCTCGGGTTCGGACGACCAGGTTGTACAGCCGGTCACTGGCCCGGCTGGTATCGTTGACTCCCATGCGAAGCGGCACGTGGGTTCGTTCGAGCAACCAGGGAACGAAAGGATGCGAGGTCATACCGAGATCGATGGCGAGATCGTATTCCTGGGCCCGCAGCCGGTTCAGCAGGTCGCGGCGCGGTCGACCGAAAAGGGTGATATCCTCGAGCCCCACCCGCAGGATGCCGATGCCCTTGAATTGATCTGCGGAGACCGGAGCCTCCCCTCCCAGAAAAAGCAGATCGAGCTTCCAGTCGGGGAATTCGGCCTTGAATCCGAAAATCTGCGGTAGAAGGCGTTGCCGGGCGTCAGCTTCGAGAGGAAGCACAAGCACGACCCGAACGACGTCGTTGAGCGCGTCGCCCATACTCACAATAGGCCGACGGTCCCGCCGCAGGAATCCCAGGGCCAGGGAAATCCGTGAGAGTGTCCATTTCCATCCCTGCATGATCAGCGGGCCTCCTTCACCGGCCGTGACAGTGCTTGTACTTCTTTCCCGAACCGCAGGGACAGGGATCGTTGCGTCCCGGCTCCTTGGCTACGGTGACCGGACGTTTCTTGGACGGTCCGCCCGCAGCCGGCGCCGGCCCCTCCTGCCCGGGTACGGCTCCCAGGGCTTCGGACTGGGCCTTATCCTCTATCGTTCCCTTGAAGGCCATCCCTACCGCGTCGCGGTGCACGGTCTCCATGGCACCCCCACGGCGTTGCATCTCCTGGCGCTGCTGGTCGATCTGGCCCTCGATCGCCGATGATTCGCGGAACAACAGCTGGAGAGTATCCCGGGTCAGGCTCGCAAGCATATCCATGAAGAGGTAGTAGGCTTCCTGCTTGTACTCGACCAGCGGATCTTTCTGACCGTAGGCTCGCAGACTGATCCCCTCTTTGAGACGATCCATCTCGTAGAGGTGATCCATCCACTTCTGATCGATAACGCGCAGGATGGCATAGCGTTCGATACGAGCCGCCAGTTCCTCACCGAGGGTGTCCCGCTTGCGAGCCCATGCCTGCCGGACTCCTTCTGTTATCTGGACTTCGAGATCTTCCTGCGAGATTGCAGTTCGATCCTCCTCGTCGATCCGCAGATCGATCAGACAGACCTCCATGAGATCGCGGTGCAGGCCATCCCAGTCCCACTCATCCTGGAATGTGTTTTCGTTGGTATGCCGACTGACCACGTCGCTGGAGAAATCGAGGATCAGCTCGTCGAGGTCTTCGGTCAGTGACTCCTCGTCCAGAGCGTTCGATCGCCTGGTATAGATGACCTCGCGCTGGGTATTCATCACGTCGTCGTACTCGAGCAGGCGCTTGCGGATCGAAAAGTTCTGGGCCTCGACCCGCTGCTGGGCCTTGCCGATGGCGTTGGTTACCATCGGGTGGGTGATGACCTCCCCTTCCTCCAGGCCCAGCCGGTCCATGACACCGGCTATCCGATCGGAGCCGAACAGACGCATCAGATCGTCTTCGAGGGACAGGTAGAAGCGGCTCGAACCGGGATCTCCCTGCCGACCAGAACGCCCGCGCAACTGCCGGTCGATGCGGCGGGCTTCGTGCCGCTCGGTGCCCAGAATGTGCAGGCCGCCCAGGTCGACGACACCGGTACCGAGTTTGATGTCGGTGCCCCGCCCTGCCATGTTGGTGGCGATCGTCACCGAACCCTGCTGGCCCGCCGAAGCCACGATCTCGGCTTCACGTTGGTGCTGTTTGGCGTTCAACACCTCATGCGGCACGCCGTTGCGCTTGAGCATGCGGCTGAGCATTTCCGAGATTTCCACGTTGGTGGTACCCACCAGCACGGGGCGCTGCGCCCGATAGAGCTCGGTGATCTCCTCGATCACGGCATTGAACTTCTCCCGCTTGGTGCGGAAGATGACGTCATCCATGTCGTCCCGGATGACAGGCCGGTTGGTGGGAATCACCAGCACATCGAGCTTGTAAATGTCCCAGAACTCGCCGGCTTCGGTTTCGGCCGTGCCGGTCATGCCCGCAAGTTTGTCGTAGAGACGGAAGTAGTTCTGGATGGTGATGGTTGCCAGCGTCTGGGTTTCCTTCTCGATTTTGACGCCTTCCTTGGCTTCCAGCGCCTGATGGAGACCCTCGCTGAACCTCCGTCCCGGCATGAGTCGGCCGGTGAACTCGTCCACGATCAGGACCTGACCGTCCTGGACGACGTATTCGACATCCTTTTCGAAGAGCGCGTAAGCTTTGAGCAGCTGATGAATGTTGTGCAGTCGCTCGCTCTTGTCGGCATATTCGCGGTGCAGCTGTTCCCGTTCCAGTTCGGCCTTCTCGGCCGAGATCTCGCCCTGCTCGAGGCGGCCCTCGAGATCGCTCATGATCTCTGAGAGGTCGGGCAGCACGAAGAGATCGGGATCGTTGGGGCTGAGGTTCTGTCGCCCCCCCTCCTGCAGATCGACGGTATTGGCTTTCTCGTCGATGGTGTAAAGCAGGTCCTCGTCGAGCTCGTGCAGGCGCTTTTCGCGCAGAAAATCGTTCTCAACCCGCTCGATCAGTTTGATGACCCCGGTCTCTTTCTTCAGCTTCATCAACCGGTTGTGTTTGGGTGCCCCCCGCTGTACCTGGAGGAGCCTGATCCCGGCCCGGTACTCTTTCTCTGAATCCCCCTCGGCCTCGCCTTCGGCCATCAGCTTCTCGGCTTCGGAGAAGAGCGTGTTCACCAGCCGGACCTGATCCCGGTTCAGGGACTGGACCTTCGGCTTGTACTCGTCGAACTTGTGTGTGGAGCGATCGACCGGCCCGGAGATGATGAGGGGCGTGCGGGCCTCGTCTACCAGGACCGAGTCGACCTCGTCGACAATGGCGTAGTGATGCTTGCGCTGAACGCGGTGTTCGGGAACAACCGCCATGTTGTCGCGCAGATAGTCGAATCCGAACTCGTTATTGGTGCCGTAGGTGATGTCGCAGTTATACGCCGCCCGCCGCTCCTCGGGCCGCATGTCATGCTGGATGATCCCGATCGAAAGCCCCAGCCACTCGTAGATCCCTCCCATCCACTCGGCGTCGCGTCTGGCCAGGTAATCGTTGACGGTGACCAGATGGGCTCCCTTGCCCTCAAGAGCGTTGAGGTACATGGGCATGGTCGCGACCAGGGTCTTCCCCTCACCGGTGGCCATCTCGGCGATCTTGCCGCTGTGCAGGGATATGGCCCCGGTGAGTTGGACATCATAGGGGATCATGTCCCATTCTTTGGCCGCCCCGGTAACCGGCCACGAATCACCCATACGGCGCCGACAGGCCTCTTTGACCACGGCAAAGGCCTCGGGCAGGATCTCGTCGGTCGTCTCACCGGCTGCAAGGCGCTCGCGGAATTCATCGCTCTTGGCCTGCAGGTCCTCGTCGGCGAGGTCGGCGTACTCTTCCACGCAGGCATTGATCTGATCCACGATCGGCTGGAGCTTGCGAATATCGCGCTCGTGCCGGGTACCGAAGATCTTCGTGATCAGACTGGTGAACATACCAGTTCGTCCTCTCCTTCGTTCGTTCTCAGTACCCGACCAGAAGCCGGTCGCCCAGTTCGCGCGGCAGCTCGGCCGCGAGGATTGCCTCGCGGGCTGCGGCGACGTCGTATTCTGTGCGCTGCGGAGTGAAGATCCACTCCTCGGTATCGAGTATCGCCCAGGCGGCACGCGGATCGCCGTCTCTTGGTTGTCCAACGCTCCCCGGATTCAGGACGGCCCGCCGCTGCCCGAGCTGGACCGGCGTGCCGGGATCGAGATCCACGGTCGGGCTCTTGAACCGGAAGCAGGCCTGGATATGACTGTGCCCGATTACGACGACCCGCTCCTCGACTGCCTCCAGGGCCGCATCCGCCTGCCGACGTTCCAGGATATAGAGCCAGGCCTCGGGCAGGATGGGATGTCCGTGGACGATCAGCACGTCGCCCTCAATGGCTTTGAGCGGCAGCTCGCCGAGCCAGGCGATTTCCTCCGGGCTGAGCCTGTCTGCCGTCCAGTTCAGGGCGGTACGTGCCCGGGGATTGAAGCTGAAGGCCGAGGTAGTACCGGCGGTGAAATGATCGTGATTGCCACGTACGACGGGGTCGCAGTTGTCCTGTACCCAATGCAGGCATTCGGAAGGAAAGGCGCCGTATCCGACGATGTCGCCGGTGCAGATGATCCGGTCGACCTGTTCGCCGGAGAGGCATCCGATGACCGCCTCCAGGGCGTGCCAGTTGCCGTGGATATCGCCGAGCAGAGCGAACTTCATGGTTTTTCCGGTTGCCTCTCCCTGTAAACGCTGTCGAGGATGCCGTTGACGAACCGTTTGGCATCGAACGACGAGTATTTTTTCGTCAGCTCGATCGCTTCATTGATGCACACCTTCCCCGGTATGTCGGGGAAGTGGAGAATCTCGCCGAGCCCGATCCTCAGAATGATCTTGTCGATCAGGGCAATCCTGTCCAGCTCCCAGTTGACAGCCCGTTCGGCGATGATGCGATCGAGTTCGGTCTGTTCGACCACGATTTTTCTGACGAGACGACGCACAAAATCGTCGTGCTCGGCATCCTCACCGGACGCATCTGAGGCCAGCTGATCGTTGAGGATATCCTCGATCGGTTCTCCGCTGACAGCGGCCGCATAGAGAACGCGCAGGACGACCTCTCTGCCCCGACGACGCTGACCCATGTCTAGTGACCTGCCATGGTGCTAGGGCCCTTTTTCCAGACGATCGAGCAGATCGATCATCTCCAGGCAGGCCCGGGCCGCTTCGCGGCCTCGATGACGGTCTTGACTCTCCTTGTCTGTTCCGGGATCGGGATCGAGACCGGCCCGGATGCGGGCCTGGGCGGGGGTGTCGACGGTGAGAATGCCGATTGCAACCGGCACCCCTTCCCGCCGACTCACGTCCATGAGACCCGCGATCGCCTCCCGGCTCACATGTTCGAAATGAGCGGTTTCTCCTCGTATCACGCACCCCAGCGCGATGATTCCGTCGAACTCCCCCCGGGCGGCTACCCGGGCGGCTGCCAGCGGCAGCTCGAGCGCACCAGGAACCCATACCACAGTAACGTCGTCATCTGCGACACCTTCTGTCTGTAGAACCTCCCGGGCACCGTCGAGAAGCCCCGTGACGATCTCGCGGTTGAATCGGCTCGCCACGATACTCAGGCACCTTCCGCCCCCCCCTGTTCGTCCCTCGACGATCGAACTCATTCTTTCGGCTCCTGCGTCGCGTTCTCGATGGCCAGCAGGTGTCCCAGTTTGTCCTTCTTGGTCTGCAGATAGCGGGCGTTGACCTCGTTCGGTTCGATCTGAATCGGAATTCGTTCGGTGACCGTCAGACCGTGACCCTCCAGGCCGACGATTTTGCGGGGATTGTTGGTCATCAGCCTGATCTGCCTGACGCCCAGATCGAAGAGGATCTGCGCCCCGACCCCGTAATCACGCAGATCGGCCTCGAACCCGAGTTCTTCGTTGGCCTCGACCGTATCCCGCCCCTGATCCTGTAGAGCGTAGGCCCTGATTTTGTTTGCCAGACCGATGCCGCGCCCCTCCTGACGCATGTAGAGCAGAACCCCTTTACCCTCGGATTCGATCATATCGAGGGCGGCTTCGAGCTGGTCGCCGCAATCACAACGCAGACTGTGCAGCAGGTCTCCGGTCAGACACTGGCTGTGAACCCGCGCCAGGACCGGTTCTGAGCCGCTGACATCACCCTTGACGATAGCCATGTGGTGGTGATCATCGACACGGCTGGCATAGAGATGGAGCCGGAAGTGTCCGAAGCGGGTCGGAAAATCGACTTCGGCCACCCGACTCACAAGCAGTTCCACCTGCCGCCGATAGGCAATGAGATCCTGGATGGTTATCAGGCGCAGGCCGTGACTGTCCGCCATCCGGCGCAGTTCTGGCACCCGGGCCATGGTGCCGTCTTCGCTCATGATCTCGCAGAGCACGCCGGCCGGCATCAAACCCGCCATGCGGGCCAGGTCCACGGTCGCTTCGGTATGACCGGCGCGGGTCAGAACCCCGCCCCTTTCAGCCCGCAGCGGAAAGATGTGACCCGGACGGCCCAGATCGGAGGGCCGGGTATCGTGATGGATGAGGACTTTGATCGTCTGAGCCCGATCGTGGGCGCTGATCCCGGTCGTGGTACCTTCATGGGCGTCGACCGAAACCGTGAAAGCCGTTCCCAGCCGGGCGGTGTTCTCCTGCACCATTGGTTTCAGATCGAGAGCTTCGAGCCGGTCGGGCATGAGCGGTACGCAGATCAAGCCGCGGCCGTGGGTGGCCATGAAGTTGACCGCTTCGGGGGTCACCCGCTCGGCGGCCATGATCAGATCGCCTTCGTTCTCGCGATCCTCGTCGTCCACCACGATGATCATCCGCCCGGCTCTGATATCGCTGATGGCGTCTTCGATGGAATCGAATCCAGGGCTCGGTCCGGTATAACCGGGTCGGGGGGAGTGGCCCTCACCGCCCGGTTGCTGTGGTGTTGCTGCCTCGGTTGTCATTGCTTTCCTCTCCCGGACTTCTCAGGCTTCTCTCCCGCCGGCCCCGGCAGCTTCGCGCAGGGCTTCGAGATAGGGTTCGATGAGTTCGGTCACGTACTTGGCGATCATGTCGGCTTCCAGGTTGACCCGACCTCCGACCGTCAGAGTTCCCAGGGTCGTCACCTCGAGGGTGTGCGGTATCAGGGCCACGCTGATGGCGTCGGGGGCGACATCGACGACAGTCAGACTGACTCCCGCGATCGTGATCGAGCCCTTCGGCACAAGAAAACGTCTCAAACCGGGCGGGATCGAATACCAGTGTATCACTTCATCTTCGTCCGGCTGCCGGGCGTCGTACCCGTCGGGGGGGCCGGACAGACGCTCTCCGACACCGTCGACATGACCGGACACCAGATGCCCCCCCAGACCATCCTGCAGAGACAGGGCTGTTTCAAGGTTGACGCCGTCCCGTTCCCGCAGATCCCCCAGGGTGGTCAGGCGCAGGGTTTCGGGGATGGCCTCGACGCTGAAGGATCGTCCATCGCACTCGATCACGGTCAGACAGACCCCCGATGTCGAGACCGAATCGCCGACCTCGAGCCGGGAGGCGACGGCAGATTCGGAGATGGTGAAACGGACCGCCTGCGATCCCTCGACGATCTCCGTCACGGTTCCGACGGCTTCTACGATACCGCTGAACATGGTTTCTCCTTCTCCTCCTGCGTTCCGGTGTCGATCTCGTCCTCAGCCGGCACGGCCCGCACCAGAAGGTCAATGCCGAGTTCTTCGGCGTGAATCGGACCAAGGCGCAACGGCGGGTCGAAGGCCGACTCTATCATCCCTCCCCCCTCCCCGATCACGGCGGGTGAAATGACGATCTCCCAGAAATCAATCAGGTCCCGGGCTGACCAGTCAGCCATGATCCGTCCCCCTCCTTCGAGGATGACGCCGTCGATTCCCGAAGCGTTGAGGGCCTCGAGTCCCGCCCGGGGGTCGGGCGTGCCCGTTCCGTTCGCCTGTACGCCAAAAACTCGGGCGCCCGCCTTCTGCAGCTCTTCGGCGGCGGGGCTGCGACTCATGTCTGTCGCGGTGACGATGACGATATCGCCCCCCGGTTCACCGAATATCCGGGCCGTCGGCGGGGTGCGCAGACGACCGTCCACAATCACCCGCTGCGGTTGTCTCTCGTACAGGCTGTCGTCGGTCCGGCGGGCCGACAGGCGGGGATCGTCGCTGAGCATCGTACCGCTGCCCACCACCACCGCATTGACCTCCGAGCGCCTCCGGCCGACCCAGGCCAACGCCTCGCGGCCCGACACGGCCAGGGGTGTACGCCCCGGCCCCATGGTGCGTCCGTCGAGAGTTCGGGCGGTCTTGGCGATCACCAGCGGCCGTCTCTGCGACGCGGCCAGAACGTGACGCCGGTTCATCGTCAGAGCGTCCTCACAAGCGATTCCGACCTCGACCTCGAGGCCGGCGAACATCAAGCGGTCGATGCCCTTCCCGCAGACGCGGTGGTTGGGATCTTCTGAGGCGATAACCACCCGCTGCACTCCGGCGTCGATGATGGCCTCGGTACAGGGAGGAGTACGACCGTGGTGATTGCACGGTTCGAGGGTGACGTACATGGTCGCATGCCGGGCTCTCCACGCGGCCGCCTCGAGCGCGACGACCTCGGCATGGGCAGCTCCCGGGCGGAGATGGTACCCCTCGCCGACAATCTCATCGCCGGCCACCACCACGGCCCCGACGGCAGGATTGGGTGGAGTGGTCCAGTAGCCTCGCCGGGCGAGCTCGAGGGCCCGCCGCATATATCGGAGATCGCGCTCCGGATCCATTCCTGCCGAAGAGCTTCTGGAATCCATAGTTAAGAAAGATGTGCAATTCACCCGGTTGTTACAAGCGGCATGACCGACGCCCGAATACCGGACCCGGCCTCCTTACTCGTAGCGCAGAGCCTCGACCGGATCGAGACGGGCCGCCTTGGCCGCCGGATAGATACCGAAGCCGACTCCTATGCCTCCGCAGATGACCAGGGCCAGGATCAGCATTCCGAGCGGCACGGACGAAGGCAGTGGCGTTACCGCCCCCACGACGACACCGATCAGCACGCCCAGAGCTGCGCCGATTATCCCGCCGATACCGCTCAGGGCAACCGCTTCGGTCAGGAACTGAAAAACGATATCGCCTCGCCGGGCGCCGACCGCCATGCGGATACCGATTTCGCGGGTTCGTTCGGTAACCGAGACGAGCATGATATTCATGATCCCGATTCCCCCCACCAGCAGGCTGATACTGGCGATCCCTACCATCACCAGGCTGATTCCCAGAATCAGGGAACCCATCATGTCGCGGATCGAATCCGACGTCATGATTTCGAAGTCGTTCGGCCGGCCCGGCAGGACACCGCGTTCGCGGCGCAGGACCGATACCGTTTCATCGATCGCCTGGGGCTGGCGTCCTTCGCGGGCCTTGATGGTGAAAGCCAGCTCGCTCCGCCGCCCCCAGTATTTACGGAAGGTCGTGACCGGAATGAGCACCATGTTGTCCTGGCTGAAACCGAGAAACTCGCCCTGCTTCTCCAGCGTGCCGATGACCAGGAAACGGTGCCCGTCGATGCGGATTTCCCGTCCCAGGGGATCGATCCGGGTAAAAAACTGCTCGACCAGATCCTGCCCCAGGATCACGACATTGCGGCGCTGCTGCACGTCGATCCGACTCAGGTAGCGGCCGGTTTCGAGATCGAGACCCTGCAATCGGGGCAGGTATTCATCCCCCCCCTGCAGCAGCACGTTGGGATTGGTTTTCTCCCCCCGGTAACGCAGTTCGGCTCCGAAACGGGTGGAATATGCCGAGATCACCTCCACCGACGGCGCATCGCGCTCTATCGCAGCCTGCAGATCCAGGGTGAGGTCCTCCCAGTCGGGTACATTCGAGTGACCGCCGATCTGCACCTCGACGCTGGGACGGGCCTGGACGTGGAAGGTCTCGGTTCCCAGATCGCTCAGCTCGGCGGTTACATACCGGTCAAGCCCTTCGATCATGCTGCTCATTCCCACCACCGCCAGAACCCCGATAATGATCCCGAGACTGGTCAGCAGAGTTCGCAGCGGGCTGGCCAGCAGCGAGGTGAAGGCGATCCGTCCCGTTTCCCTGATCTCGACCGGCATCGTTCCCCCCCTACTCGTACCGCAGGGCCTCGATCGGATCGAGGCCGGCCGCTTTGGCCGCCGGGTAGATGCCGAAAAAGAGACCCACCGAGGCACTGAAGGCCAATCCCAGCACCACTGCCCAGATCGGGGCCGCAGCAGGCAGCGAGCTGAGGTGGGAGACGGCGAAAGCGGTAAAGAGACCCAGTCCCATTCCGATGACACCGCCCACCCCGCTGACCACCACGCTCTCGACCATGAACTGGTACATGATATCCCGCCGCCGGGCGCCGACGCTCTTGCGGATGCCGATCTCCCGGGTTCGTTCGGTGACCGAAACGAGCATGATGTTCATGATGCCGATCCCGCCCACCAGCAGGCTGAGACTGGCCACTCCAATCAGGACCGCGAACAGAGCTGCAGTCAGACTGCGGAACAGGTCGACCAGCATCTCCTGGCGGTTGATCGCAAAGTCGTTTTCCTCATCGGGCGCCAGAGACCGAACGCGTCGCATGACACCGGTGATCTCGTCTTCCACCAGGGGAATCGCCTCGGCCGAGGGGGCCAGTATCTCGATTCCCATCGAGCGTCGCGATCCGAAGAGTTTGAGAACGGTCGGCATCGGCACCACACAGCGGGTATCCCGGTCCATCCCCATGAAACTTCCCTCTTCGGGCAGGACTCCGATCACGGTGAACGCGTGCCGCCCCACCCGGACGCGCTTGCCGAGCGGATCGCGCTCGTTGAAGAGATCCTGCCAGACCCCGTAGCCCAGAACGATGACCTGCTTGCGGTCGCGGGCTTCGATCTCGGTGAAGAAGCGGCCGCGGGTCGGATCGAGTCCGTGCACCAGCCTCCCCTCGGGGGTCAGACCCTGGATCTCGACACCCGTGGCCGTGCGCTCGGACCATTTCACGGTCGTGGTGGCACCGGCCGAGATTGTAGACGCGGCGGGTAGTTCGAGCCCGGCGACGAGTTCCTCCGCCTGCCGCAGGGTGATGTTCTTGCGGTTCCGGTACCGCCAGAAATCCCCCATGCTGACCCAGGAAAACTTGTTCACGTACAGCACGTTGGTTCCCAGCGAGGCGACTTCGCGTTCGAAGGTGCGGGTGAGCCCCTGAATGAGACTCATGATGGCGATCACGGCGGTGACCCCGACCACGATACCAAGGGTGGTCAGTACGGTCCGCAGCGGGCTTGCGCGCAGGGCCCGCAGGGCGACCAGAACACCCTCATGCAGCTCTATGAAGATTCGGGATGCTCTCACGCGATCCCTCTCAACCTCACCGTCGTCTCTCGACCGGCAGGGTTGCCCGGCAACCGGTCTCGAGCAGAGATGCGACTAGAGATGCGACCTCTTGGTGGCGACACCGATATCGCGGGCCTCGCGACGGCGGGCGACCTTTTCGTCCGAGCCTATCTTGCCGTCGAGGATACGGACGATCCGGCCGGCATGTTCGGCGATATACTCTTCGTGCGTGACCAGGATGATCGCGTTCCCCTGGCGGTAGAGTTCCTCGAGCACGGCCATGATCTCTTCCCCGGTCGTGGTATCGAGATTCCCGGTGGGCTCGTCGGCCAGGATGATCGACGGGTTGTTGACCAGAGCCCGGGCGATCGCCACCCGCTGTCGCTGCCCGCCGGAGAGCTCGTTGGGTCGGTGGTCGACCCGATCGCCCAGGCCGACCTTGTCGAGCGCATCGAGAGCCCGCTGGCGCCGTGTGGTGGCCTGAGTGCCGCTGTAAATGAGGGGGAGTTCCACGTTGTGGAGGGCGTCGGCTCGGGGCAGCAGGTTGAAGGTCTGAAAAACGAATCCGATTCGCTGATTCCTGATGGCGGCCAGTTCGTCGTCGGTCATGTTCTCGACCGGATCACCCTCGAAGAGATAGCGTCCATCGGTCGGGGTGTCGAGACAGCCGATGAGGTTCATCAGGGTGGACTTGCCCGAGCCCGACGGCCCCATGATTGCAACGTATTCGTTGTCGTGGATCTGCAGATCGACACCGCGCAGAGCCCGGACAACCTGGGTTCCCATGATGTATTCCTTGGTGATACCTTCGAGATCGATGATCGCCTGATTCATGTTCTTCCCCGTCTTCCTCGAACGGTGTGCGGGAGCGCTTTTACGGGCGTCCGACACCTGCGTCCTGTACGTCCTCCACCAGTGATTCTGTAACCTTTACCCTCTCGCCGTCATTCAACGTACGGCTTAAAAGCCGGAAGGGTCCGGTGACGACCTCTTCTCCTTCCTCGATCCCATCGAGGATCTCGATCGAAGTCGTGCCCGAAATCCCCGTCACGACCCGGCGCAACTCGGCGGTCTGGTCTTGAGTCACGACGAAGACGACCTCCACCCATTCCTCTTCTTCCCCGCTTTCACGCCGGGCCTGCGGCACTGCCTCTTCCTGTCTGTCAGACACCGCCAGATCCTCGGACCGTCTGGCGGTCAACGCCTGCATCGGAATATAAAGCGTATTCGGCCGCGTCTCGGTGATGATGTCCACGGCCGCCGACATACCCCGCCGCAGCCGGACATCGATTTCGAGCAACTCGACCGTCACGGCGAAATTGGTCACCTCCATCTGCGTGCCCGCTCCGATCGTGGTGCCGGCATTGGCGATTTCGGTTACCCGCCCGGCGAGCAGCGTGTCGGGCAGGGCATCGACTTCGACTTCGGCCCGCTGGCCGATACTGACCGCGACCACATCGGTCTCATCGACGTCCACCTGTACTTCCATACGGGAGAGATCCGAAATCGCCATGAGCTGGGTTCCCATCGTCATCTGGGTTCCCAGCACCATCTCCCCCTCCTCGACCGCCAGGGCCGTGACCGTCCCGGCCATCGGCGCCCGAATGGTCGTCCGGTTCAGATCCTCGAGAGCCTGTTCGAGCGAAGCCTCGGCACTGCCCACCTGGGCCAGGGCGGCTTCATAGCGAGCCTGCGAAGCGGTGAATGCGTTCTCGGCATCGCGCAAGTCCTGGGCCGCACCGACTTCGCGTTGTGCCATCGCCCGGGCGATGTCGAGAGCGTCTTCGGTCTGCCGCATGGTTGCTTGTGAGGCCTGGGCGTTGGCCCGCTGCGTGTTCAGAGCCGCCCGGGCTCCTTCGACCCGGGCTTCATACAGAGTCCGGTCGAGTTCGATCAGGACCTGGTTGCGTTCGACCCGATCGCCCTCTTCGACCAGGATCCGTTCGATCCGGGCGCTGACCAGACTGGAGATCTTCACTTCGGTCACGGGAAAGATCCGTCCCGACGCCGAAACCCGGCTGATGACCGTTCCCCGGGCGACGGTGTCGACGGTGACTTCCACACCTCCCGCACCCCCGCCGATCAGGTTCCCGACGATTATCAGTACCACCAGGATCACAACGATCGTGATGATGATTGTCTTCTTCTTCACGTTTTCGTCCGTTCTCAGGTTTCAGGCGGATCAGCGCTCGAGCCGCCCCATAGCGAAATCGAGCGCCGCCCGGGCGATCTTCAGCGAAAAGAGCGCCTGCACGCTCCCGTAACTGGCATTGATCAGGTCGAGCTGGCTGGCGTTGAGTTCGAGCAGGGTGCCGGCACCAAGATTGAGACGCTCTTCGGCCAGACGAACGGCCTCCCCGGCCAGCTCCACCGCCCGTTGCGCACTGGCCAGCACCTGCTCGGCTTCACGCAGATCGAGCACGGCTCGATGGACATCCCGGCTGACCTGCAGCTCAACCGCCTCCCGGTCGCGCCGGGCTCCCTGAAGATTGATTTCAGCCTGCTCGATTCCGTACCGGGTGCGCAGACCGTCGAATACCGGAAGGTAGAAACTGACCCCGACGCTCCAGGTGTAATCGCGGGTAAAGGCATCGGAGATATCGCGGTAGCTGGTACCCCGCCAGGAATAATTCCCCGAGGCGTTCATGGTCGGCCACCGCGAAGCCTTCGTGGCCTCGAGACCGGCCTGGGCCGAGGCCACCCCCAGAGCGGCCTGGTGCAGGCCGGGATGTGCCTGGCCAGCGAGGGTAAGGGCGTTGTCCAACCTCACCGCCTCGGGGGTATAGGCCAGATCGTCCACCACCTCGACCGGCCGGGTCGGCTCTCGCCCGATCAGATAGTTCAGTTCGGCCCGACCGGTCGCCACGCCGTTTTCGGCTGTAATCAGGCGCTGTTCGGCGGAGGCTACCGCGCTCTCCTGCCGCAGGACGTCCACGCGTGCAATCCGGCCGAGTTCGAACAGCGTCTGTACCTGGTCGAGTAACCCCTGATTATACTCCAGGTCGCTCCGGGCCACCTCGAGATTGCGTTCGGACCGCAGCAGTTCGTAATAGGCCTGATGAACCAGCAGGACAACCTGCTGTCGTTCGAGCCGGGCAGCGGACAGAGCGTTCTCTTCGGCGGCTCGGGCCTGGGTATAGCGGGCTGTGACAGCCCGGTCGAACAGGCGCTGGGAGACACTCATACCGGAGTAATAGCTCATACTGGTCAGAGCTGTGGCGCTGCCTTCCACGATCTGATTAGTGGCCGGATTCAACGATCGTTGAGGCGAGACGGTGGTGTAGCGCGAAAACGCCCCGGTCAGCGACACCGATGGCAGCAGGGCCGATCCGGCTTCCCGTCGCTGGATCACGCTGCCGGCATAGGTGCGCTCGGCTCGATCCACGGTCGGGTAGTACGCGAGCGCCTCTTCGATGCAGGCTTCGAGATTCATCGCCTGCTGGGCCAGCACTGCCGGTGCCGCCGCGGACGTCAGTACGGCAACCGCTCCGATCAGCGCCGTCAGGAGCCGGATCGTGGGAATGAATGCTCTCATATCTTCCTTTCTCCCGTTTCTTTCTTTCTCCCCCTACCCTCCGGCGCTCCCGAACGCGTTCGCGCGAGAGCCTGTTTCCGCTCGGTCACCCGTCGCCTCAGCACGGCATGAGATCAGGAGGGCATGATATTCGCGAAGAGCGCTGCCAATCCGGCGCTCACCCCGATGGCGAGCAGATAGAAGGTCACCACCAGAGCCGCCACCTTGCCCCGTGCAAAGCGGTACGCGGCCGCCAGACCGATGACGAGCAGAGCCAGCATCCAGAGGCTGAAGATGTCTGTTGCGCCCAGGATCACACCGAG
>CAZNUA010000006.1:121856-126491 GCA_964576115.1 uncultured Gemmatimonadota bacterium
GAGCCGCGGCATGAGCGAGTCTTCGGCGGAAAACCGATCGAGCATCTGCTCGGCCTGCTGGGCCGTGAGCCGGTCGCTCGACATGATCACATCTCGCCGCGCCTGCATCATGTACGGGTAGGTCACTGTGGCGGCACCCACTCCTATCAGCAGGACGATGAGGGTAACACCGATCCAGCGCGGATGAGCGGCGATCGAGGCAAAGGCCCGGGTCGGTTCGGTCAGCACCAGCCAGATGCGCTGGAACAGCCCGAGTGATTCAGGCGCTTCGAGAGAACTGGAGTCGGGTATTACATCCATGGCAGCGGTCTGTCTCCGGGTTGGGGGCGGTACACCCGCCCTGCATACACGAACGGGGTGCAGGGGAAAGATACCCCCGTACCCCGTTGCGAACTACTGCCGAGCTCGTCAGTCGGCCGTGGATTGAACCCCTTACTCGGAGGGGGGCGGACGACGGTCGCTCAGGGTGAACTCCACCCGCTGCGCGATCTGCACCTTGATCGGTATGTCGCGCTGCTTGGCCGGTTTGAACTTCCACTTCATGACGGCTGCGATGGCCTGATCCTCGAAGATACCCGGCGGATCCGCCATGACCGTCTCGGCTGCGATCACGTCCCCCTGCTCGTCAACCACGATCTTGACCAGCACAAATCCTTCCACGCCGGCCTTACGGGCAATCTCGGGGTATTCGGGCATGACCATCCGCGTCAACTCGGGAGCCTCCTCCCAGGCCAGGAAGATCGGCGACTCTTCCTTGACTTTGGTCGCTCCCGGCGGAGGCGGAGGTGGGGGCGGAGGAGCATCGAGGTCCAGCTCGGTATCCATGATCGTCACGTCTTCGGGGACATCTTCCGATTCGGTGGCGACAGGCATCTGGGGCCGCTGCGGAGGCGGCGGCCGACGAAGCTGTTCTGTTTCGGGAATGTCTTCGACCTCGACGTATTCGGTCGTCTGACCCCCCTCGTACGCCTTCACCTCGAAGGTCTGGTACGTGAGGAAGGTCATGACGATCAGTCCGATCGCCAGGGCGAAGCCCTGTTCCAGAACATTCTTCGATTTTTCCGCCAGATCGTATTTCGGGTTACGCCATCCGGTTGCCATGGCTCTTCACCTCCCGTGCACGTCAGCGGGCGTAAAGGGTAGCGAAATTCACCTTCAGGGCATCAGCCTGCCGGAGCTGTTTCATGGCCTCCGAGACTGTGCCGTACGGGGCATCGACATCGGCGATGATCGAGACCACGATCTGCGGGTTCTCTACCCTCTTAGTGTAGACGATTCCGGCAATGGCATCAATCTCCCTGATGGTGTTGTCATCCACCATCATTTCCCCGCGCTGGCTGACCCACATGTGGGTAATGTCACGCCGGTTTTCGAGTCGTTCGGTGGTTTCGGCCCGCGGCTGTGAAATGCCGGAAATGCCGCGGTACTCGACGAACACGGTCGTGACCATGAAGAAGATCAGCAGCAGGAAGACGATGTCTCCCATCGATCCGGTCGGGATCGCAACGTCGGCTTTCTGTTTCTTCTCAATCTTCGGCATGCCTACTCAATCCGGTTCCGCGAGTGAAATCTTTGGAGCCTTCGCCTGCTTGACCTGATCGAGCACCTGGATGAAGGTGTTGTAATCGGTCTCCCGGTCGGCCTTGAGCGATACGATCAGCAGGGGGTTTTCCAACACCCGCCGTTCCACTTCGGGCTGGACCTGACGCATCGAGACGATCTCGTCGGCGAGCAGAATCTCGCCCGCCGCATTCACCCAGATGTTCAACATGTTCTTTTTCCGGACCTGCAGCACGTCGCCCTCGGACCACGGCGGCAGGGTCAGGCCGATCCCCATCTCCTGGTTGAAGGAGGTGGTGACCAGGAAGAAGATGATCAGGAGGAAGGCGATGTCCGCCATCGAGGCGGTCGGGATCTCCGGCTCGGCTCTTTTCTTCTTCGCCATCAGCGCATCCCCCTAGGCGGTCTTCTCCATCTCCATCTCGATCAGATAGTCGATCAGGTCGTTGGCGCTCTCCTCCATGTCGATGACCAGACGGTCGACCCGCGACACGAAGTAGTTGTGCGCCGCCTGGATCGGAATGGCGATGGCCAGACCGCTGGCGGTGGTGATCAGAGCTTCCGAGATACCGCTGGCTACGATCGTCGCGTTCACGTCGCCGACCTCGGCGATCGAAGCGAAGGCACCGATCATACCCGACACGGTTCCCAGGAATCCGAGCATGGGGGCGATGTTGGCGACCGTAGCCAACCATACCAGCCCCTTCTCGAGGAAGGACATTTCGATGGTGCCGGCGTTCTCGATGGCCTTCTCGACCTGCTCGAGACCGCGGTCCACCCGCATCAGGCCGGCGTGGAAGATCGAGGCCACCGGACCGCGTGTGTTGGCGCAGATCTCCTGCGCGGCGGTGATGCCCTCTTCACGCAGGGAGACCTTGATGCGCTGGAGGAACTTGCGGGTGTTGATGCTGGCTCGGGCCAGGGAAAACAAACGCTCAAAAATGACGGCCAGACCCACGACCAGGGTTGCGAGAAGCGGGTACATGGCCCACCCGCCGGCGATGAAAAGATCGAGCATATTGGTCACTCCTCCTGCAGGATGCTCCGCCTGTTGGCGTTTCCTCCGGATCCACAGGAGCCGGTCCGGAGGTGTGTGACGTGGAAGTTCGGTTGAAAGCAGACGCATGGTATGCAGGGCGCAGGGGGGTGTCAATCGTCGATTGCCCCCCCTTCGGAACCCCCTGCATCGCACCCCCTCCAGAGCACCTGACAGACCCCGGCAGACATCCGTGACCGGCGTCAAACGCTACCCGGTCGATATCCACCAGGGGCTTGCTCCCCGCGTCCACTGCCCTTACCATCCAGCCTACCTCCGACAGCCAACCACTTCACAGGAGCTGACGTTCATGACCGGTATTCGTTTGCGGCAAAGTGTCCGGAAAATTGTTCCGCTGTTCATCCTGGCGGCTCTGCCCGTCCTGACGGTCCTGCCCGTCCGGGCCGACGCGCAGGCCGATCCCGCCCTGCTCGGGCAGGTTGACGATCTCCTCGACGACGGCTCGTACTCCGAAGCCATCCCGATCCTGCGGCAGGCCCTCGAGGCCCTGCCGGATTCGTACGACCTGCTCTATCGTCTCTCCGACGCGCTGACCGAGCACGCCCGCGATCTCGATGAAGACGAGGCCGAACCGGTCTACGAAGAGTCGCTCACCTTCGCCCGGCGAGCCACCGAAGTGCGGGCCGGGCATGCCGAAGGCTGGTTCATGCTCGGGAAAGCTCTTGGGCGGCTGGCCCTGTTCCGGGGGGGCAAGGAGAAGGTGAACATGTCGAAGGATGTCAAGGAAGCCTTCGAGCAGGCCATCGAGCTCGACTCAGAGCACGCCGGCGCCATTCACGGCCTGGCCCGCTGGCACCGCGAGGTGGCCAACCTCTCCTGGGTCCTGAAAACCGCGGCCAAGATCATCTACGGCGGCCTGCCGCCGGCTTCGAACGAGGAGGCGGTCCGGCTCTTTGAACGGGCGATCGAACTCGAACCCGACCACATCAACCACCATCTCGAACTCGGCAAGACCTGGCTCGAGATGAAGGAGAAAGACCGGGCTCGGGCCGAACTCGAGATCGCCGTCAGTCTGCCGCCAACCGAGCCTGACGACGATCGGAACCTCGAAGAGGCTGAACAACTCCTGGCCGGCATCCGTCGGTAGACCAGAGCCGTAGCGCGTACCTGACTTGAGCCCACACCGAACCGGAGCTTGCCCTCCATGAGGGGATCAATGCGTCAGCTTCACAAGACACGAACCCTCGCCAGGCTTTTCTGCCAGCTGATTGTCTTGCTGCCTCTACTGCTTTCCGTCGGCAGGCTCGAGGCTCAGGAGTTCCCCGAACTGCCCGATCTGCTGCCCCCTCCCGCCGCGGGCCGTCTCTCGGTCATACTGCTCGGCGGGTGGGGCTCGTTTTCTCAGCAGCCGGTCAATGACATGATCAATCTCGACAACATGCTTCTCACGACTCCGACCTCGCAGGGGGGTGCCGGGCTGGACAAGGGTCTCGATCAGCTGACCGATTCGGTGACCTGGGGGGCCGAGATCCGCTGGCGGCTGCATCCCCGCTGGTCGGCGGTGGCCGGGTTCCAGCACCTGGGAGCCCGGACTGAAATCTCCTTCGAATACGATCCGGGCAGCGGTCCGGTCGATGCCTGGCTCGAATATGAAACCGCCGGTTTTCCGGTCTGGGCCGGAGCCCTTTACAGCATCCGGCTCAGCCCGCGTCTATCGTACGGGATCGGCCTGGGGGCCGTGTATCTGCCGGCCTCTACCCTCCATCTGGCCGGCTATCTCGGGGCCATCACCCAGGACCAGGAAGGGACGGCCTCGGGTCTGGGCGCTCTGCTCGCCTGGGAGGGAAATGTGCAGGTCAGCGATCCGATCGCCCTGGTAACGTCGGTGCGCCTGCGGCTGGCCCGGATCGGAGATCCCGAAGACGACACCGGCGCGAAAATTACCAATCCCCAAACGGGGGATCCTCTGACCCTCGACTGGTCGGGTGTGGACATCCTGATCGGAGTGCGGTTCTCGATCTTATAAAAAGATGAGACATAGCGGAAGGAGGTGTTCTCCGCAGGAGAAGTAACTATAA
>CAZNUA010000007.1:0-115509 GCA_964576115.1 uncultured Gemmatimonadota bacterium
TCTATTCCTCATCCTCCTTCTCTTCCTTCTCCTCCTTTTCCTCCTACTTACTATTACTTCTGTTGCTGCTGCTCTTCCTCCTCCTCCCGCCTTGCCGTCTGGACGCCTCGGCCCTCTCGAGACGGTACCGTATGTGCGAAGCGGTGTACTGAGAAACTTTCCGCCTGGTGTCTGCGTATTGCCTATATGTTAAATGCCTCTATAGTTAGGAGAATGACCCATGCCCGAATCGGATCGGATCGATCGCTTCCTGCCCCTCAATCCGCGCCGCCTGATGGTCCTGCTGAGCTTCGCCCAGGGGCGGGCGCACGGTTATGAGATCAGAAAGCGGGCCGAGGAGCAGTCGCGGGGAGAGGTCCAACTGGACGCCGGCTCCCTCTACCGGATCCTGGCCGGATTCCTGGACGACGGGTTGATCCGGGAGGCAGCCAGCATATCGGCGACCGACACCGATGATACCCGCCGCCGCTACTACGAACTCACCGCCCTGGGCCGGCAGGTGCTCGAAGCCGAAACCGGCCGCCTGGCCGGTCTGGTCGAGTTCGCCCGGACCTGGAAGGTGCTGGGGGAACCGGAGGGAGCCCGATGAAGGGATCCCGACCGGAGCTGCCCGGCCCCGCCCGGCTTCTCACCGCCGCCATCCTTCGTTTCTATCCCCGTACGATCCGCATCCGTTTCGGTACCGAGATGATGCAGTTCGTGGCCGAGGCCCGGGCCGACCGGCACGCGACCCGCGGCCGGGCCGGATTCCTGTTCTGGAGTCGAACTCTCGCCGGGCTGCTGCGTCACGCTCTGGCCGCCCGGATCGACGACTACCGGTGCCGAAGACGACGACGGCACCCCGGCCGTGAGCGCGAACCCGGCCAGCGCCCAATTCTGTCCGCCCGGCCAGCCGAGCTGGTCCGCGACCTCGCCCGGACCGCCCGCAATCTGATCAGGGCACCGGCTTTCACACTCATGACCGTGACGACCCTGGCTCTGGGGATTGGCGCCAGCACCTGGATCTACAGCGTCGTGCAACCGGTCCTCATCGCCCCTCTCGACTATCCCGAAGCCGACGAACTGGTGCTCCTGCACGAACAGAACCGCACGGTCGGGGGCAATCGGGAGTGGGTTTCGCCCCTGACCTTCCGTGATTGGACAGAGCGGGCGGAATCTTTCGAGGCTCTCTCGTCCTGGCGGCTGAATCTCTATACCTGGACCGACGGCGAGCGGCCGCGGTTGCTGCGCGGGTGGGCGGTCTCGGCCGGATATTTCTCCCTGCTGGGAGCGGAGATGCAGCTGGGCCGGGACTTCACCGCTGCCGAGGACGAGCCCGGGGGCGAACGGGTGGTGGTGATCGGCCACGCTCTCTGGCAACAGGAGTTCGGCGCCGATCCGCAGATCCTCGGCCGGACCATGACCCTGGACGGCACCTCCTACAGAATCGTCGGCGTGGCCGGTCCCCGGGTCGAGTACCCCTCCCGGGGAGATTACTGGGTTCCGGCGGCGACCGATTACAGTCGCGAGTTCCGCGACTTCCGTTACCTGGGCGTCATCGGCCGCCTGCGTGACGGTGTGAGCCTGGACGAAGCCGCCGCCGAGATGGACCGGATCGCCGCCGGGATCGCGACCGAGAATCCCGCCACCAACGAGGGCTGGGGGGTGGAGATCCGCAACCTGAAGGATATTCGTCTGGCGCAGGTACGCCCGATCCTGCTGGCGCTCTGTGTGGCGGTGGGCCTGCTGCTGTTGATTGCGGTCGGCAACGTCACCAACCTGGCCCTGGCCCGGAGCACGGCCCGGCGAACCGAGGCCGCCATCCGATCCGCCCTGGGGGCCGACCGTGGAACACTGGCCCGGATGTATCTGACCGAATCCCTGCTTACCGCCGCCCTCGGAGCAGGCCTGGGTCTGCTTCTGGCCGCCGGAGGGATCGGTCTGCTGGAACGGATCGCTCCGCAGGCTCTGCCGCGGGCCGAGGGGATCGCGCTCGGGGCCTCCTCGGTGCTGGTGGCCGCCGGGCTGGCCCTGATCACGGGGCTGGTGGTGGGCTTGCTGACCCTGCTGGTCTCGGGCAGACGTCAAAGCGGCTCGGCCCTGCGTTCGGAGACGGGGGGCCGGACAGCCACGCGGGGCATGCACCGCTTCCGCCAATCTATCCTGACCGTTCAGGTCGGCTTCGCCCTGGCGCTGCTCGTCGGGGCCATTCTCCTGACCCGGAGCCTGATCTCGCTGAGCCGGGTCGATGCCGGTTTCGCGCCCGATGATGTGCTGACCTTCAGCTACCAGTTGCCAACAACCGATTATCCCTGGCCCGACGCTGCGCTCCTCTTCCAGGATGAGTTGCTCGACACGATCGAACAGATTCCCGGCCTCGAGGCCGCCGGGACAGTAACGCCCCTGCCGATGGAGATGGGCAGCGTCCCCTCCTCCTGGACCCTGCCCCCGGGCCCCGGCATTGACGAAGCCCGCCCGGTGATGGCGCACATGCGCGTCGTCTCACCCGGCTATTTCGCAGCCATGCGTCTTCCCCTCGTGGCCGGTCGTCTGTTCGAGACCGGGGATCGCCAGGACACCGCCCCGGTGGTCCTCGTGAATCGGGCCTTTACGGAGCGTTACCTGTCCGGCATCGAGCCGATCGGTATCCCTGTCACCGCCGGTGAAGCCGATGATCCAACTGAGGAACGTTCGACGATCGTCGGGGTCGTGGGCGATGTCCGCTTCCGCTCCCTGCGCAGCGAAAGCGAGCCGGAGATCTACATCCCCGCGAGCCAGTTCCCTCAGACGTGGGGCCACCTGGTTGTCCGGTCAGACAACTCGCGGTCAGACCTCGTCGAGGCGGTGACCGCGGCCGTCGGCCGGATCGATCCCGCCCTGCCCCTGGCCGATATCAGAAGCGGAGAGGAGATCATCGACAGCCAGCTGCGTCCCTACCGGCTCAGCACCACCCTGGCCCTGCTGCTGGCGATCACGGCCTCGATCCTGGCCATGGTGGGAATCGTCGGGGTGTTTTCCCTGGTGGTGGCTCAGCGGATGCCCGAGATGGGAATCCGCATGGCCCTGGGAGCCTCGCCGGGCGGAATCGTGCGCCTGGTGCTCGGGCGGGGAATGAAGCCGGTCGGCGTCGGGCTCCTGCTGGGCCTCGCTCTGGCGGTGCCCGGAACCCGCCTGCTGACCAGCCAGGTCTACGGCGTGAGTCGGCTCGATCCGCTGACCTTCGTGCTTGCGGTCCTCCTGTTGGCGGCGGCTGGTTATCTGGCCTGCCGGATCCCCGGTTCGCGGGCCGCCTCGGCCGATCCGGTGGAACTGCTCAAGACCGAGTAAAATTCGTGTAACCTTCCGACCGGCCGGTCGTATTATGTACGTGTACCCATAGTTATCTTATGGATAGCGGTCTTTGGTAAGGAGAAAAGCCCTCGACCCGACCGCACACACGAAGGATCTCGATGATGAAGCAGGATTCGCTGGAAATGTTCAAGGGCACCCTCGACCTGGTCATCCTCACGGCCGTGAGCTGGACCTCGATGCACGGGTACGAGATCTCGCGCCAGATCCGCCTGCGCACCAAAGAGGCTTTCGCCCTCGAGGAAGGCGCCCTTTACCCGGCTCTTCGCCGGCTCGAGAAGAAGGGCTGGCTGCGGGCCGAGTGGGGTGTGACCGACACGGGACGCGAGGCGAAGTTCTATGATCTCACCGCCGAGGGGCGAAACCAGCTGGCGCTGAAAATGCAGACCTGGGAACGGTATGTCGAAGCCATGGGCCGGGTGATTGCGGCCCGGGGGCCGGTGCGATGATCGAACCCGGTTCGGCCGATCTCAACCGGCGCGGCATCAGGCGCAGCGGTCATATCAGCGGCCGGCGTCCCGATGTGCGCGGCCTCCCCGTGCGCGAGGACGTACGCCGCGAGGTCGAACTGCACCTCGACTGCCGAGCACAGGAACTCATCGATGAGGGGTGGGAGCCGGACGACGCCCAGGAGGAAGCCGAGCGGCTCTTCGGTAACCGCAAGAACATCCGTCGCGAATGCGAACAGATCACGAAAGAGAAGGATCGCATGACCAGATTCGCCCTCTTCCTGCAGGGAGTTCTCACAGACATCCGCTACGCGCTGCGCACTCTCCGGCATACGCCGGTATTCACTTCGGCGGCCGTGGTGAGCCTGGCCATCGGGATCGGCGCCGGCACGGCCATCTTCAGCATCGTCAACGCCGTCATGCTTCGGCCTCTGCCCTATCACGAGCCCGAGCGCCTCGTGCGGGTCTGGCCGACGCACAGATTCAGCAAGAGCCTTTTCGAGGAATTCCGGAACGACTGCCGGGAGTTCGAAGCTCTAAGTGCGTACGCCAGCCGCTCGTTCGCTCTGACCGGAACCGGGCAGGCGACCGACGTGACAGGCGGATACGTTACCGTCTCTCATTTCAGCTTACTCGGCATCCAGCCCTTCCTCGGCCGGGGTTTCACGCCCGACGAGGAAGAGCCGGGTAGTGCCGAAACGGTGGTCCTGAGTTACGGGCTCTGGCAGGAGCAGTTTGGCGCCGATCCGGAGATCCTCGGGACCGCCATCGACCTGAGCGGCAGCGGGGTCAACACCCGGACGGTCATCGGGATCATGCCCGAAGGATACGAACCGCTGGATGAGAGCTGGAAGTACTGGATCCCGATGAAGATCGATCCGGCCAATTTCCCCGATTACGCCGGCACAGCCGGTTACGATTGCATCGGGCGGATCACCTCCGGGTCCACTCCCGCCCGGGCCGAGGCCGACGTACGCCGGGTGGCCGCCCGGGTGGGCGAGGATCAGAGCTGGATCACCCCCGAAGACGTCGCTGCGGCCAGCGCCCCGCTGCTGCTCGAAGCCGTCATCGGCAGTGCAAAAACCTACCTGGTGCTCTTCCTGGCAGCGGTGGGTCTGGTGCTGCTGCTGACCTGCGCCAACCTGGCCAACATCATGCTGGCCAGGGCCGGAGGTCGCCGCCCCGAAATGGCGGTCCGGACCGCCCTGGGAGCCGGGCGGAGCCGCCTGCTGCGCCAGCTCATCACCGAGAGCGTGGTACTCGGGCTGCTCGGCGGCGGAGCCGGGCTCGTGGTCGGAACCTGGCTGCTGGCGATTCTCAGAGGCAACCTGCCGCCGGGCACGCCCCGGGTGGCCGGGATCGGAATCGACACTACCGTCCTGCTCTTCACCGCCGGCCTCTCACTGCTCGCGGCCGTGCTCTACGGCCTGGCCCCGGCGCTCTCGAGTACGCGGAACAGCATCGGTTCCGTACTGCGGGAAGGGCAGAGCGGGACCGGCGGATCCCGGCCGAAACTGCGCTGGAACGCGATCCTGATCACCGCCGAGATAACGGTCTCGGTCATCCTGCTGATCGGAGCCGGTCTGCTGATCCGCAGCAGTGCCGCCCTGAGGCAGGTCGATCCCGGTTTCGAGATCGAGAACCTGGCCACGATCCGGGTGAATCCGCCCGGCTCGGCCTACCCCGACGATGCCGACCTGATCGCGTACTACCGGGATGTCACCACCCGGCTCACGAACCTGCCCGAAGTCACCTCGGTGGGCCGGGTCGGTTACATGCCGCTCACGAGGGCGGGTATGGGAATCCTCTATGAACCGGAAGGGCATCCGACGCCTGAAGGCCAGCAGATGCCGCGGACAAAGGTGAACATCGTCAGTGCGGAGTTCTTCGAAACCATGGGCATCCCCCTGCTCGCCGGCCGGGTACCCGACTGGCGTCCGGGAGATCCCCCGCTGATCGAGTTCGCCGTCAACCGCGCGTTTGCCGATCTGTACTGGGAGGGAACCGATGCGGTCGGCCGCTGGGTGGACATGAATACAGTCCGCTGGACGATCACCGGCATTGTCGGCAACCTCAATCAGTACAGTCTCAGGTCCGAGCCCGTACCCGAAGTCTACGTCCGCGACGAGCTCTACGCGCAGCGCACCATGTACCTGCTCGTGCGAACCGCCGGCGATCCGGCCGCAATGCTGCCGCTGATCCAGGAAACGATCAGAGCCCAGGATCCCGACGTGCCGCTCAGCTACCCACGCACGATGGAGGAACTGCGCCGGCGATCGGTCACGCAGTCGCGCACCTCGACCGTTCTGATGGCGTTTTTCGGGATCGTCGCCTTCGCCCTTGCCCTGATCGGCGTCTTCGGCGTGGTCTCCTACACCACCCAGCAGCGCACCCGCGAGATCGGGATCCGGATCACCCTGGGAGCCGTGCGACCCCGAATCGTCAGCGAGGTACTGGCCGGCGCTCTCCTCCCGGTCGGGATCGGCCTGCTGCTCGGGATCGGCCTGGCCCTGTTTGCAACCCGGGCCCTGGCGAACCTGCTCTTCGGTGTCGCAGCCACCGATCTGGCCACCTATGCCGGGGTGGTCGGACTCCAGATCGCCGTGGCGCTCCTGGCCTGTTACCTGCCGGCCCGACGGATCGCGTCAACCGATCCGATGCTCGTCCTCCGGTCCGAATGAAGGCCGGTGCGTGTGAGAGCGGGCACATTGAGCGCATCATGGATGCAAAGTCGATCCGGGTAGATCAGACCGCTTACCGAAAATATGCCACCTCTATAAGTTCTTTTCATTCAATCAGTTAGAGACTGTTTGCTTTTTCTCTTGATTTTTTAGACCGGCTGGTCTAAACATACAGTACGACCGGGCCGTATAAACGGTTGAGGCGATAACGTTTCAGATACGACAGGTGACTGATCCCACCGTCGGGAGGTCCCGCATGCCCCTGCCCCGTTTCGAGAAAATGCCCGAGGAGAAGAAGCTGCAGATCCTCGAGGCCGCCGCGCGGGAGATCGCCGAACGGGGGTACGAGCAGTCCTCGCTGAACCGGATCCTCGAAGACGCCGGCCTGAGCAAAGGGGCGGCGTACTACTACTTCGAGGACAAGGAGGACCTGATCGCCACCGTTCTGCGGCACTACTGGCTCGATTTCGTCTCCGACCCCGTCAGCGAAGTCGCCCTCGAGACCCCCGACGATTTCTGGAACTGGCTGGCCGAACTCTACGCCCACCCCTTCGATCTGATCGAGAGCCAGCCCTGGCTGCTCGGCTTCAGCAAGGTGGTCTGGAACCTGCCCTCCGTACAGCGCGCGAGCGGCCCGATGGGCGAGATCTGGGGCCAGGCGATGGAGTGGCTGCAGGGTTTCATCGTCCGGGGCCGCGAGCTCGGGGCGATCCGAAACGACCTTTCAGACGAATTGCTGATGCAGATGATCATGGCCATCGACAACGTGCACGACCGCTGGCTGGCCGATCACTGGGAAGAGATGGACAGCGAAGAGTTCCGGAAATTCACCGTACTCTTTACGGATCTGATGCGCCGGGCCCTGGAAACTCGGTACGCAGATACTCCGCCAGTCGACACTCCGTTCACCGACTCGTAAGGAATACCTCTCATGCGCACGATCCTGAAAAATATCGCCGGCACTCTGGCCCGGGTGAGCGAAGAGCACCCCGGGCGGATGCTGATTATCGTCGGTATCATCACCGTGCTCGCCCTGGCTCTGGCCGGCGATCTCGAATTGCAGACCGACGTGGCCGACATGCTCCCCGCCCACTCGCCGGCCGTGCAGTCCTACCTGCGCGTGACCGGGGAATTCGGGGAAGCCAATACCATCATCGTGCTGGAAGGCGAGCGGGACCGCATGGTCGAGGCAGCCAGGAGCCTGATCCCGCGCCTCGAAGCGATGGAGCTGATTCACGTCGTACAGGCCACAGCGCCGGTCGATTACTTCCTCGACGGCGGATTCATGCTGGTCGATCCCGCCGATCTCGATCGCACTCTCGATCAGTTCGACACCCCCGATCTGATCGGCGTCCTGCAGGGGATGAACGAGAGTTTCGAAGCAGAATACACCGACAATGAAGAGAACATGCGCGACGACGAGGTCGAGATCGCCCAGGGGATGCAGGGTCTGGAGCGCGCCCTCGAGATCCTCTCCGCCCGTTTCGACGGTCGCGCCTACGCCTCGATCGAGGAAGCGGTCGACGCCATGCTGGTGGGAGACCCCTGGTCGCTGAGTCTTGACCGCCGCATGATGCTCATCGCCTGCGTGCCGACCTACCCCCTGGTGGAATTCGACTACATCCTCGAACTCACCGAACAGCTCCAGGTCATGCTGGAAGACGTGCGCGGTGAGTTCCCCGATCTCGAGATCGGCCTGACCGGTAACGGTCCCCTGCAGAAGGATGAGATGGACGCCATCACCACCGGCAGCGTCATCCTCTCGATGATCGCCCTGGTTCTGATCTACCTTCTGCTGGCCCGCAATTTCGGCGGCTGGTTCCTGCCGCTGATGGCCCTGGTTCCTCTCGTTCTCGGCATTATCTGGACCATGGGTGCTCTCGCTCTCGCTTTCGGCTCGCTCAATCTCTTCACGGTCATGATCTCACCGATCCTGCTCGGACTGGGGATCGACTTCGCCATCCATCTCATCACCCGATTTTATGAAGAACGCAGTGCCGGCCGATCGGTGGGCGAAGCCCTGCAGCTGACCATCGGCGGCACCGGGGTGGCGGTGCTGACCGGCGGTCTGACCACGGCGGCCGCTTTCCTGGCCCTGCTGATCGGGGAGACCCGCGGAGTAAGCGAGTTCGGATTCGCTACCGGGGCCGGCATTACCCTGACCCTGCTGGCCATGTTCCTGACCCTGCCCGCCCTGCTCGTTCTGCGGGGCCGCTCCCGGGAAAAGCGCGGCAAGACCGTCACCCTGAAAGGAGCCAGCGAAGGGTGGCCGTTCATCGGCCGGGTGGCCACGGCGAGCTGGCGCCGACCGGGGCTCTTCCTGGCACTGTTCCTGATCGTGGTCGGACTCAGTCTGTGGGGCGGGCTCTCCAATCCCTTCGAGACCGACTGGATGGAACTGGAACCGAAGGGGCTCGAGAACGTGCGCCTGCAGCGGGAAATCCCCGAACGATTCGGCATCATGACCGAGGGGGCCTGGCTGGTGGTGGATTCGATCGAGGATGCCCGGACCGTCAAGGAACGGCTGGAGGACGAACCAATGGTCGGTGAGGTGAGCGCCATCAGCGACATCCTGCCTCCTGCAGCACGTTACGACGCTTACCGGGGCCGGCTGGCTGACTTCTCCCGGCAGATCCAGAACGCCCGGCCGGCACCGTGGCGGACGGGCGGCAGCGAGACCGATCTGGCGGCCGAGATCGACCGGCTCTGGACCAACCTCGACCTGATGAGCAACCTGGCCTATACGGCCGGGCTCGACCGGGTGGTGCGCGCTCTCGACCGTCTGACCGGGTATGATTCTGAAACCGACACCACCGACCCAAGCGCCGTGCTGCCCGCTCTCTCGGCGCGGCTCGCCGAAGGAGTCGATCCACAGGTGGGGAGCGGTATCGCCCGGGCCTGGTTCGACCGGATGCAGACCAACCTGATCCGTATGGCGAGTACCCAGCCCAAGACCCTCGACGATCTGCCCGAGGTGTTCAGCAGGACCATGCTCCCGCGCGACGGCTCGCAACACTATCTGGTCAACATCACCGCCCGGGACTACCTCTGGGATACGACGAACCTGAGGCGGTTCGCCGACGCCATGGCCGAGGTGGATCCCGCCATCAGCGGTAACGCCACCATGGTCATCGATTTTCTGGCCTGGACCGCCCGCGACGGGCGGAACGGCCTCATTCTGGCTTTCATCGTCATCCTCGTCCTGCTCCTGATCACCTTCCGCGGCCCCCTCGGCCTGCTGGCTCTCCTTCCCCTGATCGGAGGTTCACTCATGATGCTCGGTGTCATGCATCTGATCGGCATGAAGTACAACTTCATGAATTTCATGGCCATACCGGTCATCCTCGGAATCGGCATCGATGACGGGGTGCACGCCCTGCATAGATTCCAGGAACAGCGCGGCGAGGGCATCGAACGCGTGTACAACAGTTACCGTTTCGTGGGCCGGGCGATCCTGCTGACCACCCTGACAACCATGATCGGATTCGGCAGTCTGGGTTTCTTCAACCATGTGGCCATGGCGAGCTTCGGTGTGGTGCTGACCATGGGAGTGGGGGCCTGCTTTGTGACCACGATCATCTTCCTGCCCGCCGTCACGAGGCTGCTGGCCGGCTCGAACATCAGGCACAACCACGTCGCCACGACGGCCGCCGCCCTGCTGCTGGCTCTCGGCCTGACCGTTGCCGGGCCGATGCCGACCGCCGCCCAGGACACCGCCGCCGGCTGGGTGGAGCGGATCGAGCAGGCCGAAACGGTCGAGCATTCTTACGGAGTAATGAAGCAGACTATAACCACCTCAACCGGGGCCGAACGCACCTTCACGATCCGGGCCTGGAGTGCCGAAGAAGGTGACGTCTCTCTGATGGCCTACACCGCACCGGCCCGGGTGGCGGGCGACCGCATTCTGCAGCTCAACGGCGGCGACGATATCTGGTACTACATGAAGCGGCGCGATACCACCCGCCACTTCGCCGGCCACACCCGCAACCAGAGCGCCATGGGTTCAGACTTCTCTTACGAAGACATGGCCTCGGGGGATTTCTCCGACGACTACGACTCGGAACTGCTGGGGTACGAGAACTACGAGGGGGTGCGGTGCGTGAAGCTCAAATGCACCCCGACCCCGGAGGGTCCCAGCTACGACCACATCATTCTCTGGGCCGACACCGAGCATGCTCTGACCCGCAAGATCGAGTACTACGATGAGGACGGTCACATGAAAACCCTCTTCATCGCCGATTTGCGCGAGGTGGAAGGCCGCACGATGGCCTTTCACGTCGAGATGGTCAGCCACCGCAAGGATTCGCGGACCGTCATCGCCACCGAGGAGATCACCTTCGCGGTCGAGCCCGACCAATCGCTGTTCACCCAGGCGGCGCTGACCCGGCGCCTGCCGCCGCAGTAATGGTCGCCCGGCTCATGAGACGCACCAGACGAACAGCCCCCGTCACGGTCGGGGGAGCAGGGGAAGGAACGACACCGATGTTCAGGTCGATCATGGATTCATGGAAGGTCAACGACGAAGATATCCGGGCAGCCGGAAACCTGGCCGCCCTGGCAGTCGTCGCGCTGGCGCTGGTGATCGCGATCGCGTTGATCTGGCGCTCGCCGGCTCGCGCTCAGGTCGATATCACCGGCTACTACGAACACACCCTGCAGGCCGATTACCACGCCGACGTGAAGGAAACCGTCATGGACGCTTCGAAGCTGCGGGTGGATTTCTCCACCGGCATGGGGGGCGGCCTGCTCTTCGACGGCAACGTCAATTTCATCGTCTATCACGGGGCGGTGAGCCGCGACATCCGCCCCTTCCTGCCCCCCTCGGTCCGGGCCGAACTGGCCGCAGCCGGCATCCCGGCCACGGTGACCCTGGAGCGCGAACGTCATTACGTCGACAATGCCTGGCTGACCTGGCAGAAAGGCAACGTGCGCCTCAGGGCCGGTAAGCAGCAGCTCTCGTGGGGGCCGGCGTACGCCTTCAATCCCACCGATCTCTTCCACCGCAAGAACCAGCTCGATCCGACCTATGAAAAGGAAGGTGTGACGGCCCTGCGCTTCGATGCCACCTGGGGTATCGGCGGAGCCCTGACCGCGGTGTGGGCTCCCGGCGACCGGTTCCGTGACGCCGGGTACGCCCTGCGCCTGGCCAGCTATATCGACGCCATCGGCTACGATGTGGCCCTGACCGCCCACTCGGTGACCGACTCGACCGCCTTTACCACCGCTGACGACACGAACCCCTGGATGCCCTATACCCAGCGCCGTCAGGCGGTCGGCCTGGAATTCTCCGGATCCCTGCTCGGTCTGGGGGTCTGGTTCGAAGGCAACTGGAACGAGATGGAGATCGAATCCGACTTCGGCCGGGCCGCCTTCGGGTTCGACTACACCCTGAACTCCGGTCTCTACCTCATGGCCGAGGCGCTCTACAACGGGCGGGCCGAAGCGGGCAGCCCCTACCCGGTCCATGACTGGTTCGCCTATATCGCCTACGGCGAACCGGTCGGACGCTGGTGGTACCTGGCCGCGGCCAGCAAGGACATCGGCGACCTCTCGACCGGGGGCCTGTACCTCTTCGCCACCCCCGAGGGCTCGTACGTCCTGAACCCCCGGCTCGACATCTCGATCGCCCAGAACGCCGGTCTGATCGTCTTCGGCGGCTTCACCTTCGGCGAGGAGGAGGCGGAGTTCCCCCCGGGCATGGCCTCGATCGTGGCCCGGGCCACGGTGTGGTTTTAAAACTGGACAGCTCTCAGCCGCTGCGGCGCACCACCCAGAGCCAGCGGTCGAAGAAGAAGGCCCGCCTGACAATCATCCGCTTCTCTATATGTGCTCCCCGGGCGGTGAACATCGCTTCGTATTCGTCGGCTGAATACTGATGCGGATGCAGGATATCGAGGGGAAGTGCCCGGAAGAGATGTTTGAACAAGGCGTGATTATGAGCATCGCTGGAGAGGATGAGCCGGCCCCCGGGAGCGAGGACGTCGAGCAGGCGATCGAGGGAGAGGTCGAGATCGCTGAAATGATTGACGGCGTTGATGCAGAACACGAAATCGTAGGCCTCCGGGGCCGTGAACTCCTCGAAGGGAACCGGGTAGAAGGTCACCCAGGGCCAGGCCTGCCGTTCGAAATGAGGCAGACAGTTCTCATAGGCATCGATCAGCGGATCGACGGCGTGTACCTCGCACTCGGGCAGCACCATGTAGATTCCCGCCGGTCCGCAACCGGCATCCAGAACCGTCGCGCCGGCCCTCAGATCGAGCTCGTCTCCGATCAGAGCGAGTTTCTCCCGCCACTGTCCGGCTTTCCGGTCCAGGTAATCCCCGGGGGTTGTTTTGCTCAGATAGCGCCGCCACCACCGCAGCTCGGCCGCCTGGGCGATATGCCACCGTCTGCTGCCTGACATAGACTCCGTTTTTCCTTTCTCGTGTTCAAAGATTGAACATACCATCCCTCCCATCATGGACAACACCCCGAACAATACAACCGCTCCGCCGCCCGATCCCGCCGGCCCCGTCGAGCCGGCTGAATCAAATACTCCCCGGACCCCCCGGACGCCGGCGTCCCCCCGCGAGCCGACCCTGGCTGAAGCGGTCCTGCCGCTCGTGGCCATGGCGATCCTGCTGGCCGGCGGTCACGCCCTGCTCAAATACCGGATCGAGGTGGTCTTGCTCGGAGCCGCCGCGGTGGCGGGCTTCGTGGCCCTGCGGATCGGGTACAGCTGGAAGGAGATGGAACGGGGAGTCATCGAATCGCTGGCCAAGGCCATGCCGGCGATGATGATCCTGATCACGGTCGGGGCCCTGATCGCCACCTGGATCGCGGCCGGCACGATCCCGATGCTGGTCTACTACGGCCTGGAGCTGATCAGCCCCCGGCTCTTCCTGGTCACGGCCTGCGTGATCTGCTCGATCGTCTCGGTTACCACCGGCACCAGCTGGGGCACGGTCGGCACGGTCGGGATCGCCCTGATCGGGGTGGCCCAGGGGCTGGGGGTTCCGATGGGCGCCGCGGCCGGGGCCATTGTTTCGGGCGCTTACTTCGGGGACAAACTGAGCCCCTTTTCGGACACCACCAACCTGGCCCCGGTGATCGCCCGGGCCAACCTCTTCGATCACATCCGCTGGATGCTCTGGACCACGACTCCGGCCTGGCTGCTGGGTCTGGTGGTCTACCTGATCGCCGGCCTGGGCACCCCGGCCGGACTGAGCCCCGACGTGAGCGGCCTGCAGGAGGGCCTGCGGAGCGCCTTCCACTTCGATGTCCTCCTGCTCCTGCCCCTGGCGGTGATTCTCTGGTTCGCGTTCGCCAAACGTCCCACCCTGCCCGGAATTCTGCTGGCCAGCCTGGTGGCCACCGTGCTGGCCCTCATCTACCAGGGGGCGCCTCTCAAGGACGTCCTCGACGCCTCGATCCTGGGCTATCAGCCCGATACGGGAGTGGTCGAACTGGACGGTCTACTGGCCCGGGGCGGGATGATGGAGATGATGGACATCACCCTGATCGTCTTCTGCGCTTTCGGATTCGCGGGGATCATGAAGGGGTGCGGCCTGCTCGACCGGATCCTGCAGGCCATGATGAGCTGGATCAGGAACACCTTCACCCTGGTGGCCTCGACCGTGGCGACCGGCATCACGACTGCCTTCGTGACCGGCTCGAGTTATCTGTCGATCATCGTACCCGGCGAACTTTTCTCCGACGCCTTCCGCGGCATGGACCTGGCCGCCAAGAACCTCTCGCGCACCACCGAGGACTCGGGCACGGTGATCGTGCCTCTGATACCCTGGAGTGCGGCCGGCGTCTTCATGGCGGGCACCCTGGGGGTGGGGGTGCTCGAGTACCTGCCCTGGGCGGTCATGAACTACACCGGCTTTCTCTTCGCCCTGCTCTGGGCCGCGACCGGAGTCGGAATCGCCCCCAGGATCCGCGAGGACGAAACCCTGCCCGGGAGTTGACCGGAAAAGGAGCCGACCATGAGTGCCGCCTTTCCCCCCGCGATGCGGATCGAACTCGACGGCTGGAACCCGGTCTGGTTCCGGCTCCTCCCGACCGGTGAAGCGGAGGACGAGCTGGCCGCGGCGCGCGACGAGGTTGCCGCCGGGGCCCGTGAGGAATTCTCCTCCCAGCCGGCCAGCAGTCATCCGACCGCGGCGGCGATCCGCCGGCTCTTCCGGTCGGCCGGCACCGACCCGACCCGCTACCGACCTTCTTCGGAAGCCCTGCTGCGACGCCTGCTCAAGGGCGACCCCCTGCCCGCCATCCACCCCCTGGTCGACCTGAACAACCTGCTCTCGGTGCGCCTGCTGGTCCCCTGCTGCGTGGTCGACGCCGAACGGGTGACCCCCCCCTTCACCCTGCGCGCGGGCAGCGAGGGGGAGTCGATGCTCTCGATGCGGGGAGAGTTTTCGCTCACCGGTCGGCCTCTGCTCGAAGATGTCGACGGTCCCTTCGGCACCCCCATCACCGACGCCGAACGGGTCAAGCTCACGGCGGCGACCGCAGAGGTCTGGCTCGTAGCCTACCTGCCGGAGAATGTGACAGCGGAGTTCGCCCGCGAGATCCTGATAGAACTTCTCGAGGCGGCTCCGGTGGCCGAGCTGACCGGATAGTCCTGAGCCAACCAGGCCGACCGTCGGACCTCACACGACCTGTTCTACCTGCCGGTTTTTCACCTCTTCGACCCGGCCGCTGTGCCGGCTGCGGAACGCGGCCTCGAGGATGAGTTGATTGCGCAGGCCCTCCTGCCCCGGCACCGGGAAGGGAACGTCTTCCTCCATCGCCAGGGCGAAGGCATCCACCTGCCGGGCATAAGCGTCGGTGTTGTCCATCTCGACCCGCTCGACTACTTCACCCCCGGCCGGAACCCGACGCTCGATCGTGATCGGCCGTTCGACGTTGAGGGCGTCGAGAGCGACGATGGAACCCTCATCCCCGACCACCTCCAGGAAGGTCCGATAGGACGCCCGGGTGGAGACGGCCACCGCGGCCAGGGTGCCGGCTATAAAATCCAGGCTCAGCACCGCAGTCGCTTCAAAGGATCCGGAGTCTTCGTCGGCCACGGCCCGGGTGCCGACCCGTTCGACTTCGTCGTCGAGGATGAAGCGCAGAGCGTCGATACAGTGCACTCCGACATCGGCGATCGGACCGCCGCAGGCCAGTTCGGGATCGGCGATCCAGCGCCGCGGACTCTCCCGCGCGGGATAGAAGAATTCGGCCCGGGCGGTCAGGGGACGCCCGATCGCCCCGGCGGCGATCCGCTCTCTGAACCAGCGGGTCGAGTCCTCGAAGCGGAAGACCTGGGCCACTCCGAAGAGCACCCCGGCCCCGCGGGCGGCGGCGACCATCCGCCGGGCTTCATCGGCGTTCATTGCCAGCGGTTTCTCACACAGCACCGGCCGCCCCTGTTCGACCGCGGTGAGGACATCGGGCAGGTGCAAGGCATCGGGGGAGGTGACCAGCACGGCGTCCACCTGCGGCGAACGGCACAGTTCTTCGGTCGTGGTGTAATACTCGGGGATATCGAATTCGGCGGCACTCGCCCGGGCCTTCACCGGATCGCGTCGCGCCAGGGCGGTGACCGCGCACCGCTCGGCCCCCGTGAAGCCGGGCATGAGGCGCTTGACCGCATGCAGACCGAAACCCGCGATCCCGAAACGTACCATCGTTCCCCTCTCTCTATTCCCCGGTTTTCACGTGACAGTCTCCGGTCTCCTACCAGGCGATGCCGTAGTCCTCGCCGTAGTTGCTCGAGCCTCCCCACATGGTGCCGTGGGGTACATCGAAGAAGATGGCGTTCAGGGGCCCTGAGGTCTTGCGGCCGAAGCTCAGGTCATAGCCCATCGCCGCCAGGGCGACCCGGACCGAGTCGGGGGTCACGGCATTCAGGCGCAGCCGGCCCGGCTGGGCGACATGGGCCCCGAAGGAACTCTGCATCTGGTAGCTGACCAGGTTGGGGCCCTCGCAGGCCTCCTGCACGTTCATGCCCCACTCGATCATGTCGAGCAGGAATTGCAGGGTGTTCTGATCCTGGGTGTCCCCCCCCTGGACGGCCACCGATATGTAGGGCCGCCCATCTTTGAGACAGAGGGTCGGGGTCAGGGTGGCCCGCGGCCGCTTGCCCGGCTCGACCACGTTATAGGGGTTTTTGCCCTCGTCGAGCACGAAGCTCTGCATGCGCTGGCTCATGCCGATCCCGGTCCGCCCCGCCAGGCAGGCCGGCATCCACCCCCCGCTGGGGGTGACCGAGACAACCCACCCCTGTTCGTCGGCCGCCTGAATTGAGGTGGTCCCGGCTGTAAAGGCTTCTTCGAAAGCCCGCTGGCTCTCCTCATCCCAGACGGGGGGATAATCCCCGGCGCCGGTATTGGACCAGGCCGCGAGCAGGTCGAGGAAGGGGTTCTCTTCCCCCTGGTAGGGGTAGGGATCGCCCGGTTTGACGTCGGGATCGTTGCCTTCGGGATCGAACAGACGCAGGCGGTCGCGGGCATAGTCACGCGAGAGCAGGCCTTCCATCGGTTCGACCGGCGGATAGTAGGGGTCGCCGTAGTAGAAATCGCGGTCGGCGAAGGCCATGTTCATGACCTGATAGAGGGTGTGCAGGTACTCGGCCGAGTTGAAACCCATGGCCTGCAGATCGAGTTCCTCGAGCATGTTCAGCATCTGCAACAGCACCGGCCCCTGAACCCACTGCTGCAGCTTATACACCTCGATCCCGCGGTAGGTGGTCATGAGGGGTTCCTCGAGATAGACCTGCCAGCGATCGAGGTCGGCCATCGTGATCAGACCGCCCTGTTCCCGGCAGCCCCGGACGAATTCCCGGGCGATGTCGCCGCGGTAGAAACGGTCGTAGGCGGCGTAAATGGCCTCGGAGCGGTCGGCCCCGCGTTCCAGCGCCTCCCGCTCGGCCGCGACCAGCTTTTCGAGCGTGTTCTTCAGATCGGGCTGGCGGAAGATCTCTCCGGCCCGGGGAGCTTCGCGATCCTCGCCGGGATGGGTGAAAAAGGTCTCGCGGGAATAGGGCCACTCGGCGATGCGCCGCCGGTACCGATGGATCGAGTTGGCCGTGGCGGCCTCGATCGGATAGCCGCCGGCCATCTCGAGGGCAGGCGCGAGCACCTCGGCCAGGCTCATGGTGCCGAACTCGGCCAGCATGGTGAAGAGACCTCCCGGGGTGCCCGGGGTCACAGCCGCCAGGGGGCCGTACTCGGGGGGGTATTCCATGCCCTGTTCACCGAAGAACTCGGGGGTGGCTCCGGTGGGAGCGGCCCCCAGGGCGTTGACGCCGATCACCTGGCGGGTCTGCGGATTGTAGATCAGGGCCTGCGTCTCGCCCCCCCAGCTCAGGACGTCGTACATGGTGCAGACCGCCCCGAGCATGGCGCAGGCGGCGTCCACCGCGTTGCCCCCCTGCTGAAAGATCATGGCGCCGGCGGTCGCCCCCAGGGGCTTGCCGGTGATCGCCACCCAGTGCCGGCCGTGCAGGACCGGTTTCTCGCTCTGCGGGCGGGCCGTTCCGGTCGGGGTGAGCAATCCGGCGGCCAGGGTGCCGACGAGCAGGACCGCCGGGATGTGTCGTCGTGAGCGGAACATGTCAAACCTCCCCCTCGGGGTATCGATCGACCGTCCCGCGGACGGTCGGCCTCTCTGCCGTCAACGGTGCGAAAAAGCGGCGGCCGGAACGGGCTCGCTCTCCCGGCCGACTCGCTGATACCGCAGGCCGAGATCGGCGCCGCCGGTCTTGTTGAACCACTCCACTGTCAGTTCGTGCCGGCCGGCCGCCAGAGCGATCTCCCCGCTGCCGGTCTGCGAGCCGTGCAGGCCGTCGTTGTCGATGACGAGCCGGCCGTCGATCGAGAGCCGCGAGCCGTCATCGGAGGTCAGCAGGAACCGGTAGACCTCATCGGCGGGCACCTCGATGAAACCGCTGAAACGATGCCCGACATACTCGACCCGGCCCGAACGGGGCAGTTCCAGGTCGGCCACAGTCGCCCGGGCGGCGACCGGCAGCGCATCGAAATCGGGCAGCACATCCCAGTTGCCGTGATAGGTCTCGCGCACCAGTCCGGGGACGGTTCCCGAGACCTGTAGCGCCGCCAGCGGTGCGGCTTTCTCAAAGCGGGCCTCGGCCACCGCGCTGACCGGGTCCCCCTGGTGAAAGGAACGGGCCCTGACCGTCGTGGTGCGGTCTATCGTAACCGGCCCGTCGTACACGGGTGCGCCGGCATCAGGTTCACTGCCGTCGAGGGTGTAGCGAATCACGATATCGGGACTGCGGGTGCGCATCTCCACCGCCAGGGTATTGACCAGGATCTGCGAATCGGCCTCGATCACCGGCGTTTCGTAGACCACCGGTGCTCCGTGCAGTTCGAGAGTGACGACGGTCGCCACCGGGTCGGAGAGGCGAGCGGGCAGCCAGATTTCCAGGTCGGTATCGCGGCGCTGTACCGCCAGCCGGTCGCCGGAAGCGAGCAGGCGCGCCTGGATCGCGTCGTTCCCGATCCCCGGCACCACCAGGCGTCCGTCGGCGGGCCGCTCGAAAACGTGCAGGTAGAGGATCGATCGACGCCCCTTCCGCTTCACCGTGCAGCGGCCCCAGGGCAGATCGGCGAAGGGACTGGCCGAGGTGCCGTAGATTGCCTCGCCGTTGACCTCCATCCAGTCACCGATCGCCGCCAGCCGTTCGACACTCTCGGGCGGGAAGAGCCCCTCGGCGGTGGGCCCGACATTGAGCAGGTAGTTGCCCCCCTTCGAGGCGATATCGATCAGCATCCGGATCAGGGTCTCGACCGATTTGAAATTCTTGTCGGCAGCGTTCCATCCCCAGTGATTGTTCATCGTCATGCAGGTTTCCCAGTCCACCCCGGGCAGACCGGTGGCGGGGATCTCCTGTTCGGGAGTACCGTAATCGCCGGCGTACATGGCATCCTCGGTGAGCCCCGCCATCCCGCCCCGCCCCTTGTCGACCCGGTTGTTCACGATCACGTCGGGTTGCAGCTCGAGGCAGAGATCGTACAGGGGCTGGCCGTAGCTGTGGTTCCAGGTGCTCTCCCACTCCCCGTCGAACCACATGATCCCGATCGGACCGTAGTTGGTGAGCAGTTCGGTCACCTGGGCGTGCAGGTAGGCTGCGAAGCGGTCGAAGTCGGCCCCCTCGGCCGGCCGGTCGGCGACCTCCCAGCCGCGACGGGGCAGGTAGTCGGGATGGTGCCAGTCCATGATCGAGTGATACCAGCACATCTTCAGACCGTGCCGGCGGCAGGCCTCGGCCAGCTCGGCCATGATGTCCCGCTCAAAGGGCGTAGCCATGACATCGAACTCGGAGACCTCGGAATCGAACAGGGCGAAGCCGTCATGGTGCTTGGAGGTGATGACGATGTACTTCATGCCGGCCTCAGCTGCCATACGGGCCCACTCGTCGGCGTCGAAGAGAACCGGATTGAACTCCTCGAGCAGCTGATCGTATTCCCCGACCGGGATCTGGGCCGTGGTGCGGATCCACTCGGCGTGATGGGTCTGCTCCCCCCACTTGCCGGCCGGGATGGCGTAAAGCCCCCAGTGGATGAAGAGACCGAAACGGGCCTCACGCCACCAGTCCATCCGGCGGTCCTTGTCGGTTTCGAACCGGTTGGCGCCGCTGCAGGCGACGAAGGTGCCGGCCAGAAGGAGGATCAGCGCGAGGAAGATGGAGCGGGTCAGGCGGGTCATGCGGGAAACTCCTGCTGGAGGTGGAATCGTCATCATACCCCGCCCGGTCTCGCCTGTGCTACCATTGCGGCCGGGAAAGAGAGGTTTGGCCCATGTCAGAATCACGCCCGCAGCTGGATCGTCGCACCTTCATCGCCGGAACCGCCGCCGGGGCCGGCTGCCTGGCCCTGGCCGGCTGCGGTCTGTTGCCCGGACGCCGGAGCCGGCTCCCGAACATCGTCTACATCATCGCCGACGACATGGGGTACGGAGATCCGGCCTGCTTCAATGCCTCGTCGAAGATCCCGACGCCGAACCTGGACCGGCTGGCGGTCGAGGGGATGCGCTTTGCCGACGCCCACAGCGGTTCGGCGGTCTGCACCCCCACCCGCTACGGTATCCTGACCGGCCGCTACGCCTGGCGGACGCGCCTGCAGAGCGGCGTGCTGTGGGGGTATTCTCCGCCGCTGATCGAACCCGACCGAATGACGGTCGCCTCCCTGCTGCACGCGCAGGGCTATCACACCGCCTGTGCCGGGAAATGGCACCTCGGCCTGGGCTGGCACACCACCGACGGTGTGAAACCGGGTGACGGCGCTGATGAAGCGGGGAAGAATATCGATTACTCCCGACCCGTCAGCGACGGTCCCACCACCCACGGATTCGATTATTTCTACGGCATCCCCGCTTCGCTCGACATGGTTCCCTACGTCTATGTGGAGAACGACCGGGTCGAAGCCCCCCCTACCGACCGGATCGAGGGACGCGGCGGGCTGGCGTTTTACCGTGGAGGTCCGGCCGCTCCCGGTTTTGATCACGAACAGACCCTGCCGCGGCTCGCCCGTAAGGCAGTCGGCTTCATCGACGAGCACTGCGCCGCCGGGACGGGGGCTCCCTTCTTCCTCTATTTCCCCCTTTCCTCCCCGCACACACCGGTGCTCCCCACAGCCGCCTGGGCGGGCCGGAGCGGGGCCGGCCCCTACGGAGATTTCGTCGCCCAGACCGACGGGGTTTTGGGCGAGGTGCTGGCCGCGATCGATCGCCACCAGCTGGTCCAGGATACTCTCGTCATCGTCACCAGCGACAACGGTTCCACCATGACCCCGATGCACGAATACGACCACCTGCCCAACGACGGGCTGCGGGGCCGCAAGTCCGACGTCTGGGACGGCGGGCACCGCATTCCCTTCCTGGCCCGCTGGCCCGGGACGGTCCCGGCCGGGACGACCTGTCCGGAGACGATCTGCCTGACCGACCTGCTGGCCACCTGCGCCGATCTGACTGGAACGAGGCTGCCCGAAGACGCCGGCGAAGACAGCTGGAGTATCCTGTCCGCCCTGCGAGGCCGGATCCGGGGCCCGGTGCGGGAAGCCACCGTCCATCACTCGATCGAGGGGATGTTCGCGATCCGGCAGGGCCGCTGGAAGCTGATCGAAGGGCGGGGTTCGGGAGGGTGGACCGGCGGGGGAGAGGACGATGAGGCCCCGGGGCAACTCTACGACATCGAGACCGATCTGGACGAAAGCACGAATCTGTATCGCGAGCGTCCCGACGTCGTCGCTGAACTCACCGCCCTGCTCGACCGGTACCGCTCGCAGGGACGGAGCGCACCGCTGTCCCGATAGCTGACGGCTGGCGATCCACCCTCTGTCCGGATCGGTCCCGAACCGGTCTCAGTGCCCTTTCGTGACACTGCGCAGGGCGATGCGATCGATCAGGCCGGGGGCGAAAACCTTGAGCACCTGACCCAGCCGGCCCCGCAGTCCCATGATCAGTTGGCGGCGGCGGGCCGCGGCCGCGGCCAGGGTCAGATGGGCGCATTCCTCGACCGGCATCGATTTGCTCTCCTGCATGGTCGATCGCCCCATCGCCCGTCCCTCGACATCGAGCGCGGTCTCGCGGATGGTGGTGGCCACGTAATCGGGGAAGACCATGGTCACGCTGACTCCATCCCCTGCCAGTTCGATGCGCAGGGCGTCGAAGAAACCGACCAGGGCGTGCTTGCTGGCGGTGTAGCCGGTCCGGGTCGGCAGGCCGGTCTTGCCGGCGATGCTCGACAGGGCCACGATTCGGCCCCGGCTCGCCTTCAGGTGCGGCAGAGCGTAGAAGGTACAGTAGATGCTGCCCATGAGGTTGATCTGCATGACCCGTTCGATCACGGCCAGGTCGCGCAGATCGTCGAAACGGCCGTAATGGGTGATGCCGGCGTTGTTGATCAGGGTGTCGATCCGGCCGAACTCGGCCACCGCGGTCTCGATCAGAACCCGGCACGCCTCGAGACTGGTGATGTCGGTCGGTACGCCGAGCACGCGTCCCCCCCGCCCCGTACAGACCGCCACCGCTTCCTCCAGAGCCGGCTCGTCGATATCGGCCAGAGCCACCCGGGCGCCCTGAGCGACCAGTTCACACCCCATGGCCCGGCCGATGCCCTTGGCGCCGCCGGTGATGACGACCGCATTGTCCCGCCACACGGATTCACGCATGATGACAGGGACCTCCCCTCCCGGTTCAGTACTCCACCAGGCCCGCCAGGCGCAGGACCTCGAGGTAGTTGAGGATGGCCTGCAGATCCGAGGGGCTCTGGTACTGGGCGTCGAGGGCTTTCTTGAGATCGAGCACGCTGTAGGAACCGTTCACCAGGCAGATGAGTTCGCTGGTGCTGGCGATGTCGCGCCGCCCGTAGGGGAAGCGGGCCCGCTCGGCCTCGGGCACGGCCTCGATGAAATCGGAGTACCCCCCGTACCCGTTCTCGGTCACCCGGGCGGTCTGGCGCGGCACGATGCGCGAGGCCCGGCGCTCCAGGTCACTCAGCTGCACGCGCACCGGCCCGGTTCCGAGCCGGGCGGCGACAGACCCCATGTGGGTCTCGAGCGCCTCTAAATGGGCGCCCCCGACCGTCTCGATCATCCCCTGCATTTCCTCGATGTAGCTTCCCACCCGTTCGGTATCCTCGGCCAGTTCGAGGATCGAGCCCAGGGTTTCGGCCTCGTTCAGAATGTGGGCCTCGATCAGCCAGCGGGCTGCTTTGTAGGCCTCGGCCAGGTCGCCGCCGGCGGCCGCGTTGAGCCTCTCCTGGGCGATGACGAACTGGTGGCCGAGGCGACGGGTGCCGTTGCTGGCCGTCTCGCCGGCGATCCGGATGGCCAGGTCGTCATCGGCCGAAGCGATGGTGTAGGCGGCCGCGGCACCGATCACCGCCACCCGCTTCATCTGGGTCGGATCGGCTTTGTCGACCCGATCCCCCGAGGTGTGGTACCAGCGGTCGGGCCAGGCGATCATCATGATCCCCGGCACCTGTACCCCGGGGTTGTTGAAGACCTCGTGATCCGAGGAGCCATAGTGGGTCTCGATGGCGTAGTAGAACGGCTCGTCGGCGCCGGTCGGGGCCACGATCCGCCGCGGCACCTTGTAGAAGCCGCTCCGGTTCTGGATCCGTTCCCGGCTCGACTCGCCCACGAAGCGGTAGCAGTTCTCCATGACGTCGTTTATGTAGTGGGCGTTGCCGAAGGTGGTCCTCATCACGCACATGAAGGCCTGGTTCAGACTCAACCACTCCCCGACCATGTCCATGTTGATGTTGCACAGGGTGCGCTCCATCAGGTCGCTGTTCTCGCGCACCCACGGCCCGGTGCCCGAAAACTCCGGCCCCCAGAGGAAACGGATGGTCCGCTTCGGACGCGGAATCCGTCCCTCTTCGATGAGGGTGTTGAGCACCCGGGCCACCTCGAGGATCCCGGCGCTGCCCGACTTGTTATCGCAGGCTCCCTGCTTGGTGATGCCCTCGAAGAGGTGGGCGGTAAGGATGATCTCCCCCGCGTCTGGATCGGTACCGGGGATGTGGCAGACCGGATCCTGCAGCTCGTAGGGTACGGTCGTGGTCTCGACCCGGGCGTGCACGGTGATCTCTTCTCCCGCCATCAGGCGCCGCTTCAGGACCTGGCCCTCGCGCGGCGGGATGAAGAAGCCGAAACCGGCATCCCCCGAACTCGAGCCCCGGCCTCCCACGCTCGACCAGGGGATCTGCAGGGGATCGAAAAGAGGACGGGAGTTCATGATGCAGACCACTCCCAGGGCCCCGCCGTTCTGCACCGCCGAGCGGTAGACCGATCCGATCGAGCCTTCGGTCACGACGATCGTGCCGTCGATGTCGGCCGCATCCAGTTCCTCGGCGGTCCCGTTCCCGACCCAGACGAGCTGGGCGTTCACGTCGGCCGAGCCGCTCCCCTTGGCCAGCATGGCCGTCATGTCACGGTACGAGGCCAGGTTCTGGCGCATCGGGTGGGTCTCCCACAGCTCGCCCACGACGGCGTCCCAGACCCGGCCGCCGGGATAGCGGACGATCTCGGCCCCGGGTACGCCGTAGCGCACCAGCTGGTCGTAAATGTACTGCGACTCATAAAACGTGCCGGCGTACTCCTCACTCAGGCGATCCTTGTTGTAGCCGCCGGTCTCCATGATCGTGTTCCAGGCCGTTTCCCCCGAGGCTTCGCCGATGATCTCGTCCATCACCCCGGCGGGCAGGAAAGTCCAGTTGTAGTAGGGGTTGAGCTGGGCCCTGACGGCGGTCGAGGTCAGGGCGACCAGAGCGAAGGTGAACAGCACGGTTCGGCGAAGCATCTGCATTCTCCTTGCGGGGGAAAGAACCGGGCGCGGTTTCCTTTCAGGTGAATACCCTTGTTCAAGAACTGTCATTCACGAACTGCCGGACCTGCCCGGGCACGGTCAGGGCGCATTTCCGGCGGCACGGGCGGCCGTGTCGGCCTCGGCGTCGGCAAAGGTCGGACGGTCGGGTTCGCAGTAGAGTACCCCGTAGTACCGGTTCTCATCCAGAGCCAGGTTCAGTGCCGCGGTCAGGTCGGTCGGGTCGTGATCGGCGGGAACCGGCTGCCAGCCCTCCCTCATCCGGTCCCAGGTGATGTTGACGGCATCGAAGGTCACACAGGGTGTCACGACCGGCACGAAACTGAACCCCCGGTGAGCCAGGGCACGGGCGAAAATCGGAGCCAGCTCATCGGGCTCGCCGGCGTACCCGGTGGCCAGGAAGCTGGCCCGGTATCCGAGACCGAGCACGACCGGATCCAGGGGCGTGTCGGGATTACCGTACGGGTGGGTGCCGGTGCGCTGGCCCTGCGGGGTGGTGGGGGAACTCTGCCCCTTGGTCAGACCGTAGATACCGTTGTCGAAGAGGATGTAGGTCACGTCGATGTTGCGGCGGATGGCATGCGGCAGGTGCCCCCCGCCGATACCCAGACCGTCGCCGTCGCCGCCGACGACGAGGACGGTCAGATCGGGCCGGGCGATCTTCACCCCCCCGGCGATCGGCAGGGCCCGGCCGTGCACGCCGTGAAAGCCGTAGCCCTTGAAAAAGAAGGGGTAGCGGCCGGCACAGCCGATCCCGCTGACCACCACCAGGTTGCGGTTCTCGATTCCCCGTTCGGTCAGGGCTGCGGCCAGGGCGTGGGTGATGCCGTAGTACCCGCAGCCCGGACACCAGGTCGGCAGAGCCTCACTGCGGTAATCGAGCAGACCGGAATCGACGACCCGGTCCAGACGCGAGGCCACCCCGCGGTTGAGCAGAGGGGCGTCCTGCGGTTCCCGTGATCGGGAGCTCATGCTTCACCGCCCGCAGCGGCGACGATCGCGGCCGGATCGAGCGGAGCGGCGGGCACCCCGGTCAGACGCTCGACCCGGGCTCCGAGCGCCTGCTCGACCAGACCGGCGTACTGTCCCGTGTAGTTGCTTTCGGCCACGATCACCCGCTCGCACCGTTCGGCGAAGGAGCGCAGGGCTTCCTCGCAGACCGGCCAGACGAGCCGGGGGAAGAAGCCGGCCGCCCGCACTCCCCGAGTCTGCAGGAAGGCCAGGGCTTCACGGGCCGCCCCGATCCCCGATCCCCAGCTTACGATCCCCACCTCGGCCCGACCGCTCTCGCCCGCGAGTTCGGGCTCGGGCCAGCGCTCGAGCAGGGTCTCCATCTTCCGGTATCGTTTGCGGGTCATGCGCAGGTGGTTCTCCGGTGTGTAGTCGGGCAGGCCCCGCTCGTTGTGTTCCAGACCCGTGACGGCGTGATAGAGATCGGGTGTGCCCGGCACGGCCCGGGGCGAGATACCGGTCTCGGTCACCGCGAACCGGCGATAGGAACCCTCCCCCTCATGCCGCTCGGCCCGGACCTCGGCCCAGGCGCCCCAGGGGGCGGGGTCGACATCGGAGAAGTTGACGTCTTCGGTACGGTTGCAGAGGAACAGGTCGAGCAGGACGATGACCGGGGTCTGGAAAGCTTCGGCGACCTCGAAAGCGGTTCGTGTCAGAGTGAAACACTCGGTCACATCGGCCGGCGCCAGAACCGGCCGCGGGCAATCCCCGGCTCCGCCGAAGGCGGCGATATGCAGGTCGGACTGTTCGGTTTTGGTCGGCAGGCCGGTCGAGGGTCCCCCCCGCTGACCGTCGATGATCACCACCGGCACTTCGCCCATGACCGCCAGGCCGATGAACTCGGTCATCAGAGCCAGGCCGGGGCCGCTGGTGGCGGTGACGGCCCGGGTTCCGGCGAAACCGCTCCCGACGGCATGGCCGATGGCACTGATCTCGTCCTCGGTCTGCACCACCACCCCACCCCGGGCGGGCAGTTCCTTTGCCAGGATCTCCATGATCTTGGTGGCCGGGGTGATGGGATAGCCGGCATACAGACGCACCCCGGCCTCGAGGCAGGCCCGGGCGGCTCCCTCGTTGCCCGAGACCACCCTTACCCCTTCGCGCTGTCCGGGGATACGGTCGTGGAAGTCGATCGCATCGGTTTTCTCGAGATTCTCCAGAGCCCAGCTGCGTCCCAGATCGAAGGCCTGCAGGTTCTGCGCGGCCAGCTCGGCCGATTTGCGTCCGAAACGGGCTTCGATGCCTTCTTTGAGCGCACCGGGATCGATCCGGAAGATCCCGCTCAGGGCCCCCAGGGCGACGATGTTGCGGGAGCGGGTGCTGCGCGTGGCCCGGGCGCTCAGCTCACCCAGCGGCACCCCGTAGCCGACCATGCCCGGTTCAATGAAGCCCGCCACGGCCCGGTCTTCATCCCAGTACACCGGCGGCCGGCTGTCGTAGAGCACGACCGCTCCTTCGGCCAGCGTACCGAACTCGGTGATCGAGTGGGGATCGTTCAGGGCCACCAGACAATCGGCTTTGGTGCCCGGGGTGTGAACCGGCCGATCGCTGATCCGGACGTGAGCCACGCTCTTGCCGAAGCCGCGGATCTCGGCCGGATAGAGATCGATATTTATGATGTGGTACCCCATCCGGGCGGCGGCGGCGTTCATGAACCCCCCCGCCGCCAGAGAACCGTCCCCGGCCGCACCGCAGATCCGGATGGTGACATCAATGCCTTCTGCCGGCTCGTCTCTGCCCATCAGTCCCGCTTGTCCTCCTCTCAGTCCAGTTTCTTCCACCAGGCCGTCTGGACCGTGACTCCCTCGTAGGTGAGGGCGTTGACCGGAGGCTCGACGGCGGTCTCGGCGGCTCCGAGGATGTTGCGAGCCGCCACCTCGCCCAGCCGGCGGGCGTTCTCCCAGCCGATCGAAACCCAGTAGTTGCTGATGGCGGGATTATAGACCTGGGCGCAATCTCCGGCCGCCCAGACATCGGGCCGGCCGGCCCGCAGGTACTCGTCGACCAGAATGCCCCGGTCAATATCCAGGCCGCTGGTAAAGAGGAAATCCACCGCCGGTACGAGCCCGTAGAAGGCACCGACCAGGTCGCAGACGATGCCGGCCCCGCGGCGGGTCGAGACCCGGTACCCCGCCCCCTCTTCGGCGATACCGGTGACGGCATCGCCCGAGATGATCTCGGCCCCCCGCCCGGCCAGATTTTCGGCCAACTCGGCCCTGATCCCTTCGGTCACCTCGAGCGGCCAGAAGGCTTCGTCATCGATCATGAAGAGGACTTCCTTGCCCAGCCCGAGCAGGGTCTCGGCCACTCTCACGCTGATCAGGTCGCCCCCCACGATCAGGATCCGATTCAGTTCGGGCAGACGGGCCCGCCAGGCCCGGGCGTGGCGCAGGCCCTTCAGAACCGTGAAATGCTGCCGGTAACCGTAATGGATCTCAGGGATCCGGGGCCGGCCCCCGCAGCAGAGCAGCAGGGTCGTCCAGGTCACCTTCTCCATGTGCTTGAGGTAGGCGATCTTTTTCTCGAGATCCACCGCCGTCACGGTCTGGCCCAGGCGCAGACGGATGTTGCGCTCGCGGTACCAATCGGGCGAGCGTACGGCCAGTTCGTCTTCGCCGATCTCACCGGCCACGAAGGAGCGCAGACGGTGCCGGTAATAGAAGGGGAAGAACTCGTTTGAGACCAGGGTGATGCGGCCCTCGGCATCACCTTCGCGTAACACCTCGGCGGCCTGGTTGGCGGCCACCCCGTTGCCGATGATGAGGTAGTGATCAGCGGTCATCATCCGCCTCCTCGTCATCGGAGATGAAACGTTCGACCAGATTCACGAGCCTGACCCCGATGCACCGGGTGGGACAGATCCGCAGGCAGATCCCGCACCGGATACAGCGGCTCGAATCGATCACGATGCCCGCCGTCTTGTCCCAGTGTTCGGTCCACTCGATTGTTTCGCCCAGGTACCCCTCGCCCGGTTCGATCGTGCGGGCCAGACCGATGCACTCGCGGGGGCACTGGTCGATACACCAGCGGCAGTAGATACAGCCGTCAATGTCGATCTCGTACTTCAGGTTGCACAGGTAGCAGCGCCGGGCTTCGGCTTCGGCCCCGGATCCATCCAGCCCCTGCTCGACCTCGACCTCCTGCCCCGCCAGACGTTCGGTCAGGGGCAGCAGGGGCATTTCCTGACGGTCGATGAAATCCCAGTCGCGGCGGCGGTCGGTATCGGTTGCGGGATCGATCGTCACGATTTCTTCCCGGCGGGTTCGCCCCGAAAGCCGGGTGTCTATCCGGGTCGCCACCGCCTTGGCCCGGCCGACCGATTCGATGACGGTCGAAGAGCCGCTCAGGAAATCCCCCGCCGCCCACAGCCCCTCGATATTGCTCGAGCCGTCGGCGGCGAAGACCGGTTCGTCGGCCAGACCGCTGCCGGCCAGAGCCGGCTCGGGCTTCTGCCCGATGGCGGCGATGACGGTATCGGCCGTCAGGGTGAATTCCGAGCCCTCGATCGGGATGGTGCGCCGGCGGCCCCGTTCGTCGACCCCGCCGAGACGATTGCGGGCCAGGCGCACCCCCTCGACCCGGTCCGAACCGGTGATTTCAAGCGAGGTCAGCAGACTGCGGATTGCGACCCCTTCCCGTTTCGCTTCGATGATTTCCTCGTCGGTCACGCTCAGCAGCTCCTCGACCCCGAGAATGCAGATCGAGACCTCTTCGGCGCCGAGCCGCAGGGCACTGCGGGCGCAGTCGAAAGCGGTGAAACCGCCGCCGATCACGACCGTGCGTCGGCCCACGGCGGGCCGGTCACCGGTATTGATGCGGACCATGAAATCGAGTCCGCTGTGCACACCCTCCCGGTCGGTGCCGGGGATATCCAGTTCGTAGGCGCTATAGCAACCGGCGGTGACGACCACGGCGTCGTGACGCTCGAGCAGGTCGGCCAGGGTGACATCGGCACCCACCCGCACACCGTATTCGATCTCGACCCCCAGAGCGGTGATGAAGCCGACTTCTTCGTCGATGACACTGCGCGGCAGCCGGAAGGCGGGAATGCCGAAACGGAGCATGCCCCCGGGGGCGCTCTCCATCTCGTATATCTTCACGCGGTGGCCGAAGAGGGCCAGCGAGTGAGCGCAGGCCAGTCCCGCGGGACCCGCCCCGACGATACCGACCTCGAAACCCGAGTCGGGGAAGCGGAACTCCCCAGGCGGGACGTCCAGAGACCGGCCGTCGGCGGCAACCCGTTTGAGGTGGCAGATTCCGACCGGCGTCCCCAGATCGGGATCGCCGTGACGGCAGGCTTCTTCGCAAGGCCGGGAACAGATCCGCCCCAGAACTCCGGGCAGCAGATTGGAGGCACGATTGATCAGCCAGGAGGCATCGAGATCATCCCGGCTGTTGGCCAGGATGTACCCGGGGATGTTGGTGTGGGCCGGGCAGGCCCACTGGCAGGGGATGTTGCTCCGGATATAGTCGATGTCCTGCGGGTGGGTGGAGACCGCCGGTTCGGGATCGCAGCACAAACCCGCCCCGCTCCCCTCCGCTGTGCTCTGATCGGACATGTCGACCCCTCCCGTCACGCAGGCACGATCATTGCTGCCCGAACGAGAGCACAGAGTATCAATCGGGAGGTCGGGAGGCAACCATCCCGGAATACTATCCCGACCGGGTCCCGTGCCCGGGGTCGGGTTGTTCTGGACATTTATTTATTATTATCTAAATTACTTAATAACAGGAATACTGTGAACGTGAGTGCGGAGGGAGAGCAAGATGGAAATGACGATCACGATGCCGGGTGGCGGCAAGGTCGATGCCCATGTGGGCCCGATGGTTATCGAGACCGACCAGGACAGAACGGCCCCGGCCCCTTTCATCCTCTTTCTGGCTTCACTGGGAACCTGTGCCGGCATCTATGTGGCTTCTTTCTGTCAGCGTCGTGGTATCCCGCACGACGGGATCAGGATCGTTCAACGCATGAAGACCGATCCGATGACCCGTATGATCGGCGAGATTGAACTCGACATCCAGCTCCCGCCCGATTTCCCCGAGAAATACGCCGATGCCGTCGTACGCGCCGCCGAGCAGTGCGCGGTCAAGAAACACCTCGAGAATCCCCCTCGCTTCACGGTTCGCACCTCGGTTCCCGAAATGGCCTTCTGAGTCGACGGCCGGTCCGGCGGCACGGATCCGCTGCAGCACCAAATCGGCACCCGCCTGAGCACCGGTTCGATCGTGGCCGCTCTTTGCCCGATTGCACCGCCGTGCAATCTTGTGCTATTTCACTTACGAGAGACAGACCGCTGCCCCGGCGATCGTGCGGGTGTGCGGTCGGTCAAGCCTAAGAACCATTCTCAAGAAGGGTCTCCCGCCTCATGGCACGACTCTCAGGCTTACCTGGGACCCGAACCCTCAAGAACCGCATCAGTGAGCTGGAAAGCCAACTCCACGAACGGGAGAAAGAGCTTACCTGCCTGTTCGCTCTCTCCGACCTGATGGAGAAATCGGGGCTCGGGATCGAAGACCTCCTGCAGAAGATCGCCGAACTCATCCCCCCCGCCCTGCAGTACCCGGCAACCGCCTGGGCCCGGATCGCCTATGACGATCGGGAGTACACAACCGACTGGTACCGTGACACACCGTGGCGCCTGAAGCGTGAGATATCCGTCAGCAATGCAGCCGGCGGCTGTATCGAGATCGGGTATTCCGAGCAGCCCCCGGAGAGCGATATCGGCCCCTTCCTGCAGGAGGAGGGACACCTCCTGTACATCATCGCCGAACGGATCGGCCGTGCGATCGAACGCCGGGTCGGCCTGGAGCAGCTGAAATTTTCCGAAGATCTCATGCGATCGATTCTCGATTCGCTGCCCGCCGGAATCGTCGTGGTGGATCGGGAGACCAGAACGATTACCGACATGAACCCCGCCGCCGCCGCCATGATCGGTGCTGAACGCGACCGCATCATGGGTCATATCTGCCACGATTTCATCTGCCCCTACAGTCGCGGTGCCTGTCCGATCTGCGATGGGGGCCAGAGCGTCCGAAACAGCGAGTGCACCCTGCTGACGATCGACGGCAAGGAGGTACCGATCCTCAAGAACGTCCAGGAAGCCACTCTGCGCGGTCGACCGCACCTGGTCGAAAGCTTCGTCGACTACACCGAGCTGGGCGAGGCCCGTCAGGCGGCTGAAGCCGCCAATGTCGCCAAAGGCGAGTTTCTCGCCAACATGAGCCACGAGATACGCACTCCTATGAACTCGGTGATCGGTTTCACCGACATGCTGCTCGACACGGAATTGACCGACGAGCAGCGTGATTTTGCGGCCACGATCAAGAGAAGCGGGGAATCCCTGCTCACCCTCATCGATGACATCCTCGATTTCTCCAAGATCGAAGCCGGCAAGCTCGACTTCGAGTCGATCGATTTCGATCCCGAGATCATGGCTCATGATGTGTGCGAGCTGATCCGGCCCCGGATCGGCACCAAACCCGTGGAAATGCTGCTGCGCATCGGCGACGATCTGCCCGCCCAGGTGCGCGGTGATCCCGGTCGCTTCCGCCAGGTTCTAACCAACCTGATGAGCAATGCCGCGAAATTCACTCCCGCCGGCGAGATCGAACTGTCCCTCGATGTCGAGGAAGAGACGGACATGCAGATCAAGCTGCACGCTGCGGTGCGGGACACCGGCGTGGGCATCGAACCGGAACGGCTCCCCTCTCTTTTCGAACCCTTCACCCAAGCCGACGGATCCACAACCCGGCATTACGGCGGTACCGGACTCGGTCTCTCGATCTGCCGACAGATCTCCAGCATGATGGCGGGTGACGTCCGGGTCGAAAGCGAACTGGACGTCGGCAGTACCTTCCACTTCTCCGCCTGGCTCGAACGGGCCGAGTCCAGAGCGGAGCCCAGACTCCAGAGTGTCTCACTGGCCGGAGTACGAGCCCTGATCATCGACGACAATCCCACCAACCTCGAGATCCTGCAGCATATTCTCGAACTGGCCGACATGCAGGTAACCGGCGTACAGAACCCCGGGGACGTGATCGATGAGATCGAACGGGCTTACTCGGCCGGTTCTGCTTTCGATATCGCCATTCTGGACATCCAGATGCCGGGAGTGAGCGGGTACGATCTTGCCAGCCGGATCAGAGCCGGTGACAGTCCCTGGGCAGACATGCCCCTGGTGGCTCTCTCCTCACTGATGGATCGGGATGCCGCCCGCAGCGCCAAGGTTGGTTTCAATGGATTCCTGAGCAAACCGATACGGCGCGAAAAGATCTACCAGATGCTGGAAAGCGTCCTGGGAGAGAGGCGTATCTCCGTTCCCGGCCGGCCGGCCGGATCCCCCGCAGTGATGACCCAGTACTCGCTGCGTGAGAGAATCAAGCATTCAACACGCATCCTGCTCGCTGAGGACAATCCGGTGAACCAGAAACTGGCTGTTCTCATGCTCACCAAGGCAGGATACACCGTCGATGTGACCGGTAACGGCCGGGAGGCGATTGAACTCTTCACGGCGTCACCCGAATCGTACGACCTCATTCTCATGGACATCCAGATGCCGGAGATGGATGGCTTCGAGGCCACCCGGACCCTGCGCGAGCAGGGAGTTGACATCCCCATCATTGCCATGACGGCCCACGCCATGAAGGGCGATCGTGAAGCCTGTCTCGAAGCGGGGATGAACGACTACATCACCAAACCGATCAAGCGTGAAGTTGTGTTCCAGATCCTCGAGAAGTGGGTTTTTTGACCCATACCACCAACACACGCCCGGAAAGTGAGAGCCTGACATGACCAGCTCGCACATCACTGTCCGCCCGATCCATCTGATTGCCGGCAGTCTGACCGCTGCGATGGTGCTGTTCGGTTCCATCCCGGCCGGTCCCCCTGCCGGAGCCCGAACCTCACCGCAGGATCTCGACCTCGTCGCCCCGAGCGAGATGCGGGACTTCATCGATCGGTATTCCACCAACCGGGCGGGGCTGCAGCGTTTCTATTCGATCGGTTCCTCCCCGGTCCGCCTCGACCGGCTCGATCGGTTCTACCGCGAGTGGCGGGAACGCCTCGAGGAAGTGGATTTCACGCCCCTGGACCTGTACGGGCGAATCGACTGGCTGCTGATGCGCACCCATCTGGACCGTGAACTCGTCCGGATCGAGCACGAACGGGAACGGCTCGCGGAAGTCGAACCGCTCATGCCGTATGCCGCCGCGATCATCGAGTTCGAGGAATCCCGCCGGCGCATGGAACCCCTCGATCCCCGCCAGGCTGCCGAACGGCTCAATACAATCACCGAACAGGTCGAGAAACTGCAGCAAGCGATGCAGGACAGTCTGCAGGCAGCCGGTCCCGAGGGTGAGTTCTATCTGGGCCAGCCGATCGTGTTGCGGGCGACCCGGATCTCCAACCAGCTCATCCGCACCCTCAAGAGCTGGTTCGAGTACTTCACGGGGTATCAGCCCATGTTCAACTGGTGGACCAACGATGCCTATGAAAAGGCCGATAAAGCTCTCAAGGATTATGTGAAATTCTTGCGGGAGAAGGTCCTCGGCGCCAAAGAGGGCGAACCGGAACCGGTCATCGGCGATCCGATCGGGCGCGAGGCCCTGCTGGACGAACTGGCCTTCGAAATGATCCCCTACACCCCCGAGGAACTGGTCGAACTGGCCTGGGAGGAATACCACTGGTGCGAGAACGAATATAAGCGGGCGGCCGGCGAGCTGGGCTACGGGGATGACTGGCAGGCCGCGGTGGAGTACGTCAAGACCCTGCATGTGGCGCCGGGACGGCAGGACAGCCTGATCCGCGAACTGGCCACCGAAGCCATCCGCTTCCTGGACGAACACGAGCTGGTCACCATCCCCGAGCTGGCCCGGGAAACCTGGCGGATCGAGATGATGAGCGAGGAGAGCCAGCAGACCACCCCTTACTTCACCTACGGGGGGCAGCGGATCAACGTCTCCTACCCGACCGACAGCATGACCTATGAACAGAAGCTGATGAGCATGCGGGGCAACAACATCCACTTCTCCCGCGCCACGGTTCAGCACGAACTCATTCCCGGCCATCACCTGCAGGGCTTCGCCGCCGAACGCTACCGCACCTGGCGCCGGGTTTTCCGGACCGCCTTCCTGGTCGAAGGGTGGGCCCTGCACTGGGAGATGCTGCTCTGGGATCTCGGTTTTCCGCAAAGCCCCGAGAACCGGATCGGGATGATCTTCTGGAGGATCCACCGGGCCGCCCGGATCATCGTCTCGCTCAAGTTCCACCTCGGCGAGATGACTCCGGAGGAGATGATCGACTTTCTGGTCGAGCGGGTCGGGCACGAACGCGACGGCGCCACCAGCGAAGTCCGCCGCTATGTGGGCGAAGCCTACGGGCCGCTCTACCAGTGCGCCTATCTGGTCGGCGGCTGGCAGCTGCGGGCGCTGCACGGCGAGCTGGTCGGATCGGGGCAGATGACGAACCGGGCCTTCCACGACGCCGTCCTGCGTGAAAATTCAATCCCGATCGAAATGATCCGGCTCGGCTTGACCGCAGAGACACCGCGCCGCAACTGGCGTCCCGGCTGGCGTTTCAAAGACGACTGAAGGTTTCTCCGACAGGCTCCTGAAGCGCTAAACAGCACCTCCTCCCGTACGTCGGATAGACAGAGAGGAGGTGCGGATATGGCTACTGTCTGGCGCAACCCTCATTGTGATATCCGGGAAGAATCCCGCACCGTGACCGAGCAGGCAACGGCGCTCGCTCTGAGCCTGGTCGTTCTGGGCTTTCTGTCGGTGCGCAGCTTCACCGTCCAGGCCTACACCGGAGCGGGGCGAACCGAATTCATCGACATAGAAGACATTCCCGAAACCGAACAGCTCAAGCGTCCCCCCGCCCCCACCCGGCCCCAGATGCCCGTGGCGACCGAATCCGAGGACGTACCCGCCGACGTCACGATCGCCGACACCGATCTCGACCTCGAGGCCGTCATGCCCCCCGATCCCGCCCCGCCCGGCGCCGTGCAGCGAACCGAGCCCGAGCAGCAATACTGGATGTTCTGGGAAGAACAGCCCGAAGTCATCAAACGGGTACGGCCGAAGTACCCGGAAATCGCCCGCCAGGCCGAAGTGGAGGGATCGGTGATCGTTAAACTATGGATCAGTGCCAGAGGCGATGTCGACCGGGCTGAAGTCGTCATGGCCGATCCCCCGGGCATCTTCGAACAGGCCGCCCTCGAAGCCGTGCGGCAGTGGAAGTTCAAACCCGCGAAACAACGGGATATGGCCATTCCGGTGATGATGGCTCAACGGGTCGATTTCGTTTTGAAGGATCGAATTCCACCCGGATATTTCATACGATCCGGATAAACCGGAACCGCTCCGCCTACGTTTCATTATTGAGCGGGAGGCGGATGACCATGTCGGACTGGCGGAACCCGAAATACGATCTGCGTCGTGAGGCGCACCCTGTCTTTGCCCAGGCACTGTCTCTGAGTCTGGCCGTTATCACTCTGCTTTTCCTGACCAGCCTCTCCTTCGAACCCGCTCCCCGCGAGGGCGGCGGCGATTACGAAATCATCGATATCGAAGAGATCCCCGAGACCAATCAGCTCAGGGCGCCCGCCCCCCCGACCCGGCCGCAGATGCCCGTACCCACCATGGATGAAGATGTCCCCGAGGATATCACCATCCCCGATACCGATCTGAGTCTGGACATTCCCCTGCCCTCGGCGCGCCCCGCTCTGGGAGGCGGCCGTAACGGCATCGCCGGATCGGGGGAAAACCGGGTTCATACCGCCTGGGAAGAAGCCCCCATGCTGACCCGGATGGTCATGCCCGATTACCCGCCCGACGCCCGCTCGCGGCGACTCGAAGGATTCGTGGAACTGCGCATCGTCGTGGATGCCTCGGGCAACGTGACCGAGGCCGATGTCGTCCGGGCCGATCCGCCGGGGATCTTCGAGGATAAGGCCATCGAAGCGATCATGAAGTGGAAGTACCGGCCGGCACGGCTGCGCAATGAACCGGTTTCGGTACGGATCACCCAGACGGTCGAGTTCACCCTGCGGGGACGCTGAACCGGCCCACCCCTTTCGCCCTCGCTACAACAGATACCCCTCGATCGTCCTGACCGGGTGTTCCGCCGCCGGAACTGTACTCCGACCGGTTCCTCAGAGAGTCGCGATCACGAGCCCGGCTGCCAGGAAGACATTGGTGGCCAGATTCCAGGCCACGTTGGCCCCCAGAGCGGGGACCGGAACCGGTTCGCGCGGCGCCGTGAGCGCCCAGCGCACCGGCCCGAGGAGGAGCACCGAAGGGAGCATCGCCGCCAGAGCCAGGGGCGGCAGCCAGCTTGCAAGCACCGCCGCCAGGATCGAAAGGGGAGTCAGCAGCGCCGCGACGGTATAGACGATCGCCGCCGCCGGTCGTCCGAGGACGATCACCAGATGGCGGCGTCCGCCGGCCCGGTCGGCATCCTCGTCGGGGAATTCGTTCAGCAGCAGCAGATTGAAAGTCATGAAAAAGGCCGGCAGACCGGCCGCCACGGCCGCGGTCGGAAGGGTACCGTCCTGCATAGTCGCCACCCCCACCACCGCCAGCCAGCCCAGACCGAGACCGGCTGCGACCTCTCCCAGTACCCAGCGGGCCAGGATATCGGAATAGGCCAGGACCAGGATCGCCCCGATCACGATGAAGGGCAGGACAATCATTCCCAGCCGGGTCAGGAACCAGAGCCCGATGCCGAGCCCGACCGCCGCACAGATCAGACTGTAGACGAACGCCCGACGCCGGCTGAGACGTCCGCCGGGGATGGTCTTGCTCCCCCCGGAGAAAGGCGTGGGCTCGGTACGATCATCGATGCCGGTCCGGGCGTCGCTGACCTCATTCATGACATTGACGGCGATATGCAGTGCCAGCAGGGCGATGAAGGCCAGCACCGTGTGGACCGGGTCGACGTGTCCCTCCCAGGCCGCTGCGGCCGCTCCCGCCGCCGCCAGGGTGACCGGTAGAATCAGAAAGGGCGCGCGCGACACCCCGGCATAGGCTGCGATCCTCGACATTCATCTTCCTCCTTGCCCGCTGCGCCCGCCGTCAGCAGTCCGGTTTGCGTTCAGCATGCTGTGACGTGCGATCACAGCCGTCAACAGCGATATCGCCCGCCGCACGATATACATTTCGGACTGCCAAGAATTGTGGCCGGCGGACTCGGCCCGATGTACTTTTCCCCCCGCCGTCCCCGGGAATCTACCTCGCCGGACAGTCGTCCGGTGACAACCGTCCCCCGCGGTCATCGGGGTCGATTTGAACCTGTCGGGGAGTGGCCGCTGCTACTACAATACGGGTTCTGAATTCACAAGCCCAGCGACAAGGACGGTACGATCGTATGGACGTTCAGCTAGGCAACCTGATCGAGAAACTCCGGCAGGAGGGGGTGGAGGAAGCCCGTCGCGCCTCGGAGGAGATGATCGCCGCGGCCCGCACCGAAGCCGACGGCATCCTCGCCGAAGCTCGAGCTGAAGCCGACCGGATCCTCGCCGAAGCCCGGGCCGAAGCCGACCGGCTGCAGAGCAACGGCGAGTTGGCCCTGCGGCAGGCGGGCCGTGACGCCGAACTGCTCATGAAGAGCGAGATCACCGCTCTTTTCGACCGGGTCTTTCAGCGCACGGTCGCCGAGACATTGAAACCGGATGTCCTCACCAGGATGATCACCGAACTCCTGGCGGGCTGGGATGAGGGTGGCCGGGCCGAGATCGTCCTGAGCGCCGATGACCTCGCGGCTCTCGAGAAACAGCTTTTTGCCGCCGTCGGCGAGGAACTGCAAAAGACCGTCACACTGACCCCGTCGGACGAGGTCGCGCACGGGTTCCGGATCGGCCGCGAGGGAGAAAACGCCTGGTACGATTTCACCGACGAGAGCATCGCCGAAGCTCTGAGACAGTTCCTGCAGCCGCGACTCAAGGAGATCCTGGACGGCACGGATGGATAAGTTCTTCTATCTCATCGCCCAGCTTCCCCGGCTCAGCTTCGACGACGGGCCGCCGATCTCGATCGAGGTCTTTCTCGAAGAAGCCCGCAAGTGGATGCGCCCGTCCGAATACCGTCTGCTGGCCGGGATCGATCTCTTCGACACCTCGACCGCGAAAAGCCGGGCTCCCGAGCTGGTCCACGCCTACCGCGTCTTCGAACGGGCCTTCCGCACCGATCTGGCGCAGTGGCGCGAGGCCGCCCGTGCGGGCGATGAGTACGTCCCCTCAACTTTCTCCCCCGCCCTGGTGCGGGGCGCCGATCCCCTCGCTACCGAACGGAATCTCCTCGAACACCGCTGGCGGTTCCTCGAGGAACGGGAGGCGGATCACCATTTCGACCTGCAGTTCCTGATCATCTACCACCTGAAACTCCAGATCCTGAGCCGCCTCGCGTCGTTCGACACCGAGCGGGGCCGGCAGGTGTTCCAGGAAGTGAGCGGGATACGAGAATGACGCAACAGACAGGCGTGATCACGGGCATCAACGGCAATATGATCACCGTCGAGTTCGAAGGGTCGGTCGCCCAGAACGAGGTGGGTTTCGCCCTGCAGGGCGAGCAGCGGCTCAAGTCCGAGGTGATCCGGATCCAGGGTAACCTCGCCTTCATGCAGGTGTTCGAGAGCACAAAGGGCCTGGGGATCGGAGACGAGGTGGAGTTCACCAGCGAACTCCTCTCGGTTCAGCTCGGTCCCGGCCTGCTCGAGCAGATCTACGACGGCCTGCAGAATCCCCTGCCAGAACTGGCCGCCGAGTACGGCTTTTTCCTGCCCAAGGGTATCATTCTCGACGCCCTGGGAGACCGGACATGGCACTTCACCCCCCTGGTCGAGACCGGAGCCAGGGTGACCGGCGGCAGCCGTCTCGGACACGTGCCCGAGACCCACTTCACCCACTTCATCTTCGTGCCCTTCAATTTGACGGGGGAATGGGAGATCGTTTCGATCGCCGGCGAAGACGACTATTCGGTGCAGGACGTGATCGCAACCGTGCGCGACGAGCGGGGCGCGACCCGCGAGTTGACGATGCAGTTCGACTGGCCGGTCAAGGTGCCGATCACCACCTACCGGCGCAAACTGATGCCGACCGAACCGCTGACCACCAACGTACGCATCATCGACACCTTCTTCCCCGTCGCCAAGGGCGGCACCTACTGCATCCCCGGCCCGTTCGGGGCCGGCAAGACGGTCCTGCAGCAGATCACCAGCCGCCACGCCGAGGTGGACGTGGTGGTGATCGCGGCCTGCGGCGAGCGGGCCGGCGAGATCGTCGAAACGATGCGCGAGTTCCCCGAGCTGAGCGACCCCCGCACCGGGGGACTGCTGATGGAGCGCACCATCATCATCGCCAACACCTCCTCGATGCCGGTGGCGGCCCGGGAAGCCTCGGTCTACACCGCCACCACCCTGGGCGAGTACTACCGCCAGATGGGCCTGAATGTCCTGCTTCTGGCCGACTCCACCTCCCGCTGGGCCCAGGCGATGCGCGAGATGTCGGGCCGGCTCGAGGAGATCCCGGGCGAGGAGGCCTTCCCCGCCTACCTGGAATCCCGGATCGCCCAGTTCTACGAGCGGGCCGGTCTGGTCGAACTCGAGACCGGAGAGATCGCCAGCCTGACCATCGGAGGAACGGTCAGCCCGGCCGGCGGCAACTTCGAAGAGCCGGTTACCCAGTCGACCCTGAAGGTGGTCGGGGCTTTCCACGGTCTGTCGCGCGAGCGCTCCGACGCCCGCCGCTATCCCGCCATCGATCCCCTCGACAGCTGGTCGAAATACACCAGCGCGGTGCCCGCCGGGGATGTCGCAAAAGCCCGTGATTTTCTGCGCAAGGGCTCGGACGTACACCAGATGATGATGGTCGTGGGCGAGGAAGGCACATCGATCCCCGATTTCGTCATCTATCTGAAATCGGAGTTCGTGGACGCGGTCTACCTGCAGCAGAACGCCTTCGATGAAGTGGATGCGGCCACACACCCCGAGCGGCAGGCCCGGGTGATGGCCAAGATCTGCGCCATCCTCGACCACGAGTTCACTTTCGCGACCAAGGACGAGGCCCGGCGAGCTTTCTATGATCTGCGACAGAAGTTCATCGACTGGAATTATGTTCGCATGGAGAGTGAGGATTTCGAGCGGATCGACAAAGAGATCGACACCCTCATCGGAGAGGGGGTGGCGTCATGAGGCGGGTCTACAACCGGATCCTGAGCGTTTCGGGTAACGTCATCAGCGTGCGCGCCACCGGAGTGGCCTACGAGGAGCTGGCCGAGATATCGACCTGGCATGGAAAATCGCTGGCTCAGGTGATCAAGCTCGAGGGTGACCTGGTCTACCTGCAGGTCTTCGCGGGCAGCCGGGGCATCGCCACCGACGCCGAAGTGCGCTTCCTCGGCCACCCCATGCAGGTCTCCTTTTCCGAGAACATGCTCGGCCGGATCTACAACGGTTCGGGGCAGCCCCGCGATGGCGGCCCTCCCATCACCGAGAACGTGATCGAGATCGCCGGACCGCCGGTCAACCCGGCCAAGCGCATCATCCCGAAGCGGATGATCCGCACCAACATCCCGATGATCGACGTCTTCAACTCGCTGGTGGCCTCGCAGAAACTGCCCATCTTTTCGGTCTCGGGCGAGCCCTACAACGAACTGCTGGCCCGGATCGCCCTGCAGGCCGAGGTGGATATGATCATCCTCGGGGGAATCGGCCTGAAATTCGACCAGTACATGTACTTCCGCAACACCCTCGAAGAGGGCGGTGCCCTGGGCCGGTCGATATTCTTCATCCATACCGCCGACGAACCGGTCGTCGAGGGGCTCATGGTGCCCGACCTGGCCCTGGCCGTGGCCGAGAAATTCGCCCTGCAGGGCAAAGAGGTTCTCTGTCTGCTGACCGACATGACCAACTTCTCCGACGCCCTGAAGGAAATCGCCATCACCATGGAGCAGGTCCCCTCGAACCGGGGCTACCCGGGCGACCTCTACAGCCAGCTCGCCTCGCGGTACGAGAAGGCGGTCGACTTCGAGGGTGCGGGCGCCATCACCACCCTGGCCGTGACGACCATGCCCGGCGACGATGTCACCCACCCGGTGCCCGACAATACCGGCTACATCACCGAGGGGCAGTTCTACCTGCGCAACGGCCGGATCGAGCCCTTCGGCAGCCTGAGCCGACTCAAGCAGCAGGTCAACGACGCCACCCGTCCCGACCACCGGGCCATCATGGACGGCATGATCCGCCTCTACGCCTCCTACAAGGAGACCGAAGAGAAACGGGCCATGGGATTCCGCATGAGCAGCTGGGACGATAAACTGCTCAAGTACGGTGGGATGTTCGAATCGGGAATGATGGACCTGAGTGTGAATATCCCGCTCGAAGAAGCCCTCGACCGCGGCTGGAAGATCCTGGCCGAGTGCTTCACTTCCGAGGAGACCGGGTTGCGTTCGGAGCTGATCAAGGAGTACTGGCCCGAAGAGATGACTGTCACAACCGGAGATGAAGACGCGGAAACCGCGGCCGAACCTCCGCCCGACTCCGGCGCGGCCCAAAGTGCGGATGAGAGCGAAGAGGAATCCGGACATCAATCCGCCGATGAGGAACCGGACGAGGCCTGAACCGACGCGAATCAACGATGCCGAAAGTCCGCCTGACAAAGAACGAGCTCAAGAAGCAGAAGGATGACCTGAAACGGTTCACCCGCTATCTGCCCACGCTCGAACTGAAGAAAAAGCAGCTCCTGCAGGAGATCAGGAAAATCCAGCAGGACGTACAGCGGACCGAGACGGTTATCCGGATGACCGAGCGCGAGGTCGAGGAGTGGGCGGGTGTATTCGCCGACGAGGTGGACCTGCGCGAATACCTGAAGATCGGCACCGTCGTCACCGGCGAGGGAAACATCGCCGGCATCGACATCCCTGTCTTCGAGGACGTGGTCTTCGAGGATATCCGGTACGATTTCTTCACCGTACCGTTCTGGGTCGATGCCGCCCTGGCCGTCGTCAGGAACCAGATCAAACGGGGCATCGAACTCGAGATTCTGGCCGAACAGGAGCGGATCGTCCGCGAGGAGCTGCGCATCACCATCCAGCGGATCAAGCTCTTCGAGGAAGTGAAGATCCCCGACGCCCGGGAGAACATCAGGAAGATCCGGATCTTTCTCGGCGACCAGCAGACGGCCGAAGTCGTACGCGGCAAGATCGCCAAGACCAAGGTCGAACGAAAGCGGGAGGCACAGGGAATCGCATGATCGTCCCGATGCGCAAAGTCACGCTCCTGCTGAGCGCGCGGCAGCGAACCGAGGCTCTGAAAAAGCTGCGGCGGCTGGGGGTTCTGCACGTGGCCAACGTCCAGCCCCCGAAGCACGAATCGATCCAGAGCCTGCAGGACGAACTGGCCGAGATCGACCGGGGTCTCGAGCTGCTCCCCCCCGGTGTACCCGAGAGCATACCCGAAAGCGCCCGCGAGCGACTCGATGACGAACCGCTGCAGATCGCCCGGATGATCGACGGGTACGACCAGAGCCGGGCCAACCTGGCAAGCGAGCTGGCCGAGTACCGCGACATCCGGTCGTGGTACGACCGGTGGGGCCCGGTCTCGCACGACGATATCGAGATTCTGCGCCGGGCGGGCATTCTGGTCCGGCTCTATGTCGCCGACAAGCGGAGCTTGAAATTCCTGCCCCCCGAAGCACAGATACAGATCGTGCGTCAGGAGGCGGGGACGGTGTACTTCGCCCTGTTCTGCGAGGATCCCGGCCACAAGCTGCCCTTCAAGGAACAGCTCGTACCCCGGATCGAGATGGCCGATCTCGACCGGCTGATCGCCCGCCTCGAGGAGCAGATCGCCGAGGTGGACGAACTCATCGCCGGTCTGGCCGCGGCCCGGGACAAACTCGCCGCTCACCGCGCCGATCTGCTGCAGCGGCTCGAGATGCAGGAAGTCCTGCACGGCATGGGTGCCGAAGAACGCTTCGTCTGGCTGCAGGGTTTCTGCCCGGCCCGCATCGTACCCCAGCTGACCGCAGCCGCCGAAGAGAACGGCTGGGCCTGGATCGTCGCCGAACCCGACCCCGATGACGATGCTCCCACCCTGGTCGAGAATCCGAAGTGGCTGCGCATCGTCCAGCCCCTGTTCGATTTTCTGGGTACCCTGCCGGGGTACCGTGAATTCGACATCAGTTTTCCCTTCCTGCTCTTTTTCAGTCTCTTCTTTGCGATGATCGTGAGCGATGCCGGCTACGGACTCGTCTTCGTGGTCGCGGCCTTCATCGCTTCCCGCAAGGCGGGTCCGGAGGCACCGAAAGAAGCCTTCTTCCTGGTCTACGTACTCGGCGGTGCGACCATGCTCTGGGGGCTGCTCTCGGGCAACTGGTTCGGGTATGAGGATATCGGCCGGCTTCCTTTCTTCAACTGGGCGCTGATCGACTCGATCGACGCCTTCAGCGACACCAACCAGAACACCCTGATGTACCTCTGCTTCCTGATCGCCGTGATCCACCTGAGCGTGGCTCACGCCCTGCGGGCCTGGCGGCAGATCAACACCCTGAAAGCCATCGCCGAGCTGGGCTGGATCGCCATCATCTGGACGCTCTTCTTCGTGGCCGGCCAGCTGGTCCTGGGCGAGGGGTACGAGGCCCCCACCTTCACCGGGCTGCTTTTCGCCGGCGGTTCGGCCGCGATCCTGCTCTTCGCCAATTTCAGGAAGAACATCCTCACGGGGATCCTGATCACCCTGGGCGACCTGCCGCTCTCCATCATCAGCTCCTTCTCCGATGTCGTCTCCTACCTGCGCCTCTTCGCGGTGGGGTACGCCTCGGTGATCGTCGCGGCGAGTTTCAACGACATGGCCCTGGCCGGGGGAATCAGCGGCCCCGTAGCCGGTCTGGGGGCCGCCTTGATCCTGTTGCTCGGCCACTCGCTGAACATCGTCCTCTGCCTGATGGGGGTGATCGTGCACGGGGTGCGCCTGAATCTGCTCGAGTTCTCGGGGCAGCTGGGCATGCAGTGGTCGGGGCGGGAGTACCGGCCGTTCAGCGAGTGAGCGGCCCGGCGACGGAAATACGTGGTAACGTTTTGCACGGGTAAGAAAGGACAGAAACTGTGATCGATGGACTGGGTGACCTGAATCTCTCTCTCGTGCTGAGCGCCGTGGGTTCGGCCCTGGGCACCGGAGTAGCGGGGATGGCTGCGATCGGAGCCTGGAAGAAGGCGTTCGCCCAGAACAAGGCGGCGCCCTTCATCCTGGTGGCTTTCGTGGGCATGCCCCTCTCGCAGACGATCTACGGCATGATCCTGCGCAACGCCATCCAGGCCCGGCTTCCCTCGACCGAGAGTTCGACCGCCGCCATCCTCATCGGCGCTTTGGCGGGATTGGCTATGGGACTTTCGGCCCTGATGCAGGGCCGGGCCGGGGCGAAAGCGTCCGACGCCCTGGGGGAAACCGGCAAGGGCTTCGCCAACTACATCATGGTCCTGGGGGTCATCGAGACGGTGGCGCTGTTCGTCATGGTCTTCGCCATGACCGCCCTGCCCGCGGTCTGATCACCCGACCGTCATACCACCCTTGAAACCGGATACGGGTGCAGGAGGAATCTCCTGCGCCCGTGTTCTCCCGTCCCTGATACTACCCTGGATGTAACCCTCAGGCCGGAGGAACCGCCAGCAGGGTTCTGATCTTCACTTTCGATTCCTTCGGGCTCGAGCCGCCGGGCATCATCTGACCGCCCGCACCGCCCGCTCCGGGGGTGATACCACCGCGGCCGCCCCGTCCACCCGTACCGCCAGTGCGCCCTCCACTGCCGGGGACGATGCCGCCCCCGCCACCACCGGTTATTCCTCCCTGACCTCGCCGGGCCAGTTCGCCCAGGCGGTCCCGATCCAGAATAAATTCGATGACGAGACCGATCTGTTGTCCCGGTTCGGCCCCGATCCCGAAAAGTCCTTCGGCGGCCGCCAGCGGAACGCTCATCTCCAGAACCGCGTACCCCCGGCTCATGGTACCGGCCGCCGTCAATCCCCGCTGGTCCTTAACCGGAGTGGCCAGGAGACCATCCCTGCTCCGCCTGACGACAGCGAGCGATTCGGGCTGACCGGGCAGCGGCGGTGTCCGGCTGCGTCCGCCCCCGGTCGCTCCGGGGCGTCCGAAATCGGTGGCAGGCAGGGAGGCAGGTGCATAACGAATTCCGACGTCGCGTTTCGCACCTCCCTCGGGATCGATCCAGATAATCGCGTAACCGGTGCGCAGGGTCTGCAGCCAGCCCTGTTCTCCCAGCCGGAGAGTCAGGTACAGGAACTCACTGTCGTTGGCCAGACCGGCGGTCATTCTCTTCTTCTCGACACTGAGAGTGGCATACCCGGCCCACTCGCCGTCATGACCGTCAATGACGATGTCACCGGTGTGCCAGTTGGCCGGAAGCTCCATCGTACGGCATCCTGCCGCGCAGAAGAGAATGATCAGCACGGGCAGCAGCCGGAGCCGCATCGCTGCAGGTCGATATCGTGAGAGTGCCATCTTTTCGTCCTTTCCGGATCCCCATGCCGCCACTGATCTCTCCTTCTCCGTCCGATAGACACCGCGGTCAGAGTCATCCTTCTCCTCTTGCGGGATCCCGTCTACCGCCGGATATACTCCTTCCGTTCAGACATTGCTTTCACTCCCGTCAAGGTCGAATCATGCGTCCTTTACGCTCGGCTCTGCTTATTCCCACCGTCATCGGTGGATTGTTCGCCTATCCCTCCGGTCTTGGCGCCCAGCCCGACCGCGGGTACTCGATCCCGCTGCTCGACCTGGCTTTCGAGACCGACCGCCAGGTCGTGGTGGACCGCGAACCGGGCCAGTATCTGGGACACCCCACCACCGTCCTGCTCGAGGACGGCCGGACGATGATCTGCGTCTACCCGAAGGGGCACGGCCGGGGTGCGATCGTCATGAAGCGTTCCGACGACGGCGGTCTCACCTGGAGCGAACGCCTGCCCGTACCCGAAAACTGGGCCACCTCCCGTGAAGTACCGACCATCCACCGGGTCACGGATCCGGCCGGAATCAGACGGTTGATCCTCTTCAGTGGCCTCTATCCCATCCGGATGGCGATCTCCGGGAACGACGGAGAGACCTGGACGCCTCTGGAACCGATCGGCGAGTACGGCGGGATCGTGGCCATGGCCTCGGTGGCCTGCATGACCGACGGCTCGTACCGGGCCTGGTTCCACGACGACGGCCGCTTCATCGCCGGCTCGGGCGAGGTCAAACCCGAACCCTACCGCTTCACCGTCTACGGCATCCGCTCGATCGACGGCGGCCTGACCTGGAGTGAGCCCGAGCCGGTCACGACCCACCCCGAGGCCCATCTCTGCGAGCCGGGTTTCGTACGCAGTCCCGACGGAGACACGATTGCCCTGCTGCTGCGCGAGAACAGCCGGCGGATGAATTCCTTCGTGATCTTCTCGCACGACGAGGGTCAGAGCTGGAGCGAGCCGCGCGAGTTGCCCGGAGCTCTGACCGGCGACCGGCATACCGCGAAATACGCGCCCGACGGACGGCTCTTCATCAGCTTCCGCGACCGCACTCACGAAAGTGTGACCTGGGGGGATTGGGTCGGCTGGGTCGGCACCTGGGAGGATATCGATGCCGGGCATGAAGGGCAGTACCGGATCCGACTGATGGACAACCATGTCGATGCCGATTGCGCCTACCCGGCGGTGGAGCTGCTCCCCGACGGCACCTTCGTGACGACCACCTACGGCCACTGGCTTGCGGACGAGGAACCCTTCATCGTCAGCGTACGCTTCCAGCTTGAAGAACTCGACGAGCGGGTGCGCTCCCGCGACCGTGCGGACACGTACTGATCGGGCTGGATATCTATCCGGAAGCCGGGGCCGGTTTCCGGTTCACTCGTCCGTGGCGGGGGAATCCTCCACCCCGGTGCCGACCTCCGTGCCGGCCTCGTCTTCGGCACAGCTCTGGTTCTCGAGAAGCTCTTCGAACCGGGTGCGCAGCGCGACGAACTCCTCATAGACAGCTTTGAGCCGGGCCTTGTTCGGCAGATCGAGGGTGCGGTACGTGATGCGTCCCAGAGCCTTATTGGCGCTTTCTCTCAACTGACGGAGCTGATCGGAGAGTTCCGCCTCCTCGTTCCAGGTCGGCACGTAATCGGTGGCGATCACGTCCTCGATGATCCCGCGTGCCGGAGGGAAATAGAAGTTGATCAGGGTGCGGGAGTGCAGCAACCAGGATTCAAGACAGGCATTCAGATCAGGCTTGCCGACCCGGTGCGAGTAGCGGATGAGGTAATCGATGGTGTTCTTGACCATCCACATTTCGTACTCGAGCTGACCGTGCAGCTCGGTGATTTCTTCGGCGGTGCGCGGTTCATCCTCGCAGGGAGCCAGGACCGGACCTTTCCGGCGGTCGGCCATGCGCCGATCGCCCTGCCTGCGATCAGCCTTTCTTCTGTCGCCCTCTCGTCTGTCGAACGGCATGGTGGACGCCTTTCCTGCCGGGACGGCCCGATCCCTCTCCAGCCGGGCTGGCTAAGATAACAGATATGTACCCGGGTCACTATCTCGTTCCCGCCCGGATACTCCGGAAGGGCACGATCGGTATCCGTACGGATACCTGTTCTACTCCTGGTCCGCTTCGACCTGAATCCGGGCGTCGATGGCAACCGCCCCTTCGGCATAGGCTACGAGCGGGTTGATATCCATTTCGGCGATCCGTTCGTGGCGTTCGGCCAGCTGACCGAGCCGCAGAATGGCATCGGCCAGCGCCTCGAGATCGCGCGGAGCCTCGCCGCGCACGCCTTCGAGCAGAGGGAACATCCGCACGCCGTGGATCATTTCCCGGGCATCGGTGTCGTGCAGGGGGCAGAGTCGCAGCACGACGTCTTTCATGACCTCGACATAGACACCCCCCAGACCGAACATCACCATCGGCCCCACCCCGGGCATCCGGGTGATCCCGACGATGGTCTCCCGGCCCATGGCAGCCATCTTCTGGACCACCACCCCGTCCACGACATCGGCGTGGGCGGCGACCGTGTCCAGCATCCCGGCTACCGCCTCTTCGACCGCGTCTGAATCCTCCAGGCCCAGGCTCACTCCACCGACGTCGGTTTTATGCACGATCCGCGGGCTGACGATTTTGATCGCCACGGGGAAGCCGAGTTCACCGGCGGCGACCGCAACCCGGGCGGCGAAGTCTTCTCCCTCACCCCGCTCGACATAGTCCCAGGGCAGGACCCGAATCCCGTACGCCTCCAACACCCGCAGGGCGTCGGGTTCGCTGAGTTTGTGTTGCCCGACGGCCAGGGTGGCGTCGATGATATTCTCGACTGCGTCATCGTCGGTTTCGAAAGTGACCGGGGAACCGAGGGGACGTGAGCGCTGGCCGGTGTAGCGGCACATCTGCCCCAGAGCCCGGGCGGCCGATTCGGGGAAGATGAAACCGGGCACGCCCGCTTCATGGAGCTGGGCCATCCCGGCCGGCAAGCCACGCTGGCCCATCAGCACCGCCAGCATCGGTTTTTCGGGATACTTGGCATTGACCCGCACAATCGCCCCGGCCACATCCTCGGTATGGATCCCAAGAGGCGGCACGAAAGCCGCGATGACGGCGTCCACCCCGGGGTCGGCCACCACACAGCTCAGGGCGTACTCGTAGATCTCGGCCGTGGCGCTGGCGATCATGTCCACCGGGTTACGCACGCTGGCCTCGGCGGGGAGCCGGTCGCGCAGCTTGGCCCGGGTTCCTTCGGTCAGGTCCCCCACCGTCAGGCAGTTCGCCTCGCAGGCGTCGGCGATGATGATACCCGGTCCGCCGGCATTGGTGACGATGGCCACCCGGTCACCCGCCGGCAGGGGCTGGTTCGAAAATGCCATGGCGTAATCGAAGAGTTCGTTGACCGACTGGGCCCGCTTGGCGCCCGCCTGGGCGATCAGGGCGTCGGTAGCCAGTTCGGTCTGAGCCAGGGCGCCGGTGTGCGAGGCGGCTGCCCGCTGCCCGGCCCCGGTCCGACCCGATTTGACGATGAAGACCGGCTTCTCCCGGGTCAGCCGGCGGCAGACCTCCACGAAGCGGGCCGGATTCCCGAGGCTTTCGAGGTACATCAGGACCAGGCGGGTGCTGGGATCCGAAAGCCAGTACTCGAGCAGGTCGTTGGCCCCGACATCGGCCTTGTTGCCCGAGGAAACAAACATCGAGAGACCGATCCCCAGACTGTTGGCGTAATCGAGGATACTCACCCCCATCGCCCCCGACTGGCTGAGGAATCCGACCGGGCCGGCGGGCGGCATGGCGGGCGAGAAGGTGGCGTTCATCTGCACCTCGGGATGGGTGTTGGTCACCCCCAGACAGTTGGGCCCGACCATGCGGATGCCGGTGCCTTCGAGAACCGCCATCAGTTCCTCTTCGCGGGTCACACCTTCTCCGCCGATCTCGCGGAAACCGGCCGAGATCACGACCAGCCCCTTCACACCGGCCTCGACGCACTCCTGAGCAACCCTGATCACGAGGTCGGCCGGTACCGAGATGACGGCCAGATCGACTTCTTCGGGCACCTCTGAGATCGAGGAATAGGCCCGGATCGAGTGGATCGAGGCGGCGGCCGGGTTTACCGGATAGATCGGCCCGGTGAAGCCGTGCTCGATCAGATTGTGGACGATCTGCCAGCCGATCGAATCGGAACGGCGTGAAGCCCCGATCACGGCGATCGACTGCGGTTTCAGAATGGAATCGAGATCAGCCATGGCTCCTCTCCGGTGACTGATGGGCCCGGATCGTCAGGGTACTCCCGGGCGCACAGGATGTGCAATACGACCGGCTCCTGCAACCGCACACGATTTCCCTCAGATCGCGGAATGCACACCGGGAGATGGCAGGAGTCGGGTCACCGGAATCCTTCATTCCCTTGTATGCAACAATATCCGGCACGGACCGTACTGTACTGATATAGGGATAAGCCCTATAGCTATCGTCTTAATAATCGGGAGAAAGTCGGAAAGGGAATCATGAACAATCAGGATCCTCAGACATTGCTCCCACTGACCCCCCTCACCTTCCACGTCCTGCTTGCCCTGGCGGACACCAACCGGCACGGATACGGGATCATCAAGGAAGTGTCGAGCCGCACCGACGGGCAGATGGAGCTGGAAGCGGGTACCCTCTATGCCGCTCTGAAGAGGATGCGGGACGAGGGGTTGATCGAGATCATTCCCTCGGCGGAGAGGCCAGCCAGCGAAGACAGTCGCCGGCGCACCTACCGTCTGACGACGTTCGGCCGAGGCGTCCTGCAGGCGGAATCCACGAGATTGGCCCACTTGATCGGCGTTGTTGTCCAGAAAGAGGTTATTCCTCTCAGTTCCGCCCTGGGAGATGCACAATGACGGTAATGAATCGCTTCTTCTTCCGGCTGTATCGTCTCATCCTCGTTTTCTACCCCCGGGACTTCCGAACCGAGAGCACCGAAGAAATCCTGGACACCGTGCACACTCGTGTGTCGGAATTCCAGACCCATCGAAAGGGCTTTCCGGTACTCCTTACGCTCTGGGTTCGGGAATCATATGCCGTCATGAAAACGGGGCTGCAGATGCGTTTCGGCGGCACTGGTTCCTCACGCCCGCGATCGGCTGGTGAGGGGCAGAATTCCGGGACAACCCGGTTCGTGGAGACATCGTTCCGACACCTGCGTCAGAGCCTGCGGAACCTCAGGAAACGCCCCCTCTTTTCCGGCCTGGTAGTGACAACTCTCGCCCTGGGGATAGGAGCGTGCACGGTCATATACAGCCTGGTGAACGGGATCCTCATTCAGTCGCTACCCTACCCGGAGGCGGACCGGCTGGTAAAATTCTACCTGACGAATACCGAATGGCGCGATTCCGCACCCAACCCACGCTACCAGGAGATGTGGGACAGCATTCCCGTTTCCTATGCGATCTTCAACGAATTGAAGGGGGTAAACACGGTCTGCGAGAACATCGGCGTGTACGCCTGGGAAGAATATCGGATCAGCGGGCAGGAACACCCGGAAGTCGTCACCGGATACCTCGTATCCTCGCAGGTCTGGGATATCCTCGATATCCGGCCGCACCTGGGACGGATCATGCTGGCCCGGGACGACGAAATCGGCGCCCAGCGTGTCGCCCTGCTCAGTTTCGGCCTGTGGCAACGGTCATTCGGTGCCGATCCGGATATTGTCGGCCGGGTTCTGCATTCGAATGAGGACAACTACCTCATCGTCGGAGTGATGCCTCAGGATTTTTCCTTCCCGGCGGGTGAGGCCGAGCTCTTCACTTCTTTCTCAGACAGCGGCAAGCAATCCCGTTCTCCCTATCTGCATGCGATCGCCCGACTCAATCCCCGGATTTCGGTGCACGAGGCACAGCGGGAGATGGAAGCTGCGACACTCCGGTTGGAAGCAACCGGGGGGAACACGTTCGGGGCACGGTTCGTTCCTCTGGCCGAGGAGGTCGTCGGAGACGTTCGCTCGGCCCTGATGCTGCTGCTCTACGCCGTCGGGGCGGCATTTCTGATCGTCAGCACGACCGTAGCCAACCTCCTCTGTGTCAGGGCGGCGGAGAGACGACGCGAACTGGCTGTCCGCTCGGCCCTCGGCGAGAGCAGGGGACAGCTTTTCCTGCACATCTTTCTTGAGAGTCTGCTCGTTTCCGTCACGGGCGGTATCCTGGGACTGATCCTGGCGTTCATGGGATGGAAACCATTCGTCTCGATCCTGCCGTCGACGCTTCCCCGATTGTCAGAGATCGGAATGGATATCCACGTGCTTCTCTTCGCCGCCCTGCTCTCGGTTCTGGCCGGTATCTGTATCGGTCTGATAACGGTAATCAGCATCGGTCAGACGCGGCTTTCGCCCCTTCTTCAGGGTGCCGGCAGATCTCACGGAAAGGGACAGCGGCTTCATCGCGCACAGGCCGGTTTCATCATTCTGGAAACCGCGCTCACCTTTGCCCTCATGGTGGGAGCCGGTCTGGTGCTGAAGAGCTTCATCAATCTGACAACTGTCGAGCGCGGCTTCTCCTCAAGCAACCTGCTGACGTTCCGAGTGTCCCCTGAGGATGAGGATTTCTCCGAACAACGCATCGAAGATTTCCACCGCCTTCTCACCGAACGACTGGAGTCGCTGCCCGCAGTCCGGGCGGTGGCCGGAACCGACAATCTGCCGTTTGTGGGGGGAGCCTGGACCCGCACTGTGACGGTTGATTCTCAGGAAGGAGCGGTGCCGGCGACAGTCGAATGGAGCACCGTTACCGGCTCTTTCTTCCAGACGATGAACATCCCTCTGGTGGGCGGACGCACGTTCACCACCGAAGATGTCCGGACGCAGATACCGGTCGTCATCGTCAGTCAGTCTCTGGCACAGAGATTCTGGCCGACCGGCGAGGCTCTCGGTCGCCGGATCAAGCTCGGGGAACCGGAGCGTGACACTCCCTGGCTGACGGTCGTCGGCATTGCCGGCGATGTACGCCACCGCGGTCTGGATGTTGCCCCGACCGCCAGATTCTACCTGCCGGTGAGTCAGCACCCTGCTCCGAACCGGACGATCATCGTGCGGGCTGATACCGACCCGATCGATATCGTCGAAGCGGTCCGGAATACCGTCTGGAGCATCGAGCCGGAGCTTCCTGTTAAAGCGGTCAGCACGCTCGATGACCTGATCGTCCACTCCGTTGAGAACCCCCGCTTTCGCACGGTGGTGCTCGATGTCATCGCCGCCCTCGCCCTGACCCTCTCAATCGTCGGCATCTTCGGCGTACTGTCGTATTCGGTGACTCAGCGCAGGCATGAAATCGGGATCCGCATGGCGCTCGGCGCCAGAAGGAACATCATTGTGATGCATGTTCTGAAACGGGGACTGCTGCTGACCGGACTGGGACTGATCATCGGGCTCATCCTCACACTCGGTGTCTGTCAGACCCTGAGGGCTTTGCTCTTCGAAGTGCAACCGGCTGATCCCGGGATATTGTTGATGGCAGGTGCACTGCTTGTAATAACAGCGATCGCGGCAGGATTCATCCCGGCCTGCAAAGCAGCGCGGACCGACGCTCTCGACTCACTGAAGAGTCAGTAGAAAGATATCCAGCTCGTTACGGGCAGAACCGGGTCCCTGTCCGGCGGCCGGGGCAGGACATTCCGGGAACCGTTCTTGATCCCAGTCCGTACAGGGAAAGAGACACGGGAGTGGATTCGATTCCGTGGGGGGTTCCGCTCCGAAGAGCTGTCTTCTTTTCCACCCTTACAGTAAGGCATCCCGTGGACAGTCTCTGGCACGACCTGCGCACCGGCCTCCGCCTGCTGACCCGAAATCCGGCTCTGACCGCAACGTGTGTTCTGACTCTCGGCCTCGGGATCGGCACCGCCACCCTCATGTTCAGCATCCCGAACGGCAGCTTCTGGGAACCCCTGCCCTTCGAAGAGAGCGATCGACTGGTCTACCCGCTATCGGTCAACCTGGCTAGCGGCTCGACGGGCAATTCGCTGTTCCTGCATGATTTCCTCGACTTTCGCGAGCGTCAGACCACCTGTGAAGCGATTGGAGCCTGGTACTCCATAACGGTGAATGTGTCCAGCGCCGGTGATCCCCCGCAGCCCTATCGGGGAGCCTGCATCTCTCCGGCAGCTTTCCGGATCGTGAGGAGCCAGCCGTTCCTGGGACGCTTCTTCAGTCCCGAGGAAATGCAGCCCGGCGGTCCGCCGGTCATCATTCTCAGTCACCGGGTCTGGCAGGAGCGGTTTGCGGGCGATCCGGGCATCGTGAACCGGACCATCAGGGCCAACGGACAGAACGCGACGATCATCGGGGTGATGCCCGAGGGGTTCTTCTTCCCCGACAATCAGGACTGCTGGCTCCCCCATCGGCAGGATCCGCTGCTCATCGAACGTGGAGAGGGAGTCCCGGTCCAGACCATCGCTCGCCTGAAACCGGGCGTACACAGGGAACAGGCCCAGGCGGAGTTCAGCGCCATCGCCGCCGACCTCGCCATCGCGCACCCCGAGACAAACCGGAACCGTGGTGTCCGGCTCAACCGTCATTCCTGGATCTTTCTCGCCCAGCGGGAGGCAGTTCTCATCTACCTGATGCTGGCCGCCACGGTGATCGTTCTGCTGATCGCCTGCCTCAATGTCACTAACATCCTGCTCTCCCGGACCGCCGGCCGGATCAGGGAAATGGCCGTGCGGTCTTCTCTGGGAGCCAACCGGAGTCGACTCATCCGGCAACTTCTGATCGAGGCTTTCACGCTCGCCCTGCCGGGAATGTTCCTGGGTCTGCTCTTCTGTCAGATCGGATTGGAGTTTTTTTCCGTCGGTGTCGCCCGGACCCAGCCTCCCTGGTGGTTCCGATTTGATGTCGATCCGAACGTCCTGCTGTATGCCGGTGCCCTGATGTTCTTCACGACCCTCTCGGCCGGACTGATCCCTGCCCTGCAGGCGTCGCGTATCAGCATGAATGACTTCCTCAAAGAAGCGTCACGAAGCGCGACAGGATCCCGGGTCACACGCTCGAGTCGCTTCATGGTCATGACCGAGATCGCTTTCTCGGCCGGTCTGCTGTTCGCCGCCGGCCTGACGGTGAAGAGTATCCTGCACCTGAACGACTTCGATTTCGGGATCAGGAAAGAGAATGTCGTCTCCGCCCGGGTGCGATTGTCCGAGGCCGATTACCCGACCAGGGAGAGCCGGACGGCCCTCTGGGTCTCGATCGCAACCCGTCTGCAGGAACTGCCCGGGATACGCGGGTCCGCCGTGACACCTTTTCTGCCTCTGGAGGGAGCTGTGTGGGCACCGCTCGTTCCCCGGGGCCAGGCCGACCGGGAGGCTGACAGCTCTCCGGTCTCAGCCGTAAAGATGATCTCTCCCGGGTACTTCAACACCGTGGGGATCGAACTCCTGCAGGGACGGGATTTCACCCCGGCCGACGAAGCCGGCGCACCCCGGGTCGCCATCGTCAACACCCGCTACGCCGAGCGTCATCTGGGGGGCCTCGATCCGGTCGGGCAGCGCCTCGAGAGAGCCGGGACAGACACCGGTGAGCCGGGCTATATCGTGATCGGGGTCGTCGGCAACGAGTGGATCAACTCCGATAACTCCCCTGCTGAAGTCGTCTATACCTCCCTCTTCCAGGACGATCGGAATTTCGCCAACCTGGTTGTGAGAACACGGGGGGAGAGAGAAACGATCGTCGAGGCAATGCGTGAGGCCGTCGTCGAGCTCGATCCGCATCTGCCGGTGTACCAGATCCGGACAATGGATGAGGTCATCTACGATCAGACCTGGGCCTACTCACTCTTCGGCAACCTGCTGGTGATCATCGGTATCCTGGCCCTGATCCTGGCCTCGGTCGGTCTCTATGGGGTTATCGCCTTCACGGTCAGTCAGCGCACCAGGGAATTCGGTATCAGGAGCGCCCTCGGCGCCCGCCCGGGGAATATCATCGCCCTGGTCATGAAACAGGGTGCCCGTCAGCTGGGGAGCGGCATGTTGATCGGGGTCGGGCTGGCCTGGGTGTTCGCTCAGGGGATGAGGAATATGTTCTTCGGGGTAGTGCCGTCGGATCCTCTCGTGCTCTTCACCATTCTCCTGGTGCTGGGTACGAGCGGGATCGTCGCCTGCCTGTTCCCCGCCCGCCGGGCGGTGCGGATCGATCCATTGAGCGCGATGCGGCAGGAATAGGCCGAACCCGGATCTCGGCTACCCGCGAAACCCATCATATGGACAGGGCCGGCGCAAAGCCCCGATCACGGCGATCGATTCCGGTTTCAGGATGGGATCGAGATCAGATCTGTGCTTTCCCCCGGGATGACATGCCCGCCGCCCGACAGGCTGCTTCCCACTGCGGCCCCAGTTCCAGTTGCCCGATCCATGTTAGAAGATAGTCGGTATCGAGTTCGTCGGCCCGGATCTTGAGGATACCCGCCACATCATCTATCTGGCGCTGTGACCCTCCCGATCGGGCCCATTCGAGTTTGGCCAGGCATACATCTTCAGCGGTTGCGATACTCAGCTCCCGGCCCTGGAACTCGACTGTTTGCCGCCGCTCGAATTCCTGCCGGCTGAACGGACGGGACTTCCGTATGATCAGATCGACTTTCCATCCCGTCGCAAGGTCGATGATGTTAAAGATACTCTGTTGCCGCTGCGCTTCCAGGGCGGATTCCTCATCGACATAGTAGCGCTCCTCCCCAAGCAGTCTGATGAAGGCTCGCAGCTGTTCGACGGTCGGTGCGATCACGACATCGATATCCTGAGTGGCCCGCGGAACGCCGTGGAAGGAACTGGCGAAGGAACCCGTCAGCATGTAAGGGATACCGGCCTGATCGAGCGCCCCGAAAAGCCGCGAAAACAGCTCCGCCGTCGTCACCGTAACGATACCGGTACAGGAGCCGGATGAAAGGCGCACCGCAGAAGCTCCTGTTTCAGCAGACGATCCGTCCAATCCGGGTGCTGATGCCGCAAGCGGGTGAGCAGGAGTTCTCGTGCGGCAGTACTCATATCCATTGCCAGCAACAAACGTTCCGATCCCGTCAGCTGCCGCTGAATGCGTAACTGGATATCTCTCGCAGCGATGCTCGTATCCCTCACAATCTCCTCCAGAGGTGAATCCGTCCAATCCTGGTCACCGGACTTCCCGGAATCTTAATGCAGTCCGCGCGAAGACCTCAATCTCTTGTGGTTATATGACTGCCGGGTTACCCCGTGGACACTCCTTCATCGACCTGTGCCCCCCTGCTCACCTCCCAAGGATACAGCCGCGGGGGGTGAAGGCAATCGTCCAGGCGTGCTGACAGGGTGGTGACGAGCGCACCGAACGGGGAACGCGTACGACAACCTCTCCATCCTCCAACCGCCATGTCAGAGCCCGCTCGACCCCCAGCATGTGCACCTCGCTGCCCGGTTCGGGTCTCAGGGCCGAAAAGCGGATCTCTTCGGGCGGCGCCTCCTCTCCCCCGGCAGCCAGGTAGATGGCGTGCACCCGTTCCCCGGGCAGCTGCGTGAAGCAGATGTTGCCCTCCTTGTACGGCGCAATGGCCCGGGTCTCGTAGATGGCCGGGGAGTTCACCGCCATCCATTCCCCGATCTCCCGCATGCGCTCCAGAGCTGCCGGAGGGAGTTCCCCTTCGGGGGAGGGACCCACGTTGAGCAGGAAATTGCCCCCCTTGGCGACGATGTCGACCAGCAGGTGGATGAGCTGGCGAGTCGGTTTGTAAGTATCGTCGGGGTTGTACGACCACTGGTTGGCCATCGTCATGCAGGTTTCCCACGGATACGGCGGCGGCTCGTCGGGCACCCGCTGTTCCGGCGTGCGGTAATTCTCGTAGCGGCCGTGCACCGTGCGGTCGACGACGATCAGACCCGGCTGGTGGCGGCGGGCCATGGCGGCGATCCGGGGCATGTCGATATCCTGATCCTGCGGCAGGGCTCCGGCCCAGCCGCGGCTCTCTTCGGTCAGGGTCTCGATCGGGCGCACCCAGCCGCCGTCGAGCCAGAGGATGTCCACCGGACCGTACCCGGTCATCAGCTCTTCGATCTGGCCGCAGGTGAAATCGCAGAACCGCTGCCAGCGTTCGGGGTACTTCTCGATCGAATAGTTCACGTTCCGGTCGGGGGTGGCCCACTCCGGCGCCCAGTAATCCTCGCAGTGCCAGTCGGCTTTCGAGAAGTAGGCTCCGGTTCCCAGACCGCGCTCGCGGAAGGCCTCGAAGATCTCTTTCGTGACATTGGCCCGGGGATCGCTCGCGAACGGGGTGGACGGTCCGGTGACCGAAAAGTCGGTCAGATCGGTATCGAACATGCAGAAACCGTCGTGGTGCTTGGTGGTGAAGACCACGTAGCGCATGCCGGCCCCGGCGGCAGCCTCGGCCCAAGCAGAGGGGTCGAAGTTGACGGGATTGAACTCCTCCTGCAGACCGAAGTAGGCGCGCTTGTACTCGCAGTAGTCGCGCATGTGGCGGCGGATCCAGGACCGATCTTCGGAGCAGATCGACCACGATTCCACGATCCCCCACTCAGCGTAGATTCCCCAGTGCATCATGAAACCGAACTTCCAGTCCTGCCACTGTTCGAGCTTTTCGAGAACCAGGGGATTGGTTTCCCGCTCATCGGGATCGTACTCCTGGGCCTCTACCGGCCGGGCGGAGGGGATCAGGATCGCGACGGCGAGCAGAAGGGCGGCGGTCGCGACGGCAATCCGGATGGGGGATGGGAAAAGAGGGTCTCGGTCTGCGCTCATGGCTGCCTCGCACGGTCGGCAGGGAAGTCTTTCTCCTGCCTGTGACTGCCTGTCAGGCACTACCTGCGGCTTTCGTGAGATGAAGAAACAGTAGCATAAATGATGCACAGAAGACATCAGGCCGTCATGCCGTCATCACCGCGCCTGGCCGGCCGGGCGCCGTGTCGCTCCCGGGAACATCCCTTGTCACGTGCCGTGACTCTGGGCTATGAAAGAGAACAGATCAACCGTCCCCGCACCGCTTCGCACCGGAGGTCCACCGTGACGAACGCCCCCCGCACCCGCCGCTTTCTCCCGACCGTACTTCCTGATAGGTCCGCTTCCACCCGCACGCTCGTTCTTGCACTTCTGCTCACCTCAGCTCTCGTCAGTGTCACCGCCTGCACCTCCCGGCCGCGCTTCGGCCCCGAGCCGGGCGCTCTGGTGATCGTTGGCGGCGGCCGGGTCGGGCCCGAGATATGGGGCCGCTTCATCCAACTGGCCGGCGGGCCTGAAGAAGCCCGGATCGTAGTCGTGCCCACCGCCGGGGGCCGGGAAGAGTACGATGAGACCCAGGTCGTCAGGGCGTGGCTCGAAGACCGGGGAGTGACACACGTACGCATGCTCCACACCACCGATCCGCAAGTGGCCGATACCGAAGCCTTCGTCGAGCCCCTGCGCGAGGCCACCGGAGTGTGGTTCAACGGCGGCCGGCAGTGGCGGCTCACCGACGCCTACCTGAATACCCTGACCTATGAGGAGTTCCACAATGTGCTCGCCCGGGGCGGGGTCATCGGCGGCTCCTCGGCCGGGGCCACCATCCAGGGCACCTACCTGGTGCGTGGCGCCCCGGAGGGCAACACCATCATGATGAGCCCGGGGCACGAGATCGCCTTCGATTTCCTCAAAGGGAGCGCCATCGACCAGCACATCGACCGGCGCAACCGCTGGACCCATCTCTACGAAGTCATCGTCGCTCACCCCGAACTGCTGGGAATCGGAATCTCCGAAAGTACCGCGCTCATCGTGCAGGGCAACTGCTTCGAGGTCATCGGGGCCGGGCAGGTCACCATCCATGACGCCCGTCGCACCTTCGCCTACGGCGATACCGTGCACTATTTCACCCTCGATCCCGGTGACTGGTTCGACCTGCGCACCCGCAGCGAGATCGAGATGCTCCCGCAGCCGGAGAACTGATCCGCTCTCCCGGAGGCTCACATCCGCCCTCCCGGAGACACGGAAAAATCCAATTCCCGCGAAACCTCTTCCTCCCCGGTACCGTTTACAATGTAGGCAATCAAGGGGGTATCATGGGTAACGCCTCGATCATAGGTGAATTCGAACAGATGGTTCTGCTGGCGGTCCTGCGGATCGGTGTCGAAGCACACGCCGCGCTCATCCGCAGCGAGATCGAAGAGGCCACCGGACGTGAGGTCTCGCGCGGCGCCGTCTACACCACCCTGGACCGGCTCGAGAACAAGGGCCTGCTCAGCTCGTGGATGGGCGAGTCGCGCCCGGTACGCAGCGGCCGGGCCCGCCGGTACTACACCGTCGAACCGGAAGGTCTCGAAGCTCTCAACGAAGCCCGGGCGGCACTCGATCGCCTCTGGGCCGGGCTCGACCCGGTCCTCGGAGATCTGTAGCGATGTTCCGGCGGCTGCTCGCGCTCATCCTTCCCCGCCGGGAGCGCGAGCGGGTTCTGGCCGACCTGGAGGAGGAGTTCCTGGCCGAACTCCTGCCCCGGGCCGGTCGACGGGCCGCCCGGCGCTGGTACCGGCACGAGGCTCTCTCACTGGCGGGTTCATATCTCTGGCACACCGTACTGCTGGGACGGCCGCGCGAGATTTCGATCGTGCTCGCCGCCCGCCGGTTCAGGCGCCGCATGGACGGTTACAGCTCATACCGTGAACGGAGCGGACGGATGGAATCGATCTGGCAGGATATCAGGTTCGGAGCACGCTCGCTCAGCCGGCGGCCGGGCTTCACCCTGACTGCCGTCGCCACCCTGGCTATCGGGATCGGCGCCAACATCGCCATCTTCACCCTGCTGCACGCCTTTCTTCTGAATCCCCTGCCCTTCCGCGAACCCGACGAATTGATGCACATCTATGCCAGTCTGCCCGAATACGGAATCGGGCATATCAGCTGTTCCTATCCCGATTACACCGACTGGCGGGAGAGAGCCCGGAGTTTCTCCGAGATGGGCGCCTACGACTGGGGTGATTTCAACGTCATCACCGGCGGGGAGCCGGAACGGCACGAAGGAGCCCGGATCAGTCACACCCTCTTCGGCATGCTGGGGATCGAAACGGCTCTGGGGCGCAGTTTCAGTGAAACCGACGATTCCCCCGGGGCTCCCGGCACAGCCATGATTTCGCACCAGCTCTGGCAGCGGCGCTTCGGGGGCGATCCCGGCGTGCTCGGCCGCACCCTGCAGATCGACGGCGAGCTCTATACCGTGATCGGTGTGGCCCGGCCCGAGATGCGTTTTCCCGAGCATTCCGACCTCTGGCTGCCCCTGCGCGAGGATCCTTCGGCCGACCGCAACAATTTATTCCTCAATGTCGTCGGCCGCCTGGCATCGGGGGTCTCGTGCGAGGCCGCCCGGGAAGAACTGCGGCAGATTACAGTCAACCTGGCCGAGACCTACCCCGAATCCCTCTCCGGGATCGTGATCGACCTGAACCCCCTGCAGAGGGAATTCAGCTCTCAATGGCGGCAGACCATCATCATCTTCTATGCCATCGTCTGCCTGGTCCTGCTGCTGGCCTGCGCCAATATCGCCAACCTGATGCTCTCCCGGCTTTCGGGACGGCAGTCGGAGATCGCGGTGCGCTCGACCCTCGGAGCCGGACGCGGCCGTCTGGTACGTCAGCTCCTGATCGAGAGCCTGCTCCTGGCCGGAGTCGGGGGTGTGACAGGACTCGTCGCGGGTGTTCTGGGGCGCAAGCTGCTTCTGGCCGGCATCCCCGAGCAGTTTCCCTACTACGTGCGTTTCGAAGCCAGTCTGCCGGTCGTCCTCTCGATCATCGCCATCACGGTCACGGCCGGGATCCTCTTCGGTCTGGCACCGGCGCTCAGTTCCTCGCGGCCCGACCTGGCCACCTTCATCCAGGGAGCCGGCCAGCGGACCGCCGGAAGCAGGCGGCGCAGCATGCTGCGTTCCGGATTGATCATCTTCGAAGTGGCGGTGGCGACGGTCGTGCTCATCGGGGCCGGGCTGATGCTGCGCAGCTTCTTCAACGCCCGGCAGACTGAACCCGGTTTCGATCTCGACGGCGTCGTGAGCGTTCACATCTCCCTGCCCGAGCAGAGCTATCCCGACGGAACCAGTCACCGCGCTTTCGCCGATGCCCTGACCGAGCGCATCGACCGCCTGCCGGGGATCGAGAGCGCCTCTTTGATCTCCACCGTCCCGATGGCCCGTCCCGCCTATGCCCGCTTCTACACACCCGAGGGCCATCAACCAGAGGAAGGGGAACGACCCCGTTTCAGTTTCTACTACAGCATACAGCCCGATCTGTTCGACATCCTGCGGATACCACTGCTGCAGGGACGCCCGTTCACGCCCGAGGACGGCCGTAGCGGCTCGCCGGTAGTGATCGTCTCGCAGGCCTTTGCCGAACTGAACTGGCCCGGCGAGAACCCGGTCGGCAAGCGCCTGAAGTGGGGTCCGGTCGATTCGGATAATCCCTGGATCGAAATCATCGGCGTGACCGGTGACGTGCGGGAACAGGCTCTGGCCCAGGAAGTGTCGCCCTGCTGCTTCCTGCCCATGCCTCAGGAACCGGAAGCGGAGTTCGATCTGGTCGTGCGCACCGCAGGCGATCCCCTCGAGCTGGTGCCTTCCGTCCGCGAAGCAGTGGCGCAGATCGATTCCGACCTGCCGATCTATGACATCCTCACCGCCCGCGACGTGATGCGGCGGGCCAACTGGCGAGCCAATCTGACCACCTGGCTCTTCGGCGTGTTTTCGACCATCGCCCTGATCCTGGCAGCGGTGGGGATCTATGGCGTGATCTCTTTCGCCGTTTCCCAGCGTCTGCGCGAGATGGGCATCCGGATCGCGCTGGGAGCCCGCCCGGGTGACATCGTGGGTCTCATCATGCGCCAGACGACCCTGCTGACGGCGATCGGGATCGGCCTGGGGCTGGCCGGTGCCGCAGCCGGCACGCGGGTGCTCGAGAGTCTGCTCTTCCGGACCGGGACCTTCGATGCGCCGACCTATCTGGGCATGGCGGCGATCATGCTCGCTGCCGCTCTGGCGGCCGGCGCCATCCCCCTGCGTCGGGCCCTGAGAGCCGATCCGGTGGAGGCGATTCGTCATGAATAGCGGACGCGCCCCGATCCTGCTCCGGTTCGGCCTGCGGCTCTGCCTGCCGCCGAACGAGCGGGTCCTGCTCCTGGCCGATCTCGAAGAGGAGTACGGCAGCCGGATCAGGCCGCGGCGCAGTCCGCTCTGCGCCCGGCTGTGGTACTGGCGCGAGGGACTCTCTCTGCTCTTCTCCTGCCTGGGAAGCCGCCTGCGCGGCGAGGCCCCCCGCGACCTCACGATCGTGCTCGAAAGCCGGCGCTTCCGGCGACACCTGAAAGAACACCGTGAACCCGAGGAGACACGAGGCCACCTGATGGAGAATCTCTGGTACGATCTGCGCCATGCCCTGAGCAGCCTGCGCCGTCAGCCGAAGTACACCCTGGCCGCCCTGCTGACCCTGGCTCTGGGCATCGGAGCCAATACCGCCCTCTTCACCGTTCTCAACGGGGTAATCCTGCAGCCCCTGCCGTACGATGATCCCGGTCAGCTCGTCAAGCTCGATCACCGGGAGATCGGCCAGGAGAATTTCACCTCCTACCTGACCGGTCTCGATTTCCTCGACGTGCGCGAGCGCGCCACCACCCTGTCCGAGGTCGCCTGTTACTACGACTACCGCCTGACCGGTTTCGATCTGACCGGGGGGGACACTCCCCGCCGGATCATCACCATGCCGATCAGCGCCGGCTACTTCACGGTGCTGGGAACCGAGCCGATACTGGGACGAACGTTCACCCGTGACGAGGAACGGTACGACACCACTGATGTCATTATCAGTCATCGGCTCTGGCAGGAATACTTCGCCGGGGAATCCTCGGCCCTGGGTTCGAGCATTATTCTCGACGGGGATCCCCGCCGGGTGATCGGGATCATGCCGCACGATTTCTCCGAACCCTTCGGCCGCCGGGTGGATGTCTGGATGGCCCTGAACCTGGTCCCCGGCTCACCTCCCCCCGGCTTCCCCCATGCCTCCAACAACAGTCGCGACAATTACTATCTCAGCAGCATCGGCCGGCTCCGTTCCGACGTGAGTCTCGAAGAGAATCAGGCCGAACTGGATGCGATCGCGACCGCCATCGATGTCGAATTCTCACCCGACCGCGATGCCTGGACTGTCGGAGCCGTGCCGCTGTCCGAAAAGGTCATCGGCGGCAGCGACACCATGCTCTGGATCCTCTTCGCCGCGGTCGGCTTCGTCCTGCTGATCGCCTGCGTCAACGTAGCCAATCTCACGTTGGCCCGGGGCAACTACATGGAACGGGAGCTGGCCATCCGATCCGCGCTCGGATCGAGCCGGGGCCGTCTGCTGCGCCAGCGTCTGACCGAGAGCCTGGTCCTGGCCGCCCTGGGGGCTCTGCTCGGCCTGCTGCTGGCCGCCGGCGGCATCCGTTTCCTGCTCGCCCTGTGCCCCGACGCCCTGCCCCGGGTCGATGAGATCGGCTTCAACGCCGCCGTTTTCTTCTTCACCGCCGGCCTGGCTGTCATCACCGGTCTTCTTTTCGGTCTGGTTCCGGCTCTGCGCTCGACCCGCCCTGACATCGAGCGCACCCTGCGCGAGGTGGGGCACAGCACCAGCGCCGGGATCCGCCAGCGCTACCTGCGAAGTGCCCTGGTAGTGGTGCAGACCGCCCTGGCCCTGCTGCTCCTCGTCGGGGCTGCCCTGCTGGTCCAGAGTTTCAACCGGCTGAGGGCCATCGACCTCGGGATCGAACCCGCCAACGTGCTGACCTTCGAGATCAGCCTGCCGACATCAGCCTACCCGGTCGCCGAACCCGCCCGCCGGCTGACCTTCGACTCCGAGTTCCGCTCCCGGCTCGAAGCCCTGCCCGGCGTGGTGTCAGCCGGCGCGGTCTCCCGCCTGCCCGCGCAGGGTGCATACCACAGCTGGGGGTACGTCATCAGGAGCGAGTACGAGGCCACCGGGGAAGCCGGCTGGCACCTGGCCAATGTCCGGATCGTGGCGGGCGACTACTTCGACGTCACGGGTATCGATCTCGTCGCCGGCCGTTCCTTTCAACCTGCCGATGGCAGCGAGGCTCCGCCGGTCCTCCTCATCAGCCGAAGTCTGGCCGATCGGAATTTCACCGATGGCGATCCGATCGGTGACCAGATCTGGTACAACGGTATCATGCGCGAGATCGTCGGGATCGTCGAGGATGTGCGGATCGGTTACCGCGAGGAGGTGATCGATCACATCTACTATCCCTACGAGCAGTGGGCCGGGGACCGCCCCTGGGTCATGACCTGGACGGTGAAGTACCGGGGCGAACTGCCGGCGGTGACCGAGGCGGTGCGGGCCGAACTGGCCGATCTCGATCCCGCCCTGGTGTTTTACAATCCCCGTTCCCTCGATAACATCGTCGGTTCGGTCATCGCCCGCGATCGCTTCGCCATGGCCCTGATGACGATCTTCGCCGCCGTGGCCCTGCTGCTGGCCGTGACCGGCATCTACGGGGTGCTCTCGTATACCGTCAGCCAGCGACAGTATGAACTCGGCATCCACCTGGCGATCGGCGCCCGCATCTCCCAGGTACGCGGTCTCATCCTCCGCGAGGGCATGGTGCTGGCCGGGACGGGAATCGCCCTCGGGCTCGCCGCGTCGATCGTGCTGACCCGCTGGCTGGCTTCGCTGGTCTACGAGGTCGACCTGACCGATCCCCTGATCCTGGCCGGCTCGGCGGTCGTGCTCGGCCTGGTGGCCTGGCTGGCCAGTCTGCTGCCGGCCCGGCGCGCGGCCCGGACCGATCCCCTGACCGTGATGCGGACCGAGTAGAAAAACCCGCCTCGGCCGAAATCTGCAACCTGGTTACCCCAACCAGCGTATATATCAACTAATCCTATATATATGATTCATATATATAGGTCCGGCGCGGGTGCCGCCGACATAAGGGATCGGTGTCGCCCGCAAAAACTGCTGTTTCAGGAGGAAATGATCATGAGAACCCGGTTTGAACGGTACCGTTTCGCCTCGCTCCTTGCGGTCCTGCTCACGACAGCCGCCTGTGCTTCCTCCGGTGCCGGCCGTGGGGCGGTCGCCCACCACTGGCCGTCTGGAACGGCAGTCGCCTACACGCTGACGAATGGACAGACGCAGACCATCACCATCCCGGGGCAGGGCGAGCAGGTCCTCGACGCGGACACAACCTTCGAACTCACTCTCACCAGCATCGAAGACGCTACCTTCCGCCTGAGGGTGGAAACAGCTACCAGCGTCGACGATGCGGCGGCGGGAGGGGAAGCCGCCGATATTGCCGACGTCATCGGCCTCGAAAGCATCCTTACTCTGAACGACCGGGGTCGGATCAGTACCGCAACCGGCCTGGAAGACAACCAGTATGTCCTCGATCAGGGCGGGATTCCTTCCTTCGATGACCTGCTGCAGTTCCTCTTTCTCTACCTCCCCGAGGGAGATCTGCAGGAGGGAACAACGTGGACGAGGGAATACAGCTACCCGATCGACCAGCTCGATGGTACCCACCTCGATCTCGTTTTCATCGATCATTATACCTGCCGCGGATTGAGCGAGTATGAGGGTGCTCGTGCCTGGCGGATCGAAGTCACCTCCGAGGCTGCTCTCAGCGGTTTCGGCGAGGGTATCGACGTCGGAATAAGCGGCGTGGGTACGAGCGTTTTCCATGCCGCCCCGGGAACGGCCATGATCCTTGCGGCGGAGATGGAGATCATCATGGAGGGAAGCGTTTCTATCCAGGGTATGGACCTGCCCCTCAGGATGCACTTCCGGCGGGCAGCACGAATCAAGGAGTAGCCGGAAAAACCACACTTTCTTCCTAACAACAGCCGGAGCGATCGACCCGTATCCCCCGTCAGACCGGTAGCCGCGCTCCTTCGCGACGCTTGAATGTGGCAGGGAAATCGTGGCTGTCCCCCGAACAGGACACCCGTGCCTGGAGCCCGACATGTTCGATCTCGTACGCGATATCCGCCTGGCCTTTCGGACCTTACGCCGCTCCTGGAAGATTTCCGTGGTAGCCGTTCTCTCGCTGGCCCTGGCGATCGCCGGCAATACGATCGTCTTCAGCATGATCAACGGCGTCTTCTACCGTCCCCTGCCCTACCATGAGGCCGACCGGCTTTCCTTCATCGGCGACCGCGCTCTCGATGCCCCGCGCGGGGCTATCTCGGGCATGTCGGTCCCCAACTTTGTCGACCTGCGCGAACGGCAGAATTCCTATGAGGACCTGGCGGCAATGCAGATCCAGCCCTTTGTCCTCCAGGATGGCGGTGAGACCCCCGAAACGATCCTCGGGGCCACCGTGACCTCGGAGTTCTTTCCCCTGTTCGGAGTCGATGTCGTCCGCGGACGACACTTTGCGGCCGAGGAAGCCGTCGCGGGCGGCGAGCGGGTCATCGTGGTCAGCCATACCTTCTGGAGCGAACGGCTCGGCAACGAGGAGGAAACAGCGACCGGACTGGAGCCGGTCACGGTTCCGCTCAACGGCCAGCCGCATACGATCATCGGCGTTCTGCCCGCCGACTTCGATTTCCTGGTCCCCAATCTCGAGGTCTTCACTCCCCTGGCCATCGATCCATCGGCGGCGAACCGGGCCCAGCGGAGTCTGCTCGTCTTCGGCCGGCTTGGCGCGGGGATCGGAGACGAGGTGGCCCAGATCGAGATGGCCGCTTTGATGGAGCGTCTGATCGAAGAACACCCCGAGGCCAATCGCGGCTATACCATCGACGCCCTGAACCTGCGTCACGAGATCCCGAATCGGCAGAACCGGATCCTCTTCGCCATCATCCAGGGAGCGATGCTTTTCATCCTGCTGATTGCCTGCGCCAACCTGGCCAACCTGCTGCTGGCCCGCAGCCTGGCCCGTCGGCGCGAGATGGCGATCCGGATGAGCATCGGCGCCGGTCGATTGCAGATCGTGCGCCAGCTCTTCACCGAAAGCGGTCTCATGGCTCTGGCCGCCGGGGCCCTGAGCCTGCTGGTGAGCTCACAGGGGGTGCAGATAGTCAACCGGATGTTATCCGCCAACCTGCCGGGACCCTACCAGCCGGTCATGGATGTCGCTGTCCTTCTCTTCACCCTGGGGATCACCCTGGTGGGGATGTTCCTGTTCGGTTTTTTCCCTCTGCTGCACCTGCGCGAGTTCGACACCGCCGGCACGCTGCGCGAGGGTTCGGCCGGCCTGGGGGGCGGCCGGCGCCAGCGGCGGACTTCGGGCGTGCTGGTAGTAGCCGAAGTGGCCCTGGCCCTGATGGCCCTGGGCGGCGCCGGAGTGTTGATCCGCTCTTTCCAGGTCCTGCAGAACACCGATCCCGGGTTCGAGACAGCGAACCTGCTCACCTTCGGTCTCAATCTGCCGGCGGAACGGTATGCCGAGGAGGAGGTGATCGCCAATGCCGGCGAGCAGCTCGGCGAGCGTCTGGCCGCCCTGCCGGGAGTCGAGGGGGTGATCCTGGCCAACGCCCGTCCGCGTACCCCCTTCGTGCCGCAGGAGTACTTCACCATCGACGCCCGGCCCCCGGAAGATCCCGATTCGCGCCCCCAGGTGAGCCGGCTGATGGTCACCCCCGGCTTCTTCGAGATTCTCGAGATTCCGCACCGGTCCGGTCGCACCTTCACCGGCGGCGACCGACTCGGGACCGCCCCGGTCATCATCATCAACGAGGCCATGGCCGAACTGTACTGGACCGGCGAGGATCCCCTCGGTCAGCACATCACGATTCTCGGCGAATCCCGCGAGATCGTCGGGATCGTCGGCACCGTGCGGCACGGGCTGGCAATCAATACCGACCTGCTCCCCGTTCTCTACCTGCCCTGGTACCAGGTACCGGCCAGCGGGGTCAATGTCGCCCTCAAGACCGCCATGCCCCCCCAGGCCCTGGCCGATGCCGTGCGCCGGCAGATCTATGATTTCGAAGCCGAGGCCGCCATCGTACAGATGCTGCCGCTCGAAGACTTCATGGAGCAGTTCTTCGTGGCCCAGAACGTCATCATGGGGATCCTCTTCGGCTTCGGGGCGATGGGATTGTTGCTGGCCGCCCTGGGCATCTACGGCGTGCTGGCCTACCGGGTCACCCTGCAGGTACGCGAGATCGGTCTGCGGATGGCGATGGGCGCCCGGCGGGGTCGGATCATCCGGGGGGTGACCCTCAACGGCCTGAAGATGGCGGGGATCGGGATGGCGATCGGATTGCCCGGCGCGGTGGCGGTCACGATCATCATCGGGAATTTGTCACAGAACGCCGTGCCGATCCAACCGGTGGGCCTGGTGGCGGCGGCCGTCGTTCTGATGGTCGTTTCGGTTCTGGCCACCCTGGCCCCGGCCCACCGGGCCTCCCGGGTCGACCCGGTCATCGCCCTGCGGATGGAATAAAGGGAACAAGAGGTCGGCCCGTCTCCGGACCGACCTCCATACCCGTCTGCCCGTTCCCCCGTCGTTCAGGAACCTGGCGGCAGGGTGGTCTCTACCGTGATCCGGCGGCCATCCCGCTCGACTGTCCAGGTGATCGTCTGGCCGGGTTTGATTCGAGAGAACTCACGCCCCCCGGCGTCCCGGGTAAGGCGGGTACCGTCGATATGCGTCAGAACATCCCACGGGCGTATCCCGCCGATATCCGCCGGACTCCCCGGCTCCACGGTCTTGACCAGAGGGGAATCGTTGAAAATCCAGATCTGATCCTTGCCCCGCCGGTCGATCAAAGAGCCCCGGAAAGAAAGGCCCAGGCCGAGGCCGAAGGCTTCCTGCCACACGGCTGAACTCGGGTCGTACGAGCCCTGACCGAGGTTGTTCTCGATCTCTTCGACATACCTGTCGATAGAACCCAGCAGAGAGTCCAGCAGCGCTATTGTTTCCTCGGGCGGCAAGACCGGAACCGTGACGGAATCACTGCTCGCAGGTTCTCTCGGGACGATAGTGAGGGTTCTGTGCCGCCTCCCCCGGCGCACTGTTACTTTGACCGGCTCGCCGGCTTTCAGAGCAGCATAGCGCCGCCCGGCCTGACGGGTCGTGATCAGCAGACCGTCGATGGCCACAATGGTGTCTCCGCGCCTGAGGATTCCGGCGGCCGGACCGTCGGGATCGATCGCCTTGATCTTCGGTTCGGTCGGGAATGTGTAATACATATCGTCCCGGCTGATGGTCAGATCGGCATTGGGGCCCGTTGACAGCTCCAGTATCCCCAGCATCTCCGTCGGTTGGGGAATCCTCTCCCGCAGATTCCGGGCCCGCAGGTCGAAATCACGCTGAGCTGATGCCGAACCCGCAAAGACGCCCGTTATGAGCAGAATCGCGACCCCTACGCTCAGATAGTGCCCCCTCCGCTTCATGATACGGCCTCCTCTCAGGGTGGAATTCACGGTTAGAATTGAACGTTCAGCCGGTCTGCAGAAACCGGTATGACAGACGTCCCGGGCCGGAGGACGGCCGCCAGCATCTGTCTGAGGATCTCATCACTCGGGGCCAGTCCGGCGATTGCACGGGCGGCCGAACCCAGGGTGGCCAGAGCGACCTCCCGCCCCTGCTCGCGCTCCTGTTCGGTCAAAATCTGCTCGTAAAGAGCCAGATCCTGCAGGGCCGCGAGGTAATCGCTGCTCGCCCGCTGAACCTCCACGGCGAGGTGGAAACCGTCGTTCGCTGACGTAACCACCGCTCCCCGTGCCCGCCAGGTTCCCGTCAGGTAACCCATGGCAAATCCGCTCGTGATGAGCAGGGCCACCGCCGCCGCCACGCCGGCCAGGCGCCGGCCGGTCAGTTCGATCACGGATCGCCGCCGCGGCCCGAGGATTCCCCGCCGGGTAAGCTCGTCGACCACCCGTTCCTCCAGCTCCGGATCGGGTTCGCGCTCCCGGGGCAGTGCGGCCAGGGCCTCGATCTCGGGAGACATCTCTTCATCGGTGTTCATGCTCGATCTCCTTCACACCGGTCAGCTGCCAGCGCAGTGTTCGGCGCGCTCTCGAGAGGTGACTCTTCGACGTCCCCTCCGGCATAGCCAGCCGCTCGGCGATCTCGCGGTGTTTCATCCCTTCGATGTCATGCAGCACCAGGACGAACCGCTGTTCATCGGGCAGCGCCCGGATGAGACGTTCCAGGTCGATCCGGTCATCGTCGGGAGCCGGCGGAACGACAGTGGTGGGAATGACGTCCCCTGGTATCAGCGGGGAACGGCTTTGCTGACGGAGATGCTCGCGAACCACGTTGAGTCCGATCTCCTGAAGCCAGGTCCCGAAGGCCGAGCGCCACCGGAAGCTGTCGAACGACTCGCAGGCCCGGATCCAGGTCTCCTGGACGACATCCTCCACATTGCTCTCCGGACCCGCCAGCAGGCGGGTCACAAAACCGGTCAGACGGGGTGTGTAGCGCCGGAAGAGCTCGCGAAAAGCTCCCTCATCGCCCTGCTGGCGGATGCGGGAGATGAGCCGGCGGTCTCCGGCCTGGATGTCTTGCGGGGTATCCATTCTATCAAGTGAGTCGGGATATGGAACGCAATGGTTGCAGGAAAAGATCGATGCTGCTCAGGTTGCCGGTACCGCAGGGATCGATCAGAACAGCAGCAGGCCGTCAGCCCGCGGCCGCCACTGAGGAAGAGCCATGCTGCTGACAGCCCAGATGCTGGTCGGCCGGTAGAGGAATATCCAGGGCGCATCATCCCGGACCAGGGTGTAAATCCGCCTGTAGATCGCCTGGCGGTCCTGATCGGAGAAGGTCGCCTCCGCCTCGGCGATCAGGGAATTCACCCGTGGGTTGTCATACCCCTGCCACCAGGGACCCTGCAGAGTCGAGTGCAGCTTCTCGCGCAGCACCCGCCAGGTACTGCGCGGACTCGAATCGAAGCAGCAGGCATCATTTATCCGCTTCTCCCTTACCATCTCGGAGTAGGCGGCTCGATCTTCGTGCACCACGACTTCGACCGAGATCCCCACCTCCCGGTACTGTTCGGTCATCATCTGCGCCAGAGCGGGAGCCTCATCGGGCATTGCCGCCGGAATATCGAGTACCAGTTCCAGCCCCCCGGCGAAGCCTGCCTCCGCCAGAAGAGTCCTGGCCCGATCGGGATCGTACCCATAGACCGGTGTCTGCGGATTGTGCCCGAAATGATGGGGCGTCAGATATCCGTTCAGGGGGGTTGCGGCACCCTCCTTCACATCCCTGATGATGGCCTCGACATCGAGAGCGTAGTTCAGTGCCTGCCTGACCCGGCGGTCGGCGCACGGCCCCTCGAAAGCGTTGCACATGAAGATGATGCAGAGACCGCTCTCGAGTTCATGAATCAGTCCGCTCCCCTCTCCTTCCATCCGCTCCCGGTCCGCCGGTCTGAGACCGGCGATGACATCGACCCGACCGTTCATGAGGGCTTCGACCCGGACTTCCGGATCGGGCTCCGCCAGCCAGTGGATCTCGCGGTATTCCGGTTCCGGACCCCAGTAGCCGCTATGAGCCTCGAGGATGGCCTGACCTTCCCGGATCGCCCCGATCCGGTAGGGTCCGCTGCCGATATACTCCCCGGGCAGGCGGTGGAGTTCGCTGGCGGGTCCGATCGGCATGGCCACGAGCAGGTCGAGCAGATCGGCCATCGGTTCCGGGGTGACGATCCGGACGGTCAGTTCGTCGTGAGCCGAGATCCCGGCGTCACCCAGATAGCTGAGATAGACCCCCTGAGTACCGAAAGCACCGCCGATCGCCGGATCGAGCACCCTCTCCAGGGTGGCGACGACGTCATCAGCTGTGAGAATCTCGCCGTTGTGGAACTGCACGTCCGGGCGCAGGTGGAACGTCCAGGTCAGGTCGTCTTCGGCCACACTCCAGCTCCGGGCCAGGGCAGGCACATAGTTCCCGGCGGCGTCGCGGGTAATGAGGGCATCGTAGATCGAGAAGACAAGGCTGAGGCGGTTGACCGAATCACTGCAGATGTGGGGATCCCCGATCGCAACCGAGGATTGCATGACCGTGAGTATTCCGGGACGGCCGTCTGAGCGGGTATCACCCGAACAGCCGGCGAGTAACAGGAAACCGAGCAACAGGAATGGAGCCAGGAGTCGGCAGGACCCGGTTCTGAAACTGGGACCATTCATGGCGATGTCCTCTCTCTCTGACTCTCCCCGGAGGGCTTGTAGTGCATCCTCACCCCAGGAAGAACCCCTCTGCGAGGGGGTCGTCGGGATCGATGACGAACTCGTGGCGGCCGGTGAGGTGGGCCGAGCCCTCGACCTCGGGAATGACGGCCGGCACTTCCCCGACTGTCGCGGTGTCGATGACCCGGCCGGTGAAGGTCGTGCCGATGATACTCTCGATGACCATCTCCTCCCCCGGACCGATCTCGCCACGGGTGTGATGGATCGCCAGACGAGCGCTCACCCCGGTGCCGGTGGGAGAACGATCCACCTGGCCGTCGGCGAAGATACAGACGTTGCGGGAATCGACCCCGGCGGAGAGCGGCGGGGCGATGAAGATGGTGCCGTAGAGATACCCCAGGTCGGGTTCGCGCGGATGTTCGATCGGCCGGTCGACCATCACGGCATGTTTGATCGCCATACCGATCCGGATCAGGCGATCGTGCTCGTCGGCGGTACAGCGCAGATCGAAGTCGGCCGCCTGCACGAAGGCGTAGTAGGCTCCACCGAAGGCCAGGTCGTAGCGCACCTCCCCCAGGCCGGGGACATTGACGACGGCATCGAGCGTGTCGACGAAGCTGGGAACATTGCGGAAACGCGTCCGGCGCACCTGCCCGGCCTCGACGAGGGCTACAGCCTCGACCGGTCCGGCCGGAGTGTCGATCCGCATCGCCGTTTCCGGTTCGGCGAACGGGACCAGATCCAGGTGGGGGGCGGCGGTGGCAATGCCGATGATGCCGTGGCCGCACATGGTCGAATAGCCCTCGTTGTGCAGGAAGAGCACCCCGAAATCGCTTCCGGCCTCGACCGGCGGGGTGAGGATGCAACCGTACATCTCGCGGTGCCCGCGCGGTTCCCACATCAGGGCCGTGCGCACCTCATCGAGGTGTTCGTGCAGCCAGCGGCGGCGCTCGAGGATCGTCGCTCCTGCAGGTTCGTCCATGCCGCCGGTCACGATCCGCAGGGGCTCGCCGGCGGTATGGACGTCGACGGTGCGCAAGCGCCGCCATTCGCCGGGCGGGATCCAGTCGCGGGTTGTTTCCGGCACGCCGTCGGACATCTGCTTTTCTCCTGTGCGAGTTCCGGGCTGTTCCAGCCTGACCATCATGGTCCATCCCGATCGGTCCTGCAACGCCCGGGCACCGGCTGGCACCGCCGGAACGGCTGGAGTAGAATGAAAGGTGTCGACCGTCATCCGTTCAGGAGGTCCGTCGTGTCCCTGGTCTGCGAAAGCCGCCGGCGGCCGTTCCCCGCTCTGGCCGCCAGTGTCCTGTTCCTCAATCTCACCGCTCTGCCTCTATTCGCCCAGGCGCCCCTGGCTGTGGGCCGGCTCGTCGCCCGTCCGGGCCAGAGTGTCTCGGGCTTTCTCGATGTGCCGGCCGGCGTCGATGAGGGCACCCAGATCCCGATCAGCCTCATCAACGGTTCCCGTCCCGGACCGACCCTGGCCCTGATCGCGGGAGTGCACGGTTATGAGTACCCGCCGATCACGGCTCTGCAGAACATCCGGGCCGAGCTCTCGCCCAGAGAACTCTCGGGCCAGGTGATCATCGTGCATGTCGCCAACCTGCCCTCATTCCTGGGCCGAACGATCTATTACAGCCCGATTGACGGTAAGAACCTCAACCGGGTCTACCCCGGTTCGGCCGACGGTACCGTGTCCGACCGAATCGCCCACGTCATCACAACCGAGATCATCGCCCGGGCCGACTTCGTGGTGGATATGCACGGCGGGGATGGCAACGAGGCCCTGCGCCCGTACTGCTACTGGATGCAGACCGGCAACCGCAGTCTGGATGAAGCCGCCCGGCGGCTGGTCATCGCTTTCGGGCTTGATCATATCGTCATCGATCCCGACCGGCCCGGCGATCCGAACCGCTCGCTCTACACCGCCAATACCGCCCTGACCCGGGGCAAACCGGCTATCACCACCGAGACGGGCCAGCTCGGTTCCAACGACGCCCACTGGGTCGCGATGGCCGAGCGGGGGGTCTGGAACGTGCTGCGCCATCTCGAGATGGTGACTGGAGAACCGGAAGATCCACCGGCGGTAGTCTGGCTCGAAGGTTACGAAGTTCTGCGCAGCGAGGTGACCGGCATCTTCCGGGCTACGGTGCGGGACGGCTACGTGGTGGCCGAGGGAGCCCTGCTGGGCACCCTGCACGATTTTTTCGGCCGGCAGGTCGGGCAGGTACGGGCCCCCTTCGCCGGTGTGGTCAATTACGTCATCGACACCCCGCCGATCAGCGCGGGGGAGCCGGTGGCTATGATCAGCCGGATCAGGCCGTGAAGCCCACCGTATTGCATCCGCTTACCCGCCGGCGCGAGGTGCTTTCCGCCCTGGCGACGGCCGCGATCATTGCCCTCGCCGGCGGCAGAGCCGGCGCCGCAGGAACGGATGGTACCATGACTCAGGATCAGACACCGACCGAACCCCAGGAGAGCGGCCGCGTCCAGCGCTGCGGCACCGACGGGATGTGGTTCCCGGCCGAGCGCGGGGCGCTCGAGACCATGGTCGACGGCTATCTGGCGGGTCCCGCCTCAGATATCCCCAGTGCTCCGATCGCCCTGATCGTCCCCCATGCCGGTTATGTCTGGTCGGGCAAGGCAGCCGGAACCGCCTTCGCCGCCCTGCGCGGCCACGCCTATGACCGGGTCATCGTCATGGGTCTGAGCCACCGGACTCCCCTACAGGGAGCCAGTGTGCTCACCGTCGATGCCTGGGAAACCCCCCTGGGCCGGATCCCGGCCGACGGCGAGGCCATCCAGACTCTGCTCGAGTCTCCGGTTGTCCGCGAACACCCCGCCGCGCACCGTGACGAGCATTCGGCAGTCAACCAGTATCCCTTTCTGCAGCGGGCGATCGGGGGGCAATTCCGGCTGGTCGAGATGCTGGTGGGCGAGCTTTCCGATCGCAACCGCACCCGCCTGGCCCGGGCGGTGAGCGAGGTGATGACCGACCGGACCCTGCTGGTCGTGAGCAGCGATTTCACCCACTACGGGGCCCAGTTCGGCTATGTGCCCTTCTCGGAGAATGTCCCGCACAATCTCGAAGCCCTCAACAACCTGGCCGTGCAGGAGATCCTGCAGGTCGACGTACCCGGCTTCGATGCCTACCTGGAGCGGACCCACGACACGATCTGCGGCCGCAATGCCATCAGCCTGCTGCTCGAGATACTTACGCCTCTCGAAGACGTTCGCGGCCTGCGGGTGTCCTTCGACATGAGCGGCCGGCAGAGCGGCGACTGGCGTTCCTCGGTCTCCTATGCCGGGATCGTCTTCTGGCGCGAGTCGGAGGGGCTGAACGAGCACGAACAACAGGTCCTGCTCGAGATCGCCCGCCGGGCCGCCGGCCTTTTTCTCGAGACCGGCGAGGTACTCACGGTCGAGGAAGCCGGATTCGATCTCACGCCCCGGCTCAGAGCCCCGGGAGCGGCTTTCGTGACCTTGAAGAACCGCGGTGAACTGCGCGGCTGCATCGGACATGTGGTGGCGGTGATGCCGCTGTACCGCTCGGTCGCCCAGAATGCCGTTCAGGCCTGCCGCGACCCGCGCTTTACCTACCAGCCTGTCACCGCCGGCGAGCTCGACGACATCGACCTGGAAATATCGGTCCTGACGCCCATGCGGCGACTGCTCGATCCCGATCGGGTCGAGGTCGGACGCGACGGGCTGATGATGACCCGGGGGCAGCTCAGCGGCCTGCTTCTGCCCCAGGTGCCGGTCGAGCAGGGCTGGAACCGGACCGAGTTTCTGGCCCATACCTGTCTCAAGGCCGGCCTGCCCTCCGACGCCTGGCGCGACTCCGAGACCGAGATCCTGCGTTTCTCGGCCCAGGTTTTCGGCGAAAACGGACCTCGGGACTGAGGTCCGGAGCCGGTCGTGGCCTCGCGCGTCGTCGTCATGCGTCACGCCGGACTCGCCGGCGACGGCGAACCCGACGCCGGCCTGCTGCCCACCCTCTTCGACCGGGCCGTCTGCGCCCTGACCGGCGAGACCGAACCGGCCCGGGCCTGGCATCGCCTGTTTCCGCGCCCGGAACGGATCGGCATCAAGGTCAACTGCCTTGGACTGCCCACCTCTCCCGTTCTCGCCACCGGGCTGGCCGAAGCCCTCGCGGCGGGCGATTCCGGACCGGAGCGGATCGTGATCTGGGACCGCACCGACCGGGAACTGCGCAGTGCCGGCTACCGCCTGAGCCGCAACGGCCCGGTGCGCTGCTACGGCACCGATGCTCTTGCCGGAGGGGACGTCATCAGCGGGTACGAATCACGGATCGAGGTGAGCGGTCGGATCGGCAGCATGTACAGCCGGATCGTGACCCGCGAGACCGATGCCCTGGTGAGCGCGGCGGTCCTCAAGGACCACAATCTGGCCGGTATCTCGGGCTGTCTGAAAAATTTCTTCGGGGCCATCCACAACCCCAACAAGTATCACGATGACGGCTGCGATCCCTTCGTCGCCGATGTCTGCGTCCACCCCCTGATCGCCGACCGGCTGCGCCTGGTGTTCTGCGATGCACTCAGACCCCAGTACCACGGCGGTCCGCCGAGCCGGCCCGCCTGGCAGTGGCCTTACGGCGGCTTCCTGCTCGCCACCGACCCGGTGGCCCTGGACCGGGTCGGGGTCGAGATCATCGAGCGGAAGCGGCGTGCGGCCGGCATGGCCCCCCTGGCAGCCGAGGACCGTCCGCCCCGGCACCTGGCCAGCGCCCGGGAGCGCGGTCTGGGCACCGACCGGCTCGAGGAGATCGAGATCGTCTGCCCGGGTCTGGACTGGGAGGAGATTGCATGAGCGGCTCATCGTCATCCTCCTATCGGCGCCCGGCGCAGAGCCGCCGTCGCTTCCTGCGCACCGCCGGCGGCGGAGCCGGAGCGCTGTGCACCGGCGCGCTGGGAGCGGGAGCGATACAAGCCGGCATGGCGGCCCCCGAACCCCCGTTCTGTATGGGGTGCGGAACCGACCGACGCCCGCCGATCGACACCAATCTGATCGATACCGCGAGACCGGTCCGCAGCGGCCGGCCGGGGGGATTCGCGGTCCGGCCGGCCCGGTGGTACGACGAGTTGGATGACGGCATGGTCCGCTGCCGGCTCTGCCCGCGAGAATGCGTGGTGGCCGACGTGGAACGCGGCTACTGCGGGGTGCGCGAGAACCGCGGCGGCGAGTACGTCACGCTGGTTTACGGAAGCGTCTGCAGTTTCGCCATCGACCCGATCGAGAAGAAACCCCTCTATCACTACCTGCCCGGCACCAATGCCCTGAGCCTGGCCACGGCCGGCTGCAACATGGAATGCCTCTTCTGCCAGAACTGGGAGATCAGCCAGGTGCGCCCCGAGCAGGTCGAGTCGATCGAGCTGCTCCCCGAGCGGATCGTCGAAACCGCCCGGGCCCAGCAATGTCCCACCATCGCCTACACCTACTCCGAACCGGTGATCTTCTACGAGTACATGTACGATACCGCCGAACTGGGCCGGGAGCGGGGCGTGGGCAGTGTCATGATCTCGAACGGCTACATCCACGAGGAACCGCTGCGGGAGGTCTGCCGCCAGCTGACCGGGGTCAAGATCGACCTGAAGGCCTTCACCGAGGAATTCTATACCGAGTGGTGCGCCGGCGAGCTGGCCCCGGTGCTCGAAACCCTCGAAGTTCTGATCGATATCGGTATCCACACCGAGATCGTGGTCCTGCTCATCCCGACCCTGAACGATTCGGTCGAGGAGATCGGGGCCATGGCCCGCTGGATCGTGGAGCACCTGGGTCCCGACGTGCCTCTGCAGTTCTCCCGCTTCCACCCCATCTACCGGTTGCAGAACCTTCCCCCCACCCCGGTCGCGACCCTGGAACGGGCCCGCACGACCGCTCTGGAAACCGGAGTCAACTATGTCTATATCGGCAACGTACCGATGCACGAGGGCAGTCACACGTACTGCCCTTCATGCGGCCGGGTCGTCATTCGCCGGGTAGGGTATTCAACCGATGCTTCGGGACTCGTCGACGGCCGGTGCGCGGGCTGCGGACGGGCTATCCCGGGGATATGGACCCAGGAGCAGGCCCTCGCTTCACGAGGGTGATTCCCGTCAATCCGGCCGCGGCGATCAGGCCCACGGCCAGCAGGACACAGGCGGCTCCGGTTCCCACCACCGGGACCAGGACGGTACCGGTCAGCAGGGCTCCGGCGGCTCCGCCCAGATGATCGGCCCAGGCCACCCGCCCGGCTGCCTCGGCGGTCCCGAAGCCTGTACCGAGCCCGACCCGGGCCGCCATCGGAAAGAGGGCCCCGCCGAGTACTCCCGCCGCTCCCACCAGTCCGAAAATGGCGGTTTCACCGACCAGGCTCGCCGCTGACGCAGAGCGCAGCCAGGGCAGCAGCAGAGCCAGCAGTAGCGCGAAGAGAGCCGCGGCTGAGTCGAGAACCATCATGCCCCGCAGCCCGCGTCGAACCGCCTCCGAGCCGGTTCGCGCTTCACCGGCCGCCTGCCCCGGAAAACCGGTCGACAGAGCGCGGTTGGCGAGCAGGCTGCCGATGACCAGTCCGGCCATGAAGATCCCCACGATCAGACCGATCATGCGGTAGACGTAGCCGAAGAGAACCTGGAAGGCGTAGAGCAGGATGATCTCGACCGCCATGCTGAAGCAGCCCACCGAGGCCGTCGACCAGAGCACTGCCGTACGGACCGGCACGGGATCGACACGGCGCAGCCCGACGAAACCGACGGCCAGAGTCAGGGCGAGGATCAGCAGTGCGATCGGAACCGGACGCAGTCCGAGGACGAACCCGACCAGACCCTGACCGCGCATCGGGGGCGCCTGCCCGGCGGCGTGCGCGCCCCGCGCCGTGGCGAACCAGAGCCGGTGATGGTACAGGGTCGCGACGGGATGGTCGTCGGTGTTGACACGGTCGGGGGTGTGGGTGTGCAGGGCCTGATCGACCACCGCCCGCTTGGCGGGATCGAACATGTCTGTCGCCCCGGTAAACCAGAGGGGATCGAAGTGAGCCGAGTCGATCTCCCGCTCGTTGTAGCGGCGAGCGAGTCCGGAGCCCTGGCGGGTCAGCATCCCCTCACGCCGGGCGGCAAAAATATCGGTCGGATAGGCGAAAGTCACCAGGACGTCAGTGAAGACCGTCCGGAGGGGCTCCACGATGCTGGCCACATACGCCGAGGCTTCGGCTCCCCAGTAACCGGTCGAACCCCGCAGCGTGAAGGCGAGAACTCCGTCGGGAGCCATGATCCGTTCCAGTTCGGCGAAGAACTCCCGGGTGTAGAGCCGGGCGGAGAGGATCGTGGCCGGTTCGGGGGCCGCGAGGATGACCAGATCCCATCCTGCCCGCCCCTCCCGGGCAAGCCTCTTGACCCGGTAACGGATGTCGCCATAGCGCACGCGCACGGCCGGTGAGCGCAGAGCGGCCAGATCGTCGGCCTCGAGAAAGCGACTCTGGGCCGTGAAGGCCTGTTCGTCGAGGGTGACCAGTTCCACTTCGACGGGGTGGTGGCGGAGCAGTTCGGCGACCAGCCCCTCCTGGCCGCCGCCGAGCAGGAGGATCCGCTTCGGATCGGGATGCTGGCAGGCGGTAAAATGGGCCGTGATGGCATGGGCCACGGGATCGGGCCAGGTGGCTTCGACCTGGCCGTTGAGATAGAGACTGTATTCATTCTCGAGCCGCCCGATATCGATGTGCTGGTAACGCGAATCGGCAGCCAGGCCGAGTTCGAGCCCGGGGGCGAAACTGCTCCAGCGCCACCGCCCGGTCAACTGGTCGAGCCGGGCCGGCAGCGAAAGCAGGGTCAGGGCAGCCAGCAGCGTCGCCAGTGCGACGGCGGCGAACCGCGCGGTACGATGACGCTCCTCACCGGCCAGCAGGAGCAGCAGAGCGGCCGGAAGCAGGGTGCCGAGACCGATCGCCAGAGTGAAAGAATCGAGCCGGGCCACCAGGAAAAAGCTGAAGAGAGCGCCGCCGACCAGGCTCCCCGCCGCCTCGACGGCATAGATCCTTCCGACCGAGCGCGCCCGGACGGTATCGTCGCCGGCATCTTCTGCCAGCACGGCGCTGGCGGTCGGAAAGGCCGCCCCGATCGGAATCCCCACCGGCAGAGCGGCAAGCAGGTCGATCAGCAGTACCGCTCCCGGGCCCGGGTACGCTCCCGCTCCAAGCCCGAAGATGAGTCGCGAAGCGCGCAGGAAGACGAGCACCGCCGTCAGAGAGAGAGGCAGCACCAGGACGGCTCCGGCCAGCCATCGCCGGGCGCTGTCGGCAGTGCGGGCGCGGTGCCGGACGCCGGCCGCCCCCAGAGCCACACCCACGAGCCAGAAGGTGAAGATGAAGCCCCAGGCCAGTTCGGAACCGAGCAGAACGACCTGGGCTTCGCGCAGCAGCAGGGCCTGGGCGCAAACGGCGTAGGCGCCGAGCAGGAAATACAAGGTCAGGGGCGTGCGTCGGGACGGCATACCTGCATCTTAGGCGCCCCCCCGCCCACCTTCAAGACGACGTCAGCCGCCCGGATAACGGAGCCGAAGCCCCCCACCAGAGGAAACTCTCCCGGAAGAGCACCGGCCGCAGCGACGAACGCAGGATGACTTCCCGTCCCTCGGGCAAGGTCCAGGCACTACGGAAGACCGGCTCGACCAGGCCGAACCACGAGCGCCTGATGTCGTGCATGAGAAGCTGCCCGCTCGGGCGGAGCACCCGTTCGAATTCACCCAGCATTGTGATCGGATCTTCGACGATATGCAGCATGCCGATACAGATCACCGCCTCGAAAGCATCGAGAGGCCAGGGAATGTCGTGCACATCGGCGTGGGTGAACCGCACCCGTTCGGTTACCCCTTCGGCCTCGGCGTGCGCCCGGGCCAGGCGCAGGAGCGGTTCGGAGAGGTCGATCCCGATCACGTCGGCATCGGGCAGGGCTCGGGCCAGGGCGAGGGCGGTGGTGCCCGGCCCGCAGCCGGCGTCGAGGATTCTCCCGCCCCGGAACCCCAGAGCCTTCAGCTCGCGCGCATACCGGCGACCGCGCCGGGCCCCGGCTCCCCCCTCGCGACGGGCATAGGTGCGGGCCCATTCGGGATCATCGAACACCCGATCGTGTCGCAGTGCCTGCCGTTCCATGAGTCCATCTCCTTGTCCTGCCTCCACGGCACTCAATACCCACCGATGTTCTGCTCCTTCCTCTCATACAGGGGTCGTCCGGCGGAGCGATTCTCTTGCCGGAAAAATCGGCGGGACGATTCGGCGCGTGGGATCCGGACGGTCAGCGGGTCAGGAGAGTGGGAACCGCCGGGCCCGCCCGCCCGTACTTCAGGGCAAGCCCGGCACAGTGAACCGGAACTGAATCGGCCGCCGACACACGGTTCGGCCCGGGAAAGGCGGGACATGGGATCTCTCGGTCGTGATCTGCGGTACGGTCTGCGCACCCTTCGGCGCACCCCTCTGTTCACCGTCGTCACCCTGCTCTGTCTCGGGCTCGGGATCGGCCTGAACGTCACTGTCTTCACCTTCGTCAACGGCATCTTCCTCCGGCCTCTGCCCTTCGCCGAACCCGACCGGCTGGTGGGAATCTACGAAAACGACCTGGAACGCGGTTTTACCCGCTCCTCGGTGGCCTGGGGAAATTTCGCGGCCTGGCGCGAACGTAGCGGCTCGTTCAGCACCCTGGCGGCGTACGACGACAGGAGTCTGAACCTGACCGGGAGCGGCGATCCGGCCCGGATTCCCGCCGCAGCCGTCTCCCACGAACTGTTTGCCGTGCTGGGGACCGCACCCGCCCGCGGACGGCACTTTACACCTGCCGATGACGAGCCCGGCGCTCCGGGCACGGTCATCCTGAGTCATGGTCTCTGGCGGAACCGTTTTACCCTGGATCCCGCCGTCATCGGGACCACCCTCACCCTGGATGGGGAGGCGCACACCGTCATCGGGATCATGCCCGAGGGCTTCCGCTTCCCCGAGACTGCCGACTGCTGGATCCCCCTGCGTCTTTCCCACCCGCCGGGTATCGGCAACCACAATCTGGAGGTCGTGGCCCGGCTGGCACAGGGGAGGACCATGACCTCCGCTCAGGCCGACCTCGACGACGTCATGGCGGCCCTGCAGGCCGAGTACCCGGCAACGGTGGGAACCCGCGGGGCGGTCGTGACCTCCCTGCGTGACGAACTGCTCTACCGGCCCCGCACGACCGTTCTGCTCTTTTCAGGTGTGGTCTGCTTCGTGCTCCTGCTGGTCTGCGCCAACGTCGCCAACCTGATGCTCACCCGGTCCGAGGTCCGGCAGCGGGAGATCGCGATCCGCACCTCGCTCGGGGCGAACCGGAGGCGGATCGTGCAGCAGTTCGGAATCGAGAGCCTCCTGCTGGCCGGCGGCGGAGGCCTGCTCGGTCTGCTGCTGGCGGTTCTCGGACGCGACCTGGTCCTGGCCCTGGCTCCCGGCCCGATCCCCTACTACTACTCCTTTGCGATCGGAATCCCGGTGATCGCGGCCGCTGTCGGTCTGAGTATCCTGAGTGCAATCCTCTTCGGAACGGCTCCGGCTGTCCGCTCCTCTCGTTTCCCGCTGGCTGCAGCCCTGCGTGAGGGGGGCGGCCTGACCGGCTCGCTGCGCCGGCGTCAGCTGCGTTCGGCCCTGGTGGTGATCGAGATCGCTCTCACCCTGACCATCCTGACCGGGAGCGGGCTCATGCTGCGCACCCTGGGGGAACTGCGTTCGCTCGAGCCGGGTTTCGAGACCGATCGCCTGCTCACCCTGGGGGTTTCACTGCCCGATGAGATGGCAGAGGAACCGGCTCTCCTGCGCTCTTTCTTTGCGCGTGTCCTGACCCGGATCGAAGCCCTGCCCGGAGTCGAGCAGGCCTCCTCGGTCTCGAATCTGCCCCTGGGCCGGGGGATGTCGTACGGGAGTTTCTCGATCGAGGGTCAGGAGGCACCGCCCGAAGGACAGCAGTTCTACGCGTCCAACCGGATCGTGCAGCCCTCCTACTTTTCGACTATGGGAGTGCCCCTTCTCAGCGGCCGCATCTTCGATGGACGTGACACCCCGGAAAGCGCTCCGGCGGCCATCATCAGCCGGACCTTCGCCGAGAGGTTCTGGCCGGGGGGTGACTGCCTGGGAGCGAGGATCAAATACGGTGACGCCGATTCACGCTGGCCGTGGATGGAGATCGTCGGAGTGGTCGGCGATACCCGGCACTGGGGCTACACCAGCGATCCCGAACCCGAACTCTACCAGGTTTTCGCCCAGCTCCCGGTCCCCTTCCAGACCTTCGTGGTCAGGACTGCCGGCGATCCCGGTCAGCAGGCCGAAGCCGTCTGTGGCCAGATCTGGGCTGAAGCCCCCGACCTGCCGGTCTTCGACATCCTCACCATGGAAGAAGTCGTGAGCAGCAATTACCGCGACAGCACCCTGATCTCCTGGCTCTTCGGATTCTTCTCGGCGGTGGCGGTCATGCTCGCGCTGATCGGTATCTACGGCGTGATCTCCTGTTCGGTCGAACGGCAGATGAGGGAATTCGGGCTGCGCCTGGCCCTGGGAGCTCAGAATCGCGACGTGATCGGGCTCGTCCTGGGACGAGTGGGTGTCCTGGTGGCGATCGGGATCGTTCTCGGCTTCGGTCTGGCCGGCACCGGTTCGCGCCTCATCCGGGATCTTCTCTTCGGGGTGAGTGCGCTGGATCCCGCGGTCTGGCTAGCGACCGTGCCGCTCGTCGCCGGGATCGCCCTGCTGGCCAGCTGGCTGCCGGTCCGTCGGGCGACCCGGGTCGATCCGACCGTGACCCTGCGCTGCGAATAGGTTCCGCTCCTGGACGTCCGCGATCGTCGAAGATAAAACACCTGGAACGACGAAACACCGCCCCCGCCTATATCATATACAATGTAGTTGATAATACCGGTCGGTTATTGCCGCCGCCTCTACCGGGTGGAACCGGAGGGAGTCGCCGCCCTGCAGGCCGCCCGCGAGACGATCCGCAGTATGTGGGCCGGCCTCGAACCGCTGCTGGGCGAGCTGTGAGGAACTCCCGTCGCCGCCGGCCAATGGGGACCGGAGCGCAACCAGCCGCCGCGGCACCATCAGAAGAAAAGGACCTGCGTATGACCTTCCCCCAGGATATCTGTTTCGGCCTGCGCACCCTGCTCCGGAGCCCGCTCTTCACGGTCACGGCGATCATCTGCATCGCCCTGGGGATCGGCGCCAACGCCGCCGTCTTTCCTTTTATCCGCGCCATCGTGATCAACCCCCTGCCCTACCCCGAATCGCAGGGGCTCGTCCGGGTCACATCGACCGACTCAAACCGACCGGGGCATGAAATCGGGGCGTGCTATGCCGACTTCGTCGAATGGCGCGACGCCCTGTGGTCGGTGGACGCCGCTATCCCCCTCGAATCTGTGGTGACAGTACCCGAGTACATCCGCACGCAGAACTGGGAGAGTTACTTCTTCGCCTATCTCTTCGCGATCTTCACCGCTATCGCCCTGCTGCTCGCTGTGGCCGGCGTCTACGGCGTGGTGGCCTTCATTGCCGGTCAGCGCTCCCGCGAGTTCGGCATCCGCCTGACCCTGGGGGCCGATCCGGGGGGGATCAGGCGCATGGTTCTCAAACAGGGACTCAAGCTCTCGGCGATCGGGGTCGGGATCGGGACCGTCATTGCCTACGTCGGCATGCAGTTCGCCGGAGCCATGATGACCGGTGTGAACCCTGGTGATCCGGTGGTCTACGGACTGGCGATCGTACTCATGGGTGTCATTACCCTGACCGCCAGCATCATCCCGGCCCGGCGGGCCACCCGCATCGATCCGATCCGGACCCTGCAGAGCGAGTGACTGGCCAGGCTGGCGGGTATCCCCGCCGGCCGAAAAGCCGACCGCTACAGGAATCCTGCCGGCAGACTTCAGAACTCCGGACGCAGGTCCTCGATGAAGGCGGCCTCGACCCACCAGATGTCGGGGAAGCCGTTGCGCGGCGAGGCGTGCAGCTCGAGCAGACGGGAGAGCGGAGCGCCCGCACAGGCCGTGACCGCATCGTCATCCCGGCGATCGGTCATGAAAAAGAAATACCGGCCGTCGGGGGAGACATACGGGGCGTAATCCATCGGGCTGGCGGTGTTGATCTTCTCCCCCATGTTGACCGGTTCGCTCCAGCGGTCGTCATCCGAACGAAAAACGACATAGTAATCGGTTCCGCCGTACGAATCCTGCATCCCGGCCACCCCGACGATGAGGTAGCGTTCGTCGGGATCGATGAAGGCATTGAAGCGGTTGGTACCGCAGTTGACCTGCCCGGGCAGGCGAACCGGCTCCTCGTACTGCCCGTCGACCAGCCGCGAGCGCCAGATCGCGTTCTCCACTTCGCCGACGAGCCGGCGGGTGAAATACCAGGTGCCGTCGCGGGTCAGAGAGGGGAAGAATTCGTCGTTGGCCGAATTGACCGGCGGAGCCAGGCGGTAGGGCTCCCCCCACTCCCTTTCCTGCCGGTCACAGACATAGATGTCCTGGCCCTGCCCGGCAGGATCGTTGGAAACGAAATAGAAATGCCGACCGTCGGCAGAGATGTGCGGTTCGATGACATAGACACCCGGCCGGACCGAGAACGGCAGCGCCCTCGGTTCGGTCCAGCGCCCCTGCTCGAGGCGCGATCCCATGATCGCCGTCCAGGTATAGTTGGCACCGATCACACACCAGTAAATTTCATCACCCTCCGGAGTCATGGCGATATCGCGCACGAACATGCCGGTCGAGACGATCCCGGGTGCGAAGAGCTCGGGTTCGGCGCCCGGCGGAGTCTGCCCCAGCCAGGGACCGCTCAGAACGGGAAAGCTCTCCCGGGCGGTGCCGCAGGCGGCAAGGAGAAGGATCGTGACCAGGGGGGTGAGGAACATGAGAACGGAAGCAGGTTTCGAGAGAAAACGGTATCTGCCGGGCACGGGGAGGATTCTCCTGTTTGGAGTCAGACGACGGGTATCTCAACACACCGGACGGGCACTTGCAGAGCACGACGCGGCCCGACCGGGGGATGTTGACGTTTCAGGCACCGATTGTACCGGCCTCGGTATCACTGTCGAGCGGGTGCGGGCCGGAAGCCGGACCGGTGATAACCGCTTTATCGCTAAACGTATACCGGACAGAACAGTCCTTTCTGCAGGAGGGAAGGTTATGTTCTACTCATATCAGTTCGCTATCCATCTCCTGCTCCTCATCTTCGCTCTGGTCCTCGCCATGAACGGAGCAGTGATGCTCAGCACCCGGTCCTTCCGCCACCCCCTGGATCGAAAACGGGTCTATGAAGGCACCCCGGCGGTCGTCTTCGGCTCGGTGCTCATCCTCTGTTCGCTCGGATGCCTGACCGGTTTCGTGATCTTGATCGGGATGATCAATCTGCCCTGAGTCAGCTACGCCGGATAGTCAGAGCAGGCGGTCGGTACCGGGTCAATCGATCCGATAGAGAACCGCGACCGGCACGCCCTCGGCGGTAAACCCGCTCGCGACCAGCCAGGGCCCGCGGATATCGTACCGGCTGATCACCCGGTCGACCTCGACTTCTCCGAGAAAGGAACCGTCAGGGGCAAAGAGGTCGAACACCGAGCGGTTTTCATCACCCCGCCCGGTCAGAATCCAGAGTCGTTCCGTGTCATCGAAACGCAGAGCGTCGGCATAGAAATAGTGCTTGAGAGGATCGGTCTCGGGCCGGGTCATCATAGCTTCCCTTCCCCCTTCTCGGGCGATCCGATCCGCCCCCTGTTCCAGCCTCTCTTCTTCCCTTTCGATCTCTTCGTCGGTCTTGTGCCTGCGCGCGATCTCCCTCTCGATCGTCCGCAGGGGACGTCCTTTCGAATCGAAGATCCTGATCTCATAGGCGAGGTCTCCATCGCCGATCGCGAGTACGCCCCCCGGTCCCGCGGCGAGCGGGTAGAACATGGCCGGGGAACCATCCACTTTCAGCGGCCACTCCTCGACCCTCATGACATCTTCCAGCTCGTTCCCGTCCGTGGTCGGCTTCGAGATGACGGTCGAGAAGGTCCGGAAGTCGAGATGGACGTAGTAGAGGGCGATGCCGGTCGGGTCGCCGACCGCACTCCTCAGTGTGGACGAACCGATAGCGGGAATCGGCCGGGTGTCGAGCAGGGATCCATCCGGCCCAAAACGCGTCACCCGGTTCAGGCGCATATCCAGAACCGTGAACGAACCGTCGGGGGCAAGCAGCAGAGCGATCGGCAAACGGGTCTCGCCCGGCCCGGACCCCTCGATCCCGGTCTCGATGAAACAGGTTCCCTCACGGTCGAAGGCCCTGATACGGGGAGCGAGGGCATCCAGGACGAAGATCTCGCCGTCAGGACCGGCAGTGACCGACTGGATGCGGGAGAAAAGCGCCGGCCCCTCATCAGCCTCGGCCCCGATGATCCTGACCTCCTGCAGTCGGGGAAGTGCCGATTGAGCGATGACCTGACCCGACAGTGCCGGCGAGAGACAACACAGCAGGCCCCACACACAACACCCCGAGCAGATGCGAAACGATCTCATCTGAAGATGTCCTTTCCGTCCCGGGCCGGGCGGCATTCTCTGTTATGGAGTTACTTTTCCTTGTTGCTGTTCCGGATCTCTTCCGCGACCCGTCGGGCCGCCTGCCTGACATCGGTGTCAGTATCTTCACGACCGACCAGATCGCAGAGATATAGCGCATTCGGGGTGCCGAGCATCCCCAGAGCTTCGACGGCCGCGATCCGGGCGTAGGGGTGAGGATCCTTGCGGGCGGTTGCATTCAACGCGCTCTGAACATCCTTGACCGGTTCGCCGATTGCACCCAGAGCGTGCGCGGCCACGGCCCGGATCTTGACGAACTCGTCCCCGATGAGAATCAGGTTCGCCTCGATGAGCGCTTTATCGGGCAGCGAGGCGACGGCCTCGGCCCCGGCCATGCGGAACTCGTCCTCGGGTTCGCCGGCAAGGGTCTGCGCGATCCGCCGGCCCAGATCCATCCGGGTCTCGTCCCCGGCCTGCGAGAGCGCCTTCATGACCGCGAACCAGCCGCCCTTCCACCCCACCCGGTCGAGTTCGGCCCGGAAAGCATCACGGAGAACGGTTTGAGGACCGGCGTAGCATTCCACGAGCCACTCGACCGCCTCGGCGAGCACAGCCGGAACATGATCTTCGAGAACGACTGTGAAGAGCAGCGGCACTGTCCCGGCTTCGGCTCTTCGGCCCAGGGCCCGGACGGCTTCGTGTCTCACGGTCGGCTCGGGATCGGTAACCAGCCGGGCCAGGATCTCCCGGGACCGGCGGGATCGATCGGCGGCCATCGCCCGGGCTGCGGCCGCTCTGACGGCGGGATCGGGGGACCGGGCATCGCTCAGGTCATCGGCGAGGCCGGCCTCGAGCTCCGGTGATCTGCCGAGTTGAGCGGTGTATTGCTGGAGCGCGGAAGGGTCCGATTTCCAGGGTACGATCAGACCCAGGGGAAGGCTCAGGCAGGCACAGGCGACGATGACCGCCGGCGTGGCAAGGCGCCCCGGTTCACTGCGGCGGCGGTCCGGATCCAGAATGAAAAGCAACCTGTCCTTCAGACTGCCTCCCTGAGAGAGCGCGGCCCCGGCCTGGAGCGGGTTGCGGAGCACTCCGGGGGTACCGGCCAGGGCGAGCAGCTGGCCGGCGTACTCCGAGGGTCGCGAGCCGTCGGCCAGCACAGCGTCGTCACAGGTACGTTCCCGTTCGATCCGCAACCGGCCGGCTGCGAACCAGACAGCGGGATTGAACCAGAAGAGGGTGAGGACCACCTGACTCAGCGTTTCGAACAGCGCGTCCCGGCGCCTGATGTGCGTCAGCTCGTGTACCAGCACGCAGCGCAGGGCTCCCTTATCCCACTCCCCGGCCCCGGCCGGTAAAACGATCTGCGGACGGCGCACTCCGCGGGTGAAGGCGACCGGCGCCCTAGCCGAAAGCCCGATCTCGACCGGCCCTGTGATCCCGATCCGATGCGCGGTACGCGCGAGCAGACCGGTTATCTCAGCCCGGGTGCAGGCTCGGCACGACGTGCACAGGCGGGCAAGCATCCAGCGCCCGGCGGCATAGCGCAGAGCGAGGAGCGAAAGACCGGCGACCCAGAGCAGAGCGGCCCAGGTGACCCAGGGCAGACGAGGAAGGACGAGACGATCCTTCCGGTTCGCGTCAGGGTAATCGGCTGCTGGAGTGATGGTTTCGTCCAGAGCCGGCGGATCGACAGTACGAGCAGCAGGCAGCACCGTCGCCCCCGCCGGGGTTGCGTCCCCGGCGGTGATGAAATCGGGCAGCAGGGGCACCTTGAGGGAGGGTCCCGCCAGCGCGAGCAACGGCAGGATGAGCAGAGCAGTGATGACCGCGTTCCACACCAGACTGCGCACGGCGGCAGCGGCCCGGCGCAGGAGTAGTGTCACACCAACCGCACAGATGACGAGCAGACTCCCCTTGAGGGCGAGATCGAACAGACAGAGCGTCAGGGGAGCGGTAATGTCGGAGTCGAGCAGATCCACCACTAACGGCCCCGGCGGCGCTCGTCGTCGATCAGGCGCGCTATCTCTTCACGCTCGTCCTCGCTCAGGTCGCTCTTCGATCGGTCGAGCAGGGCCACTACCGCCCGGGAGGCCGAGCCCATGAAGAAAGTCTCGAGCAGGTGATCGAGAGCCCGCGAACGCGCTTTCTCCTCGGGGATGACCGGGGAGTAGACAAAGCGCTTGCCCTTCCGGACGTGAGTGAGCAGGCCCCGGGTTTCGATCTTCTTCAGGAGCGTACGCACGGTCGCATTGGTGGGGGCATCGGGCAGGTGCTCCTCGACCTCGACCGCGGAAGCTTGACCGAGCCGGTAGATGATCTCGAGGATCTGCCGCTCCCGCCGGGGCAGGTCGGCGAAGGGTTCCCGGTTCGTCATCTTGTCTCCCCTGAGTGAAAGGGATCGATATCGGGCGCATCCCGACATATGTGAATTCCTTCACATATATACACGGTTCATTCATCGAACAGTTGCACCCGAATTCACCGTCCGTCGACCGGGATCCGACCACCCGCTCGTTCAATGGTGAATACCTTGAATGTCAGCAGGACCGTATAGAGATACTCTCCCGTCCAGTGCATGGCGTGGACCGGTTCCCGCATCCCGCCCACGAACCGCGGGGTGCGGGGATCGGCGATATCGACCGCCACGATCTCGTCGTCTCCGTGGCAGAAGAGGAGCAGATTGTCGGCCGCCGTCAGTTTGTGGATCTGGCCGGACCAGTCGTCGTAGCCCCCGAGGCTGGACAGGTACCGCGGGGTAAGAGGATCGGTCACATCATAGAAGTCCATCGCCGTCCGGGTGCCGACGATGAGCAGATTGTTGAAGACCAGACTTTCGCACAGCCGGTTGCGCAGCTCCGGAGGCCGGGAAGGATCATCGTGCGCTCCGGTCCCCGGTACCGTCATCACCCGGACCGGTGCGGCCGGATCGGAGATATCGAGCACTTCCAGGCCACCATGCAGGTGGGCCAGATACGCTGCCTCATTATTGAGAAGGACCTGGACGTACCCGCCGTCGGTCCGCCCGGAGTACCGACCGAGCAGACTCGGTCGGATCGGATCGCGGATATCGAGCACCTCCAGACCGCGGTCATAGATGACCGTAAAGAGCAGGGTGCCGCGGGCGGCCAGGCCGGCACACCGGTTCCCCCGTCCGTATACCTCCACTACCTCGGCTTCACCGGTACGGCCGATGTCCAAGATCTGAAGCCCTCCGGACTGGAGGTAGAGATGATCCCCTATCCGGGCTATCTCGAAGGCATTCCCTCCGAGGGAGAGAGCCTCGCGCAGGACCGGACGGTGTGGATCGGAGAGATCGACGATATCGAGACCTTCCATCGTGCTGATGAAGGCCTGGTGGTCATCAACGACCATGAAGTTGCCGAAATGCAGATCGCACTCGCCGATACAGGTCAGGATGTCGCTCCCTTGAGCCGATACCACCCCCGGGGTACACCCGCAGACCGGCAGGGTGACAAAGGCGAAGCAGACGCTGCGGATGACAGGGATGAAGCGGGCCGGAACGGTTCTGGACATGCTACAACTCCTTTAATGTTACTTTTATCACATATTATCTCTACGGGTCCACCCCGAAAGAAGATTCCCGGATCGTCATCGTATTTCCGATTGAAGTCCGGAGGGATCGGTCATCGACTCTCACTGCTATACTCGGCCGCACTAAACACCGGGAAATGTTGTTCGCTCCCTGGGATATACAGGCCCGCAAACAGCACCGCCCATATCCCCATGGAGGCCGACAGATGAGGTGTGCCCCATCTATCGCCAGGTTGTTGCTTGGCACCATACTCTTCCCCGTCTGCTGCTCTCCGGTAGGCCTCCAGGCCCAGCACTTCAGGGTCGTGACCGAGGGGGAGACACAGATTGCGTTCAATACCGGAGGTTCCCGCTATCCCGGTGATCTTTTTCGGCTCGAGATCGAGAGAAGCCTCGTTCAGGATACGGATCGGGAAGAATCACTTCTCTTCGGCCCGAGAAATTTCGTCGTCGATGATGACGGCTACGCCTATGTCGCCGACTCTCGCAACCATCGCCTGGCCCTTTTCGATCCCGCCGACGGATACCTGCGTTCGTACGGGAGCGAGGGCGACGGGCCGGGAGCCTTCCGGGAACTCTCCATCCAGGCTTTCCATGAGGGTGTTCTCCACCTGCACGATCGCAGCCTGAACCGAACGACCCTGATGAACACCGACGGTTCACTCGTGGACCTGCTGACCACTCCCCCGATGGGACGGATCACGGCCTACCGCTATCTGCGTCCGGGCGGGGGAGTCATCGTTCTCACCTCGCAGGAAGATATGCGCGAAGGACACCGCTGGGGAACCGTCAGGGCCGCCCTCTTCGACGCCGCAGGCGATACGATCACGGTCCTGTCCTGCCCTTCGGCAGATATCGGCACGTACGTGGAGTTTTATCATCCGGACGGTTCATTCCGTAGCCGGGCAAACCAGTACACCCGGTATGCCGGATTCCCCCAGGCGGGTTATCATCCGAAAACCGGCATCGTCCTGGTGAACGGTCAGGTGCCCGAATTCGATATCTACCGGACCGACGGCACTCTCGACCGTCATGTTGTCCTGGATCTGGCGCCCGAACGCATTCCCCGATCAGAGATTCGTCTCGAACGGGCGGACCATGAAGAGCGGATCAGGGAGAGCACGGGCATGCAGCGGGAAATGGCCGAAGCTTCCCGCGATGCGCGCGAGTGGCGGAGGACCCGGGCTTTCTGGGAGGGTCTGCTCTTCGACGATCACGGGAATATCTGGTTGCAGGTCGTTGAGGGCCGCCTCACCAACATCGAGAACGACTCCCGCCGGCTCTTCGATGTCATCTCTCCCAGAGGTGAGCACCTGGGCCGGACACGGCTGCCGGGACGATATACTGACCTGACAATCTGCCACGGATATGTGTGTGCCATCGAGCGTAACAGCGAGACCGGCGAGCCGGTTCCCACCCTGTACCGGCTCATCCCCCAGGCGGAGGGTTTCATCTATCCGTGACAGGCCTTGATCGGAGCCCTCGAGCTTCGATCGGGAGAACGGCATTCCTGTCCGAACCTGCTGGTAGTCTTCAATTGGAGGGGTGTCGGCAACGGCAGGATGGTGAGGGCGATGGACGGATTCTTCGCGGGATTGGATGTTTCCACCCAGAGCACCAAGCTGGTCGTGATCGATGCCGGTGCGGGGACGGTGATCCACGTCGACGTGGTCAACTACGACGAGGACCTGCCCCACTACGGCACCCGGGACGGCACCATTCCCGACCTCGGCGAGGGGGTATCGGAATCCGATCCCCGGATGTGGCTCGAGGCGGTCGACACCCTGCTGGGCCGGCTGAAGATGAGCCGGATCCGGGGCGAAGAAATCCGGGCCCTGGCGGTCTCGGGCCAGCAACACGGTCTGGTCGCCCTCGATGCCGACGGCGAGCTGGCTCGCCCGACGGCCAAGTTGTGGAACGATTTCTCCACCCACGAGGAGTGCCAACTGCTGACCGATGCCGTCGGCGGCGACGAGGCCATGATCGCTGAGGTGGGCAACACCCAGCGCACCGGCTATACCGCCCCGAAGATTCTGCATCTCAAACGCCACGAACCGGAGAACTACGAACGGGCCGCCACGCTCTTCCTGGTCCACAACTACATCAACTGGTACCTGACCGGAGGCCCCGACGGTGGCGTGCGCGTCATGGAACCGGGGGATACCTCGGGCACCGCCCTCTGGCACCCCAGGCACCGGGAGTTCTCCGGCCTGGTCCTGGCGGCAATCAGTCCCGAACTGCGGAGCAAGCTGCCGCCCGTGCGTTCCTCGGACGAGACGATCGGCACCCTCGCCCCCGCCCTGGCCGAGCGCTTCGGCCTCTCCCCGACCTGCCGGATCGACGCCGGGAGCGGGGACAACATGTACGGCGCTATTGGGACCGGGAACTACGCGCCCGGTATCGTCACGGTGAGCCTGGGCACCAGCGGCACCGCCTACACCTTCATGGAGGAGCCCTTTATCGATCCCACCGGCGAGATCGCCGCCTTCTGTGACGCCACCAGCCACTGGCTCCCCCTGCTCTGCGTGTCCAACATGGCCAACGGTTACGCCGCGGTACGGCGCGAGTTCGATCTGGATCACGAGGCTTTCGATGACCTCGTCCAGAAGGGCGAGACTACCAACGGGAGCCGTATCCTGGTGCCGTGGTATGAAGGGGAACGCACACCCGATCTGCCCCTGGCCGCCCCCGTCTGCTTCGGTTTCAGTCCCGGCGACTTCACTCCCGAGAACCTCTGCCGGGCTGTTCTCGACGGTCACGTCCTGAACCTCTGGGCGGGTTTCTCCCGCATGCCCGTCGAGCCCCGCCAGATCCATCTCACCGGCGGGCTGACCCGCTCCAGAGCCTGGGGCTGTGCCATCTCCGAGATCTTCGGCGCCGAGACGGTGCCGGTCGAGGGCGAGGGGGCCGCCCTCGGGGCGGCGATCCACGCCGCCTGGGTGTGGTTCAAGGAAGCAGACAAGCCCGTGCCGCTGGCCGAGCTGGCCGAACCGCTGCTGCAGTTCGATACCGGCCGGCGCTGTCGGCCGCGGCCCGAAACCCGGGCGGCCCGCGACCTGCAGAAGCGGCTCTATCTGGCCGTCACCAGCCGTCTGCGGGGGCTGGAGGGTGAAGATCCCTTCGCCCTGCGCCATGCCCTGTTGACTCTGAACCGGGAGAACGGATCGTGATCCGCACCCTGACCCGCCGGGTACAGAGGGCGATTCCTTCATGCCCTATTTCCGCGCTCTGGCCAGCATCGGCTATACCGGCCGGCTCTCGATCGAGTGCGGCTGGGACGATCTGGCCGCCCAGCTCCCCCGGGCGGTGGCCACCCTGCGCGAGCAGATGGCGCAGATCGGCCAGCACCCCCTTGCCAGGAGCCTGTTGGAGTAACCCCCCTCCTAACGGACCACGTACGGCCGGCGGTACTCCCGGGTCAGCAGAGCGTCGGCTTCACGGTCACTCACGAACCGCTCCCGGATCGGATCGTATTCCAGCTTGCGTCCCACCCGATACGAGATATTGGCCAGGTGGTGAAGCCGGTCGGAGCGGAAACCGGTCGCCACGGGGCAGGTCAGGTCGGCCTGGTTGCCGGTCCGTACGGCATAGATGAAGTTGGCGAAGTGGTTGCCCCCCCCCGAACCGCCCAGGTTCATCGGGTCGGCCGCCGCCTCGACCGTGTCCGAACCGGGCCCCGGTTCGTTCTCGCGGCCGAAATAACTCTGCCAGTTCGTGCCGTCCAGATGCAGCCACCCCTCGGTCCCGAAGAAGAGGTTCCCGATCCGGATCCCGTCCTCGGCTCCTGTGTAGAGCCCCCGGACTTCAAACTGCAGAATCCTGCCGTCGGCGTACTCGAGTACGGCGGTCTGGGTGTTGGGAGTCTCCTGGGCCGAGTCGAAAGCGAAGTAACCTCCCGCCGAATGGATGAACCGGGGCGGTTCGTCGATATCGAGACCCCAGCGGGCGATGTCCCACTGGTGGGGGCCCTGGTTACCGATGTCGCCGCAGCCGTAATCCCAGTGCCAGTGCCAGTTGTAGTGAAAGCGGTTCTGGTTGAAGGGCCGTTCGGGGGCCGGCCCCAGCCAGAGGTCGTAGTGTACCCCCTCGGGGACCGGGCTGTCGGGAAAGCGCCCGATCGAATCGCGCGGCTTGAAACAGAGCCCTTTGGCCATGTAGACCTCGCCGATGCCGCCCGAATGCAGGAACGCCATGGCCTGACGCACGTTGCGTAGCGACCGGTTCTGCATGCCCACCGCCACCACCCGGCCGGTGCGGGCCTGGGCTTCGACCATCCGGTGGCCCTCGAAGATGTTGTGACAGCAGGGCTTCTCGCTGTAGACATGCTTGCCCGCCTCAACCGACCAGATCGTCGCCAGGGCGTGCCAGTGATTGGGGGTGGCGATGGCTACGGCGTCGATGTCCCGGTCCTCGAGCATGCGGCGCAGATCCCACGCGGTACCGGGGGGAGTATCCTGAATGCCTTCGAGCCGGGCGATCGTATCGGCGAAGAGATTCTCGTCGACATCCACGATGGTTTTGATGTGCACCCCCGGCAGTCCGGCGAAACCGGTCATGAGCTGGGCGCCGCGACTGCGGATGCCGATCACGGCCATGACGACCCGATCGTTGGCACCCTGGATGCCGGCGCCCGCCGACGGTGCCGGCAGAGCCGAGACCTTTGCCGCCAGCGTACCCCCGGCGGCGAGCCCCGCGGCAGCCCGGGCGCTGCGGGCCATGAACTCACGACGCGAGGTGGAGCTTCGACGAACTGACATGACGCAACCTCCTCTTCCGTATTCCCCGGTCCCGCTGTAATCCCCTGTTTCGACCTTTCTGCGTATCCCTGTGCCGGTGTCCCCGCCCGTCGGCGGGCCGGATTCCGGATTCACCTGTCGACGATCACAAAGCGCTCCCCCGTAACCGTGAACCGGCCCGTCACCACCCCCGTGGTGGCGGCATCGGCCGAACCGCTGAAGCCGGGCTGTTTACCCCCCACACCGACCTGAAAAATCCCCGGCTCGACGACGCGCAGCCAGTGCACGTCGATCAGCGACAGTTGCCGGGGGGTCAGGGTGAAACTGACCCGCTGCGAGGCGCCGGGACGCAGGTGCAGGCGCCGGAATCCGGCCAGGGCCCGGATCGGGACCGGCACGTCGGCCTCCAGATCCGTCAGGTAGAGCTGGACCACCTCATCACCGGCCCGTTCGCCGGTATTGGTGACCGTAACCGATACGGTGACCTCCTCCCCGGTCTGCACCTCGACCGGCAGCTCCAGATCGGAGTAGGCGAAGGTGGTGTAACTCAGTCCGTGCCCGAAAGGATAGAGCGGCTCGCCCTCGAAGTAGCGGTAGGTGCGTCCGGCCATGGCGTAGTCCTCAAAGGGGGGCAGCTGATCGACCGAGGCGTAAAACGTCACCGGCAGACGGCCGGCCGGGCTCACATCACCGAAAAGAACTTCGGCGATGGCCGTACCGGCCGCCTGCCCCGGGTACCAGGCCTCGAGGATGGCCGGTACGTGTTCATCGGCCCACCCCAGGCCCAGAGCACTGCCGTTGAGCAGGACCAGGACGACCGGTTTGCCCACCGCCGTAACGGCCTCGAGCAGGTCCTGCTGCGGGGCCGGCAGAGCGATGTCGGTCCGGTCACCGCCGGAGAAACCGGGCACCTCGACCCGCATCTCCTCTCCCTCGAGGCGGGGTGAAAGCCCCAGGCACATGATGACGACCTCGGCCCGGCGGGCGGCTTGAAGAGCCCGCTCCCGGGCCTCGGGGCGGGGACCGGCCCAGAGCAACTGCATGGTGGCGTCGCTGTTCAGATCCCAGTACTCCACTACGATTTCGTACTCCCGTCCGGCTTCGAGTCCGACCGTGTGGGATCGAATCCGGCTGTGATGCTGACTGGCATACTGGATGACCTGCTCGCCCTCGAAAAAGAGCCGTACGCCGCCGAAACCGTTCAGAGCCAGGTGCCAGGTACCGCTTGCCGGGGGCGTGATCCGGCCGCTCCAGCGCACCCCGAAGTCATCCTCGTCCATACCCCGGGCCGGGGCCTCGGCCCACCAGTTGAAGTCGATCTCCTCGTCCAGGCGCACGAAGCGCGGCTCGCCGTCGAAGTCTCGGTTGTCGTAGTACTCGCCGCGCAGACCAGCCACCTCGCGCCCGTCGACGGTGGTCCGCAGGGCGGTGACGGGCACGGTCATGAAGCTGGGAGTATTCTCAGCCAGATCGCAACCCGGTTCGAAGAGCACCTCGGTGCTCCGATCAACCCGCCGCCGGATCCCCTCCAGCGGGGTGACCGGAGCCGAGGGAATGCCGTTGTAGTTGCCGAGCAGGATCTCGACATCGTCGGCGTTGGGACCGATCACGGCGATGGTACCGACCCGGTCGTCGAGAGGCAGCAGGCCGTCGTTGGAGAGCAGGACCAGCGACTTGCGGGTGGTTTCCAGAGCCAGCCGGGCATGGGCCGGCGAGTCGTTGACGCGCCAGGGGGTGTCGGCCCACGGCACCCGTTCGGGAGGATCGAACATCCCCAGCCGGATCCGGGCTTCCATCAGGCGACGCATCGAGACATCGATTTGCTCTTCGGTCACAAGCCCCTGCCCGACCGCATCGACCAGTGAGCCGTACATGCTGCCGCAGTTCAGATCGCAGCCGGCTATGACTCCCATGGCGGCCGCCTCGGCGCGCGTCTCGACCAGAGCGTGAGCGTTGCGACGGTAGATATTGCTGATCGCCCCGCAGTCGGAGACGACATAGCCTTCAAAGCCCCACTGCTCGCGCAGGATCCCCTGCAGCATCCAGGAGGATCCGCAACAGGCTTCGTCGAGGGTGCGATTGTAGGCGCACATCACGCTCCAGGCGCCCCCCTCGACGATCGAAGCCCGGAAGGCCGGCAGGTAGGTTTCTTCGATATCGCGCCAGTCGGCATAAGCGTTGAAGGAGTGCCGCAGCGGTTCGGGTCCGCTGTGCACGAAAAAGTGCTTCGGGGTGGCCACCGTCTTGAGATAAAACTCGTGATCGCCCTGCATGCCCCGCACGAAGGACACCGCCAGCCGTCCGGCGAGCCAGGGATCCTCGCCGTAGGTTTCCATCCCCCGCCCCCAACGGGGGTCGCGGAAGATGTTGATGTTGGGAGACCAGAAGGTCAGACCCTGGTAAATACCGCGGTGCCCGCGGCGCACGCTCTCGTGGTACTTGGCCCGGGCCTCGTCGCTGATGGCGGTGGCGACCCGGAACATGAGTTCATCATCCCAGGTCGCGGCCAGACCGATCGCCTGGGGAAAGACCGTGGCCCGTCCCGCCCGGGCCACGCCGTGCAGGGCCTCGTTCCACCAGTTGTATTCCGGCACGCCGATCCGCTCGATCGCGGCGGCGGGATGGACCATCTGGACGGCTTTCTCTTCCAGGGTCATCCGCGAGACCAGATCCTCGACCCGCTGCTCGAGGGGCCGGTCCGGATCCTGGAAGGGAAACTCCCAGGCGATCCGGGAGGCCGGGCCGCAGCCGGCTGCAGTCATCAGCACGGCCAGGGCGGCGACTGAGAGAGTGGAAAGCTTCCATGCGATCATGACCGGGCTCATCCCTCCAGATAGGGGGTAAAGACGGAGCGGAATTCCTCGAGCCGGGAATCGAGCACCCGGGGCACCAGGACGGTGAACAGGTCGAGTCGAACCAGACTGTTGAGCCCGGCGTCGCGGCTGCTCACCGCCGCCAGCCGTTCCGAGAGGCCCATATTCACCGCGTGGATCTGCTCGTAGATGGCACTCAGTCCGGTGCATTTCCAGTCGGGTTCGAGCCCCTGCCGAACCCGCAGGTACTGGGCGATCAGGTACATCGAAATCGACCGCCAGGCGGTTTCGCGGGGCGAGGAGAGGGGCAGATGGATTGTCAGCATCGGGCGGAGCGGGGCCATGTGAGGACACGCGCTGGCGGCCATGTAAATACCCATGAGGGAGTGCAAAGCGTCCTGCATGGTCGTATGCAGATGACAGGTCCGATCCGTGGTCGCGACCTCCAGGTCCACTTCCTCGAAACTGAGGCGGTCGCCGAAGGTCTCGACAATGACCGAAAGGACCTCGGCCACCGGGCAGAGCGGATTGCGCGCCGGGCTCAAGGGACAGTTGGTACACTGACGGAAGGTGAGTGCGGCCCAGTCGGGCAGCACGCGGGGAGGTTCGCGTACCAGTTCGAGCGTATCGGTCCGCAGGCGGGGCGCCAGAACGACCTCTTCCCCACCGGGCAACCGGAATGAGTAGGTGATCGTGATCTCCGACGGCTCCTCAGGCATCGAGCCAGGTCTCCCTGAATACCTCCGCCAGGCGCCGAACGACCTCGCGGCGGATCCGCTCGGGCAGATCACGGGCCGGCCCCCAGGGGGTGTTGTTGGCATCCACGATGTAGATGCGGCCGTCATCGCGGTCGCGCAGGACGTCGATCTCGCCCCAGTCGAGGCCGTACTCCGAGCAGAAACGGGCGATATCAGCCAACTCCCGCGCGGAGAGGATCTCATCGGTCTCCCGGACCTCCACCTTCAGCCAGCTACTGAAGAAGCGGTTGGAGGGGGGTTTATGCTTCAAGGTGAGCAGGGGTACCCGCCCGCCAATGACCGGAATGCGCAGTTCCTCGCAGAGCCCGTCGGGACCGATGTTATTCACCAGCCGCTGGTACGCGCACCCCTCGACCGGGGCGGGGAGCGGGCAGGTCACGACCCGACCGCTCTTCGAGGCGTTTTCATCGGATTTCTGTACGGCTTCCCCTTCATGACTGACGGGATTGATCGCGAGCGGATAGCCGAAAGTGCGCTCGAAGACCTCGCCCAGGTGAGTCTTGCTGACGTCGCGACAGGCCAGGTTCAGGACTGGCGCATGTGCCGCAATATCGCGCAATTCAGGATACTCGGGGCGCCAGGTGGTGTCTTTCCAGGCAAAGGCCAGATCGCAGCGGCGATGAAGATCGGTCGTGATGTTGTACCCCTGCTCGCGGCAGATCTTGAAGATCAGCGTCTTCTTGGCCGGGTACTGCGGGTAGAAGAGGATCGTCCGGGTCCGGAAGCCGCGGCGCAGCCACTTCCAGAGAAAGCGCAGCCGGTAGCCGAGCAGGGCTTTGAGCGGTATGCGGGTGTGCAGGAACCTCAACTGCCGGGCATCCCGTCACAGCCCAGGAAGAGCGAGTTGAAGAAGAGCTTGAAAGTCGCATACGACTGAGCCCGGTTGTGGAAGTTGAAACCGAACAGGACGATATCCCCTTCTCCGTAGGGAATGTGCATGACGGTGGCCTTGAGTTGGAGCAGGTCGGTGTTCTCGGCGTAGCCGCTCAGGAGCATCTCCCCGGCAGACGGTTCTTCGCTCTCCGAGCCGGGGAAGACGGCCACAGCAATGGCTTCGCGGGTATGAGGATTCCCGGCGACGACCTCGGGCCCGGCATGGCCGAAGATGCTCCCCCGTGACCAGAAGGCGGCCCCTTCCACGGGCATCCCCCAGGCAACCGGATGACCGTTGCTGTAATACATCTTCATGATCGAGCCGGCCGAGTAGAAACCCTCCCGGGCCAGGTCCCGGCTCAGATCCGTCACGGGCAGGTCGAACTGCTCGATCGCGAAGGCACACGAACTCCCGTTGCAGATGAGAGTGCCGCCGTTGAGGACGAACTCGAGCAGGTTCGCCATTCCCTCCTCGCCGATTCCTCCGACGTACTCGGGGGGGACCGATCCCTCCCGGTTTCCGTTGAGGATCGTCCGGGCGCCGATCGAGGCGATCGATATGACATCGAAGGATGAGTTCAGATCTCCCGCCACGATTCTCTCGTTGCGCAGCTGCTCGTGGGGAATGCCGTATTCGTCGAGAACCCAGCGCATCCACCCCTCGTCCATGCTCCCCTGCCAGGGGGCGTAGTGCCCCAGCCGGCGGGGTTCGAGCCGGACCTTCTCGACCTCGAGATTGGTCCGCGTCATCGGCACGTGGGTCTCGGCCGCGATCCGTTCCATCTCCCGCGCCTCCAGACGCGAGGCAAAGAAGACCCCACCGGGGTAGGTGGTGCCTTCAATCTCGACCGGACGAATCGAGCGGCTCACCCGTCCGCCGGCGGCCATGATCTTGACCGCGGCGGTGAAAGCGTTGGTGTCGGTCGGCAGAAAGACGTACTCCCCCCGGTTCCCGGTCACAGTCCCCTCCGGCCAGGGCACCTCGGTCAGCCGGGTCATGGCAAAGTCCGGTGCGACGTCGAGTTCAACCGTGGCCACCCCCATCTGCAGGGGCAGGGTCCAGCCGGCCACGTCGTAGGGGCGCAGGGGCGGGGCATCACTCACATCCACCCGGCCGGGCAGACCTTGCCAGAGGTGGGTCTTGCGTCGCAGATCGGGGTAATCCTGACGTTCGAACATGGTCTTGACGAAAGCTCCGAAGGGCTGGCCGGTGGGCACGATGAGGGTGCCGGTGGGGTATTCCTCATCCCCGATCGTGACCGCCTCATCGGCGGCGTAGACCTCGACCCCGAGCAGCATCAGTTTGTCGAGCATCCGGGCGGTGGTGGTCGGATCGGCCTGGTCATGGAGGATCGCCCAGCCGAACGGCGGCTCGGCGGTGAAGCGCTCGATGTTGCCGGTCGCCAGCGAATACTTGCTCAGCAGCATCTCGCGGCGGTAGCGGGCGCAGACGTCGAGAACCGCTTTCGAGGCGGTCAGACAGTAGGCCACGGCATCCCCGATTCGCCACCAGCCCCCCTTCCACGGCGAGGTGTAGAAAGCGGAGGGAGTGAAACCGGCATAGGCTCCCCGCGAGGATCGGGTGACATCCTCCTCTGAGTACTCGTGCGGGGTGGCCAACCGGTAGAGCGCCGTTTCGGTCAGGATCGAGGGGATGTTGTGGGTGGTGGCGATCTGGGTCATATACCCCGGGTACCAGGCATCGAAGGATATCCGGCTGATCGCTCCCGGCTGATCGTTGACCTCGAAAGCCATGCCCATCGCCGCCCCGATCAGGTTCTCCCACCTGATGACCTGGGCCGGTTTGTTGGGATTGGTCGGTTCCCCGTAGGGGGGGATCCAGATCCGGGTCGGGAAGGGAGCCGTCTGGTGGTGGTTGTACACCACATTCGGGAACCACTCATGGTTCTGCATCCGGGCGAGGTTGCGGGTCTCAGCCTGGGTGACGTTGAAGCAGTCGCGGTTGTTGTCGTGCCCGATGTACTTGCTGTACAGCCACGGCATCCGGGCCTCGAAGCCGGTGTCGAGGTGCTCCATGTACCAGTCGGCGACCATCGACATGCCGTCGGGGTTGGCGAAGATCAGCAGGGTGATGACGTTGTCGCGGATGGTGCGGGTGAAGGCATCCTCGCCGGTCACCAGATCGTAGGCCAGCTGCAGGGCGTGCTCGGAGGGAGCGCACTCGGTCGAATGCAGGCCGACATCGATCCAGGCGATCGTCCGGCCCTCATCGGCCAGGCGCGAAGCTTCGTCAGGAGACACCCCCCGCCCCAGACTCAATCGCTCGGCGATCGACCGGTAGTGTTCGAGGCGCTGGAGGTTTTCCTCAGAAGAAATCACGGCGTACTTCATCGACCGGCCCTGCTCGGTCTCGCCCGCTTCCCGGATGAGCATCCGTCCGGTCTGGGCAGCGATTGTCTCGAAATACCCGATTGCGGTCTCGTAGTTGGTGAGTTTGTAGTCCGCTCCCGGTTCATACTCCAGGTACTCGGCCGGGGGAGTGACCTGAGCGCTGAGAATCGTGAAAGGAAGAGCGAAAGAGAGCAGCACGGCGGCGGTGCCGTGCCGGAGTCGGAAGCGGGACGTACGGTTCATGATTCCTCCGGTGCGGTTGGAGTCGAGCTCCGGTGAACGGCCGGACACTATACCGCACTCTAACCGAGGCGGAGCGGGAGGTGCAATACAGCGCCGGCAGAACAGACCGCTGCCGGTGGTGTGCGCCGACAGGTTCCGAAGAGGGTGCATGATCCGCCGTGACGGGTATACACTTCTCATGCCCTGCCACCGCCCCGCCACTTTCGGAGAAAGGATCTGTCATGCGATCCCGAGTCATTTCCGCTCTCCCCCTTCTCGCCCTGGGGGCGTTCCTGCTCGCCCCCGCCGTCACCGTCAGTGCCCAGAGCGGTATTCCGCTCGAAGACAACTGTTCCAGCCTGCTGGTTACGGCCGGAGCCTCGGTCGACGGGTCGGTGATGATCACCTATACCTGCGACGGGGAGTTCCTGAGCCACCTCGAATACACACCCGCGGCCGACCACGAACCGGACAGCTTTGTCGAGGGTATGGCCGGGGGGCGCATAAAACAGGTGCCGCACACCTATGCCGTCACCGGATACATCAACGAGCACCAGGTGGCCATCGGCGAGACGACCTTCGGCGGCCGGCGCGAGCTGACCAACCGGGAGGGGCTGCTCAGCTACCCGGCCCTGATGCAGCTGGCTCTGGAACGCTCGCGCACCGCCCGCGAAGCGATTCAGGTCATGACCTCTCTGGTGGCCGAATACGGCTACCGTTCCTCGGGGGAATCGTTCTCGATCGGGGACAAGAACGAGGCCTGGATTCTCGAGATGATCGGCCCGGGCCGGGGAGGCGAGGGAGCGATCTGGGTGGCGGTCCGGATTCCCGACGGGCACATCGCCGCCCACGCCAACAAGGCCCGTATCGGGACCTTTCCCCTCGACGATCCCGACAACTGCCTGTATTCCGAAAACGTCATCTCCTTTGCCGAAGAGCATGGCTGGTACGATCGGCACTCACGGGAGGAATTCAGTTTCTGCGAGGTCTACTGCCCGGCCGGCCCCTCTGACCTGCGGGTCACCGAGGCCCGGGTCTGGAGCATGTTCCGCAGAGCCGCGCCCTCGCTCGAGCTGTCGGCCGATTATCACCGGGGCGTGCCGGGAGCCGAGCGCTATCCGCTCTCGATCCGGCCCGACTCACAGCTCACGGTCGGGGATGTCTTTACCCTGATGCGCGACCACTACGAGGGCACGCCCTTCGACATGACCCAGGGCATCGACGCCGGTCCCTACGGCAGTCCCCAGCGGATCCGGCCGCTGGGCTGGGAGGTGGACGGTGTATCCTACATGTGGGAGCGTCCCATCTCGACCCAGCAAACCGCCTTCAGCTTCATCAGCCAGTCGCGGGCCGATCTGCCCGACCCGGTGGGCGGGGTGATGTGGTACAGCCCCGATGACACCAACTTCGCCTGCTACGCGCCTTTCTACTGCTGTATTACCTCCCTGCCCGAATCCTACACCATCGGCAACATCCGCGATTTCTCGTGGGACTCGGCCTGGTGGGTCTTCAACTTCGTCTCCAACTTCAGCCATCTCATGTACTCGGAGATGATCCAGGACGTGCGGGAGGTGCAGAGTGCGATCGAGGGCGACTTCCTGGCCAGGCAGCCGGTGGTGGAAGCGACCGCAGCCGAGCTCCTGGAGCGCGATCCTGCTCTGGCCATGGCCTATCTGACTGACTACTGCACCTCCCACGCCGAGCAGCTGGTGACGCGCTGGCGGAAACTGGGCGAGTACCTGATCATGAACTATAACGACGGCTATATCGGCGGCCGCCCCCGCGGTTACCACGAGGCCTGGCTGCGCAAGGTGCTCGAAAAGCGTCCCGACCAGTTCCGCCTGCCGCCACCGGAGTGATGATCAGTGGATCACTGATACCTCCGGGATGGAGCGCATCCGCGACGAAACGGAGGAACAGGGAACGGGCCGGAGACCGGCGGCTGGGGGTACTCCGGCCCACTTTTTTCTTATCCCGGCCCGGCCCGTGTACTATCGTGTCAACCGATATGCCGACCTTCAATCGACAGTCCCGACCGGTCTCTCCGTCACCCACCCCACCCCGGGGACCGGCCCACCGCAACCAGAGGTAGACAGATGAGAGAAAACAGGCTCCGTGTACTCGCGTCGCTGGCCCTCATACTCGGGCTTCTCTCTCTTCCCGCCACCGCCGCCTTCGCCCAGACCGCCATCGACACGGACGATCTCGACCAGATCAGCTGGCGTCATATCGGCCCGTGGACGTTCTCGGGGCGGATCAGTGCGATCTGCGTTCCCGACGGCCAGAACAAGGTCTGGTACATCGGCGCGGCATCGGGAGGGGTGTGGAAGAGCGTGGACCAGGGCGTCAGCTTCACCCCAATCTTCGAGGACTACGGCAACATGAGCATCGGCTACATCGCCGTGGCGCCCTCGGATCACAACATCATCTACGTGGCCACCGGAGAGGCGATGCACGCCCGCTCCTCGAGTCACGGCAACGGCGTGTTCAAGTCCACCGACGCCGGTGAGACCTGGACCCACCTGCCCGATCTGCGCAACAGCCACTACATCAACAAGGTGACTGTTCATCCCACCAACCCCGACGTCGTCTACGTCGCCGCCGAAGGCAAGCTCTACAGCAACGAGATGGACTGCGAGCGCGGCATGTACAAGTCGACCGACGGCGGGGAGAGTTTCGCGCGTGTCTGGCCGCTCGATGACCGCGGGGTGGGCGATTTCGTCATGGATCCCACCAATCCCGACGTCATCATCGCCATGGCCTACAAGACCTACCGCCGGGCCTGGACCTTCATCGACCGCCAGGAGGGCAACTGGCTCTACAAGACCAGCGACGGCGGCCGGACCTGGAAGCGTCTGGAGAACGGCCTGCCGCTCGAGGGCGCCTTCGGACGAGGCGGGCTGGCGATGTATCCGAAGGATCCAAGCATCGTCTACGCCCGTATCGATGAAGTCGTCAACCTGGGCATCGCCACGAATGTGCGGGGTTCAAACCTCAACACCCGGCGCCCCTTCGCCGGAGGCTTCAGCTTCGAGGACTGGGCCGACTTCGAGATCAACCGCGACATGGCCCGGCTGGCCCGCCACCGCAAGGTCGAAGCCGATGATATCAACGCTCTCGCCCAGGCCCTGAACGAGCTGATCGAGAACGAGGAGTTCCTCTCCGACGCCCGCGTCGACATGCCCCGTTTCGTCGCCCGGGCCCGCGAGGTCTTCGCCGATGACGAGGCCATGATCACCTACTGCGACGAGATCGAAGAGGTCTGGGCGATGGATGCCGAGGAAGGTGGTCCCGGTCGGATCCAGGCCCTGAACCGCTTCGTTCTATCGTCTCTGTATGCCGGTGCGATCCCGCCCCAGCAGCCGCAGGAACGAGAGGGCGTGATATACAAGTCGACCGATCAGGGGGAGAGCTGGACCCTCATGACGGATTATACGCAGCAGCGCATGTCCAGCCTCAACCAGACCGAAGCCGGCTACTACGGCCGGCTCGAGGTCGACCCCAACGATCCCGACATTCTTTACGCCTGCAATACCAGCGTGGTGAAGTCGGTCGACGGCGGAGTGACCTTCCAGGGGTTGAACTGGTACCGCGGCATGAACAAGCTGCACGTCGACACCCGCGTGCTGTGGGTCGATCCGCTCGACTCCGACCACATCCTCAACGGCAATGACGGCGGGCTGGGCGAGACCTGGAACGGCGGCGACAACTGGCTGCAGAAGGACACCATCAGCGCCCAGCAGTTCTACGACATCAGTGTCGACGCCGAGTTCCCCTACAACGTCATGGGCGGCACCCAGGACAACGGCGCCTGGTTCGGCCCCTCGCGCAACCGGAACTCCTCCGGCGTCTTCCAGGGCGACTGGACCTACCTGCCCACCGGGGACGCCTACTACGTGGTGCACGACTGGTGGAACCCGGAGTGGATCTACTTCGAGAGCCAGTTCGGATCCTCGAGCCGGATGAACATGGAGACCGGCCAGCGGTGGGGTCTGGCTCCGCGGGCCGAGCGGGGCGAGCCGGCCGAGCGCTACCAGTGGGATGCCCCGATCTTTCTCAGCCCCCACAATCCGGGGATCGTTTTCGTCACCTCCCAGCACGTCTGGCGGTCGATGACACGCGGCGAGCCGGGCTCCTTCGTACGGGTGAGCCCCGACCTGAGCCGGAACGATCCCGAGCGGCAGGCCGAATCCCGGATGACCAACCTGCAGTACGCCACCGTCTACACCTTCGCGGAATCAGCCGTGCAGGCCGGCGTGTACTGGGCCGGCACCGATGACGGCAACCTGCAGCTCAGCACCGATTTCGGCACCAGCTGGACCAACATCACCTGGCGCTTCTGGAACGAGGACGGCACGCCGAAGAGCGGTATCTCGGGTGACCGGATCCCCTTCGACCGCTGGGTCGTACGGGTGACCCCCAGCCAGCACGTGCTCGAGCGCTGCTACGTGGCCTTCTCGGGGTACCGGACCCACGATGAGGATACCACCTACCTCTTCGTGACCGAGGACTTCGGGCAGACCTGGCGCGATCTGAGCGGCGGGATGATGAACAACGTCAACGACATCGTCGAGGACCCCGACAACCCCGACATGCTCTACCTGGCCACCGACTATGGTCTGTTCGTGAGCTGGGACCGGGGCCAGAACTGGGTCAACATGTCCGAGAGCGCTCCCGACGTGATCATGTACGATCTCGACATCCAGACCCGGGAGCGCGACCTGGCCATCGGTACTTACGGCCGCGGCATCTACATCGCCGATGTCTGGCCCTTCAAGGAGTTCTCGACCGAGACCTTCGCCAAGGAGGTACACCTCTTCGAACCCCAGCGGGTCATCGACTGGGCGTGGATCACGCAGGGCGGACCCAGTTACGGTGAGTTCGCCTACGCATCGAACCCGTCGACCGAGGCCAAGATCTACTACTACCTGAAGAACGAGGTCGAGTCGGCCAGCCTCGATATCTACACCCTCGAGGGCGAACAACTCGCTTCTGCGCGCATCCAGGGCGCCACCTCGGCCGGTCTGCACCTGGGCACCTGGAATCTGCGGATCACCCCGCAGCCGGGGGCCGGCGGTGCCCGTCAGTTTGCCGGGGGCGGACGCGGTTTCGGCAGCCGCTCGGCCGAACCGGGGACATACAAGGTGGTCCTCATGGTCAACGGGGAGGAGGCGGCCAGCCACTACCTGCGGATCGTGCTCGATCCAGTCCTGAACCCCGACAAGCCGTGAGATAACACGGCGTGCCATCCCGGCATCACCAGCGGGAGCGTTCCCTCATCGCGGGGAGCGCTCCCGTTTTCTTTGACCGGTCCCGTCCCCGGCTGCTTCCCGACCGCGTACCGATCGTGTCCCGATTCTCTGCGGCGATTTCCGGCAATAGACCCCGTCTCCCGTGCGACCCTGCTGTGGAAAGGGCACGACGATGACGGCAGAGACAGCACAGATAGCGGGGCTGTTCAGCAGCTGGGGGGCGAAGATGCGGGCCTGGGCCGACCGCCTGCTCGGTTCGGCCGACGCCGCCGACGACATCGTCCAGGAGGTGATGCTGGGCCTGCTGAGAGCCCCGCATGTGCTGGCCGGGATCGAGAATCCCGGCGCCTGGCTCTATACCATCGTGCGGCGCAGGTGTGTCGACGAGATCCGGCGCAGTTCGCGGCGCCGCGAGGTCGAAGCCGGGGATGAACTCGCAGAACTCTTCGGGGGTGAACTGGCAGAAACAGACGCGGTGGAGGAAGAGGAGTTCCTCGCAGCCGTCATCGCCGCCGTGGAGCGACTGCCCGGTCCGCTCCGGCAGGTCTTCATCGGCCACGTGCTCGAAGAGCGAACCTATCGGGAGATGAGCGCGGCCTCGGGGGTGCCGATGGGCACCCTCATGGCCCGCAAGAAACGCGCCGTCGACCTGATACGGATCGAACTGAAGCGCACCGGCTGGATCCCGACAGATGGGTACCGGCCCGGTACGACGTAGAGACACCGCGCCGCACCAGCGGCGGGATTGTGAGGGGAGCGAGAACGATGCACGGACGATCGGCACTCAGGATCGGAGGCTGGGTTCTGCTGGGAGTCGCCGGCGCGGCGGCACTGGGGCTCGTGCTAGGCCTGGTCATCATGTGGCTCTGGAACTGGCTGATGCCGGGGATCTTCGGTCTGCCGACGATCACCTACTGGCAGGCGGTGGGGATCTTTATTCTCTGCCACCTGCTCTTCAAGGGCCACCCCGGCCACGGCAGGAAAGATGAAAAAGGCGAGCGAGGGCGCTTTCCGCACGGTCCCCGCGTCGGGCACTTCCGCGAGCGGTTGCGCGACCACTTCCACGAGACGACGTCCGGCGAGGACAGCGCGGAACCGACCGGGGAATCCGGCACGCTGTAAACCCGAACCCGTCAACGACACTCGAGCCCGTTCCTGAACACAGGGACGGGCTCGCTTTCTTTTTCACGACCTTTCCCCGTTTCCCGGGGAGATATCACACGACCCTGACGGACAGGTATTTCCCTGTATCTGACCGACCGCGATGCGAGAAGGGGATTGGTGTTCACCCAGGCAAGGCTTAGGATACCGTCGGGATACGCAACCACCGGTTTCATCATGAACCGATCTGCAATCCTGCCAGGTGGAGAATTCCGGGATGTCTGAATACAGGACGATTGTCGAAAATCTGTCCAACCCCGTCGTCATCTTCACCCTCGAGGGCCGGATCAAGGAGGTGAATCCGGCTGCCTGCTCGTTCTACGGCTACGAACGTACCGAACTTCTCGCGTCCACCCTCTACGACCTGGTCAGCCCCGAACAGCATGCGATTGTCGAAAGCACTCTGCGTCGAGTGACAGACGGGGAGAGCTTCTTCCTGATGAACGAGGATCGCAATCAGACCGGCGAGGTCCTGTATATAGAGGTTTCTCTGGCACCGCTTACCTTCAAAGACGAAGCCTGCGGGATTGGGATCGTCCGCGATATCACCGAACGGCACGAAAGAGAGCGCATCCTGCAGGAGCGCACCCTTGCTCTGGCCGAACGGATCAAGGAACTGAAGACGCTTTATAGTTTCGCCGATCTCGCCCGACGCAGGGGAATCTCGATCGACGAGCTGCTGCAGAGCACGGTCGAACTCATCCCCTCCGGCTGGCAGTATCCCGAGCGGACGACGGCCCGGATCGTCTTCGGTGACCGGAGCTATCTCTCATCGGGGTTCCGGGAATCGGAGCTGGCTCTGCACCAGGAAATCACCCTCGACGGCGAGAAAGCTGGCCGCATCGACGTTTTCCTGGTCGATCACGAGCCCGACCGAAACGGCGAGCCTTTTCTGGACGAGGAAAAGGCTCTGCTCGAAGCCCTGGCGGTGCAGATCTCCCGAACCGTTCAGCAGAGCGAGTCGGTCGAACAGTTGCAGAGATACGAACAGATCGTCGATTCGGCCCACGATCTGATGTCTCTGCGCGACAGAGAATATCGCCATCTGGCAGTCAACGAAGCCTACCTCGAGGCCTTCGAGAGCAGTCGAGACCGGATCGTGGGACAGACCACCGCCGACCTGTTCGGGCAAGACATATTCGAAGAAAAAATCCGACCTCATTTCGACCGCTGTCTGGCCGGTGAAGCCTCAAGGTTCGAAGCGTGGTTTGACCTGCCCGGCCGGGGCCGGTGCTATCTCGAGGAAGCATATTACCCCTATACCGCTCCTGACGGCGAGATAGTCGGAGTCGTGACCAACTCCCGCGACCTGACCCAATGGAAGATCGATCAAGATGAGCGGCGGCGTCTTGAGGAACGTCTGGAACAAGCCCGAAAACTGGAGAGCATCGGTGTACTGGCGGGAGGTATCGCCCACGAGTTCAACAACCTGCTCACCGGGGTGATGGGCAATGCCGATATGGCCCGTAGCATGCTGCAATCCTCATCTCCCATCTACTCGTACCTCGAACGGATCGTGGCTTCATCCCGCCGGGCTGCCGATCTGGTCAGCCAGATGCTGGCATATTCCGGAGCCGGACAGTTTCTGGTTCAGGAGATCGACCTGTCCGAACTCATCATCGAGATGAAGGCGACAATCGATACGATCGTTCCCGAGGGAGTCACTCTCGATCTGCATCTCGCCGATGATCTGCCGGTCCTCGAGGCCGATCCGGCCCAGATCCGTCAGCTCGTGAAGAACCTTGTGACCAACGCCACGGAAGCCCTGGATGGTGGGCAGGGCACCGTGACGATCAGCGCCGGGATGATGACTCTCGGTCGCAACATCGATCTGTCGGACTGGGCGGGTCCCGGCGATGCCCTGCCCGAAGGACCGGCTCTCTATCTCGAAGTGGCCGATACCGGCGAGGGAATGAACGAGAAAATCCTGACCCGGGTTTTCGAACCTTTCTTCAGTACCCGTTTCGCCGGTCGCGGGCTGGGTCTGTCGGCCGTGCTGGGAATCATGCATGGTCACGGCGGGTCAGTCTTCATCCTCAGCCACCCCGGCGAAGGAACCCGGGTGCGGGCCGTCTTTCCCCTGCCCGGCGGTCCCGATGAGGATAAATAGGATGACGAAACGACCGCCAATTCACTCCTGCCGCAGGCTGTCGACCGGATCGACCCGGGTCGCCCGCTGACTGGGTACGATCCCGGCAGTCAGGGCTGCCAGAACGAGCACGAACACCGCCGCAGCCAGCACCGGAGCATCGAAGAAAGACACCCCGTAGAGCTGGGATTCCGCGAATTTGGCCAGGACCAGTGAGAGCGGGATCCCGATCACGAGCCCGATAGCGAGCAGGCGAAGCAGGTCCCGCATGACCAGCGATCGGACCTTTCCCCGGTCGGCCCCCAGGGCCATGCGGATCCCGATCTCCCGCACCCTCTGGGCGACCGAATAGGCCATCACTCCGTAGAGCCCCATCATGGCCAGCACCGTCGCCAGCAGGGCGAAGAGAGCCGAGAGCTGCATGACGATCCGGTCGGCCATGATGTTCTCACGGACCTGTTCGCGCATCGTCCAGAGATTCTCCAGGGGCAGGTCGGGATCGATCGTCATCATGACGCGACGCAGCTCGGGTATGACCTCATCGGCCGGCAGGGCCGAGCGCACGTAGAAGGACATGTCGTTGAGCTGTCCGAGCTGGGACCAGGGCAGGTAGAAAAGACGGGGCGGATCCTGGCGCACGCTCGAGTACTGGGTATCCCGGACCAGGCCCACGATCTCGATGTCGAGTTCGACATCATCCCCCCAGGCCTGGGCAAATCTCTTCCCCAGCGGGTTCTCCCCGGCGCAGAAGTGATCGGTCCAGGTCTGGTTCACGACCGCCACCTGCGGGGCGTCGGCTCCGTCCGCGGTGGTGAACTCGCGCCCGGCCAGCAGGGCGATACCCATGTTCGAGAAGAAGTCCGGGCTGATCATGTTCAGGTTGGAATGGGAGTCGACATCGGGGCCCCCGCCGAAGTCCTCCACCGTGAGGGAACTCCCCCAGTTACTGTTGCTTATCAGGGGCACCACCGAGGAGGAAACGACCCTGACTCCCGGTATGGCTGCCAGTTCGGTTTCCATCCGCTCGTAGAGAGTGCGGATCCGCTCCTGGGAGTAGCCGTTCTGATCGGGCGCGACCCGGAAGGTCACCATGTCGTCGATCGGCATCCCCAGATCCACGTTGAGCAGATTCGAGAGACTGCGGGTGAAGAGTCCGGTCGGCATGAGCAGAACGATCGATACCATCACCTGGGCGGCGACCAGGGCTCGGCGAACCCGGGAGGCTCCCCGGCCGGTCGAACCTCGTCCCGATCCGTCGCCCAGGCTGGCGATGACATCGCGGCGGGAGGCTTCCCAGGCCGGATAGAAACCGAGCAGGAGACCGGTGATCGTCACCAGCCCGATGCCGAAGAAGAGGACCGGCAACTGCAGGCGGGTGGTCAGAAAGTACCCGGAGATATCGGATCCGCCGATCCAGCCGATGATCAGCGAGAGCGTCCACGATCCCAGCAGCAGGCCGACGAGGCCGCCGGCCAGAGCCAGCATCAGAGCTTCCGAGAGGAGCTGGACCATCAGGTGGCGACGGCCCGCCCCGAGAGCCACCCGTACCCCCAGCTCGCGACGCCTCATGGCCGAGCGGGCCAGGAGCAGATTGGTGGCGTTAGCCATGGCTATGAACAACACCAGCACCGTAGCCGCCATGAGGATCTGCAGGGGGGCGCGGGCGCCGTCACGGAAACTGCTGTTCCCCTGCCGGCCCGGTTCCAGTGCCAGCCGGGACTCCCGGAACCGCTGGAGGTACTCCTCATCCCGACCTTCCACCGTTGCGGCCTGTTCTTCGACCAGCCCGGCGTAACGACCGTTGAGAGCCGCGAGTGCCTGTTCGCGGGTCACGCCCGGGGCAAGTCGACCGAAGAGATAGAGCCAGTAATCCCTGTAGTTGTCGGTCCCGTCCCAGCCCGGGGTCATGAGTGGTTTGAAAGCCAGGGGGATATAGACATCGGGGGCATTCCCAAGTGTCAGGCCGGTGAAGGTCGGCGGCGTCACCCCGACGATGGTGAAGGAGTGGCCGTTGACCTTCATGGCCGTGTTCAGGACCAGAGGATCTCCGCCCAGCTGGTCCTGCCAGTAGCCGTACCCCAGCACGACCACGGGGTTGCCGGCCCCGTCGACGTCATCCTGCGGAGTGAGGTAACGTCCGAGAGCGGGTTGAACCCCCAGGGCTGGAAAGTACGCTCCCGAGACGATCAGCAACGCCCCGCTCGTCGTCCCCGCTTCGGTCGCCAGGTTGGCTCCCACACTCCGGAAGGCGGCCAGTTCGATTGCACCCTCACCCGCTGTTTCCAGTTCCCGGAAGACCGGATAGCTGAAGATGTACTCGAGTTCGCCGGCATCGTTCATCGACTGCCGCCCGCCCTTGAAATCGCGCGGTGAGGTCAGGAGTACCAGCTCTCCCGGCTCGGGCACCGGCAGTGGTTTGAGCAGGATCTGATGCATCAGGCTGAAGATGGCGGTGTTGCTGCCGATACCCAGACCGAGCGAGAAGACCACCACCAGGGTCACGAGCGGGGTACGGGTCAGGGAACGGAAGGCGGTACGCAGCAGGGTCATGACCTACCTTTCCGGGTGCGGGGTTCTCTTTCTTGAACGATCAGATCCCGGGTGACGTTGCTCGAAAACAGGATCATTCAAGGCGCAAGAATCTGCAATCACCAGTTCGTGTCATAGAGACTACGGACGAGTGTCCTTTCCGGCAGTGAGACCGTTCGGGCTTACCTGCCGGGCCAGGTGAAACCGGCCGGACGCGGGCGGATCCGCCAGACGGTGTAGTCCTCCCGCCCGGAGTCGGGATCGCTCACGA
>CAZNUA010000008.1:0-94140 GCA_964576115.1 uncultured Gemmatimonadota bacterium
GCCGGGGCGCAGCACTCCCGTCACCTCTTCCTGAAAACCGGCATACGCCGCCCAGACCGTCCAGGCCCGGACCGCCTCCTCGGGGGTGACGGCCTGATGGGGGTACCAGCCCCCTTCCGGTTGCAGATCCTTGTCGCGGCGGGTCATGGCGGCGTGCAGACCGTAGAAGATCGAATGGTCCGAGCCGGGCAGATCGGAGTTGAAAGCCAGCTCGGCCCCCGCCACCCGCATGGTGCGCCAGGCGAAGGCGCCCCGGCAGCGGTCGGGTCCGATCCGATCCTCTATCCAGGCCTTGTCTTCGACCGTCTGGCAGGGCTGCATCGAGGCAATCAGGTCCAGCTCACCGAAGCGCAGGAAATCGTCGGGATGCACTACCTGGGCGTGTTCGATGCGGTGGCGCAGCGCTCGCGTCCCGGGATTGGCGGCGATGACGCGCTCGTAGAAATCGAGCACCTCGCGGTTGCCGGCGTCGCCGATGGCGTGGATGGCGGCCTGAAACCCGGCCTCCATCGCCTCGGCTACCAGATCTTCGTCGTAGCCGTACTCGTCGCCGCTCACCCCCCGGTGACCGGGCCGGTCGGAATAATCCGCCAGCAGGCGGGCTCCGCGCGAGCCGAGCGAGGCGTCGTAGTAGGCCTTGACGCATTTGACGAGCAGCATGCTGTCGTGATCGGTATCGGGACCGCGCGCGATCCACTCCCGGGTCAGGTCGGGATCGCGGGTCGAGACCATGGCGTAGATCCTGATCGGCAGGTCCCCCCGCTCCTCCATGACCTGGAAGGTTTCCATCAGTTCACTCTTCGTCCCGGCCTGGTGCAGACAGACGAAACCGTCGCGGGCCATCTGCATCAGAGCCGTGCGCATGGTCTGCACCCGACGTTCGAGACTCAGCGGCGGGACGGCCTCGCGCAGCAGGTTGACGCCCTGATTGACGAGCACCCCGGTCGGCTCACCGTCGGCGTCACGCAGGATCTCCCCCCCCACCGGGTCGGGGGTGTCGCGGGTTACCCCGGCCACTTCGAGCGCCCGGCGGTTGGCCCAGACCCCGAAGCCGTGCAGGCCGTCGACCAGAACGGGATGGTCGGGAAAAGCTTCGGTCAGGGGGCGATGATCGGGGTAGCGGTTGGCCCAGTTCCCCTCGTCCCAGCCGTAGCCGACGATCCACTCCCAGGAAGGGACCTCATGCACACTCTCCTGCAGTCGGGCCACGATCTCTTCGATCGTGTCGAGCCCGCGCAGATCGACCCGGCTCAGATTGCGAGCCACCTCGTCGATATGGACATGCGATTCGATCAGGCCGGGCAGCACGGTCGCCCCGTTCAGATCGACGGTGCGGGTCGCCTCACCGGCATAACGGCGGGCCCCGGCGTCGCTGCCGACATACAGAATGCGCCCGCCGGCCACGGCCACCGCCGCCGCATCGGGGTGCCAGCCTTCGGGATCCCAGGGCGCGTCCTCGGCCGGCGTGCCGTCGATGGCGGGATCGGCCCAGTCGAGACTGTAGACCCGGGCGTTGGTGAGAATCAGCTCGGCCTCGGGGGTTCCCGACCCGCAACCCGACACGAGTCCGAGGGCGAACAGCCCGGTGAACAGACAAGCGACGGAGTGATACAGCTGCGGCATGACGGACTCCTTCATTCCGGTCGAACGGCGACCGCGGACGCAATCTGTTTCCAGCCGGTTCCGCGGCTGTGATCATCGTCCCGATCGCCACCGGTTGCAAGCCGGCGACGTGGCCGATAGGGTGCAGGAAAACAACCGGGATCCCTCCGACAGGATAGAGAGATATGCCTGCTGTCCCCCGCCGCCGGTTTCTGCAGAATCTCGCTGCCGGCACCGCCGCCGTCACCCTGCCCGGCTTCATGGGCTCCCTGACAGGCTGTTCTCGTCGTCCGGGACGCCGGCCCAACTTCGTCTTCTTTCTCATCGACGACATGGGCTGGACCGACGCCGGCTGCTACGGCAGTACTCTCTACGAAACGCTTCACATCGACCGGCTCGCCGCCGACGGCATGCGCTTCACCGACGCCTATGCCGCCTGTCCGGTCTGCTCCCCCACCCGGGCCAGCATCATGACCGGCAGGTACCCGGCCCGGCTCAACATCACCGACTGGATCGGAGGGCGCCAACGGGGTTTGATGCTGCCGGCCGAGTACGAACACGCCCTGCCCCTGGAAGAGGTCACCATCGCCGAGGCCCTGCACGAGGCCGGATATTCCACCGGTTTTTTCGGCAAGTGGCACCTGGGCGACGAGGAACGCTTTCACCCCGAGCATCAGGGTTTCGACACCAATGTGGCCGGTCACGGCGCCGGCCATCCGGCTTCGTACTGGTACCCGTATGAACGGGGTGGCGACGGCAACACTTACTGGGACGTGCCCGATCTGGAAAACGGCCGTGAGGGCGAGTACCTGACCGACCGGCTCACCGACGAGGCGCTGGCCTGGCTCGACACGAACGCCGGCGATCCCTTCCTGCTCTATCTGGCACACTACGCGGTCCATACGCCGATTCAGGGCAAACCGGACCTGACCGCCCGATACGAGGACAAGCTGGCCGGAATGGCCCCGCCGGAAGGGCCGCTGAGCCGGCGGCAGAAGGAATGGGGCGGCGTCACCCGGCTGGTGCAGGACAATCCCGAGTACGCCGCCATGGTCTCCAGCGTGGACGAGAGTGTGGGACGGGTGATGGCGAAACTTGACCAGCTGGGGGTCAGTCAGGACACGATCGTTATCTTCATGAGCGACAACGGCGGGCTGACCACCTTCGCCAACTCCCCCGGCGCCCCGACGGCGGTCCTCCCCCTGCGGGCCGGCAAGGGCTGGCTGTACGAGGGGGGCATCCGGGAGCCGATGATCGTGCGTTGGCCCGGGGTCGTCGAGCCCGGTTCGGTCTGCCCCGAAGTCGTCACCAGCACCGACTTCTACCCCACCATGCTGGCCATGGCGGGCCTCGAGTCGCGCCCCGCCCAGCACCTCGACGGTCTCGACCTCACCCCGCTCCTGCGCGGAAGCGGCTCTCCGGGCCGGGAGGCGGTTTACTGGCATTTCCCCCACTATCACGGTTCGGGGATGCGGCCGGCCGGAGCGGTCCGGGCCGGGGAGTGGAAACTGATCGAATGGTACGAGGACAGGCGAATCGAACTCTACAACCTGCGTGACGACATCGGCGAGGAACACGATCTGGCCGCGGCAGAACCGCAGAAAGCGGCTGAACTCAAAGCCATGCTCGAGGCCTGGCGCCGCGCCACCGACGCCCGGATGCCGCGCCACGATCCCGGCCGGGCCCCGGTTCCCTGAAAGCGATTCCACAAAGCGGCATCCCTGCACCGTTCGGGGCGTATAATAAAACTGACCGGTGAACATTTCGAGCCGACTGTTGGTAGTATATAACGAACGTTCCGACCCACCCAAGCGAAGGGGAGCAACCATGTTCCGGCGACCGACCATCGTCCTGACCGCAGCCCTGCTTCTGCTCGGCTGCACCACTTCTCTGAGCGCCCAGCAGCATGCCCTCGATTCGATCACGGCCGATGAACTGCGCATGCACCTCTCGTTCATCGCCGCCGACGAACTGATGGGGCGCGATACTCCGTCACCTGGTTTGAAGATCGCCGCCCGCTATCTGGCCACCCGGGTCGAATCGTACGGCCTGACCCCGCTCATGCCCGATGGTTCCTTCTACCAGATCATCCCCCTGGAGCGGACCCGCCCTTCGACCGCCTCGTCCATCACCGCCGGCGGGCGGACTTTCCACTTCCCGTCCGACTTCGGTGTGAGCGGAGCGACCGAAGCCCATTTCGAAGGTGAACTCGTCCTGGCCGGATACGGCGCCAGTGACGAGGAAGCGGGGTGGGATGACTACAGCGGACTGGATTGTGAAGGCAGGATCGTGGTCATCCTCGAGGGCGAACTGCCCGCGGGACACGCCCTGCGCCTGGAGGACAACCGGCGGCTGCGGATGATGCGCACCTACACCCCGGCCGGAGCGGGTGCGGTGGCGGTCCTCAATGTCATCTCCCCCTCGCGCGAACGGGAGATGGCCGCCGGCGCCGGGTTCGAGGTCAGCACCGGTCGGGCTTCGTGGCCGGCCGGAGCCAGCTCGCCCCCGCGCGGCGGTAGCAGTGGTGAACGGCGCGGCGGGATGCAGCGCGGCGGACGGGCACCGGTGCTCGAACTGCGGCACGACTCAGCCGCGGCCCTGCTCGGCATCTCCCGGGCCGACCTGGACGCGATGTTCGCCCGCCTGGCTCGCGGCGAGCGGGTCGAGGGCCGGGCCATGACCGGCCGCCAGGTCACGATCGATCTGACGACCGAATCCGAGTCCGAACACACCCAGAACGTGGTGGCCATGGTGCCGGGCTCCGACCCTGTACTCAAGGACGAGTACGTCGTCATCGGCGCCCACTACGACCACGTCGGGATCAGGCACGGCGCCTACCCCGACAGCATCTGCAACGGCGCCGACGATGACGGTTCGGGCACGGTCTCGATGCTCGAGATCGCCCAGGCCATGATGATCGAGCGCCCGAAGCGGTCGGTTATCTTCGTCTGGCACACCGGCGAGGAGAAGGGCCTGCGCGGTGCCTGGTGGTTCGTGAACAACTGCCCCGTGCCGCTCGAGAACATCAACGCCATGCTGCAAATGGACATGATCAGCCGCAACGACCCCGATTCGATCTGCCTTATCGGCTCCCATTTCGTCAGTTCGGAGCTCGATGCCGTCCACCGGCGGGTCTGCGAGCGGCTCGACCTGATCGCGATCGACGACAAGTACAACGACCCCGACCTGCCCACGAACAACTACCACCGACAGAGCGATCACTACGCCTACCACAGCTACTCGATCCCGGCCACCTTCTTCTTCTCCGATATCACGCCGGAGCTGCACACTCCGGCCGACGAAGTCCCCCTCTGCGACTTCGACAAGGCCGAACGGGTCACCAAGTTCCTCTACGCCTCGGCTTTGGAACTGGGGAACATGCCCGACATGGTCGCACTGGACCGCGATCCCGAAATCACCCGTCGGGGTCAGCGGATCGACACCGGGCGCTGAGCACCAAATCAAAGCCCCCCGTGACTCATGTCGCGGGGGGCGCATAAAGGGTGATGTTGTCCGGATATCAGACCCGGCGTACGTTCTCCGCCGCCGGGCCCTTCTGGCCTTCAACGACATCGAACTCCACGACGTCACCTTCGTTGAGGGTCTTGAATCCTTCGCCGACTATCGCTGAGTGGTGAACGAAGCAATCGCCCGATCCATCATCATGCGTGATAAAACCGTAGCCCTTTGTTTCGCTGAACCACTTGACTGTGCCTCGTGCCATATCTGGTGCATTCCTTCTTGTGTCCGGGACTCGTCCCGTGGTACAGATCGGCCCGCTGGGCCGTGACGCTTCCTGCGTCGCGGCTTCACAGTAGTGGGGGTGTGCCGAACACTGCAAGTGCGTTCAGAAACGGCTCCGGTACAGGTTCCAGAGCTCATCGCCCGCCTCCCACATACGGTCGAGCACAAGCCGGGCGAAGCTGTTCGAGTAGCTGTTCACGAATTCCTCCGCTGCGGCGGGATCCTCGGCGTACAATTCAACCGCCCGTTCTTCGATCAGGGGCAGCTCGGCGAAAGCCTTGTCGAGCAGTTCTGCCCGCACTCCCAGCAGGTAGTCACGGTCGCGGTAGTAGTGGATCTGGGTCAGCCGGCAGGCCCGGTGGAAAGGCCAGGCCGCGGCGTCGCGGCGGAAGCGGTGCTGTGAGGAGATCGAGAACTCGAGTGGCAGTTCGTGGGTGCCGGCGAAGATCGGGATGCGTGGGATGAGGGTGGGACAGTCGAACCCGAGCCAGAGGATGGCTCCGATCGGATCGGGGAGCCACTCCCGGCACTGGATCACGGTCGAGTAGGACGCGGCGTTGACGGCAATGGTGCGGTGCCGCGGCGCCGAGCCCGGTTCGAGAGTGTTGTAGAGGTTCCGCATGTCCCCGCTCATCCACGGGTTGGCGGCCGGGCTCGGCTCCAGCTCACCCGAGCGCCGGTTCTCGACTTTGAGGCCCCCGACCGGATCGAGTTCGGAACCCTCATAGGTCGCCCCGAGCAGGTCCATCACATCGCGGACCGAGACCCTGGCGTCGGGCCGCACCGAGAGGGGCAGTTCGTCGGCGTCGTACTGCAGGTTCAGCGAGGGCGCCAGCCGGCTCAGGGCCCAGTACTCGCGATCCGAAAAGGGACGACGGCCGCTGTACGCCTGCCACAGCTTGAAGGGCTCGCCGCTGGCCGGGTCCCACCACCCCATCTCCTGAGCCAGGCTGAAGACGTTGTCCGAGGCGATGCAGTTGTAGGAATCGGACGGACTGATTTCGGCGATGCGGGGAATGTTGGCCGAGACCGCCACGTGATCGTCGGGAATGCGCACCGCCGCCCAGACCGCTCCCTTGCGGTCCCGCCCGGGGCCGAAGATTTCGAAGTACCAGGCTTCCTGCGGATCGATGACGGTCAGGCACTCGCCGGTATCGGTATAGCCGTACTCCTCGGCCAGAGCGCCCATCATCGCGATCGCTTCCCGGGCGGTACGGCTGCGGGCGATGGCGATTTTCTGCAGTTCTTCGATACTGAAGATGCCGTTGGAACTACGCAGCTCGCGCCGTCCCCCGATGGTGGTTTCCCCCATGGCGAGCTGATGCTCGTTCAGGCAGGGGTAGACGGTGTGCACGAAGCGGTAGGTTTCGGGGGCCTGGGGAATCTCGCCGAGCGCCTCGAGGGTGCGCAGGTCGCCCACGAACTCGGTCTTCTTGATACGCTTGTTCCAGACCGGCACCATCTCCCCGGCTTCGTGGGTGCCGCCGGGCACGATCTCGATCCAGTTCCGGCTGGTCCCGTCGCAGGTGTGCGAGGTGATCGTCGAACCGTCGGTGGTGGCCAGGCGGCCCGCGACGACACTCGAACAGCCATCGGGCGAATCCTTGTCGGCCGGCTCCTGTACGCGGCGATCGGGGCCCGCCAGCAACACGGCCACGAGTACGAGGCCGAGAAGGGGAGCGACGAGCAGGGCCAGCTGACGGGGACGGGAGGAAGACCGCATGAGAGACTCCTTCATCTTGGATGACCGGGGCATTCAGAGTAGCATCATACGCCGATCAGCTGATGACGCCAAATGTCTCGAACCGGAATCCCGGGGGTCCGCCGTGAAGAGAATCAGAACCCGCACCGTCCGTCCGGGCGGATTCGCCGCCACCGACGCCCGGCCGGTCAACCTCAGTGTAATCGCCCTCCTGCTGGGCACACTCGCCTGGCCGGGGATCACGCCGACCGCCCTCGCCCAGAGCGAGGAGGCCCTGCTCACCGTCGACCGTATCTTCAACTCGGCCGAATTCATGACCGAAGGTTTCGGTCAGGCCCGCTGGCTGGCGGACGGATCGGGTTACACCATGCTCGAACGGTCGGACGAGGTACGCGGGGGTACCGATATCGTCCGCTACTCGCCGGCCACCGGTCAGCGCGAGGTGCTCGTTCCGGCCGACTGGTTCGTGCCCCCGGGAGCCGACCGGCCGCTGCGGATCGAGGACTACACCTGGTCCGATGACGGCTCGAAGCTGATGATCTTCACCAACTCCCGGCGCGTCTGGCGCCGCAATACCCGCGGCGACTTCTGGGTGCTCGACCTCGAAAGCGGCCGCCTGCAGCAGCTGGGGGGCCACGCCGCGCCCTCGACCCTCATGTTCGCCAAGTTCGACCCGCAGGCCACCCGGGCCGCCTATGTGAGCTCGGTCTCGCACAATCTCTATGTCGAGGATCTGGCCTCGGGAGAGATCACGGCCCTGACCGGTGATGGCTCCGAGACCGTCATCAACGGCACCTCCGACTGGGTCTACGAGGAGGAATTCGGGCTACGCGACGGGTTCCGCTGGAGCCCCGACGGCAGCCGTATCGCCTACTGGCAGTTCGACGCCTCGGGGGTGGGCACTTTCTTCATGATCAACAACACCGACTCGCTCTATGCCCGGATCGTTCCGGTCCAGTACCCGAAAGCGGGGACGACCAACTCCGCCTGCCGGGTCGGGGTGGTTTCGGCCGCTGGCGGGCCGACGGTCTGGCTCCGGACTCCCGGCGATCCCCGCAACACCTATCTCCCCCGCCTCGAGTGGGCGGCCTCTGCCGATGAAGTCGTCATCCAGTGCCTGAACCGGCACCAGAACACCAACCGGGTTCTGCTGGGTTCGGCTCGCACGGGCGAGGTGCGCACTCTCTTCACCGACCGCGACGAGGCCTGGCTCGATGTCGTCGACGACTGGCGCTGGCTCGAGCAGGGCCGGCTGATGACCTGGGTCAGCGAACGGGACGGCTGGCGCCACGTCTATATGGCCGACCGCGAGAGCGGAGAACTCACTCTCGTGACTCCCGGCGACTACGACGTGGTGAACATCCTTTCGATCGACGAAGCCGGCGGCTGGCTCTACTTCATCGCCTCGCCCGACAACCCGGCCCAGCGCTACCTGTACCGCACCCGTCTCTTCGGTCCCGGACGGCCCGAACGGCTCACTCCCGGCGCGATGGTAGGCACCCACGGCTACACCCTTTCTCCCGACGCCGCCTGGGCCTTTCATACCTGGAGCTGCTCCGGCGAACCGCCCCGGACCGAACTGATCCGTCTGCCCTCGCACGAGAACGTGCGCACCTTCGTCGACAATGCCCGCCTGCGCTCACGCCTCTCGACCCTGGCTCTGGCTGAAACCGAATTTTTCCGGGTCGAGATCGAACCCGGGATCGAGCTCGACGGCTGGTTGATGAAACCGCACGACTTCGACCCGGCACTGCGCTACCCGGTTCTCTTCCACGTCTACGGCGAACCCGCCGGACAGACCGTGCTCGATCGGTGGGGCGGCACGCGCTACCTCTGGCACACCATGCTGACCCAGAAAGGGTATCTCGTCATCAGTGTGGACAACCGCGGCACCCCGGCTCCGCGCGGGCGCGAGTGGCGCAAGTGCATCTACGGGCAGATCGGGATCCTGGCCTCGAAGGACCAGGCGGCGGCCCTGGGCGCGATCGGGCAGTGGGACTTCGTGGACACCGATCGGGTCGGGATCTGGGGCTGGAGCGGCGGCGGTTCGATGAGCCTGAACATGATCTTCCGCTATCCCGACCTCTACCACACCGCCATGAGCGTGGCTCCCGTGACCAACCAGCGCTATTACGACACCATCTACCAGGAACGCTACATGGGCCTGCCCTCGGAGAACGCCGAAGGCTACCGGCTCGGCTCCCCGATCACCTTCGCCCGCCGGCTCGAAGGCAATCTCCTGCTCGTGCACGGTACCGGGGACGACAACGTGCACTGGCAGAGTTCGGAAGCCCTGGTGAACGAGCTGATCGCACACAACAAGCAGTTCACCTACTTTCCCTATCCCAACCGCTCGCACGGCATCTACGAGGGGCCCAACACAACCCGCCATCTCTACACCCTTCTCACCGACTACCTGCTCGAGCACCTGCCCCCCGGCCCCATCGGCCGCTGAGGAGACCCAGATCATGAACTGCAGACCGATCCTGCTCCGGAGAACGATCATGCGCCCGACTATCTTCTTCTCTCTCATCCTCGCTCTCATCCTGACCGCAGTCGGGCCGGCACCGGCGGCAGCCCAGCCGGAGGGGTTCGCGATCCTCCCCGAACCGAAGAGTATCCAGATCGATCCCGGCGAATCCGGCCTGGCCTTCGACGAGCTGCGGTTCATCCACCTCGAGGCGGGCACCGAGCGTCCCCCCGCGCTGCCCCCCCTGCTCGATCGCCTCCCGGTGGGATCGGGCCCGGGTCCGGGGGTCCTCTCGCTGAGCCTGGGACGGACCGGGATCACCCCCGACCATCCCCAGGGATACGAACTGAGGATCGTCGGCGGTGCGGCGCACATCGTCAGTCTGGGCGAAGCCGGTCTTTTCTACGGCTGTCAGACCCTGCAACAGCTGCTCGAAGACGCCCGCGACACCGGCCTCAAGATCCCGGCTCTCTCGATCATCGACTGGCCCGCGATCGATTACCGGGCGGTTCATTTCGATGTCAAGCACCACCTCGACCGGATGGAGTACTACTACCGGGCCGTCGACCGGCTGGCGGCGATGAAGATCAACGCCGTCATCTTCGAACTCGAGGACAAGCTCCGCTACCGCCGCCAGCCGGCGGTCGGAGCTCAAAACGCCATGAGCATCGAAGAAGTAGCCGCCCTGACCCGCTATGCGGCTGAACGGCACGTCGAGTTCAGCCCCCTGGTGCAGGGGCTCGGTCACGCCGCCTTCATCCTGAAGCACCCCGAATACCGCGACCTGCGTGACGACCCGGCCCGCGACTGGGCCTTCGACCCCCTGAACGAACGTACCTACGAGATACAGTTCGATCTCTATCTCGACGCCATCGAGGCCACCCCGGGGAGCCGCTACCTGCACATCGGCGGCGACGAGGTCGAGGTCGGCTCCGGCGAAGCGGGCCGGGCCTCGGGACTCTCCAGCTTCGAACTGCAGATGCAGTGGCTCCGGCGGGTGGCCGCCTTCGCCGAGGAACACGGCCGGATACCGATCATGTGGGACGACATGCCGCTGAAGCACGCCGGGGTATACCGGACCACCCATTCCCGACTCGAGCCGGCACAGCTCGATCGAATCTGGGCCGAGAACGGGCCGAATCTCGAAAACAGCCTCGACCTCTTCCCCCGGAACTGCATCTACATGCGGTGGAATTACGGTTCGCCCCTGGTCGAGGGCAATGTCCGCACCCTGCAGTGGTATGCCGAACACGGCCTGCGGGCCATGGCGGCCACCGCGGCCCAGACGACCTGGCCGATCCACCCGCGCAACGGCTCCAACGCCGTCCCGATCAGCGATTTCAACCGCCTGACGGCTGAATACGGTCTGGAGGGCATTCTCTGCACCGCCTGGGACGACTCCTCCCCCCACATGGAGTTCTACTGGAGGGGGTGGATCGCTCACGCCGAGTACGCCTGGTCGCCCGAAGGCAGGAGTATCGAGGCCTTCAACGCCGCCTACGGTCAGCGACGTTTCGGCCCCGCCGGCGCCGAGCTGGCCCCCGCGATCCATACCGGACTCGAAGCCGCCCTGAACGCCGGCGACACGATTCTGCGCGAGGAGCGGGGTCGGCGGGGGCCCTTCCCCACGCTCGCGGATGCGGTTGCGGTCGCACTCATGATGCCCGATCCGGCCCGACCGGGAGCCTGGAGCGAGCGCCACGCCGAACGTCTCAGCCGCGCCCGGGCCGAACTCGTACGGTACGAAGAGACCCGCGGGCAGATCGCCGAACTGCTCCGGCGGTCCACCCGCGGTCGCTATGCTCTGCGCCTGATGGACGCCCTGCACGAGGTCCAGGCCTGCTCCTGGCGGCTGCTCTCAGCCACCGCGGCCTGCGACGAGCAAGGTCGTGATGCGGCCGGGGATCGCCTGCGGGCCGAGATCGAGCGCTTCCGGCGGGCCGAGGCTCGCTACCTGGCCGTATTCGGCGAGATGCGCTTTCTCACCAACCCGCCCGGGTACGAGCTCGACCAGAACTTCCACCCCCACCTGGCCAACGTGCGCAACGATCCTTCCTGGATCTTCGCGCTCGAAGCGGGTTACTGCGCCCGGGCTCTGGCCTGGCTGGATCGCTGAGGGCCCCGAGCCCCGCACCCAATCGCCCGGCAGGCATCAGCCGAAGTATCGCTCCATACGGTCGAAAGCGTCGTCGATCATCGCTTCGGGCACGCAGAAGGAAAGCCGCAGGTGCCCCTCCCCCGTCGGGCCGAAGGCCGACCCCGGAGTGGTGGAGACTCCCGCCTCCTGCAGGAGCTTGATACAGAAGGTCCTGGAATCGCGCGCCCCCTCCTCGACCAGGATCCGGGGGAACATGAGATAGGACCCCTCCGGTTTCTGATAGCCGAACACCTCCGGCAGGGAGTCGAGACGGGCGCACATCAGATCGCGGGCGGCCAGGTAGTGCTCCCGGAACTCATCCACGCAGGCCTGCGAACCGCGCAGCGCTTCCAGTGCGGCGTACTGCGAGACCACCGGGGCGCAGATGGCGAAGGGAATGTGGGCCTTGGTGATCTGGGGGATCAGCTCGGCGGCGGCGTGCAGGTAGCCGATCCGCCAGCCGGTCATGGCATAGGTCTTGGTAAAGGTAAAACAGCTGACGACCCGCCCCGCCAGTTCGGGCATCGAACCGATACTGAAGTGTTTCGCCCCATCGAAGGTGAAGTACTCGTAAGCCTCGTCGGTGATGATCGCCAGATCGTGCTCCATGGCGATCGCGGCCAGCTCGCGCAGATCGGCTTCCGCAAAGACCGTCCCGGTCGGATTGGAGGGACTGCAGTAGACGATGGCGCGCGTGCGGGGCCCGATGGCCGCCCGCACGGCCTCCAGATCGAGCCGGAAACCCTCGTCCTCGATCAGCGGGGCGAAGACCGGCTTGCCCGAAGCGATCACGACCTGGCGGATGTGGGTCGAGTAGGTCGGAGTGGGCAGGATGACCTCATCCCCGGGATCGATGAGGGCCATGATCGCCGCCGCCAGCCCCTCGATGGCTCCGACGGTAACCACGATTTCGCCTGGTTCGGCCCTGATGCCGTTGTCGCGGGCCAGCTTGGCGCAGATCTCCTCGCGCAGGGCGGGCAGGCCCGCGGTCGGGGAGTACCCCGCCGTCAGGCCCTCCCGGATGGCGGCGATCGCCGCCTCGTTGATGTGCCCGGGGGTACCCGAGGTCGGCTTGGCCCAGGAGAGGAAAGCCACGTCGTTCAACTGCGCGGAGAGCCGGGTCATCTCGTGGATGGCCGAGGCTCCGATCGTACGTACCCGCTCCGAAACGCGCGCTTCTGCTGCCACGGCACTCCTCCTCGTTGCCGGGGGCCGGTACCGGTTCGACCGGAACCCCAGGTGGAACTCACGAGCCGGGCAACGGGCAGCAGGCAGACAGTCGGGAACGTTGGAAGGGTATCATACTCCGTCGCTCTGCGGCAAAGTCTCAGAACATCACGCCGCCGCAGATGAAGAAGCCGATCCCGTCGAAACCGCCCAGCGGCAGACGGCTGTTTTTTTGCGGCACGGAGGCGCTGTCGAACACTAGTTTGAGAGCTGGAGTATCAATCGACTGCCGCAGACAGGTCGGACATCTCGAGAAGGCAACGGAGGAGCACGATGTCAGAAACACCCAGAATCCTGATTGTCGACGATGAACAGCCGGTGTGCCGGAGTATCGCCAGCGCGCTCGAGGGCCAGCAGGGCGAGATCGTAACCGCCCTGAGCGGCGAGGAAGCGTTGGAGAAGGATCAGGAGAATCCCCACGATATCATCGTCGCCGACCTGATGATGCCCGGCATCTCCGGTATGGACCTGCTCAAGACCGTCAGGGAACGGAGGCCCGACACCGTTTTCATCATGATCACCGGATATCCCTCCATCCATACCGCGGTCCAGGCGGTCAAGCTGGGCGCTTTCGACTACGTCACCAAACCCTTCACTCCCGACGAAATCCGAAGCACCATCTCGCGTGCGCTGGAGAGAAAGAAAATCCTGGCGGAAGAACTCTCGGGCGCAGCCAGCGGGTACCCGGAGGTATCGATCCCCGACGGCACTCATGTCATCCCGGGCAACTCGTGGGTCAGGGAAAGCGGCGACGGAAACGCTCATGTCGGCGTGCACCACATGCTGCTGAGAACCATCGGGAAAATCGCTTCGGTCGAATTCCCCGGCGTGGACGAGAAAAAAACCCAGGGTGACTCCTGTCTCTGGATCATCGACGAGCAGAAGCGCATCCACCGCGTCTGGTGCCCGGCCACGGGAAGGGTCGTGGCTGTGAACACCGAGCTCGAGAAAGACATCTCGAAACTGCTGAACGATCCCTATCGCAGCGGCTGGATCCTGCTCATCGCACCCGCCGATCTGGAGAAAGACCTCGAAAATCTGAAGAACTGGGGCGGATTCTGAACTTCTGCGCGCGGGGGATAGCGCTGTGACGACGGGGCTCGTGTTCGACATCAAGAAGTTCGCCCTGCACGATGGGCCCGGTCTGCGCACGACCGTTTTTCTGAAAGGCTGTCCGCTGGCCTGTGCCATCTGCCACAACCCCGAATCGCAGTCGAGCGCACCCGAAATCTGGGTGCGGCACGAGCGCTGCGTGCACTGCTACACCTGTCTGGAGATCTGCCCCGAGAAAGCCGTGAGCTTCGACGGGGAGCGAATCGGCATCGATCGCGGCCGCTGTACACTGTGCGGTGAGTGCGCGCGGCTCTGCACCGCCGGCGCGATCGAGATCGTCGGACGGGAAATGAGTGTGGCCGAGGTGATGACCGAACTCGAAAAGGATGCCGTCTTTTACGACGAATCGGGGGGCGGGGTGACATTTTCGGGGGGCGAACCGCTGGCCCAGCCGGCATTTCTGCTCGACCTGCTCGCAGCCTGTCGCGAGCGCGGATTCCATGCCGTTGTGGATACCTGCGGCCACGCCCCGCCCGACGTCGTCGCAGCTGCGGCCGAACTGACCGATCTCTTTCTCTTCGATCTCAAATTCATGGATCCGGCCCGGCACGCCGAATACACCGGCGTGGGAAACGAGCTCATCCTCGCCAACCTGAGGTCCCTGGCCCACGGCGGTGCCGGGCTGATCGTCCGCTACCCCCCCATTCCGGGAGTAAACGACGACGAGACCGACCTGCGCTCGATGGGGGCGCTCCTGAGCGCGCTGCCCGGACCGCCCCCGGTGGATCTGCTTCCCTATCACCGGATCGGGACAACGAAATACGACCGGCTCGAGAGAGACTACCTGCTGCCCGACCTGGAACCCCCGCCACCCGAACGGCTAGAATGGATCGTGGATATCCTCTCCGGCTGCGGGCTGGAGGTTACGGTGCGAGGTGAGAAGTATGGCGTTGAGTGAACGGGTACGCACCCTGCGGGACGCGAGTCTGGCGGCTGAAGCCGTCCTATCCACCGAGCGGGCCGAGCTGATCACGGACTACTACTCCCGGCACGGCTGGCAGCAGCCGGCCCCCCTGCGTCGGGCCCGCGCCTTTCATCACCTCCTGACTTGTAAGGCAATCGAGATCGGACCCGGCGAACTGATCGTCGGTGAACGCGGCCCGGCACCCAAAGCCACTCCCACCTACCCCGAGGTCTGCTGTCACACCCCCGAGGATCTCGAGATCCTCGACCGCCGCCAGAAAGTGAGTTTCCGGGTCGACGAAGCCACCCGCACCCTTTTTCTGGACCGTTTCATCCCCTTCTGGCGGGGTCGTTCGATCCGCGACCTGATCTTCGCCGAGATGGCCCCGGAATGGATCGCGGCGTATGAAGCCGGGATCTTCACCGAGTTCATGGAGCAGCGCGCCCCGGGGCACACCGTACTCGATGACAAGATCTACCGGCTGGGATTTGAAGACCTGCGACAACAGATCGTTGCGAGCATCGCCGCCCTGGATTGGCACGCCGATCCCGAGGCGCTGGCGAAAAAAACCGAACTCGAGGCCATGGATATCGCCGCCGAGGCGCTGATCGCCTATGCCGGACGCTATGCCGACCGGGCCCGCGAACTGGCGGCGGCCGAAGAGGACGCCGGCCGCCGGTCCGAACTGGAGCGGATCGCCGAGGTCTGCGAGCGGGTTCCGGCTCAGGCGCCGCGAAATTACTGGGAGGCGATTCAGTACTACTGGTTCGTACACGTCGGGGTCACCACCGAACTCAACACCTGGGACAGCTTCAACCCCGGCCACCTCGACCGGCACCTGCTTCCCTTCTATCGCCGCGGCCTGGCCGACGGTGAACTCACCGAAGAGCTGGCCCGCGAACTGCTGCAGTGCCTCTGGATCAAGTTCAACAACCAGCCGGCCCCTCCGAAGGTGGGGGTGACCGCCGAGGAGTCGAACACCTACACCGATTTCGCCCAGATCAACACCGGGGGGGTATACGCCGACGGCACCGACGCCGTGAGCGAGATGACCTTCCTCATCCTCGATGTCATCGAGGAGATGCGCCTGCTGCAGCCGTCGAGTTCGATCCAGGTCAGCAAGAAAAATCCCGATGCCTTTATCCGTCGGGCCGGACAGATCATCCGAACGGGCTTCGGTCAACCTTCGATCTTCAACGCCGACCTGATCGTGCAGGAACTGGTGCGCCAGGGCAAGAGTGTCGAAGATGCCCGCGAGGGCGGCTCGAGCGGCTGCGTCGAGGTCGGAGCCTTCGGCAAGGAGAACTATAATCTCACCGGGTACTTCAACATGCCGAAGGTGTTCGAGATCACCCTGAACAACGGCCTCGATCCCCGCACGGGTGAGCGGATCGGAATCGAAACCGGCGATCCGCGTGACTTCGCCACTTTCTCCGAACTCCTCGACGCGTACCGGCGCCAGCTCGAGCACTTCGTGGACATCAAGATCCGCGGCAACAACGTCATAGAGCGGCTCTGGGCCCGGGAGATTCCCACTCCCTTCCTCAGCCTGCTGATCGACGACTGCATCGCGACCGGGCGCGATTATCACGACGGCGGCGCCCGCTACGACACCTCCTACATCCAGGGGGTCGGGCTGGGCACCCTGACCGACTCCGTCACAGCCGTCAAATACAACGTCTTCGACGAACGGACGCTCTCGATGGCCGAGCTGCTCGACGCTCTGGCCGACGATTTTGCCGACGAGGAGAACCTGGCGACCCGGCTGCGCGAGCGAACCCCGAAGTACGGTAACGACGATTCCTACCCCGACCGGCTCATGCAGGAACTCTTCGAGATCTACTACGCCGCCATCGAGGATCGTCCCAACACCCGGGGAGGGCGCTATCACATCAACCTGCTGCCCACCACCTGCCATGTCTACTTCGGCGCGGTCTGCGGAGCCTCGGCCGACGGCCGCCGTTCGGGAACGCCTCTCTCGGAAGGTGTCTCGCCGGTCCAGGGCGCCGACCGCGCCGGGCCGACCGGGGTGCTGAAATCGGTGGCCAGGATGGATCATGTCCGCACCGGCGGCACCCTGCTGAACCTCAAGCTCACCCCTCATATCATGGAGGGCGAAACCGGCCTGGAGCAGTTCACCCATCTGGTACGTTCCTACTTTCGTCTGGACGGTCATCACCTGCAGTTCAACGTCGTCGACGCCTCGACCCTGCGCGCCGCCCAGGCCGAACCCGAAGCCTATCGCGATCTCATCGTGCGGGTGGCGGGATACAGCGATTACTTCTGCGATCTCGCCAAGGTTCTGCAGGACGAGATCATCGCCCGGACCGAGCATAACTCTTTCAGCGAGTGAGCCCGATCGACCGGATCAGCATTCTCAATCACGTGATCGGCCCCGTTATGCGGGGTCCTTCGAGTTCGCACACCGCCGGCGCCTGGCGGATCGGCCGGCTCGCAGCCGACCTGCTCGGCTCGCCCCCCCGCTCGGCTCAGGTTCTCTTCGATTCCTCGGGCTCCTACGCCCGGACCTATACCGCCCAGGGGGCCGATGCGGCCTTCATCTGCGGCCTGCTCGATATTCCCCTGACCGACGAGCGGTACCTCGCGGCGGGCGAGGCGGCCGACCGGGCCGGTCTCGCGGTCACCTTCGCCACCGGCTCCCTCGAACGGGCCGACCATCCCAACGCTCTCGTCGCTGATCTCACCTCGATCGGGGATGAAGCGATCGTACTCGAGGCCCGTTCGGTCGGCGGAGGAGCGGTTCTCCTCACCCGTCTCGACGATCGTCCCCTCGCGCTGGACGGTTCTTTCCACACCCTCGTCGCCGCCGGTTCGCAGTCATCTCTGGCCGAGTGTGCTGAGCTGGCCGGCGATTCCGGGGACACCGCCATCGTGATCGAGGAGGGCCTGCTCGTCATCGAACAGGGCTCTCCTTTCGCCGCCGCGATTGTGGACCGGATCCGTTCGCATCCCGGCGTGACCGCAGTCCGCACCGCCGCACCGGTCCTGCTGCCTCCCCGGGGTCGACCTCTCTTCGAATCGGCCGCCGCCATGGTCGCCCTGGCCGAGCGCCGGCAGCTCTCCCTGGGCCGGTTGGCATTGGCCTACGAAGCGGAGCTGCTCGGTCTGACGGCCGGGGAGGTACGGGCGGAAATCGACCGTCGTCTCGAGGTGATGCGTGCCAGCGTGCGCCGGGGGCTGACCGGCGAGGGACTCGACCTGCAACTGCTCGTCCCCTCGGCGGGAGCGGTGGCGGCCGCCGAGGCCGCCGGAACCCTGCCCGCGGGGGGCCTGAACACCCGGAGCGCAGCCCGGGCCCTGGCGGTCATGCATGTGGCCGCCTCGCGCGGTGTCATCTGCGCCGCTCCGACCGGCGGCAGTGCCGGAGTGGTGGCGGCCGTACTCGAGACCCTCATCACCGAGCGCGGTCTCGACCCGGAGCGGGCCGGCGAGGCTCTGCTGGCGGCGGGTGCGATCGGCCTGGCCGTGGCGCGCAAGGCGACGTTCGCGGCCGAAGTGGCCGGCTGTCAGGTCGAGATCGGCGCCGCCGGCGCCATGGCCGCAGCCGCGGTCGTCGAGGCCGCCGGGGGGAGCCCGGCCCGGGCGGCCGGAGCCGCAGCCATCGTCCTGCAGAACGCGATGGGCAGCGTCTGCGACCTGGTCCAGGGCATCGTGGAGATCCCCTGCCATACCCGTAACGCCGCCGCCGCTTCCGATGCTTTCCTCTGCGCCGATCTCGTTCTGGGCGGGTACACCGATCCGATCGGTCTCGACGACACCCTGACAGCCGTCCGTCAGGTGGGCGAGGCCATGCCTGGCGAACTGCGCTGTACCGCCCGCGGCGGGCTGGCCGCCACACCGACCGCACAAAACCTGCCCAACCGGCGGGCGGGCGAGCGAACAGGATAGAAGGGGAACCATGCAGCTGGCTGGAATCGACTGGATCGTCATGGCCGCCTACGGCCTGATCGCTCTCGGGGTCGGCCTCTACTTCATGCGCCGGGCCGGCCAGGGGATCGACGAGTTCTTCCTCTCGGGACGCAAACTGCCCTGGTGGCTGCTGGGTACCTCGATGGTGGCCACCACCTTCTCGACCGATACCCCCAACCTGGTGACCGATATCGTGCGTACCGGGGGGGTGAGCGGCAACTGGGTCTGGTGGGCCTTCGTTATCACCGGCATGTGCACGGTGTTCTTCTACGCCAAACTCTGGCGGCGCTCGGGGGCCATGACCGACATGGGCTTTTACGAACTGCGCTACTCGGGCCGCCCGGCCGCCTTCCTGCGCGGTTTCCGTTCGATCTACCTGGGGCTGTTCTTCAACGTCATGATCATGGCCACGGTGACCATGGCGGCCATCAAGATCGCCGGGGTCCTGCTGGGGGTGGACAAATACACCACCGTGCTCATCTGCGCCACCGTGACAGCCATCTACTCCGCCTCCTCCGGTCTGTGGGGAGTGGTCATGACCGACCTGCTCCTGTTCGTGATCGCCATGGTGGGTTCGATCGCCGCCGCCGTCTTCGCCCTGCAGCAGCCCCAGGTGGGGGGCCTCGGCGGCCTGCTCAGTTCCCCCACCCTGGCCGGCAAGCTGAGCTTCCTGCCTGATTTCACCGACACCAGCTCGCTGCTGGCGATCTTCATCGTCCCCGTAGCGGTGCAGTGGTGGAGTACCTGGTACCCGGGAGCCGAACCAGGGGGAGGCGGGTACATTGCCCAGCGCATGCTTGCGGCCCGCAATGAAAAAGAGTCGATGCTCTCTACCCTGTGGTTCAACGTCGCCCACTACGCCCTGCGCCCCTGGCCGTGGATCCTTGTGGCCCTCTGTTCGGTTCTGGTCTACCCCACCCTCGATTCGATCCAGGCCGCTTTCCCGAACCTCGACCCCTCGATCATCGGCCACGACCTGGCCTACCCGGCCATGCTGGTCTTCCTGCCCCACGGCCTGCTCGGTCTGGCGGTCGCCAGTCTGGCCGCGGCCTACATGTCGACCGTCAGCACCCACCTGAACTGGGGTTCCTCCTATATCGTCGACGATTTCTACCGCCGCTTCATCACCACCTCGGCGAGCCCGAAACACTATGTTCTGGTCGCCCGGATCTCGACCGTCCTGCTCGTGATCCTGGCTTCGGTCGTCTCCCTCTGGCTCGAGAACGCCCTGCAGGCTTTCCGGATCCTGCTGCAGATCGGAGCCGGGACCGGCCTGATCTTCCTGCTGCGCTGGTTCTGGTGGCGGATCAACGCCTGGGGCGAGATCGCCGCCATGGTCATCTCCTTCACGGTGGCGATCTGGTTCGAATTCGTCCACGAGGCGGTGGGTCTGCCCCTGCTCGACCCCTCGCTGCGGCTCGTGATCGGCGTGGCCATCACTACCATCGGCTGGATCGCGGTCATGTTCCTGACCCGGCCGGCTGATGAGGCCACCCTGCGTTCCTTCTACGAGAAAATCCGTCCCCTCGGGCCGGGCTGGCGACGGGTCGTCGGGCCGGATCCCGAGCCCGAGCGCGGTCCCGACGGCCGCCCGCGGGAAAACCTGAGTGCGGCCTTCCTGGCCTGGTTCCTGGGAATCGTGACGATTTACAGCGCCCTGTTCGGAACCGGCTTCCTGCTGTATGGCAAATTCGCACCCGCCGCCGTCGGTCTGGCCGTCTTCGTGGTTGCGGGGCGCTATCTGATTCAGATCTTCCCCCGGGTGGGCTTCGGCTCCAGCTCTACGGGGGAACCGACGGTACCGGGAGCCGGCCCGGTTGCTCCAGAAGAGGAGAATCGCGCCGGCGGAGAGGATCGATCGGGGTGACGAACACGACCACGCATCGGGCCGTCGTCCTGGCGGCCGGTCTGGGAACCCGCATGCGCCGGGGCAGCGAGGCGGCCGGTCTGTCGGGGGCGAACCTGGAAGCCGCCCGGCAGGGCCTGAAGGGTCTCATCCGCCTGAACGGACGGCCCTTTCTCGATTATCAGATCCAGCGCCTGATCGAAGCCGGCTGCGACGAAATCTGTCTGGTACTGGCTCCGACCCGCACCCCTCTGCACGAACGGTACGAACGACTGGCTGAACGGCTCACCGACACCCGGCTGGCTTTCGCGGTCCAGGCCGAACCCCTGGGCACGGCCGATGCCCTGCTGGCCGCCGAAGAGTTCGCCGCCGGCGAACCCTTCCTGCTGCTGAACTCGGATAATCTCTACCCCCTGGAAGCCCTGCGCCGCCTGCTCTCCGGGCCCGCCCCCGCCCTGGTCGCCTTCGAGCGCAGCGGCATCGTCCGTTCCAATATTGCTCCGGAGAGAATCGCCGAGATGGCGATCGTGACCGGCTACGAGGAAGGGGTACTGACCGACATCATCGAGAAGCCGGGTCGAGCGGAACGCGACCGTTTCCCCGAGGCGCCTCTCTCGATGAACTGCTGGCATTTCACCACCGGCATGTTCGCCGCCTGCCGGAGTATCGAGCCGCACCAGGAGCGCGGCGAGCTCGAGATCCCCACCGCGGTCCTGCACGGCATCCGCGAGATGGGGATGACCTTCCGGATTGTGCGCAGTGACCAGCCGGTCTTCGACATGACCGGCACGGCCGACATCCCCTCCCTGGAAGCGGTGACCCGCGAGATCTCCCTGACCCTGCCGGAGATCGAGGCGTGAGGATCCCGGACGAGACCGACTTCATCAACGATCCTCTCCTCGACCGCTGCCGGGACACTCTCGGGCCCGGGCCGGATCCCGTGCGGGCCTTCGTTCCCGGCCGGGTCGAGCTGTTCGGCAAGCACACCGATTACGCCGGCGGCTCGAGTCTGCTGCTGGCTACCCGGCAGGGCCTGCGTATGGCCGCCCGCCCCGCCGCCGAAGAGCGGATCAGGATCATTCCGGCCGACCGGCCCGGTGACGTCCGTCTCTTCCGGCCCGGCGAACGCCCCACCCTGCCCCCGGGTGACTGGCTGAACTATCCCGCCACCACAGCTCGCCGACTGGCTCTGAACTTCGGCTCTCAGGCTTCCCTCACCGGGGTCGATATCGCCTTTGCCGGCGACCTGCCGATCGCGGCCGGCATGAGCAGTTCGAGCGCCCTGATGGTGGCCACCTTTCTCGTGCTCGCCCACCTGTGGCATCTGGACGAGACCCCTGCCTGGCGGGCCGAGCTGAGCGAGGTCGAACGTCTGGTCGAGTACCTGGGGTGCGTGGAGAACGGCGAGAACTACGGCACCCTGGTCGGGGAATCGGGCGTGGGCACCTTCGGGGGAAGCGAAGACCATGCCGCCATGCTGCTCTGCCGTCCCGGTCGGATTGCGTCCTGCTCCTTCGCTCCCACCCGCCTGCACGAACAGATCGTCTGGCCCCGGGATTGGAGCTGTGTGATCGCTTCCTCTGGTGTCAGGGCCGAGAAGACCGGCGCCAGGCTCGCCGACTACAACCGGGCCTCCCGCCGTGCCCGGCTGGCCGTCGAACTCTGGAACGAGGCCCGCGGAACCGGGCTGCGCCATCTCGGGGAACTCGCCGCTGGTCGGGACCGGAGCGAATGCGACGCGATCGTCGACTTCCTGGCCGCGCGGGGCCGGGCACGGGAGAACCGGAACGGACCGGGAGAACCGCAACCGGAACCGGAGGATCTCGATCCGGCCGGGCGGTTCCGTCAGTTCGTCGGTGAAGAATGTGTCTACACTCCGGCGGCCCGTGAAGCTCTTCGCACCGCCGACCTCGAGGCTCTCGGCCGGGCAGCCGAGCGGTCCCATCGGGCGGCCCGCGAGGACCTGGGCACCGTGATCCCCGAAACCGACCGGCTTCAGGCTCTGGCCCGTGAGGCGGGCGCGCCCGCGGCCTCGTATTTCGGGGCGGGCTTCGGGGGCAGCGTCTGGGCGGTCGTGCCCGAGACCGGAAGCGGTGCCGAAGCCTTCGCACGGACCTGGCTCGAGGCGTATACTCACGAGTTCCCGGAGCGATCGGAAACCGCGCTCACCCTCATCACCCGTCCCGGAGCTCCCGCCCGGGTCGCAGCGGCAGGAGAACAAGCGTGCTGACGCAGAAAGAGAGGATCCGGGTCGTCGTCCTCGACGATCATCGCCGGATCGCCCACGCCGTGGCCGACCGGATCAGCGACCTCATCACGGCCAACAACGCCCGGGAACGGGCGACCGTCCTTGGTCTGGCCACCGGCTCGACCCCCCTCGGCATCTATCGCGAACTCATCCGGCGCCACCGCGACGAGGCCCTCGATTTCTCCCGCGTCATCACTTTCAACCTCGACGAGTACTTCCCGCTCGATCCCGGTTCGATTCACTCCTACCGCCGCTACATGCACGAGAACTTCTTCGACCACATCAACCTAGACCCCGCCAACATCCATATTCCCCGCAGCGACATCCCCGAGGATTCGGTGGACGATTTCTGCCACGAATACGAAGCGGCGATAGCCCGGGCGGGAGGCATCGATTTACAGATTCTCGGCATCGGCCGGACCGGTCACATCGGCTTCAACGAACCAGGGTCGGGGCGCGACTCGCGTACCCGGCTCATCTACCTCGACACTGTCACCCGGCGCGACGCGGCCTCTGATTTCTTCGGCGAGGACAACGTCCCACTCAAGGCGATCACGATGGGCGTGGCCACCATCCTCGAAGCCCGCGAAATCGCCATGATCGCCCTGGGCGAGCACAAGGCCGAGATCATCCGGCGGGCGGTCGAAGGACCGGTCGACCAGGAGGTGGCAGCCAGCTACCTGCAGCAGCATCCCGACGCCACCGTCTACCTCGATCCCCCCACCGCGGCCGCCCTGACCCGCTTCCGGACCCCCTGGCTGCTCGGGCCGGTGGAGTGGAACCAGGCGGCCGAAACCAAGGCCGTCATGTGGTTGAGCCGGACCACGGGTAAATCGATCCTGCGCCTCGAAACCCGCGACTACCGGACAAACCATCTCAGCGCCCTGGCGGCCCGGTGGGGTTCAGCCGCCCCCCTGAACGGCGAAATCTTCAACCGGCTGATCGCCAAGATCCGGGGCCGCAGCAAGCTGCCTGAAGACCGTCGCATTCTCGTTTTTTCCCCCCACCCCGACGACGACGTCATCTCGATGGGGGGGATCCTGCACAAGCTGCAGCTCAACGGTAACGAGATCACGGTCGCGTACCAGACCTCGGGGAACATCGCCGTTTTCGACCACGAGGTCCGGCGCTACCTCGACTTCATCCGGCGGGCCGAGGGGGTGCTCGGTATCGGCCCCGAGGAACTCGGCTCGGTGAGCAACCGGATCGAAACCTTCCTCGCCGCCAAGGAACCGGGCGAAGTTGATATCGAGGAGGTCCTGCAGCTCAAACGGGCCATCCGGGAGTCCGAAGCGGTGTCGGCGATCAGAACCCTGGGTCTGGTGCCCGATCAGGCCCGCTTTCTCAACCTGCCCTTCTACCGCACCGGCGAGGTCCGCAAGGACCCGGTCGGGCCCGAGGACGTTGCCATCATCCTCGCCCTGCTCGAGGAACTCGAGCCCGAGATCGTCTTCGCGGCCGGCGACATGTCCGATCCACACGGCACCCATCGCATGTGCCTCGAAGCCATTCAGCAGGCACTCGACGCCTGTGGCGGGCCCGAACCCGAGATCTGGCTCTACCGCGGGGCCTGGCAGGAGTGGCCGCTGGCCGAGGCGACCGTCCTGGTGCCCCTCTCGCAGGAAGAACTGAATCTGAAGATCCTGGCCATTTTCAAGCACGAATCGCAGAAGGACCGGGCACCCTTCCCCGGTCCCGAGGAACGCGAGTTCTGGCAACGGGTGGAGGACCGCAACCGGGGAGCGGCGGTCGAACTCGAGCGCCTCGGGCTGCCGGCCTACTACGCCCTGGAAACCTACGTTGTACGCCATGGCGGGGCCCTGCTCGACAACCCGCCGATCGCCACCGCCGAACTGGCCGACGGGGTCTGAGCCGGGGTTCGGGCCCGGTCCCGGGAACGGAACCGCACCCGTACCGGCGGGCGCAACGCTGCCCGCGTGCCGCCAAAACCGGAACACCTGAGGGAGAACCGAGCATGAAGGGTCTGACCGACAAACGGGTTCTGATCACCGGCGGAGCCGGAGGAATCGGCCTGGCCGCCGCCGAACGTTTTCTGGCCGAGGGGAGCCTGGTCACCCTGCTGGACGCCGACTCCGACGCCCTCGACCGGGCGTCGTCGGAGCTGCCCGGCCTGACCGGAACTCTCGTCGCCGACGTCACCTCGCCGCCGGAGGTCCAGAGTGCTCTCGACGAACTGGCCGGCAACCTCGGCGGGCTCGACGTGCTGATCAACAACGCCGGGATCAGCCTGCGGCATCCTTTTCTCGAGATCACAGACGACGAGTGGCGGCGGGTGATCGACGTCAACCTGACCGGAATCTTCACCGTGGGTCAGCTCACCGCCCGACGCATGCTCGCGGGCGGCGGGGGGACGATCGTCAATACCGCTTCGACCAACGCCCTGGTCGGGTATCACTATTACGCCGACTACAACGCCTCGAAGGCCGGCGTGGTCGAGCTGACCCGCTCGATGGCACTCGAGCTGGCCCCGGCGATCCGGGTCAACGCGGTCTGCCCCGGTTTCATCCTCACACCCATGCAGGAAGCCGAATACACCGCCGAGATGCAGCAGGCGTTCGCCGCCAGGCTCCCCCTCGACCGGCTCGGCCGGCCCGAGGACGTCGCCGCCCTCTTCGCCTTTCTGGCCTCGGATGAGGCCGCCTTCATCACCGGTCAGACAGTCGTCATCGACGGGGGCGAGATCGCCGGCGGGTTGACCAGCCAGCCCTGACGATCAACCCAGCAGGCCCGCATCGGCAGCCACGAAACGGTCCCGCCAGGTGCTGAGCATGCGGGTGAATCCCTTGACCAGGTCGGGAGCGAATTTGGATCCGGTGCCTGCGGTGAGGACCTCCATGATACGCTCGAGTCCCAGCTCGGGTTCGTACGGCCGCCTGGTGCGCATGGCGTCATAGACGTCGCAGAGACGAACGACCTGACTGATGCGGTGCGGAGTGCGCGGGTAGATGAATTCGGGGTACCCCGAACCGTCGAGATCGAGATGATGCTCGCTGGCTGCCACCGCAGCGGCGCCGAACCGCTCCCCCGAACGCATCAGGATCCGGGCTCCCTCCAGGGGATGGCGGCGGATCACCGACCACTCCTCGTCGGTCAGCTCGCCCGGCTTGTTGAGGATCTCCTCGGGCACGGTCACCTTGCCGATATCGTGCAGCAGGGCGGCTTCGGCGATGAGCATTATCTCCGGTTCGGCCAGCTGCATGAACTCGCCCAGGGCCACCGCCAGCACGCTGGTGTTGAGCGCACGGACGACCGCGAGTTCGGAGCCTTCGGTTATCGGCACCTGGGGAATGACGAGTTCCTCTTCGGCGTGCATCACACCCCAGATCGAATCGAGCACGCCGGCCGACAGCGCCGCGTGGATGGCTCCGTTGGCGCTTGCTTCGGTGAAGAGCCCGTCGGCCATTTCGGCCTGTTCGTAGAGGTTGAAGAGGGTGTAGCCGCCGGTCCCGTCAAGCAGGCTGACCGGGCCGAAACGGATGTTATCGAATTCCCCCGGCTGGATATCGGCGTACTCCTTGCGGCCGGCGATCAGGTCGGCCAGCTCGATGACGAAGACTCCGACCTCTTCGCGGGTGACGCCGGTCCCCAGTTCGAGCCGTTCGATTCCGTTTTCCGCCAGACGGGCCGCGAGAGCCCAATTGCGCAGTCCGCGCAGGGGTGTCTCGCCGTACACGACCTCGTCGGCGAGAAAGGTGAAAACCACGGTCGCGCTATCTTCCTGCAGGTCGAGGAGGTTGGTATAGGCGTCTTCGAGAGCCTTCTCGCGAGCCGGGTGCCCTTCGGCGTAGAGCCCTATCGCCGACAGACAGTGCGAGAGGGCGTGCAGGAAACCTACCGCGGCGCTCATGCCTGGCCTCTCCCCGCTCCGTCCGTACGATCCCCGCCGGTTTCACTCGCTGAGGTCGGCCTGGGGCCGGACCTGGTCGCCACCGCCTTGATCTGGGGATCCTTCGACTTGCGGGCCGCCGCGACGATGCGGCGCACCCGGGAGTTCGAGGCCCAGTTGCGGACCAGTATCTCCAGGGCTTCGAGCATCTCCGAACTCTTCGGCGCCAGGGCGTAGATGACGAAAAAACGCCGCTGCCAGGTCAATTCTATGAGAGCGGACAGCACCTCGGGTGAATCGGCGTACGCCAGGGCCCTGATACCGGCCCGGCGCATGGCCGCCGGCTCGCGCCGGTCGGTGGCCATGCGGATGAGCCGGGAAACCAGATCGGGGGGACAATCCCGGGCGATCTCGGTCAGCGCGAAAGACACGATGTCTGGATCGGGATCGCGCAGGGCGGTATAGAGTACACGCTCCCGCTCATCGTCGAGCTGCAGGCCGAATTCGAGCGCCTGCCGGCGCACCCCCCGGTCGTCATCGAGATAAAAGGAGGAGGGATGAAAATTTTCGGGGAGCGGGTCGATCCGGCTCAGGATGCTGAGCATGGCGCCGCGTACCCGGGGATCGGGTTCCTCCAGACGTTCGACCGCCAGCGGACCGACCTCCCCACCCAGGGCGATCAGTCGTCGGGCGAGTTCGCCGCGCACGTCCTCCTGCGTAGCGTCCACCAGGGTTGCCAACAGAGCCGGGGCTGCGGCGGAACCGAAGATTCGGATCAATCGGTCGACGGCGTCCAGGTCGGGGGACTCTCCGGCCATGAGCCGTTGCAGATTTTTCGGACGGCCGATCCACTCCCGGATCTCCCCGGCCCCGGCATTGTCTTCGGGTGCCGCTTCCAGGATGTCGGCTACCGTGCCGGCCCGGGCCTCGGCGACCAGGGTCTTCATGGACCGCTGGGCCGCGGGCGAGATCTCGGCCAGTTCGACCCCGAGCCGGAGCACACGTTCCGGCTCGATCGGTCCGACCCAGACCGCCTCGACGGTCTCGAAGCCCTCCCCGACACCACCCGATGGGTCTCCCTCACCGGTCCGGCCCTCGAGCTGGCCGACCAGTTCGCCGAGCACCTCACCCGGCGAAACCCGTCGCTCGCTGCCCTCCCCGGCGAGCGATTTCCCGAGACGCGAAATCAGACCCAGCATGGTGGCGGCCGCCCGGTCCTGCCCCCCGCTCGAGCGGACCCGTTCGATGAGCCGGGCCACCGCCCGCTCGGGAATCCCGCCGACACCCTCGCTCTTCATGACTGTCTGGAACGCTTCCCGCAACCGGTCACGGGCCCCGGAGTCGAGGTTGTCCAGCAGACCGGCGATCTGGCGCTGCAGCTCGCTCTCCCCGGCGTCGCCCGTACCCCCCGGGCCGCCCTCCCCGGCTTCGCCTCCCCGGCCGCTGCCGGCCAGCACGTCGCCGGTCTGGTCCTCATCATCGTCCTCCTCCGAGCCCCGGGCCAGTCTCAGGTCGGCATAGGGAACCGGTTCGAGATCGATATGCGGCCAGCGGGCCAGGACCTCGGGGGCTGAAGCTCCGAAGGGTTCTCCCACCGCTCCCGCCGCCTCGGCCAGCACACCCAACAGGCCGGCCAGTTCCTCGGTCGTGATCCCCGCCCGCAGAGTGATCTGGTGCAGCTGGTGGGAGTGGACGCGCCGGGCGAAACCGGACAGCAAAGCGCTGTCGGGATCGGTCTCGATCCCGCCGCACACGATCCGGTCACCGGTCACCCGCATGTTCACGGCTTCTTCGGTGCGCAGCAGTTCCAGCAGCCGGTCGTGCACCTCGGCTGCGGTCGAGGTGCGCGCGGGATGCCCCTCCGGGTACATGCCGTAGCGCTGGACCGCCCGCGCCAGTTCGCTCAGCAGTCCCTCAATGTCCGCCAAGACGCATCACCATGTCGCTTTCCCTTTCGGATCCTCGCCGCAGAGTCAGAACCACCGGTTCGCCCACCAGCAGCCAGCGGCCGCCGGCTTCGGGAGCGCTCATCGGTCCCTCGGGATGAATGAAGAGACCGGTTGCATCGATGACTTCGAGAGCATACACCCCTTCCAGGTCGCCGACATCGGTCACGATCAGACCTTCCCGCCGCACACCGTCCTCCCAGGCCAGGGCCAGATCGAGCCGGACCGGTTCGCCCCGGTTCAGGACCACCATCCCCCCCCGGAGCAGGAGATCGTGGGTGAACCCGTGGTTGGGAGGCAGATTGTCGTAGAGTTGCGGGTCGGCCCGGCGCCAGTCGCCGGTGGCGATGAGGTCGAGCGCTGTGAGCAGGGCCATGCCGTTGAGGTCCCGCAGGCGCTGTTTTTCAGGGTCGTTGTCGAGCACCCCCGTTTCGATCAGAACGGTGCTGGTCCCCCACTTCTGCATCAGATCCCCGAAAGCCCGGGGATTGAAGGCGTCGTTGTATCGGGCCACCCGCCCGGGGACCTCGGACTCGAGCACGGCCGCCAGAGCCGCGGCCACGAACCGGGCCCGCTCCCGGACCGGTCCCCAGCTGCGGTCGGCGTCGGCTGCCGGCGCCAGCAGGGCGAAAGCCGCCCGCTCGCCGCCGCGCCCCGCCTGCGTGTGCGGGTTCTGATCGTGCAGATTGAAACCGAAGTCGGGGGCGAAGTCGTCGCGGACCTGCTTGAGAATCCGGCCCTCGGGAGTCGCCAGACGCCGGGCGTCGCGGTTGACGTCGACACCGAACGCGTTGCGGCGCTGAAAAAGCCGGGCCCCGTCGGGATTGAGCATGGGGATCATCACGATCGTCAGTTCGTCATGCAACCGCCGGGCCAGAGGATGTGAAGGTTCGGCGGCCAGAAAGGCAATCAGGTCTGCCAGGGCCATGGTGGCGGAAGATTCGTCGCCGTGCATCTGCGACCAGAGCAGAACCCGCACCGGGCCGTTCCCGTATCGGACGGTGAGAATCGAGCGCCCCTGGACCGAGCGTCCGGCTTCGGCGACCTCGAAGGGGCCGGCCGACAGCGGGCCCCCGAGCGCCGTCCAGAGCTCGTCGTGGGTAAAGCGGCGGGTTGCGATCCCGGCCACCCGGTGCCGTCGCACGAGCGTCAGGGCGCGCTCGCCCAGAGCCCTCACCTCGGACGCAAAGGCCGGATCGGAAGGTGCGGGATCCGACCGGCGCACCGGTTCGGCCCGGTGGGCGCAACCGGCGGCCAGCAACAACCCGATCAGAAGCAGTCTGACTTTCATGCCTTTCTTCACCGGCTCACCTCTTCCAGACCCGGATCGGATAGGGCGGCCGCTCAGACTGCACGGGAGGATTGGCCTCGAGTTGACGCAGGATCTCCTCGATCGCCCGTTCGAGCTGCGGATCGCGCCCCGCGATCACATCGGCCGGGAACTGCTCGACCTCGATGTCGGGCGGCACTCCCACGTTCTCGACCACGAAGCCGTCCTCGGTCCAGATGGCCAGGTTCGGCGCCGTGACTGACCCCCCGTCGAGCAGAACGGGGAATCCCAGGGTGCCGACCAGTCCTCCCCAGGTCCGCCGGCCGATCAGCAGACCCAGGCCGAGTTTGCGCCACATCCAGGGCAGCAGATCGCCCCCCGAACCGGCGGTCTCGTCGATCAGCATCACTTTCGGGCCCTGGATCGAGGAGAGCGGTGTGGGCAGGTCCTCGCCGTAGCGCATCGCCCAGTGGCAGATTTCGGGCCGGCGCAGCAGGTCGATGTAGTAATCGGCCACCGAGCCGCCGCCGTTGAACCGCTCGTCGACGATGATGGCGTCCTTGTGCGCCTGGGGGAAGAAGTAGCGTTTGAAATAGACATGCCCCGAGGTGGACGTGTTGGGCACATAGGTGTAGGCCACCCGGCCGCCGGTGGCTTCGTCGACCCGGCGCAGGTTACCCTCGACCCAGTCGCGGTTGCGCAGGGCATATTCGGAGGTGATCGGGACGACCGTGACGGTGCGCGCCTCGCGGCCGTCGGGGCGCGGTCCGACCGTGATCTCGACCATCTTCCCGGTGGTGTTCTCGAAACGGGCGTAGAGGTTGTCGGGGGGGCGCAGTTCGACCCCGTTGACGGCCAGCAGGTACTCGCCGGCCTGCACCTCGACCCCCGGCTCTGTCAGCGGCGAGCGCAGATTCCCGTTCCAGTTCAGGCCGCCGTAGACCTTCTCGAACCGGTAGCGGCCCCGGTCGATCACGTAGTCGGCTCCGAGCAGCCCGCCGGGCACGCTCTCGGCCCGGTGCAGGTAATCCCCCCCGCCGACCCGGTGGTGGCCGACCCCGATTTCGGAGCACATCCACATCATGACCCGGTTCAGATCGGCCCGGGTGGCGCAGTGAGGCAGGAAGATGCTGTATTTCTCGCGCATCGCCGGCCAGTCGGCGCCGTGCATGCCGGGGTCGTAGAAGTAATCGCGGTTGATCCGCCAGGCCTCGTTGAAGATCTGCTCCCACTCGGCGCGGGGATCGATCCGGACTTCGATCTCATCGACCGCCAGACGCCCCGACCCGGGCCGGATCGCACTCCCGGCACCGGCGATCAGCCAGTTCGAGCCCTGCAATACCAGCACCTTCTTCCGGTCGGCCGACAGACGGTAGTCTCTGACCCCTTCGAGCAGGGTTTCTTCGGAGCGCTCCTCCAGATCGAAGAGGCAGAGGCTGGTGGTCCGGTCAGCAGCGGTCTTCAGGTAATAGAGGGTGCCCGCGGGGCCGGCCTGCAGGTTGGTGTAAAGGGCCGAGCGCAGAGGCAGGGCGAGGATGCGCTGATCGAGCCCGGAGAAATCGATCACGACCTCGACCTCTTCGGCGCTCTCATCCCTCTCACGGCCGCCGCGTGTCGTGCCTGCCTGCTCACCGGCCTCGCCGGCGGCCTCCTCGTCACTGCGGCGCGCCAGGGGTGAGAGTTCCCCCTGCGGCAGGACCGCCAGGTAGAGAGCGTTCGACATCTCCATGTCGGCGTTCGACATCGCGAACCAGCTGCGCACCGGCCCGGCATCGGTCGAAGCGGCCATATAGAGGTATTTCCCGCCGGCATCGAAGACAGGTGAGGTCACATCGCTCAGGCCGTCGGTGATGTGATAGGAGCGGTCCTCGGCGACACTGTAGAGATAGACCTGCTGGAAATAGGTCCGGGTGTAGAGGGTGTAGGCCAGCCAGCGCGAATCGGGCGACCAGTTGTGATGCATGATCTTCTGCGGACCGTAGAGAATCTCCCGGGCGATCTCCTTCACCTCGCCCGAAGCGACGTCGAGCACGTAGAGCGACCACGAATTGTCGCTGAAACTGATCCGGGTTCCGTCCGGCGACCAGACCGGATCCTCGTAGAAGCCCGCTCCCGGAACCGCGAAGGTGCGCACCTCGCCCTCTCCATCCTGGGGAGCGAGGACGAGTTCGTATTCGCCCGAGGCGTCGGAGAAATACGCGATCTGCGTACCGTCGGGCGACCAGGCCGGGGAACGCTCGTGCGAATCCGAAGTGGCGGTGAGCAGGCGCACGTCGCCCTCCTCGGCCGGCACGGTGGCGATGTCGCCCCGGAACTCGAACACGGCCCGCACCCCCGAGGGGGAGATGTCGGCGTTGCGCACCCAGCGGGCCCCGCTGATGTAGCGCGGCCTGACCTCGAGCAGATCGGCGGCCACGCCGATCGTGAGACGGCCGCAGGTATCGGTCGCGGGATCGAAGAGATGCAGCCAGCCGGCCTGCTCGTAGATGATCATCCCGGCTCCGGCCGAGCAGTTGACGATGGGGAAATCCTCGTGCCGGGTGTGCTGGACGACTTCCTTCGAGCGGGGATCGAAGCTGAAGAGATTGAACTCCCCGTTGCGGTCGGAGCGGAACCAGACACGGTCATCGAACCACATCGGATCGGTGTCGTTGCAGCGCCCCTCCGGCTGCGGGATCTGCTCCACGTCGTGAGTGCGGGTATTGTACAGCCAGATCCGCGAAGCGGTGCCCCCGCGGTAGTTCTTCCACTGGTTAAAGCGCTCCCCCAGCGGAGTGTAGGCCATCATCCGGCCGTCGGGACTGTAGACGGCCTTATCGGCGTTCGGGATCGGCAGCGCCGTCGGATGCCCCCCCTCGACCGGAATGGTGAAGAGCTGGGAATACCGGTTGGTGAAGGTCTGGCGCGAGGAACGGAAGAGCACCTCCGAACCGTCGGTCGTAAAGCCCTGCACCACATCGGCCCCGGGGTGCCAGGTCAACCGGCGCGGCACTCCACCGGCGCTCTCGACCACGTAGACATCGGTGTTTCCGTCATACTGGGCGCTGAAGGCCAGCAGCCGGCCGTCGGGAGAAAAGCGCGGATTCGATTCGCTGCCGACATGGGTGGTCAGGCGCCGGACCCCGCTCCCATCGCGGTTGGCGGTCCAGAGATCTCCGGCGTAGAGGAAGGCGATAGCCCCGGCGCTGACCGCCGGTTCGGCGAGCAGTCGGGTATCGCGGATGTCCTGGGCATCGGTCGTGAGCGGACCCGCCCCCGGAAGCAGGAGCAGGGCAACGAGTGCCAGCGGCTTCGTTCTCATGGTCGGGTACCTTTCTTCGATTCCGTCGTTCCGGTCTGATCCGATCCGAGTGTAATCCCCCGGCCCCGGCTGCGCCAATCCCGCCGTGGCCGGACGCCGGGTTGGCTGTACCCGCGGTGCGGTTGCAGGTAGAATCCCCTCCGGAGTCGAGCGGACCCTGGACAGCCCTGACACCCAGGAGGAATGCGGTGACCATCGACGAGATCGCAACGCGGCTCGACCGGGCGAACCTCGACCGCCTTGCCGCCCGGGTGACAGCGCTCGGAGCCCGGGAGAGCTTCGCCGTCGCGGCCCCCTGGACCGGCGAAGTCCTGGCCGAGGCGCCGCTGTGCACCGCCGCCGACGCGCTCGCAGCCGTCGCCGGAGCCCGGGAGGTCCAGCGGGAGTGGGCCGCCCGCCCGCTCCGGAAGCGGGCCCGCCTGCTGGTCGGGATCCACGACCTGATCTGGCGCGAGAGCGAGGCGATCCTCGACATTATCCAGGCCGAGACCGGCAAGGCCCGCTGTCACTGTTTCGAAGAGGTGGGCGATGTCGCCGTCATGGCCCGCTACTACGCCTTCCACGGCCCCCGCCACCTGCGCCCCCGCCGCCGGCGCGGCGGCGTTCCTCTCCTGACCCGGATCCGCGAATACCGTCACCCGGTCGGGATCGCGGCCCTGATCTCGCCCTGGAACTACCCTCTGACGCTGAGTCTCTCCGATCTGCTCGCCGCCCTGCTGGCGGGCAATGGTGCGGTCCTCAAGCCCGACCGGCTCACACCGTTTACCGCCCTGTGGGCCCTCGACCTGCTCGAACGCGCCGGCCTTCCGGCGGGGCTGGTGCGGGTCGTGACCGGCCGGGGCTCAGAACTGGCCCCGGCCCTGATCGCGGCCTCCGACTTCCTGATGTTCACCGGCAGTACGCAGACCGGTCGGCTGCTCGCTTCGGAGGCCGGATCGCATCTCGTCGACTGCACCATGGAACTGGGCGGCAAGAACGCCATGATCGTCTGCGCCGGAGCCGATCTGGACCGGGCGGCGCGGGTGGCGGTCTGGGACTGTTTTTCCTCCACCGGACAGCTCTGTGTGTCGATCGAACGAATCTACGTCGAGGCGGCGGTCGCCGACGACTTCGCCGCCCGGTTCGTGCGCGAAACGGAACGGCTTCGCCTCGGGGCCGCTTTCGATTACTCCGCCGACATGGGTTCGCTGATCAGTGCCGAGCAGCTGGCCAAGGTCACCGCTCATGTCGATGAGGCGGTCGCGGCCGGGGCCCGCGTGCTGACCGGCGGCCGCCCCCGCCCCGATCTGGGCCCCCTCTTCTACGAACCGACCATCCTGAGTGATGTCCCTGAAGACGCGGTCGTCCTGGGCGAGGAGACCTTCGGTCCGGTCGTATCTCTTCTCCCGGTCGCCGGGATCGAGGAGGCCGTCGCGGCCGCCAACGATTCCCCCTACGGCCTGAACGCCGCGGTCTGGGACCGCAACGCGCGCCGCGCCCGGGCCCTCGCCCGGCGCCTGGAAACCGGTACGGTGAGCGTGAACGATTCCTACCGGGCCAGCTGGATCAGTGCCGACGCCCCTCAGGGGGGGTGGAAAGACTCGGGGCTGGGACGCCGGCACGGCCGGGAGGGTCTGCTCAAATACACCGAGGTGCAGACCGTGGCGGTTCAGCGCCTGCTGCCGATCGGCCCCCCTCCCGGCTGGAGCGAGGAACGCTTCCACCGCCTGCTCGAACGCCTGCTCCGGCTCCTGCGCCGTATTCCCGGCCTGCGCTGACGAGAGCGCAGACCGTACTACCGCTGCCCGCCGGGGCCTGAGACGGTCCGCGCCCGGGGCAGAAGGAATTCGGCCACCTCTTCCAGACCGGCGGGAACGATCCCCATCCGCAGGGTGTCGATCCAGGCCCGGGCTTCGCGGTCGCCGGGCATGATCGTGAGCCAGCGTTCGATCACTCCCACCGCCCGCTCGAACTGCCCCGTGACGGCATAGGAATGGATCAGCGCCAAGAAGGCACGGGCACGGTAGCCCGGTATCTGGAATTCGGCGTCGAGGACCTCTTCGAGCATCTCCTGGGCCCGCAGGGTGTCCCCGGCGGCCTGGGTCAGAATGCCGTGAAAGTACTGAAAGTCGGAACCGGCAAAATCGACCATCTGGTCGCCGTACTCGAGCAGAGCGGCGGCCCGTTCCACCTCGCCGCGGAGCAGCAGGGCGTGGGCCGTGTTCTGGAACACCACCCGGTAATTGTGGATCAGGGTCGAAGCGTTCTCGTCCTTGTATACCCTTTTGTCGATGATGGCCCGGTACTTGAAGACCTCACGGAGCCGGCGCTCGGTCAGGTCGACGTTGACCATTTCGGCGTCGGGCACCAGCTGCAGGGCGAAGCCCTGGATCTCGGCGTGGTGGTCGAAAAAAGCCATGTTCTCGGTCGGGACCGTGATGGCGAAATAGACCGGGCGCCGCCCGTTGTTGGCGGCCAGGATCCAGGCCACCATCTGATCCTGGATGCGGATATAGCGCTGGCCCGGAATGCGCCACTCAAGTCCGGCCACGGTCAGGGTGGTGTCCTGCGGCATGGCCTGCAGACCGAGCTGGGCGATCTGCCTGTCTGTCAGGGAGATCGGCACCCCCAGCACGTCCCTGAGCCAGGTGATGTACCACTGCAGATTGAGGATGCTCAGGTTGATCACGGCCACGTCGGGCCTGATGCCCTCGACCGTCTGCAGGTACCAGAGCGGGTAGGTATCGTTGTCTCCGTTGGTGAAGATGATCGCGTCCTGCTCGCACGACTGCAGGATGTTATAGCCGTAGTCCCAGGCCACCCAGTCGCCGCTGCGGTCGTGGGAGTGGAAGTTCGAGCCGAACTGGAAGCCGACCAGGGCGATCCCGATCACGAGTATGACCATGGCCGCCGAGCGGACGGCACCCGAGATGGCAGCCGGGGCCGTATCTTTATCCCGGTTGGTCAGGTAATCCCGCACCAGGGCGGCCAGACCGGCCATGCCGGTGCCGATCCAGATGGCGGTGGCGAAATAACAGCCCACGAAGATGTAATCCCGATCCCGGGGTTGCGGATCGGGCATATTCAGGTAGACCACCAGTCCCAGACCCATGATCGTCCACAGGGCCGCATTGGCCAGGAAGGTACGCCGGTCGCGCTGGAAATTGATCACCGCCCCGAAAAGAGCGATGAAGTAGAAGGGCAGGAAGAACTCGCGGCGCAGATACCGCAGGAAGTGATAGTCGAGCTGGTAGGACCAGAAGTCGGCCTTGCGATCGAAGATCGCGAGCAGCATCGATTCCGATCCGTACTGGCGCCGCTGCAGGACCTGCATGAAGTTCTGCCAGTTTTCCGGGTTGGTCATATCGACCGGCGGATCGAGCCCGCTCCGGATATAGATCAGGGCGTAGATCGTAAATCCGAGTCCGGCCAGAAGAACCGCCCAGACCCAGATATCGACCCGCTTGAGCACCGGCCGGTCGAAGTACCAGAGCAGAATCAGGATGGTGGGGATGGTGAGCAGGGCCAGCAGGTGGTTGGCGGCCCCGACCCCGAAGAGATACCCGATCAGCAGCAACAGGGGCGCCCGCCGGCTGTCGAGCCCGCCGCGCAGGTGGCGGAAAACGAGCCAGATGCAGAGCGCGGTGACCATTATCGATAGGCTGTAGACCTCGGCCTCGACGGCGTTGAACCAGGCCGAATGGCTGAAGGCGTACGCCAGGGCGCCGGTCCCGGCCGCAACCGCCTGGACCAGCGGCGAGTAGACCTCGTTCTCTTCCTTCACCGCCCCGGAATGCAGCACACCCTTTTCGGTCGTCTGTCCCCCGCTTCCCCAGAGCCGGACGATCTCGAGAATGATGGCGTACAGCAGCACGGCGGTGACGGTCGAGGTCACGACCGAAATGAAATTCACCTCGGCGGCGACGTTGACGGGGGTGGGAATCAGGGTAAAGAGCCGGCCCAGCAGAACGAAGGTCGGGGCGGCGGGCGGATGGGTGATACCGAGCGACCAGGCCGCCGCAATGAACTCGCCCGCATCCCAGAAAGCCACCGTCGGGGCGATAGTGATGAAGTAGACGAAAAACGAAGCCAGTCCGACGATCCAGGCCCCGATGGTGCGTGGATCACGCGAGCTCTTCTCCATGAAGATGCATACCCTCCTGAGACGGGGAACGAGAAGGTGCCTGCATGCTATATGTCCGGGTTGGACCGGGCAAGCCCCGGCGTATCCGGGCAGACGGTCCGATTCTGATTCAAGACTCCCGAAACTCCGGCCGGTTCGCCGCCGTCATCACAAATAATCCACAGGTTGACATGGCGCCGGAGGTGTAGTATCGAGCCGACTTATGATGTACGAGGAAGCGGGGCGGTTCGTCCGGCCCGACTCCGCTGAAGATGCCTCGTTCCGGGGAGAGTGCAATGGATCAGACGTTCGGCTTCGCCTGCTGGGACTGCGGACACGCCATGGATTGGGACGGACATAGCCCCAAGGAGGCCTGCCCGGCCTGCGGCGGGAACGTCCTGACCGTCACCTACCCGGGGCTGACCGCCGACCGGCTGCGTCGCATCATCGAAGACGATACGGGCGTCGAAGGACTCTGGCGCTACTTCGAGGTACTGCCCCTGCAGGATCGGGCCAACATCGTCTCGCGCGGCGAAGGGGCGGTGCCGATCGAACGGTGGTCTTTCCTGGAAGAATTCGCCCGCTCGACCGTCGGGCTCGAGGTGATGGTATGGGTGCACCGCCACGACTCGAACCCCGGCACCGGCAGTTTCAAGGATCTGGCCGGCAGCCTGGTCTCGAGCGCCATGAAGGAACGCGGGGTCGGCGAGTACGTGGTCTCGAGTACGGGGAATACGGCCACGGCCTATTCCTGCTACCTGGCCGCAGCCGGATGCACCCTGTATGCCTTCATCCCCCGTTTCGCTCCGCCCTTCAAGGTGGCCGACATCGCCGCCTTCGGACAGCATGTCTATCAGATCGACGGCGACTACCCCACCGCCCGGGCGTTCGCCGGCTCCTTTGCAACCGAACACGGTCTGGCCATGGCGGGGGGCACCTTCGACCCCTTCCGGATCGAGGCCAAGCGGACCATGGCCTTCGAGTGGTACCGGCACTGCGAGGTCTTCCCGACGGTGTACATTCAGGCGCTGAGCGGGGGCACCGGTCCGCTCGGAACCGACCGGGGAGCCCGCGAGCTGCGCGCCTACGGCCTGATCGAAGAGGTGCCGCGTCTGCTGCTCTGTCAGACGAGCCGCTGCGCGCCCATGGCCAGTTCGTGGCGCAAGGCCCGGGAGGCAGGCTTCCCCGAGGGCTGGCATGAAACCTTCGACACCATCGACGATCCCGAGACCGAGGTGCCCACTCTGGCCGAGGGGCATCCCGCCGCTTACCCGCGCCTGGCGGCTCTGGTCAGGGATTCGGGGGGCGAGATCTTCGACTTCCCCGAGGAACTCACCCCGGCCGTGGGCCGCCTGATCGCCTACGAGACCGGAATCCGCATCGGCAGCGCCGGGGCGGTAAGCCTGGGTGGTTTCTTCGCCGCCCTGCGGGGTGGCTGGCTGCGCGAAGGCGACAGCATTCTGCTGACCACCGGCGAAGGGATCCAGCGCGATCCCGATTTCCTGCCCAAGATGTCCGGAGCCGTCCGGCACGCCGACGCTCCGGAAAACGTCTCGCGGCAGGATCGGATATCTCTGCGCGAGGAAATCTATGATCCCCTGCGCACCTATACCCGAGGCTGAATGACCGTGTAATTCGGACCGAGAGTCCGGGAGACCCCTGTCATGCCCATACCAAAAGACGAACTGGCCCGCGCCAACCGGGAACTGAATGACGCCGATGTCTTCACGATCCTGCGCTGGGCCGACGGGACCTTCCCCAACGACGTCGCCATCACCACCGCTTTCGGGTACAGCGGGCTGGTCCTGCTCCACCACGCCATCCAGATCATGCCCGACATGCCGGTCTACTTCATCGACACCGGCTGGCACTTCCCCGAAACCCTGGAGTTCTGCGAGCGGCTGCGCTCCGAATGGGATCTGAAACTGGAGATCATCACCCCGGCCAAGCCGAAGTCCGAACTGATCTCCGAACTCGGTCCCGAACCGTACACGTCGAACCCCGACCTCTGCTGCCATCACTGCAAGGTCGAGCCCCTGCTCCACTTCGTGCACAACTCCACCGCCTGGCTTTCGGGCATCAGGCGCGACCAGAGCAAGACGCGGGCGGGCATCGATATCGTCGAGGTCGACGGCCGCGGCGTGGTCAAGGTCTCTCCCATGGCCAACTGGACCCGGGAGCAGACCTGGGAGTACATCCACCAGCACGAACTGCCCTATCATCCGCTGCACGACCAGGGCTACCCCAGCATCGGCTGTCAACCCTGCACCCTGCCGGTCACCGCCGGCGGCGACGAGCGCGACGGCCGCTGGCCCTTCATGCAGAAGATGGAATGCGGCATCCACCTGGTCGAAGAAGAGGTCGTGACCGGTCCGCGGCCCCGCATCCTGGTCGCTTCGGCCATCGCTGATGACGCCGTCTCGCGTCTGCGCGAACGGTTCGACGTGGATGTGATCCCGACCTCCGACGAAGACGAACTGCTGGCCAAGATCCCCGACTACGACGGTCTCATCGTGCGCAGCAAACCCAAGGTATCGAAACGGGTCATGGCGGCGGGCGGCAAGCTGAAGGTCGTGGGCCGCGCCGGCGTGGGTCTGGACAACATCGATCTCGAAGCCGCCGAAAAGCAGGGCATCGCGGTCGTCAACTCGCCGGCGGCCTCGACCGCCTCGGCCGCCGAACTCGTCTTCGCCCACATCCTGGCCTTCACCCGCCGGGTCACCCAGGCCGATGCCTCGCTCAAGAGCAACCAGTGGATCAAGAGCCGTCTGAGCGGTTTCGAAATGGTCGGCAAGACGATCGGCATCGTCGGCTGCGGCCGGATCGGCGGGCACGTGGCCAAGATCGCCCGGGGCTTCGGCATGCGGGTGCTGGCTCACGACGTGGAGCAGAACAACGACCTGGTCCGGGACTTCGCGGTCGAGTACACCGACCTGGTGAATCTGCTCCGCCGCTCCGACATCGTCAGCCTGCACGTGCCCATGTTGGCCGAAACGCGGCACCTGATCTCGACCGAGGAGTTCAAGTTGATGAAGAGCTCGGCGATTCTGGTCAACGTGGCCCGCGGCGGAGTGGTGGACGAGAAGGCCCTCTACGACGCCCTCGTGACCGACGAGATCGCCGGCGCCTGCCTCGACGTCTTCGAGACCGAGCCGCCCTTCGACAATCCCCTGCTCACCCTCGAGAACGTGCTCGTCACCCCCCATCTGGGGGCCAGCACCGCCGAGGCGCAGAAGAAGGCGGGAATGATCGTGGCCGAGGCTATGATGCGGATTCTCTGAGCCGGACGGTACAGCAGACTTCGGTCCCCCCCGCCCGATACTCGATGGCATCGAAGCTGACCATATTGGCCATGGCGATACCCCGGCCGTGATTGTCGGTCACCCGATCGGGATCGAGCTGCATATAGGGAGCCGGATCGAACCCCTCGCCCTCGTCACGGATGATCAGGCGCAGTTCGGTAGCGGTCCGCTCGTAACTGACGCGGACCGTGCGGTCGGCATGATCGGAATCGTGCAGGAGTGACTCGATTTCTTCCCGCCATCTTCCCTGCCGGGTCAGCTCGGTCTTGCGCTCGTATCCGATTCCCAGATTGCCGTGTTCCACGGCGTTGACGAGCAGTTCCGAAAGCCCCAGAACCACATTGTCGGGCTCGGGGTAGAAGGCGGCGATGAACACCGCCAGATCCTGCGCCTGTTCGAGGGTGCGGAACTCGAAGGTGGCGCCTGAAACCAGACCGAGCATCTGCCGGTTCCGGTCGACCTCGGTCCTGAGCATCGACTGATAGCGATAATCCCGAACGGCGGTCTCGACGATCGAGAGCAGAATATCCACATGGAAGGGTTTGGTAATGTAGTAATAGGCGCCGGCGTCGATCCCCTCGACGATCTCGTGGCGGGCCCTGGCGGCCGTTTCCATGATGACCGGTATGCGTTGTTTGGCCGGATCGTCCTTGATTCGCCGCAGCAGTTCCAGACCGTCCAGACGGGGCATCCGGCGGTCGAGGAGAACGGCGTCGATGACGCTGTCGTGCTCGTCGAGCAGTTCCCAGCCCGCCATCCCGTCTCGGGCCAGGAGGACCTCGTAGTTGTTCTTCGTCAGGGCGGTTTCGAGCAGTTTCAGAATAACGGGATCGTCATCAACGGCCAGAACGGTGCCGTTGTACTCGGGCATGGTCGGTCTCCTTGCGTCGAGACGTCCACTCACGACCGTACACCAGATCGTCGCACAGACGGGCGATATGACGCAGCCATGGATTCAGCTTGATGATCGCCCGCACCAGATTGTGGAACCAGGTATCGCGGTGCGAGAAGGGACAGATCGCCATGCAGATTCCGCAGTCGGTTCCCACCTGTCTCCAGTAGGCATAGCACCGCTCGACCGCAGTCGTCCACTTCTCAACCCCGCGGTCCACCGGCCGGGCTCCGGTCTCGAGAGCGTGGGCGGGGCAGTTTTCGGCGCACTTGCGGCAGATCCGGCAGAAATGGTCCACCCCCAGGTGAACCGGCCGGTCGTAGCGGACCGGCAGATCGGTCGTCACCGCCCCGAGGCGAACCCGGCTGCCGTACCGGTCGGCGATGAGAATATTGTTCCGGCCGACTTCACCCAGACCGGCAGCTGCAGCCAGCGGCGGCAGGATCAGATCCCAGTGGGCGTCGTAGTGGGCCTTCGCCTGCCAGCCTGACTGTTGCAGGGCCGCCGCCACGGTCCGGGCGATGACCGCCCCCCGCCGATACTGCCGGGCCGATTCCCGGACCACCTCGGCCTGCGGCGCGCGCCTCATGGCTTTGAACTCCATTTCGAGCAGAAAGAGAATCACGGCGGGATGATCGAGGTCGATCGGCGTACCGTATTCGTCGTCGAAACGCCCCTTGTGGGTGTAGACCCAGGCCTTTCGCAGCGGGGTGCATCCCACCGCCACGGCCCCCAGACCGGTGATGATCGACCGGACGGTCCGGTCGGGATCGCCGCCGGCGCACAGCTCCGCCGTCAGACGGTCCACCTGGTCCCGATCGGGTTCGAACGTCTCGATGGCCTCGAAATGCCGCTCGGCCTCCGCACTCAGGACAGGATCGTAGTGGGTCGCCCCCGGTTTCAGGAACGGCGTCATGGCCCGGATGCGGTCATCGGTCGCCTTCCACTCAGGCCGGCGGGCGTAAAAATCGTCGTAGGCGGGTGTCCCCCCCGAGCGGTTGATCCGGCTGAACATCACCTCGCGTTCGTCGACCCGTTCATCCGGCTCGGCCGGCCCCCGGCGCCGGCGCAGCGGATCGAGAGGGAAGAAAAGGCAGACGAGTGCGCCTGCGGTGACGATCAGAACAGTTGACATGGCCTCCAATCTGCCTCCGGCTTCCGGTCGTGGCCAGTCCGGATTCCGGCCCGCCCCCGGATCCTGCAGCCGCAGGAGGATGCAGGCGGTGTTATTCTCCTGCCTCGGCACCCCGGCATGGGGTATCATGAACCGGTGCGTCCGAGGTGCAACCCGCAGCGGGAGAGAGGGACTGTGGCACGGAGCGGAGCAGAGAAGTCGGTCATCGTCATCGGAGCCGGTCCGGGGGGGCTGACAGCGGCCATGATCCTGGCCCACCGCGGCTTCCGGGTGACCGTACTGGAAAAGCGCGACCGGGTCGGGGGCCGCAACGGCGAGTTACGGGTCGGCGAGTACAGTCACGACATCGGCCCGACCTTCCTGATGATGAAGTTCCTGCTCGACAGCATTTTCGAGATCACCGGCCGCCGGGTTGAGGATTACATGGAGTTCCGGCTTCTCGATCCGATGTACGAACTCGTCCACGACGGCTACTCGTTTTTCCCCACTTCCGATCGGGAGAAGATGCGGGCCGAAGTGGCACGGGTTTTCCCCGGCCAGGAAGCGGGCTATGAGACCTTCATGAAGCGCGAGCAGGTCCGCTTCAACCGTATGTACCCCTGCCTGCAGAAGCACTACTCGACCCTGGGCTCCTATCTCGATCCGGTCCTGGTGCGGGCCATGCCGCACCTGGCGTTCACCAAATCGCTCTACGGCGTGCTCTCGCGCTACTTCGGCCCCGAGGCAATGCGGATCAGCTTCACCTTTCAATCGAAATATCTCGGCATGTCGCCCTGGTCGTGCCCGGGGGCTTTCGCGATCATCCCCTTCATCGAGCACGGCTACGGGATCTGGCACGTGCAGGGCGGGCTCTGCCGCATATCCGACGGCATGGCCCGGGTCGTCGAAGAAGAGGGGGGCGAGATCCGTCTCGAGACCCCGGTCAGGAAAATCATCACCGAGGGCCGGTCGGCCCGCGGGGTCGAACTGACCGACGGCACCCGGCTCGAAGCCGACGATGTGATCATCAACGCCGATTTCGCTCACGCCATGACGCACCTGACCGAACCGGGCCAGGTACGCAAGTACACTCCCGCCGACCTCGACCGCCGGGAGTACTCCTGCTCGACCTACATGCTCTACCTGGGTCTGGACACCCTGTACGAGATGCCCCACCACACCATCGTCTTCGCGTCCGATTACGAGCGGAACCTCGATGAGATCGCCAACCGTAAAGTGCTCTCCGAGGATTTCAGCTTCTACGTGCGCAACGCGTCGGTCACCGATCCGCATATCGCCCCGGCCGGTCACAGCTCGGTCTATATCCTGGTGCCGGTGCCCAACAACCAGAGCACAATCGACTGGGACTCTGAAGCCGGTCCCTTCCGCGAGCGGGTACTCTCAGCCATCGAGAAGCGCACCGCCATGACCGATCTGCGCCGGCACATCGTCTCCGAAGAGGTCATCCACCCCGGCACCTGGGAAAGCGAGCGGGATGTTTACTGCGGGGCAACCTTCAACCTGGCGCACAGCCTGAACCAGATGCTCTACCTGCGGCCGCGCAACCGCTTCGAGGAATGGGATCACTGCTATCTGGTTGGAGGAGGCACCCACCCCGGGAGCGGTCTGCCGACGATCTACGAATCGGGCCGCATCTCGGCCGACATGCTCTCGAAGCGTTACGGTTATCCGGTCGATCCGCCGCTCCCCCTGCCGGAGTGAAAGCCCTCAAACCGTGGCCTGCAACCGGCGGACGGGAGGACGGCAAAGAGTGATCACTGCCCCCGGTGATCGCGGTGGAAAGCTTCCAGGCGGTGTCGCAGTTCGGGTACCTGTTCCAGTGAGGTGAGCGAAACGCAGGCCCGGATCCCCTCTCCGACATGGCTCCCGGTGGTGTTCAGACCGATGGCGCTGATGCCGTAATAGATCAGTTCCTCGACCAGTCCGGCGCAGTCGAAACCGGGATAGGTAACGGTGAAATAAAAGCCGTCGGCCAGCGGTTCGCCCAGATCGTTGTCGTACACCAGGCTGAAGCCGTTCTCGAGGAAAGCGGCTTTCATGGCCTCGGCCCGGCGGGCGTACTCGCGCACCGGTTCGGTGAAGCGGAAGTCCCCCTCGACGGCCGCCCGCAGGATCGCCGCCAGGCCGTACTGCGGACCTTCCGGCACGCCGGCGGTGGTGGGGTAGATCCCGCCGGCAACGAAGGCGTAGCCGGGACTCGAGGTGCCGAAGTAGCGGGCCAGATTCTCCGATTCCTCGTCGAAGAGCGCCGGGCTGACAACCGCCAGGGCGACCCGCTGTCCGGCATAGGAAAAGATCTTCGAGGAGGAGATCAGCAGAACGTACTGATCGGTGTAGCGGGCCACCGTGGGCTGATAGGGCGGCTCGAAAGGCACGCCGTACTCGGCCCGGAAATCCATACCGAAGTAGGCCAGGTCCTCGATGGCCAGAACACCGTACTCGCTGCAGAGCCGACCGATCCCCTCGAGTTCCGATTCCTTGAAACAGACCCAGGAGGGGTTGTTGGGATTGCTGTAGAGCAAACCGCCGACCCGCCCGGTGGCGAAGTGCTTTTCAACTGCCGCCACCAGGTCGTCACCCCGGCAGGAATGCACGTCGATCGAGTCGTTCTCGAGTCCCCACACCCGGCACTGCAGTTTGTTGACCGGGAAACCCGGATCGAGAAAAAGAATGGTGTCGCGGCCGGGCAGCCGCCGTCCGGCGATACCCATGCTGATGAAACCGCCGTGCATGGCCCCGACGGTCGGGATACAGCACTCCGCCGGCAGATCGAGATCAAGGAAGGCCCGGACGAAATTTCGGCCGGCCTCTTTGAGAACCGGCACCCCGTCGAAGGGAGCATAGACCCGGGCCAGTCCCCGCTCGCGCAGGGCCTCGATCTCGGCCTCGATGGCGATCGGATTCGGTTCCAGACCGGGCACACCGAGTTCCATCCGGATGAAGGACAGGCCGGTGCTCTCCTCGATGGCGCTGATGATCCGGTTCACTTCACGGATCGACGCGTTACCGACCGCAATGCCGTGCTCGGCGATGATGCCGTCGACGACTGTCCGCTCGAGAGGAACGGGCTGGAAGGACATGGGGCAGCCTCCGTGGTGCGAGCCGGGAACGCAGAAGCGGGGCAGGCGACGGGCGCCGGGGCGCAGATGCGCCGGAGCGCCTCCGGCAATGTAATACGGGCTCACCGTCAGCGGCAATTCCCCTTCCCGGTTCTCTCCCCTATTATGCAGGCATGGATCTCGAACAGCTGGCCGAAGAGTGCGATATCGAATTCACCCGCACGGGGGGACCCGGGGGGCAGCACCGCAACCGCTCCTCGACTGCGGTGCGCCTGACCCACCGCCCGACCGGTATCAGCGTGGTGGCCGGTGATTCCCGCTCGCAGTACCAGAACCGTCTGGCCGCCCTCGAGCGGCTGTCCGAAAAACTCGACGCCCTCGAGCGTGAGCGCCGCGAGACCGAACGCCGGAAGAAACGGAAGAAACGAGCCTTCCGCGCCGACCGTGAAAAGCGCCTGCGCGAAAAAAAGGAACGGGCGCGGAAGAAAGCGCTCAGAACCCGGATCCGGCCCTCGGACGCCGACCGGATCTGACCCCGGGGAGGATACCCATGTCATTCGGACTCGATCCGCTGCAGCAGGACCGCACCGATTCCCTCTGGACAATCAGGGATACGATCGGCCTGATTCTGCTCGCCATCGGAGCCTTCATCGGGATATGGATCTTCGTGCAGGTCATGCAGCTATTCCGGGATCCGTTGACGATGGATGTGTTCCGTGCCCTGGTCAGCGGCGATCTCCTCCTCACCCCGGCCCGCAGTGCCAATCCGGGCCTGCAGGTACCCCGGGAGTTTCTCAGCTACCTGATCGTGATCTTCCTGCTGATGGTCGCCACTGGGGTGGCCAAGGCATTCATCACCGGGGGCGTCAGCCTCCTCACCGGCGACCTGCAGCGGATGATCAAACGGCTGACCGGCCGGTTCGAAGAACAGTTGAGCGGCGTAAAGGATTCGATCCGTCGCCAGTTCCCCCAGTAGCGGATCTATCAATGCTCCAGGTTTATTATCTCCGCGAGAACCGCTCCGAGTAGGAATGCAGCGTATAGAGCGCCGCCAGCGGATTATGCCCCATGACCCTGTCCTTGGCCGCGAAGACGGTGACCGGGGCCACCGAGTGTTTGAAAAAGAGCGAATCGTGCCCCACGCAGAGGCCGATCAGAATGTTGAAATCGGTGCCGGCTTCGTTCAGGACCAGGGCCTGGGCGATCGGACTGCACATCGATTCGAATTCCCCGATCCGGATCTTCTCGGTATCGCGGATACCGATCGTCTCTTTCGGCGTGCAGCCCACCTTGCAGACGATCGAGACCGTTTCGAAGCCGGCGGCCTCCAGCGCCTCTTCGAGCAGAGCGGCTTCGCCGTGCAGGCCGGCGCAGAAGGCGATTCCCAGCCGCCTGAAGTTCATCTTGCGGGCGAAGTCGATGATCTCCTCCAGGCGCGGTTTGATGGGATGCTTGATATACGGTTTCTGCTCGCGGTTGCCGTAGCCCTCGGCTTCCTGGATCGACGCCTGGCGGGCGAACTCGCGGATGTCGGGGTCCTCGTAGCGGGCCGTGGCCCGTTCCACGACCTCCTTCATCTTCACCGTCGGGCAGGTCCCGGGGCCGGTTCCCTCGGGGGTCCGGCAGATTCGATCGGCGGCTTGTACGGCGCAGCTGGCGCATCGGGGCAGTTCTGAGGCCATCGTTCGTCTCCTTGCCTGTTCGACGGTCGTGCAGGTTCGATGATTCTCTACGATACGTTGCGATTGCGCGCAAGACGACGCCAAAGCGGGCGGCCCGGGCCCCGCTTGCGCCGGGGGTGCGGGCGGGAATAGACTCCGATACAGCCCGTCGCGGCCCGGCGCCGGCATCGACCCGACACCCGCAGGAGTACTGCTGATGAACCTCCTCCCCGTTTCCGTGCGCACCCGACACGTCTCCGGCACCCTGGTGGTGCTGCTTCTGGCCCTGGTCCTCTCCCCACCCCTGCAGCTCGAGGCGCAGACTCTGATCACTCCCGAGGAGCACCTCGGTTTCCCGGTCGGCACCGACAACGAGCTGGCCCACTGGGACGAGATCCTGGCCTACCTGCACCTGGCCGATGCGGCCACCGACCGCATCACGGTCGACATTCTGGGCCAGAGCACCCTGGGACGCGATCTTCCCCTGGTCATCGTGACCAGCGAGGCGAACATGGCCGATCTGGATCGGATCAGAACGATCAATCAGCGGCTCTACGATCCCGACTCGATCACGACCGAAGCCGAAGCACAGCGGCTCATCGCCGAGGGCAAGGTCGTTGTCGCGGTCACCCTGGCCATCCACGCTTCCGAGATCGGTTCGACCCAGATGGTGCTCGACGCCGTCTACCGGCTGGCCACCGAAGAGAGCCCCTACATCCGGAACATTCTCGACAATGTCGTCCTCCTGCTCTTCCCCTGCCTGAATCCCGACGGTCAGGCGATGGAGGTGGAGTGGTTCGATCAGACGTTCGGAACCGAGTATGAAGGCGCCCGCCTGCCTACCCTCTACCATCACTATGTCGGGCACGACACCAACCGCGACGCGTACATGTTCAGTCAGGTCGAGACCCGCCTGCTCGGTCGCGTGCTGTACCATGAATGGTTCCCCGAGGTCTGGCTCGACGAGCACCAGATGGGTAACCGCGGGGCCCGCATCTTCATCATGCCGGCCGACGGCCCCCCAAACCCGAACGTCGATCCCTGGATCTACCGCACCGCCGGCCTGCTCGGCTTCGCCCAGGCTCTGGCTCTCGACGAGGCGGGCAAGCCCGGTGCGGTGTACGGGCAGACCTATACCTACTGGTGGCAGGGTGCCATGGGGTGGACCGGCTGGTGGCACAACATGGCCGGCATGCTCAGCGAACTGGCCAGTGTGAACAACCTGGCCTCGCCGGTCGAGACACCGGTCGGCGAACTGCAGCTCCAGCCCGGCGGGGAGCGCGGCGGTGGAGGCGGATATGCGCGCACTGCCGGTGGATCTCCGCCCCGCGACCGCTATCCGCGGGTCAATTACCTGGTGCCGTGGCAGGGCGGCCGCTGGACTCTGCGCGACATCGTCGATTACGAGCTCATCATCACCTTCGCCCTGCTCGATGCCTGCGCCGACATGCGCGAGAATCTCCTCTCGGGAATCCGGGAGGTGAACCGGCGCACGGTCGAGAAGGGCCGGGCCGGCAACCCGTGGGCGATCCTGGTTCCCGCCGATCAGCACGACGAGCCCACGGTGGCTAAATTCATCTCGATCCTGCGCATGGGCGGGATCGAGATCGAACGGGCCACCGCCCCCTTTACGGCCGGCGGTGAAGCATACCCGGAGGGCACCTATGTCATTCCGATGGCGCAGGTCTTCCGCAATTACGCCAAGGACCTGCTCGAACCGCAGGTCTACCCCTCGACCGACGCCCCCTACGACGTCGCGGGCTGGAGCCTGGGGATGCAGATGGGGATCGAGACAATCTTCGTGGATGATGCCTTTACCTATGAGGGTGAGGCGATCGGCGACGCCCCACCCCTTTCCTGGGGCCTTTTCGGCGAGGGGAACACCTTCCTGCTCGACGCCCGGGCCAACGACAGCTTCACCGCCGCCCTGCGTCTGCTGCGGGCCGGGCACACGGTCGGTCGGCTGACCGAGCCGGTCGCGGCGGCCGGCTCTGAACTGCCGGCCGGCACTTTCGTGGTCAGCGGCTCCCGGGCCAGGGCCGACGTCGAAGCCGCTGCCCGCGACCTGGGTCTCGCGGTGCACGCCGTGGGCCGGACGCGGGCCGGGGTGCGACTCGATCGGGCTCCGCGGGTGGCGCTCTACCAGGCCTGGGGGGGCAACATGGAAGAGGGATGGACCCGCTACGTGCTGGACACCTTTGACTTCGAACCGATCACCATCCACCCCGCCGACATCCGGGACCGGACCGATCTGCGCTCATCGTATGATGCCATCATCTTCGCCGGCGACCGAGTGCGCACCGTCCTCTCGGGGCAGACGGGCGACCGAACCCCCGAGGAGTACCGGGGGGGGATCGAGGAATCGGGGATCGAAGCCCTGCGGGAGTTCGTCGACTCCGGCGGCACCCTTGTCCTGATCGGGGGTGCCACCCAGATCGGCACCGAGTGGTTCGAGGTTCCTTTCGAGAACATGCTGCAGGGCGTGCCGCGCGACAGTTTCTACTGCCCCGGCTCGGTCCTCGAGGTTGACGTTGATCCCTCGGTGTCGATGGCCTGGGGCATGCCCGAGCGGGCCTGCGTCATGTTTGCCAGCGATCAGGTCTTCGCACCCGCCGGAGGGGTGGATCCCGAAGCCATGCAGGTCGCCGCCCGTTTCGGGGACGAGGATCCCCTGCGCTCGGGCTGGCTGCGCGGGCCCGGGTACCTGGCCGGCGGGATCGGGGCGGTCACCTGGTCATACGGTGACGGCCGGATCGTGCTGCTGCCCCTGCGCGTACAGCGCCGCTCGCAGACCCACGGCACTTTCAAACTGCTCTTCAATCCGCTTCTGAACAGCGTCAAGAGATGAGCCCGGGAGCCCGAACCGGGACACGTCCAAAGGAGTATCGATGATGACAATCCGCAGATGGTTCCAGACCGGCCTGGCGGCCGGACTCTGCCTGCTCGTCACGGCCGGCGGCGCCGGAGCCCAGGTCGGAGCCGAGCACTTGATCCGGGACCTTGCCTGGCGCAACATCGGCCCGGCCAACATGTCGGGCCGGGTCACAGACATCGAGGCCCTCGATGACGATTACCGGTTCGTGATCGTCGCCTCAGCCTCGGGAGGAGTGTGGAAGTCGGTCAACGCCGGCACGACCTGGGAGCCGATCTTCGACGACTACGGAGCCGCGTCGATCGGCTCGGTGGCCATCTTCCAGCCCGATCCCGATCTCATCTGGGTCGGCACCGGAGAGCCGAACAACCGCAACAGCGTCGCCTGGGGGAACGGGATCTACAAGTCCACCGACGGCGGCGAGACCTTCACCCACATGGGTCTTGAGGACACCCACCAGATCTCGCACGTGCTGACCCACCCCACCGATCCCGACATCGTTTACGTGGGCGCGATCGGGCATCTGTGGGGCTACAGCGGTGATCGGGGGGTGTTCAAGACCACCGACGGGGGCCGGAACTGGGAGCGGATCTTCTACAAGGGGCCCGAGACCGGGTGCAGTGCCCTGGTCATGGACCCGCGCGAGCCCGAAACCCTGTATGCCGGCATGTACCAGCGGCTGCGCCGGCCGTGGCGGTTCGACAGCGGCGGCCCCGACGGGGGGATCTTCAAGACCACCGACGGAGGGAACACCTGGCGCGAGCTCACCAACGGCCTGCCCCCCGGCGACACCGGTAAGATCGGGCTGGCCATCTCCCGTTCGAATCCCGATGTGCTGGCCGCCTGCGTGGAGGCCGAACAGATCGAGCGGGATGCCGAACTCGATCCCGCCGATCCGAAATCGGGCATCTACCGCTCCGAGGACGCCGGCGAGAGCTGGAGCTATGTGAACTCCTACAACAACCGCCCCTTCTACTACAGCCATATCTTCATCAATCCGCAGATCGATGACCGGGTCTACCTCGTCATGGGCAGTTTCCGGTACTCGGAGGACGGCGGCAGCACCCTGCAGCGCATGGGGGGCGGGATCCACGGCGACTATCACGCCATGTGGTGCGACCCGCACAACCCCGACCGGTTCTACATCGGTAACGACGGCGGGGTGGCCCTGACCCACGACCACTCCGACTCGTATATCTTCTTCGACAACCTGACCCTGGCCCAGTTCTACGCCGTCGGGGCCGACATGCGCGACCCCTACTACGTCTACGGCGGTCTGCAGGACAACGGCACCTGGGGCGGTCCCAGCCGCAGCCGCGATTCGCGCGGCATCCTGACCGATGACTGGGCCTCGATCGGCGGCGGGGACGGTTTCCACGTCCAGGTCGATCCCGACGACTGGCGCAGCGTCTGGCTCGAGAGCCAGGGGGGGTCGATCCGGCGGATCAACGTCGAGACCCGGCAGAGCTTCGGCGTCCGGCCGGGCGAGGGGAACATTCTGAACTGGGATGAGTACGTCACCGACGAGATCGTGGCCGCCAACGAGGCCTCCGGGTGGCGCGGCCCCTTCCGCTTCAACTGGTCGGCCCCGATCGTGATGAGCCCGCACAACGGCCACACGGTCTACTTCGGCGGCAATTACCTCTTCAAGACGGTCGACGAGGGCCGGCACTGGACAATCATCAGTCCCGACCTCTCGACCGCCGATCCGGTGAAGATGGACCGCGACACCGGCGGCCTGACCTCCGACGTGACCGGGGCCGAGAATCACTGCACCATCATCACCATCTCGGAATCGCCGCTCACACCGGGGCTGGTCTGGGTCGGCACCGACGACGGCAACGTGCAGCTCACCCGCGACGGCGGCACCACCTGGACCAACGTGCGCTCCAACGTGCCCCGGGTTCCCGACGGGCTCTGGGTCAGCCGGGTCGAGGCCTCCCACCACGATGAGGGCACCTGCTACCTGACCTTCGACGGCCACCGCTCGGACGAGTTCACCCCCTGGGTGTTCAAGACCGACGATTACGGCCGGACCTGGACCGACATCTCCTCCAACCTCCCCGACGGGCACTGCGTCTACGTCATCAAGGAGGATCTGGAGAATCCCGACCTGCTCTTCCTGGGAACCGAGTTCTCCTGCTTCGTCACGCTCACCGGCGGAGCCCGGTGGCACCGGCTCATGAACGGCCTGCCCACAGTGGCGGTCCACGATCTGCTCATCCATCCCCGCGACCGGGATCTGATCGCCGGCACGCACGGCCGGGGCATCTGGATCCTCGACGACATCACCGCCCTGGAGCAGTACAGCGCCGAGATCGCCGAGACCGGGGCGGCCCTGTTCGAAATCCGGCCCGTGACCGACTGGCTCACGGTGAGCCGGGGCGGCTCGCGCGGCAGCTTCTACTTCTCGGGCGAGAATCCCCCCGACGGGGCCCTGATCCACTTCTACCTCGAGACCCCGGGGACGGTCATCCTGACGGTGAGCGACGTGAGCGGCGAACTGGTCTACAGCGAGAACATCGAAGCCGAAGCGGGTCTGACGCGCTGGATCTGGGATCTGAGGTTCGATCCCACCGCCGAGGCTCTGCGAGAGGCGATTGCCGATCTGCGCGAAACCATCGGCTGGGTTCGCGAGAGCGGCGAACTCAACCGCAGTCAGTTGCGCGAACTTGATCAGATCGAGGCCGAACTCGGGGGCGAAGTGACCCTGGTCCGTTTCAATGAACTCATGGGTCAGGTCTCCTCCGCCATGGGGTACCGCGGTCGCGGTCCGCGCCGGCCGCTGGCCGAGCCGGGGACCTACCGGGTCACGCTGACCGTCAACGGCCAGGAATACACCCGGACCGTCACGGTCCGGGCCGATCCGCTGCTCGATCCGGAGCGCTGATCGGTTCCGGGCTGAGACCCCGGGCAGCAGGGTTACCGGGTACAGGATACCCGGGACAGAATTCTGCCGGATTGAAAGCGGCGGGGCCGAGTACAGCCCCGCCGCTTTATCAACCTTATATACATATTATGCGTCTTTAAAACATCTATATAACACATAATCAACTATATATGTCGATTTATACTCCCTTGACTCTCCTATATTCCACAATAATATTCATTCATATGTTAATGAGTATAAATGATTATCATACATATATTACATAAGAATATAATTCTCATTACGTCTTATTATGCTTTATTTAATTCATAAGATGCTTATTCCGTTGTCCTCGCTCGTACTTTGTCGCTGGTGATCTCCTTCAGAACATCGTTGGCGACCCAGCGCGAGGCCGCCGAGTCGATGGCGGCGATCCGTTCGGCCGAGCGGATGGCCTCGGCGTTCAGGAAGAGGTTCCGCTTGCCGATCTGGCGCAGAGCCCAGCTCACGGCCTTCTTGACATAGTTGCGTCCGTCATCGCTCTCGTGCTCGAGGCGGGGCAGAAACGCGAGGAAACGTTCGTCGGGGGCATCCTTGTCGTGCCAGGCCAGACAGGCCATCAGCGCGAACCCCGCTCGTTTCTCGAATTCCCGCTTCCGGCCGCTCCACTCCCGGGCCTTCTCCCAGGCATGGGGGGTGCGGTCGAAGAGGTTCTGGCAGACCTGGTCGCACACATCCCAGGAATCGAAGTCTTCGATCCAGGCATCCATCTGCCCGGGGGTGACCTTCTCCGGCTCCCCGACCAGGGCGGCCAGGATCCGTGCTTCGTGCAGGCCGGTATCCCAGAGGGCGAGCGAAAGCTCCTGGTCCGGCCCGTATTCCTCTCCCAACCGGCGCAGCACCGGCATGGAGATCCCCAGGGTGTTCTCCGAATTGATCCCGAAGCTGGCCATCCCGTCGACTTTCCCCGGATCGGCCAGGGCCTTCAGGCGTTCGACAACCTCCGCGACCAGCAGCGTTTTTGTTCTGTCGGTGCTCACCGCCGGCCCCGGAAATCGAGCTCGTCCTCGTCGGCCATGTCCATGACCGCCATGAATATCAGCTGAGCCAGATCCTCCATGATCTCGGGCGTAATGGTCTCGATCGCATCCAGGGTGTGATGGTAGTACGAAAGCGAGCCCGAAGTCGAAAACGAGAGCGAGGGGACTCCGGCCCACATGAAGCGGGCCGCATCCAGACGCGGCCGGCCCAGATTGGCATTGGTCGAGGCCCTCATCTGGCGGTGGACGTACGTCTCGTTGGCACGGTCGAGGAAAGCCTGAAAATCGGGGTAGTTCTGCCCCGCCCCGGCGTTGATGCGATCGCCGCACCCCACCCCGTCCATATTGATCAGACCCACCGTGCGTTCGAGGGGGAAGATCGGGTGTTCGAGGTAGTACTGCGAACCCACCACGCCCTGCTCCTCGGCGCCGAAGAGCAGAAAGAGGACCGAACGCTTCGGTTTCACGGCAGAACCGGCCATGGCACGGGCGATCCCCATGGCGACCGCCACCGCCGAGGCATTGTCGTTTGCTCCGGGGATCATTTCGTAGCAGTAGCCCAGGTGATCGAGATGGCCGCCGATGATGATCACGTCATTGCGCAGGACCGGATCGGAGCCTTCGATCAGTCCGATCACATTGGCGCCGATCCCTTCGGGATGATGCTCGGTGGTGTTCCTGATCGTGAAGGTCTTGCCGGTGGCAAAGGAGTGTGGCTCGAGGGTGTCCCGGATCTGTCCGACGACCTCGCCGTGATCGTACCCTGTCCCGGCAAAGAGATCGGCCAGAACGCGCCGGCTGACCATCGAATAGACGAATCCCTCGGCATAGGCGTTGTTGGGATTGACGATGTGATAGTCGTAGAGCAGACCCGCCGCGCCGTGGGCCACGGCGTTTTCGAGCTTGTACTGATGAAAGGAATAGGACCGCCACGGCATGAAGGTTTCCTCGCCATCCCCCGGCGAGACTGGGGCCTCGGGCTCAAAGGCCACGATCTTGCCTCTGACATCCACCCCGGCATAGTCGTCATAGCCCAGTTCTGGAGCCGTTATCCCGTAGCCGACGTAGACGACCTCGGCGGTGACCTCGCCGCTGCCCGAGGTCGAACCGGGGTACCAGTCCTCTTCGTAGACGTAGTGCTTCTCGATCACATTCTCTCCGGCCGGCAGGTGCAGGTAGAGATCGCAGTCCCTGAAAACAAGGGTATAGGGAATCGGGAAAGCCTGAAGGTAGGTACCGTTCTCCCCTCCGGGGGCCACTCCCCAGGCCCGGAAGTGGTCGATCACCCAGGCGGCGCATTCGTCGAAGGCCCGGGTTCCGGTCAGCCGCCCTTCGAAACGCTCCGAGGCCAGGGTGTCCACCCATCCGTAGAGAGTCTGCGAGTCGATCGTGTGCATGGCCTGCAGCAGCTGCTCTTCGGCGGTGAGCTGAGCCCGCCCTCTCTGTCCGAGCGCGTTCACCGGCAGGAGCAGAACCAGGCCCAGCGCAGCCGTCAACGTCTTGCGTGTCATCGTATTCCCCTCACTTCGACTTTCTGGTGTCCTCACGGAGTGTAGCCCTGCCGCCCGGGTCTGTCATCGGGTGATTAGGCCGGATACTGAGTGAATATGCCTGACCTCGTGGAGGGGGGAAAGCCTCGGCCGGATAAACGAATAAACTTGATACGTTTAATCGTATGTTCTAGTATCAATACCGAGAGCGGAACCGACGGTCAAAGCCGATCCGGACGGGAATCCGCACTGGACAAGCACAGAGGATTGATACCGATGCCGGACGAACCGGACGGAAAGACCGAATCCAGACCCGAGCGCGATCCGCGGCAGGAGCGGCTCTTTACCGCCGCCACCCCGCTCTTCGAACGGTACGGGTACCGCAAGACAACCATCCAGGAGATCTGCCGCTCGGCGGGTATGAGCAAGCGGACCTTCTACGAGCTTTTCAGCGACAAGGCCGACCTCTTCATCCAGCTGATGGAAAGTGTGATGAACCGGGAAGCCGAGCGATGGGAAGCCGAACTGCCCGCCGATCTCGATCCCCTCGGCCGCCTGCACGCCCTGATCGACCTCTACGATCGCATCATCCGGGAACACCCCTCGATGATGGCGATCCTGGAAGACATCGACATGATGAAGCGGTTTTCCGAGCGGATGGAACAGGTCCGTTTCGTGCAGATGGGCGGAACCCTGCACCAGATTCTCAACGATGGTGTCGCGACCGGCCAGTTCCGCTCGATGGAGACCGGAATCGCCGTCTGGCTCATCTTCACCCTGCTCGACACCGTCTACATGCTCTTCCCCACCCTCATGGGAATTCCCGGTGCGCTCGAAAACCCCGTCCTGGCTGAAGAAACTCGCCGTTTCATCGTCCACAGCCTGGGAGTGAGCGAGGAGACAATCCGATGAAAGACACCGACCGAAACGCCGGCACCCCGGTACGCTCCCGACGCTGGGTCGAGTTCCTGGTGCACCTGACCACCAAACGCTCCCGGGCGGTGCTGATCGTGGTCGGCCTCCTCACCCTGATCAGCATCATCCTCTCCGAACACATCGTCCTGCGCATGACCTGGACCGACCTGCTGCCCGAACACAATCCCGATGCGCTGGCCTACCGGAACATCCAGGACCGGTTCGGCGAGCCCTCGCTGGTCGTCGCCCTGGAGGGCGAGCGGGACGCGATCGCGGCCATGGCGCGCGACCTCGAACCCCGATTGCGGGACCTCGAGTGCCTCGACAACGTGCTGGGCGAGTTCCCGCTCGAGTTCATGCGCGACCACGGTTTCATGCTGATCAAACCCGATCAGTTCGAGCGAACCCTGCGCATGCTCCGGGACTGGACCCTGACCGGCGCTCTACGCGGTCTCAACGACGACTTCGAGGGCGAGTACACCAGTGACGAGGGCAACCTGCGGCGCGACGAGGTCACCATCGCCCGCACCATGCTCGGCCTGACGCGCACCCTCGAACTCCTTGCGGCCGGCGCCACCGGTGAGGTGGAACCCGCGGCGATGGCCGAGGCCGCCGACGCTTTCGCCCTCGGCGAGCCGTGGACCCTCTCCTTCGACCGGCAGATGCTCCTGATCATGTGCACGCCGGTGGCGAGCATGAACGATATCGACCTGCTCATTGCCACCACCGCGGAGGTCGAGACGGTGGTGGAGGAGGTGGCCGCCGACCACCCCGCGGTCACGGCGGCCCTGACCGGCATGGCCAAGATCAGCCAGGACGAGATGAACTCGGTCGGTGTCTATACCATCCTGCTGAGCCTGCTGGCCCTGGTGCTGATCTACATTCTGCTGACCCGCACCCTGGGCGGCAAACTGATCCCCCTGGTGGCGGTAGCCAGCCTGCTGGTCGGGGTGATGTGGGCCATGGGAGCGATCATGATCCTCTTCGGGAGCATGAACGTCATGACCGCCATGATGGCCCTGGTCCTGCTGGGACTGGGGATCGATTTCTCGATCCACCTGGTAACCCGCTTCCGGCAGGAGCGCGACGCCGGGGTCGAGATCGAGGAGGCCCTGCGCCGCACCATCGGGGGCAGCGGAGTGGGGGTGATCACCGGCGCTCTCACCACCGCCCTGGCGTTCTTCACCCTGGTCGTGGGCGAGACGGTAGGGGTGCACGAATTCGGAGTCTCGGCCGGCCTGGGGGTGCTGCTGACCCTGCTGGCGGTCTTCCTCATTCTCCCCACCCTGCTGGTACTGCGCGAGCGCCGTATCATCGCTCACGGCGGCGACCCGTCGGCAAAATCGCGGATCTCCCTGGCCGGTAACGGCTATGGCTGGATCGGAACGGTGGCCGCAACCGGGTACCGCCGCCCGGCTCTCTTCCTGGGCGTCACCCTCGTCATCATGGCTCTCTCCTTCTGGGCCAGCAGGAAGACCGCCTTCGAATACGACTTCCTCGAGCTCGAGGCCAAAGGCCTGCGCAGCGTCGAACTGCAGCGTGAGATCCCCAGGCGCTTCGGCACCTCTGATCACGCCGCCTGGATCACGGCCGCATCTGTCGAAGAGAGCCGGCGCCTGAAAGATGCCTTCGAGGACCTGCCCGACGTGGCCGAGGTCAACGCCATCTCCGACTACCTCCCCTCCCCCGGGCGTCTGGAGAGCTACACCCCCGCCCTGCGCGACTTCCGCGAGCGTTACCTGAACCGGAGTCTCCCGGCCTGGCGCTCCGGTGACGGAGCCGTCCTGAACGCCGAGGTCGATCGCCTGTGGGACAACCTCGACCTGATGTCGAACCTGGCCTACATGGCCGGGCTCGACCGTATCGTGCAGTCGATCGACGTCATCACCGGGGTTGATTCGGAAACGGGCGAGGTCGATCCCGCCGCCATCCTCCCCACTCTCTCGCGGCGGCTGGCAGACGGCGTCGACGACCGAGCCTTCCAGCCCTACGCTGAAGTCTGGGCCCAGAGACTGCACGCCACCCTGGGGCAGATGTCCCGCCCCGAACCGGTCGAGCCTGGCGACATCCCCGGCCACGTGGCCCGGATGTTCGAGGCTCGGCAAGGGGACGGCTACCTGATCCACATCGTGCCCCGCGGCTACCTCTTCGACAAGGAGCAGCTCGAACGGTTCACCGAGCAGACCGAGAACGTCGATCCGGCGGTGGTGAGCACCGAGAAACTCTTCCTGGTCATGATCGAGGAGACGATCGCCGACGGTCGCGAGGCGGTCCTGCTGGCGATCGGGGTGATCATGCTGCTGCTCATGATCCACTTCCGCGGCCCGACCGGATTGCTGGCTATGGTGCCCCTGGTGGCAGGTGTACTGGGCATGCTCGGGCTGATGTACCTGATCGGGGAGAAGTACAACTACATCAACTTCATCGCCACTCCGATCATCCTCGGGATAGGCATCGACGACGGGGTACATGCCCTGCACCGCTATCGTGAGGAGGCGGGTCGGGGCTCAGACCGGACCGCCCGCAGCTTCCGGCTGGTAGGCAAGGCGATCCTGCTCACTTCGCTGACCACCATGATCGGCTTCGGGAGCGTGGCTTTCTACGAGATGCGGGGCATGGCCAGTTTCGGCCGGGTGCTCTTCATGGGCGTGGGAATGTGCTTTGTCGCCACCATCTTCGTCCTGCCTCCCCTGCTGCGGATCTTCCACCCCGGCGAGCGGGAGGGCGAAGCGGCGCCCACAACGGCAGTCCCGACGCAGAGCTGAACCGCCTGCACATACCAGATCGTCCCAGCCGCCAGCCCGGGGACCGATTCGGCCTGCTCGATGCAGCCAGCCGGGAGTATCCTGCGTACACTATAGGAAACGTCTCCCCGGGGAGAGAGCGGTCGGAGAGATCCGCCGAAGGGAAGGAAGCCGCTTGAGCACCAGCACCGGAGCCCGCACACCGCACGATATCTACACCGCCCGGGTCGAAGAGGCCCGGGCCCGGTTGGCGGTCCTCACCCGCCGCTTCGAGCGTCTGGCCAATCTACGCCTGGCCGTGGCCCTCATCGGTCTGGCCCTGGCTGTAACCGCCCTGACCTCCACAGCCGTTACCGCCGCCTGGCTCTACCTGCCGGCGGCGCTCTTCCTGGGACTGGTCGTCGCCCACGACCGCAGTGACAGGGGCCGTCGCCGGGCCGCCCTGCAGGTCGATTTTTACGAACGGGGTCTGAGCCGGCTCGAGAACACCTGGCCGGGAGGCGGGATCGACGGCTCCGGATTCCTGACCGAAGACCATCCCTTTGCGGCCGATCTCGATCTCTTCGGGCCGGCCTCGCTCTTCGAACTGCTCTGCACCGCCCGCACCCGGGCCGGGGAAGAGGCCCTGGCGCGCTGGTTGCTGACACCCGCCGACGCGGACGAAATCGCCGCCCGTCAGAGAGCGCTGGCCGAACTGGCCCCCGACCTCGACCTGCGCGAAGAACTGGCCCTGCTCGGCGGCGGAGTGCGCTCCGAGGTCGATCCGACCCGACTCACGGCCTGGGGCGAGGCCCCCCCCGCGGTCGGAGCCCTGGAGACCCTCCTGCTGCGTATCGGGGCCTTCATCGGTTCGGCCGGCCTGCTGACCTCGATGGTTTTGTGGGCCATGCGGATCTGGGGCCCCCTGCCCTTCTGGCTCTTCCTGCTGGCCCTGTGGGGCCTGTTCAGCGTGCGGGGCTACCGCCTGCAACGTTTGATTCAGGCGCTGGAAGAACCGCGGCGCGAACTCAAGGTGCTCGCCCTGGTCCTGCGGCGTCTCGAAACCCTTCAGGTCACCTCACCCCGCCTGATCGGCCTGCGCGACAGTTTCACCGCCGGCGGTCTGACCGCCAGCCGGGCCATCCGGCGCCTCGACCGCCTGGTGCAGTGGCTCGATGCGGGCCGCAACCTGATCTTCGCCCCGGTGGCCTGGTTCCTCATGTGGCCCCTGCACTTCGGACTGGCGATCGAAGCCTGGCGGCTCGAGGCCGGTCCCCGGATCCGGGCGTGGCTGGCGGCGCTGGGCGAGTACGAGGCGCTCTGTTCACTGGCCTCCCACGCCTGGGAGCACCCCGACGATCCCTGGCCCGAACTCCTCGAATCAGGACCGGTCTACGACGGTGAGGATCTCCGACACCCCCTGCTGCCCGAAGGGGAATGCGTGGCCAACTCGGTCCGCCTCGACGAGACCACCCGGGCCTGGGTGGTGAGCGGTTCGAACATGAGCGGCAAGAGCACCCTGCTGCGCACGGTGGGTATCAACGCCGTGCTCGCCTTCGCCGGCGCGCCGGTTCGAGCCCACCGTCTGCACCTGTCGCCGCTGGCGATCGGCGCCACCATCCGTCTCGAAGACTCCCTGCAGGCCGGCCGCTCCCGCTTCTACGCCGAGATCAGCCGCCTCAAACAGCTCCTCGATCTGGCCCGGGGCGAGCGCCCCCTGCTCTTCCTGCTCGACGAGATCCTGCACGGCACCAACTCCCACGACCGGGGTATCGGTTCGGCCGCGGTAGTGCGCAGCCTGGTCGGGGCCGGTGCGATCGGGCTGGTGACCACTCACGATCTGGCCTTGACCCGGGTGGCCGACGAAATGGCCGGCCGGGTGGTGAACATGCATTTCCGGGACGAACTGCGCGGGGGCGAGTTGACCTTCGATTACCGGGTGCGTCCCGGCATTCTCGAGCGCGGCAACGCCCTGGAGCTGATGCGTTCGGTGGGGCTGGACGTCTGAGATACCTGGCGGGCTCATCTCACAGGAAAGGAACGGTTGACATCGCCATGAACAGAATCCTCGTGCTGGGAGCCGGACTCGTCGGCGGACCGATGGCCCGCGACCTGGCCGGTGACGACGCCTTCGATGTCACCGTCGCAGATATGCAGGAAAATGCGCTGGCCGGGCTTACGGAAGGACACGCCGGAACGACGCTCGCGACCCGGCAGGTCGATCTCTCCGATCACGACGCCCTGGCTTCGCTGGTCGGCGATTTCGATCTGGTTCTGAACGCGCTGCCCGGGTTCATGGGCTTCCAGACCCTGCGCACCGTCATCGAAGCCGGCAGAGATGCCGTCGATATCGCCTTTTATCCCGAGGATCCTTTCGAACTGCACGAGCTGGCGGTCGAACGCAATATCACAGCGATCGTGGACTGCGGGGTCGCGCCCGGCATGAGCAATATTCTGGCGGCGCACGCCGTCGACCGGCTCGATGTCGCCGAGACCATACTGATCTATGTCGGGGGCCTGCCCGAGGAACGCCGGGGCCCCTGGGAGTACACAGCCGTGTTCTCGCCCGCCGACGTGATCGAGGAATACACCCGTCCGGCCCGCTATGTTGAAAACGGCCGGGTTGTGATCCGCCCCGCCCTGAGCGAGCCCGAACTCCTGGAGTTCCCGGGTGTCGGCACCCTGGAGGCATTCAACAGCGACGGCCTGCGCACCCTGATCACGACCCTTGAGGTACCCAACATGAAGGAGAAGACCCTGCGCTACCCCGGTCATATCGACAAGGTGGCGGCTCTGCGCGATTCGGGCTTCTTCAGCACCGAACCGGTCCATATCGGCGGGGTAGAGGTCGTTCCGCTCGATTTCACCTCTCGCCTGCTCTTTCACGAATGGCAGATGAAACCGGGTGAGGGCGACCTGACGATCATGCAGGTGATCGTCGAAGGCCTGCAGGCTGACAGGCAGACGCGTATCACCTGGGATCTGCTCGATCGTTTCGACCGCACGGCAGGGGTTCATTCCATGGCCCGGACGACCGGGTACACGGCCACCATGGCCTGCCGGCTTCTGGCCGCCGGCCTCTACCGCGAGAAGGGCATCTCTCCGCCCGAGTATCTCGGCCGTCGCCCCGATTGTGTGCAATTCATTCTCGGGGGCCTGCGCGAGCGGGGCGTGAAATACCGGGAGACAGTGGACTGAGGAACATCAAGACCCCGGAAACGCCCGGAACGATAACCCGATTATTCCCCTCACTCTTCACGGATGATCCGGGCGGGATCCACGGCCGCCGCCCGCAGGGCCGGAGGCAGCAGCGCGACCAGGCTGATGAGAAGATACAGCCCGACCGCTCCCAGGTACATACCGGGCGCATGCGGTTCGACGCCGCCCAGGAAGACACCGAAGATCGGCGAGACGAGCCAGGCGATGATCAGTCCGGCGACAAGACCCGGTGCGATCCAGCGCCAGCCCCGGCTGATGATCTCCCGTACGATCCGGCGCCGACCGGCCCCGACGGCGAGTCGTATCCCCATCTCGCGGGTCCGCTGCCGGACATGGAAAGCGAGCGCTCCGTAGATCCCGACCAGGGCGACCACCAGTCCGCCGAGACTGCCCAGCAGAGCCAGCAATCCGGTGGTTTCGAAGAAACGGCCGGCATAGGCCAGCATCTCTTCGGCCCCGAACACGGGCGAGTCCAGAAAGGCGGAATACAGAGGCAGCCGGGGATCGGCCTGCCGCAGGGCATCCCGCAGGCGGGGAGCGAGAGCGGCCGGGGTTTCGTCACTGGCCAGGGCCAGAAAGACCCGGTCGGGATCGGCCTGCTCGATCGGAATGTAGACCAGGTTGAGTCGGGCATTTTCGGACAGCCCCTGCACTTCATCGGGCACGATTCCAACGATCCGCATCCACTCACCGGCACCGGCCACACCGGTCACCCGCAGTCGGACCTGCAGGGGGTCGACTCCGGACAGGTGTCGGGCCCGGAACCCCTCGCTGATGACAACCACCGGATCCGTCAGACCGTCACCGGCGACAAGGGTTCGGCCGGCCTGCGGGTCGAGCCCGAGGATTGTAAAAGCACCGGGGGAAAGGGCGTTGACCATGACCGCTTCACGCTCGGTTTGCGGTCCGGCCGGACGCCCCTCGATCTCGAACCGGCCGATCGGCGCCTGGAAACCGGGCAGACCGGTCATCAAGGCGGCCGGCGCGCCCCCGGTACGATCCGAGACGAGCGCCGGCAGCCGGTTGCGCAGTTCCCGGCGAGCCGCGGCGGTCCGGTAGCGCTCCCCCTCGATCACGATGCCGGCCATGACAATCCGGTCGGGTTCGAACGAAAGGACTGCCTGCCGCCTCAGGGTCAGCCCGGAGGTCACGAAACCCGAGGTAATCAGGGCGATGACCGAGAAGGTCACCTGCAGGCCGAGAAGCGTGCGTCCGATCCGGTTCCGGCCGCGGCGACCGCCGCTGACACGGACACCGCTCAGAATCGCGCCCGGATCGGAGCCCGCTGCCTGCCGGGCGGGCAGGGTTCCCGAAACGAGGGCGGTCACGACCATCGCCAGAGCCAGGAAGATCACGACCGGGACATCGAGCGAGACCTGCATCCAGTAGAAGCCCCAGTTCGCGGCCAGGGTGCCCTCGACGTACCCGATCGCTCCGGCCGCCAGCAGCAGACCCGCCCCGGCACCGGTCAGGGCGATCAGCGCCGCTTCGGCGAACATCTGCAGTCTCAGAAAGCGGGGTCGGGCTCCCAGCGCACCGTGCAGGGCCAGTTCCCGGACCCGTCCCTGAGCCCGGGCCAGCAGCAAGTTCGAGACGTTGGTGCAGGCCAGGAGCATCAGAGCGAAGACGATGATCAGCAGGGCCAGCAGGGCGATCTCCTCGCCCCCCTCTGCCCGGGCCCGGGTGAAGCCGAGGACGCGGACCCGCACCCGGGCGGCGGCATCCGGATCGTCGGTGTCCGATCGGTTCAGAATGGCCGCCAGTTCGGCGGCGACCGATTCCGCCGGCACTCCTTCGGCCAGTCGCCCGACGAGTTCCACGGCGCTTCCCGGTCCTGACGGACCGGCCCCGGCCGCCAGATCGAGCGGGATCCAGAGCTGTTGGCCGAAGGGAAAAGCGAATCCGGCCGGCATCACCCCCGCGACTGTGACCGGTCGATCGTCGAGCCGGACCGTGCGGCCGACGACGGACCGGTCGCCACCGAAAGCCGTCTGCCACAAACGGTGCCCCAGCACTACCTCCTCACCCGAGGCACCCTCGCCTCCGGGCAGGCGTCCCAGCTGCGGTTCGAGACGCAGGCAGTCGAAAGCGTCATCGGTAACCGCAGCGGCCGGCAGGCGCACCGGTGGCAGATCTCCGCCCGAAAAGGTCACCTCGCGAACCGCGAAAGCTCCCAGCGATTCCAGAAGGGTCTGGTCCTCGATCAGCAACTGCGCGCGCTCAGGTTCGAGCGCGGCCCTCTCTCCACCTGCGCCGGGAGCGCCGAGTCTGACCTGCACCACCGCTTCGCCCCCGGGGACCGGCAGCGGCCGTTTGAATCCGTGTACGATACTGAAGATGGTCGTGGAGGCACCCAGCCCCAGCGCCAGAGTCAGGGCGGCGGTGACGACTACCGCCGGCTCCCGCCGGAAGGAACGCCTGGCCAGACGCAGGCTGAGCAGAATCGATTCACGCATGATGTATGTCCGGTCTGTGGGCGGATGACAGAGATTCTCTCAGCGTACGGACATCCGGCCGGAAAGGTTCGCAGCCGCCGGCCCACATCGCCCCGGGCTGGAACAGTGCGGGAGCGGTCCGGAGAGCGGCTGAGCTGCGAATCCGGGTCACGAGACAGGCGTCAGAGAGTATACCCGATCAGCTTGGTGACCAGCCGGGCCGCAGCGGCATCGGCGTGGTGCAGCCCCTGCCGGGGACTCAGTTCCACCACGTCGGCTCCCACCACCCGGCCGGAGGCACCGACCGCTCGCAGCAGAGCCAGGGTCTCGTACCACTCCAGGCCGCCGGGAACGGGCGTGCCCACGGCCGGTACGATCGAGGGATCGAGACCGTCCAGATCGATGGTGATGTAGACATACTCGGCCGTCAGGGTGGCGAGGACGGCTTCGATCTGTTCGGTCAGCCGGCCCGCCACGGTGTGGGCGTAAAAGGTGGTGTGCAGCTCGTCGTCGAGCAGATCGGCTTCTTCGGTTTCGGCCGAGCGGATCCCGACCGCGGTGACCGGTACGCCGAGTTCGCGGATACGCCGCATCGGACAGGCGTGGTTGTAGGGCGAACCCCGGTAGGTGTCGCGCAGGTCGGCGTGGGCGTCGATCTGCAGCACGCAGAGATCGGACCAGAGGGCGTGATGAGCTTTGACCAGCGGCCAGGTCACGCTGTGCTCGCCCCCCAGACCGATCAGCATCCGTCCGGTACGGATGAGCCCGGCGGCAAGGGTCTCGATGGCATCGGCCGCAACGGCCGGGTCGGTCGGCAGGTCGGGTTCGGGATGAGTGGCGATCCCCCCCGCCCGGCCGGCCGTCTCGAAGCCCAGTTCCTCGTCGAAGTATTCGATGTGATGGCTGGCCGCAATGATCGCCCGCGGTCCCGCCGCCGTGCCCCGCTCCCACGAGCAGGTCAGGTCGAGCGGCAGGGGCAGAATCAGCACCCCGCTCGTCTCCGGATCGCTGAACCCGGGGGGCAGATTCAGAAAGTTGGTGAAGACCGGCTCGGGTTCAGCACTGATCTTGTTCACGGCCTTCCTCCCCGCTGCGGTGACGGCTCTGTTTTCCCATGGCAGGCCCTCTGTACTCTCGTGGCAGGCCCGGGGGAATATACTGTACTCAAACGCGCCGGTGTGTACATCTGGAAGCGATACTCAGAACTCAACCGCGATCAGCAGCGACAGGGAATATCGGGTCGACGACCGCTGTCTTTTCCACGGCGAGGTCCGGTACAGGATCAGGCCTTCGAAGTGGTTCAGCCTGCTTCCCAGACCGAGGCTGACCTGCTCGTTGGACCGTATGTCGCCCACCAGTCCCCTCTCCAGCGCCAGGTTCACCCACCCGCAGAAACCGCCCGCGAGCAGGATCGATCCGAGAGACCGCTTGCCCCGGATACCGTAACGCAGGAAGGTGCTGTTCATCCCCCGCCAGGAATACACTCCCGTGCACCGGTTCGATACGATCCCCCCCCGCAGACGCACATCCCAGGGCCCGCGCCGCGGGGGTGAGTAATCGAGCAGCACCATCGTCTGGGCACTGTCGCGCCAGAAAGCCTCCCGGCGGTCGCGGTCGACCTCGTCCAGCGATTCGCCCGGATCGGTGCCGCCCAGTTCGCTGAGCCGGATCCCGATCATCCAGATCAGACCCGGCGTTCGGGTCGGCCACTCCAGCCCGAGGTAGGGATTCCCCAGAAGGGTCTGCGAGCTGCTCCTCGTGCCTGAGTCGGCATCTTCGGGAAAGCCAGTGATGAAGTAGTAATAATTGCGCGCGTGCGCGAAGGGCAGTTCGACCTGGATTCCGAGGGGGAACTGCCCCTCATGCAGTTTCGGAAAGGGAAAACGCAGGGTCAGGAAGGTGGCCGTTCCCCGGAATGATCCCGACGAGCGGCCGCCGTCGATATACGGCCGACCGATTTCAATAGCGGCGGCATGGGTTCCCTCGGTCGATATCCAGAGCGACTGGGCCCGGCCGGAGCGGGGCACGGATATCAGGAGAACCGTACACAATGGTATGAGGGTAGTGAACCGGCGGGACATAGAGCATCCCCCCTCAGTCGCTGCCGGCGGCTTCCTGCTGGATCGTCCGGGCTCTCTCCTCGTCAGCCTGGTCGCTGTGACAGGGCGGCTTCTCGCCCTCCCCCGCTCCGACGGCCTGCCGGATCTCCTCGGCCCGGTGGGCGTACTCCTCGTCCTTGCCCGAAGCGAACATCTCGATCTCGCGGCTGATGCGCACCGCACACCAGTCATGACCGCACATCGAACAGTAATCCTCGTCGGGACAGAAATCCTCTTCGCGGTAGGCCCGGGCGGTTTCGGGATCGAAGGACAGGCGCAGGTGCTCGCGCCAGTTCAGGGCGGCCCGCGCTTTTGTGAGCTCGTCGTCACGGTCACGGCTGCCCGGTATGCCCAGAGCCACATCGGCGGCGTGGGCGGCGATCTTGTAGGCGATGCAGCCCTGTTTGACATCCTCGCGTTTGGGCAGACCCAGATGCTCCTTGGGCGTAACGTAGCAGAGCATGGCCGCCCCGTGGTAAGCAGCCGCCGTGGCACCGATGCACGACGTGATATGGTCGTACCCGGGGAAAATATCGGTCACCAATGGTCCCAGCACATAGAAGGGCGCCCCGTGGCAGACCCGGCGCTCGTACTTCATGTTGTATTCGATCTGGTCGAAGGGCACGTGCCCCGGTCCCTCGATCATGACCTGACAGCCCTTCGCCCAGGCCCGTTCGGTCAGCTCGCCCAGGGTGTCGGTCTCGCGCAACTGGGCCTCGTCGGTGGCGTCGGACAGTCCCCCCGGGCGCAGGCCGTCCCCCAGGCTGAAGGAGACGTCGTAGGCCCGCATCAGGTCGCAGATCTCGTCGAACATCTCGTAGAGCGGGTTCTCGCGGCCGTGGTGGAGCATCCACTTGGCCAGCAGGGATCCGCCCCTGCTGACGATCCCGATCAACCGGTCGCTGACATAATCGAGGTGTTCTCGCAGCACCCCGGCGTGCAGGGTAAAGAAATCCACCCCCTGGCGGGCCTGCTTCTCGAGTTCGGCCAGGATCACCTCGTAGGTCAGTTCCTCGACCCGCCGGCCGATGATCATCGAGTAAATCGGGACCGTGCCCACCGGCACGGTGGCGGCCCGCACGATCGCTTCGCGGGTAGCGTCCAGGTCGCCCCCGGTCGACAGGTCCATGACCGTATCGGCCCCCCAGCGCACCGACCAGCGCATCTTCTCCAGCTCTTCCTCACTGCTCGAAGTGACCGGCGAGGCGCCGAGGTTGGCGTTGATCTTTGTCGTGGCGGCCCGACCGATGGCCATCGGATCGAGTTCGTACTGCAGGTGCACACGGTTGGCGGGGATGATCAACCGCCCGGCGGCGATCTCGTCGCGCACCTGCTCGGGCCCGAGATGGCCTTCCCGTTCGGCCACCCGCTCCATTTCGGGGGTCAGGCGGCCCAGGCGGGCTGCTTCGAGCTGGGTCACCGGCTCGACATCCTCCGGCGCCCGGATGCCTGCATCGGTACGCTCCCATTCGGGGGGCAGAAAATCCCAGGCGGTCTTCTCAGAGGGCTGCGGCATGCCGGGCGTATCGGGGCTCGAAAAGGTCCAGGGCGTGCCGATACCGTCCGGACGGGCGAAGCTGCCCGGGGTGGTACCCTGTGAGGTGGTCGAGGGATCGCCACCCCGGGTGATATCGGCGAAACGATCGGCGGAAGAGGAAGAACTGGCGGAACTGGCGGAACTCACGGTAATCACCTGCTTTCCTACGCCGGCATGATCCGGATCAGGTTCGAGGGTGTGATCTCAGTTCCGCCCGGGCCCTGGACAGGAGCACGTTTCGCGGGCTGGCCGGCGCGCGGAACACCCCTAGCATATACCCCTCCGGTGACTCCGGTTGGGTCTATGCAAGATAGGGGCCGGACGGTCGGGGAGCAACCGACGCTCAGGCAAACCCGGTCGGGGAGTGTCACCCGCTAATGTTACAATTCCTGAGAAACCGGGTGACACCGAAACCCTTGAAGCGCAGGCAGCAATGCCTTACATTTTCTGCTTCATCTCATCTCAATCCGGAAACGATACCCGCCCGTAACCTCCGAGTGTAGGGATGCATGACATAGTCGATAACCCGGACAGGGTCAGCGAAGCCGAGATCATCGTCGGTATCCCCTCCTACAAGGAAGCCGACAGCATCGCCTACCCGACCGACCAGGCCGACAAGGGCCTGCGCCAGTTTTTCCCCAATCACAAAGCCGTCATCATCAACGTCGACAACAACTCCCCCGACGGCACCCGGGAAGCCTTCATGAACACCCCCACCCAGACCCCGAAGGTCTACATCTCCACACCCGAGGGGGTGAAGGGCAAGGGGAACAACCTGCGCAATCTCTTCCGGGCCACGGTCGAGCTCGACGCCCAGGCGGTGGTGGTCGTGGACGCCGATCTGAAGAGCATTACCCCCTACTGGATCCGCTATCTGGGCGAGCCCCTGATGGGGCGGTTCGACTTCGTGACGCCGATCTACGTGCGTCATAAGTATGACGGTACCATCACCAACCACATCGCCTATCCCCTGCTGCGCAGTCTCTTCGGCCTGCGGGTGCGCCAGCCGATCGGCGGCGATTTCGGGTTCTCGGGCAAACTGGCCCGGGCTTTTCTCTCCGAGAAGCTCTGGAACGACAAGATCGCCAACTTCGGCATCGACATCTGGATGACCACCATCGCCATCGCCCGCGGCTTCAATGTCTGCCAGGCCTTCCTGGGCACCCCCAAGGTCCACCGGGCCAAGGATCCTGCGGCAGATCTGAGCATGATGTTCACCCAGGTCGTCTCCACTCTCTTCGATCTGATCGTGGATTTCGAATACCTCTGGAAGCATGTCGAAACCAGCCGACCCAGCAGCATCTTCGGTTTCGGTCTGGGTATCGACGAGAAACCCCCCGAAGTGCACGTGAGCACCGACAAGCTCTTCGCGAGCTTTCAGGGCGGGTACGAGAAATACGGTGAGCTGTGGGAGCAGATCCTCCCGATGCCCGAGTTCATACAGCTGCAGAAGATCATCTCCGAGATGACCGAAAAAACCCTCTTCTACCACTCCGACCTCTGGGCGCGTATCATCTTCAGCTTCGCCATCGCCTACAAGAAGGGTGAGTTCGACGAGACCGAATTGCTCGAGGCCCTGATCCCCTTCTACCACTCCCGCGTGCTCTCGTTCGTGAACAAGACCGGTACCTTCGGCACCCTGGAGTGCGAGGAGTACCTGGAAAACATCCTGCGCATCTTCGAGCGGGAAAAGTACTACCTGATCCAGCGCTGGGACGAGACCCGCAACAACCACGACAGTCTGCTGTTCAACACCGACAGCGGCTGAGAACGGCCGGCCCCTGCCGGCCGGCGCAAAGTCCGGCACACGTCCGGGTGCAACCGCACCCGGACAATCCCTACCCCGCCACCAACCGCCAGAGGGTGGCAACGACAAAGCAGACCGCGAAGGCGATCACCAGGGGCATCAACGCCCCTACCGTGGTCCACTTCCGGTTCCCGGTTTCCTTCCATATGGTCAGGATCGTGGTCGAGCAGGGGTTGTGCAACAGGCTGAAGAGCATCAGGCTGACCGCGGTCAGCAGGGTCCAGCCCTGCCCCTGGACCAGCAGGGTATAGAGCTCCGCCATACTCGTAATCTCGATCATCTGGCTGGCCCCGGTGTAGGCCATGAGGATGGTCGGGATGACGATCTCGTTGGCCGGGATGGCGATGATGTATGCCAGTATGATCACGCCATCCAGCCCGATCGCCCGCCCGAGGGGATCGAGAAAGTTCGAGAGAACGACGGTCAGACTCTCCCCCCCCACCGTGATCGCACTCAGGGTCCAGATCACCGCTCCGGCCGGAGCGGCCATGTAGATCGCCCGCCAGAGCACGAACAGGGTTCGGTCGATCATCGAGGTATAGAGGATATGACCGAAGTTGGGGCGGCGATAGGGAGGCAGTTCGAGGGTAAAGCTGGAGGGTTCCCCCTTGAGCACGGTCTTCGAAAGAAAGGCCGAGACCAGCAGGGTGGTAACGATCCCCAGGATCACAACCCCGACCACCGCTCCCGCCGCCGCGGCCGAGGCCAGAGCGGCCGGTACGCTGGCCCCCACGAAAAGGGTCGCGATCATGATCAAGGTCGGAAAACGGCCGTTACAGGGAACAAAGTTGTTGGTCAGGATCGCGATCAGCCGCTCGCGGGGGGAATCGATGATCCGGGTGGCGATCACCCCGGCCGCATTGCACCCGAACCCCATACTCATCGACAGGGCCTGCTTGCCGTGCGCGCCGGCCGCGGCGAAGAAGCGGTCGAGGTTGAAAGCGACCCGCGGCAGGTAGCCGAGGTCCTCGAAGAAAGTGAACAAAGGAAAGAAGATCGCCATCGGGGGCAGCATGACCGACACCACCCAGGCAAGGCCCTTGTAGGTGCCGTGCCAGACGAAGCCGGTGATCCACCAGGGCAGACCGAGAGCGGTGAAGAGCCGGGCTCCCTGTTCTTCGATCCAGAAGAGTCCGGCGGCCAGCAGCTGCGAGGGGTAGTTGGCCCCCGCCACCGTGACCCAGAACACCACCGCCAGCCCGACGAACATGATCGGCAGGCCCCACAGGCGGCTCGTGACGATCCGGTCCAGAGCGCGATCGAAACCGGCCCCCCGGCCCCCCTGCCGGCTGACCCGCCCCTCGGCCAGTCCGGCTGCATCGCGGTAAATCGCCGCCACCAGCCGGTCCCGCAGATCGGCTCCAAGACGGCGCTGCAGCAGGTCGGCCCGGGAGATGATTCGGTCGGGTGCGGGCGGTCTCATGAGCAGATCTCTTCGCCTGGTTCGACCAGCCGGTTCAGCTCGCCGGTCAGCAGAGCCTGCCGCACGGCGTAGTCGCCGTCGAGCAGGCGCAGGGCGATCCAGCGGGCGTTGGGCAGACCGGGGTGGAGTTCCTCGATCATCGGCACCAGTTCGTCGAGGGCGTTCTGCAATTCGCCCGTCACCCGCAGGCGGCGCGGTCGGGTCGCGATGCGTCCCTCGATGACATCGGTCACGGTCGACATGAGCGCCTCGAGACCCCGTCCGTAACGGGCCACCGTCGGTACGACCGGCACTCCCAGATCCTCGGCCAGGCCGGCATGGTCGACGGCGATGCCCTTGCGCTCGGCTTCGTCCATGAGGTTGAGACAGACCACCACCCGATCGGTGATCTCGAGAACCTGCATGACCAGGTTGAGATTGCGTTCGAGAGAGGTCGCGTCGACCACCACGACGGTGGCGTGTGGCCGACCGAAGAGAATGAAATCGCGGGCGATCTCCTCATCCACCGAAGCCGAGAGCAGGCTGTAGGTGCCGGGCAGATCGACGATCCGGAAGCGCAGGCCGTCGCGCAGGTGCAGGCCCTCGGCCCGCGTCACGGTCTTTCCCGGCCAGTTCCCGGTGTGCTGCCTCAGACCGGTCAGGGCGTTGAAGACGGTACTCTTGCCCGTATTCGGATTCCCGGCCAGGGCAATGGCGTAATCGCAGGCGGTGGTATCGGGATCGAGCGAACCGAGCCACGGCCGCAGCTCTTCGGATGTTCTCCCCTCAGCCATCGGTTTCCCCCGGCACCCCACCCTGCCCGGTTCCGATCCCGGGGATTTCGAGGAGAATATGTTCGGCCTGGCTGGAGCGCAGTGCGATCAGAGTACCCCTGATCCGGTAGGCCCGGGGATCGCCGAAGGGTCCGGTACTGCCCACCTCGACCCTGGCCCCGGGCGTAAATCCCAGATCGAGCAGGCGCCGACGGGCCAGTCCCCGGCATGTTTGCGCCAGCCCGAGGACCGTACCGGTCTCGCCCTCAATCAGCTCGGAGAGCCGCCTGAAGGGACCTTCCAGCTGTTCCTGCTCGGGCGGCGAACCGACGGTGATATTGGCCGCCACCACCGAGGCGACCACGTACTCGCGCTCTCCGGCCTCGAAGCGGAGTCGCTCCGGCGTTCGTTCCAGAATGCGTACGTCTTCCCCCAGACGGAGGCCTTCGGCCAGGAGCTGCTGATAGACCTCGGGGGGTTCGTCTTCGAGATGAGTGATCCGGCCCGGTTCGTCGAGCGGCCAGCGGATAAGCGCAATACCGTCGAGGGGTTCGATGGTGCCGTCGGCGGCGGGAATGGGATCGCCGTGCGGATCGAACTGCGGATAGCCGAGCCGGGCTTCAAGTTCGTCGGCCTCTTCTGGGGTCAGGCGGTGCTCCTCCCGTTCGGCCCGGGTGTGCAGTTCCGCCTCGTCCACTTCGGTTTCATCGGCCAGATACCGCTCCCAGAGACGGTGGGCGCGGATCACCTGCAGAGCGTAGGTACGCCCCTCGGGAGTCAGGACGTAGCCGTCGTCTTCGGGACGGGCGAAGGCCCGGCCGATGAGTTCCTCGATGAGCCGGGCGGCATCGCCGGTCGTGATACCGAGCACACCGGCCAGCGTCGAAAGAGTCGCCGGAGCACGCTCGGCCTCGCTGGTATAGAGGTGTTTCAGCGCGTCTTCGGTTCGCACCCTGGCGGTCATCTGCCGGGCGGTCCGCCACTGCCAGAACAGCCCCCGATCGGGTCTGAACAGAATCCAGAGAAGCAACCCGCTACTCAGGACTGCGATGAGCGAGACGATCGAGTCCGACATGGTGCCCCCGGTACGGGAAGCGGTGAACGAAAAATATTAGGTTAACCTAATATTAATGTCCGACTGCGATCGCGTCAAGACTGGAGCAGGAACGATTCTCAATAATTCTTCCTCAGGGTACTACCGCAGGACGACGACCTTGCGCACGCTCACAGCCGACCCCGAACGCAGTTCGATGAGGTAGATCCCCGAGGGCACCCTGCTTCCCTCCCGATCGCGTCCGTCCCACTGCACGAAACCTTCGTGCACCCGGCCCTCCAGCGAACCCTCGAATATGGTGGCGATATGGCGGCCGCGGGTATCGTAGACCCGCAGCTGCACCGGGTGCAGTCCCCAGGACAGGTCGGAGAGATCGAGCTGCAGACGCACCGGATCGGTCGCAGAGGGATTGGCGGGATTGGGATAGGGCGGCCCCAGACGAACCGCACGTTCACTCTCGGCGTCCACGCCCGCAGCGGTCGTCCAGGCTTCGAGCCGCACATCGTCGATCCCCCACCCCGGCGTGCTGTAGAAGTACCGTGTCCACCAGCTGACCCAGAGGCTGCTGGTGCCCACATACGGGGTCAGGTCGACCGTCACCTCTTCCCAGCCCGCTTTCTCGCCGGTGGTGAAATAGACGACCGGATCGGGAACGGTGGCGCTTCCCGACACAAAGGGCCGGGGCGAGGGGTGGGTACCGATGGTCACGATAGCCACGTTGCGGGCTCCGACGCCACGCCGGCTGTTGAACCGCAGCCGGGCTCCGTGAAAGCCCTGCAGGCTGATCGGCTCGTGCAGATCGATCCAGTTGGTGGCGTAGACCACGGCTCCCTCGGGAGCATCGCTCGCGTACCACGATCCCGTCGCCGCCGTATCGCGGCCGGTCCGCTCGAAACCGCCCAGATCCCAGGCCGAATCGCCCTGCTCCCAGCCCTCGGTCAGCAGCGCCGCAGGCTGCCCGACGGTGACTCCGAGCGTGTCGATCCGGGTATACCCGCCGTCGGCGGTGACGAGCAGGGCCAGTTCGATCCGGTGTCCCGCGGCCACGGTTCCGGCCCGCAACGTGAAAGCATCGGGCAGAACCCGGGTCTGGCCCGGTGCCAGGGTGCCGATCGCGGCCGTGCCGTCGAGCAGGTCGGCATCGGTGCCGATGACGCCGAGAGTTGCGGTGGCGTTCTCGACACTGCGCGACACCCCGGCGTTGGTCAGGGTGAGGGTCAGCCCGACCGTTTCGCCGGTGTCGAGCCAGCCGTCGGCATCGCCGCCGCTGTCATCCACCTCGAGCGGTTCGGGAAGTAAAACCCCGCCGGCCAGCCAGGCCGTCATCCAGTTTGAGCTGACATGCTCGTCGACCAGAATCGGGATCCTCTCGGTGGGTGGCCAGAAGTAGTCGTACCAGGTACCCACCTCCGCCACCATGGCCAGCACTCCCAGGTCGCCGTACTCCCAGTCAACGGCGTCGCCGTTGGTATGGTAGCCGATCATGTCCGTGCCGGTACCGTAGGGGAAATGATTGGCGGTCGATATGCGGGCCGCCCAGGCCTGAAAGTCATCCAGCCGGTCGACCGGGTCGGAGGTGTATCCCCACGGGTAGAGGTAGACGTTGGCATACGAATGGTAGTTCAGGGCAAAGTCGAAATCACGGCGTTCGAAGACCTCGCGCACAGCCCGGGTCTCGGGTTCGGAAAAAGCGGTGGTTCCCCGGTAGGTCTCCGAAGCGGAAAAGGGAGAGGAACCCACATCGTCCTCACCCCAGCGGTACCCGAAATTGCGGTTCAGGTCGACCCCGTCCACGTCCTCGGTAAAGATGCCGTCCCCGTTGTTGTCGCGCTTGTTCTTGCGCCACATGTATCCCCCCTCGGGCTGCATCACCTCGTTGTAGACATAGCCGTCGGGGTTGATGACCGGAACGAACCAGAGCTCGCGCGAGGCCAGCAGATAGGCGGCTCCCGGATCGCCGGCAGCGTACTTACGGGCGATATCCTCCACGAAACCGAGCAGCAGCATGGCGCTGATCGGCTCGCGGGCGTGGATCAGGCTGTTGTAGAAAACGGCCGGACGGCTGATGTCGGGAGCCAGCGTATCGGGGGCATCGCTGATGATGAAAGCCCAGACCGGACGGCCTTCCAGGCTGGTACCGACCGTGAACTTCGGGCTGATGATGGCCGGATACGCAGCCGCCATCTCATCCATCCAGGCCACGATCTCGGTAAAGGTGTAGTACCCGCCCATGCTCCCCGGCCCCAGGCTCGAGTCGAGCCGGCGGGCGAAGAACTCGGCGGCGTCGGGATGCACGATTTCGAAGGCGATTCCGGCCTGGCGCAGGCGCTCCTGCTCGCTCGGCGTCAGAAAGAGAACCGCCTCATCGCCGAAGGGGGAACGGAGCGGCTCAAAACCGAGCTCGGCCACCCGTCCGAGGGTCGTCATCGGGGGGGAAACCAGACGAATCATCGCCACCGGCTGCGGTTCGGGCTCCTGCTGGGCGCCGGCGGCGACCGGCAGGGCCAGCAGGGCAATCAGGAGCAGAGCGGTCGCCGAGCGGCGGTCAGCCGTCCTGAATCTCATCGGCGCGACGTTCATATCCGGCGATCTCCTCATCGATGGCCTGCCGGAGAAAAGCGGCGGCTTCATCGATGGCGACGTCGTTCTTTTCGCGGTTTCGGGTTCGTACGATTTCCACCACGCCCTTGTCGAAACCCCGCCGGCCGACCGTTACCCGCAGGGGCAGACCCAGCAGGTCGGCATCGTTGAATTTCGCCCCCGCCCGCAGATCGCGATCGTCGTACAGCACGTCAAGACCGGTCTCGCGCAGGGCGTCGTAGAGGGCTTCGGCGGCTTCGACCAGTTCGTCATCGGTCATGTTCACGACCAGCAGGTGAACGTCGTAGGGCGCAATCGACGCCGGCCACGAGATTCCCTCTTCGGTGGCGTGGCTCTCGATGGCCGCCGCCGCGATCCGCTCCACCCCGATCCCGTACGAGCCCATGACGATCGGCTTCTCCTCGCCGTTCTCGTCCTGGAAAGTGGCCCCGAGGGCTTCGGAATACTTGGTGCCCAGCTTGAAGATGTGTCCCATTTCGACGGCCCTGATGACCCGGACCGCGGCCCCGCACCCGGGGCAGGGTTCGCCTTCCCTGACCAGGCGCAGATCCTCGATACCGGCGCCGGGAACGTCGCGCTCGAGGTTCAGACCTGTGACGTGGTAATCGTTCCGGTTGGCGCCGGTGGCGCCGTCGAGCAATCCCTCGAGCGACGTGTCGGCCATGATCCGCAGTTCCCCGGGCGCCCCGACCGGTCCGATGAATCCGGCCGGCGCCCCCATGATCCGTTCGACCTCTTCGGGTTCGGCCTGACGCACCACCGTCCCGGCCGCGAGGGCGGCCTTCTCCTCGTTCAGCTCGTGGCTGCCCGGTATCAGAAACATGACCGGTTCGTCCTCGCCGGTCATATAGAGCAGGCTCTTGACGAGCTGCTCGGGGGTGCGGTCGAGAAAGGCCGAGACCTCTTCGATGGTGCGCTGAGCCGGAGTGTGCACCTCGGCCAGTTCGGTCTGCGATCCGGGGGCCACCTTCCAGCCCGAGCCGGCCACCTCGATGTTCATGGCGTAACCGCAGGCATCGCAGACCACGGCCAGGTCCTCGCCCGCCTCACCCTCGACCAGGAATTCCTGCGAGCCCGACCCCCCCATCAGCCCGCTCGAGGCGCCGACCTCGAAAAAGGTGAAGCCGCAGCGGGCGAAAATCCGCCGGTAGGCCCGGGCGTGCAGTTCGTAGCCGGCATCGAGCCCCTCGGGAGAGGCATCGAGGGTATAGGAGTCCTTCATGATGAACTGGCGCGAGCGCAGCACTCCGGAGCGGGGGCGCGGTTCGTCGCGGAACTTGGTCTGGATCTGGTACCAGATCTGCGGCAGGTCGCGGTAGGAGCGGATCTCGTTGCGGGCGATATCGCCCACCACCTCCTCGTGGGTGGGGGCCAGCAGCATCCAGCGCCCCTTGCGGTCCTGCATCCGGAAAACATCGTCGCCGAAGTCGGCGTTCCGTCCTGTCTCATCCCAGAGATCGAGCGGGTTGAGGGCCGGATAGTGGAACTCCTGCCCGCCGATGGCGTTCATTTCCTCACGGATGATCTGCGTGGCCTTGAGCATCACCCGCCAGATGAATGGCAGGTAGGAGTACACCCCGGCGGCGAGCAGACGCACCATACCGCCGCGCAACATGATGCGGTGGCTCAGAACCTCCGCATCGGAGGGATCTTCCTTCAGGGTCGGGATGAAACTCCGCGACAGCCGCATGCGGCCTCCTTCGTCAAGCGGTTCGGCGTCGGCTGGCAGACTCCGGAAAGCGTGAATATAGGGCGCATGTCCGTTCGACGCACCCGTTTGCTGCCGACCGCGGAGCCGGGCAGCGCAGGCCGGCACCCGCGCAGAGACAGCCGTTCTGCCGGTTATCGTCGTCCGGCTGCAACCAGATGGGCATCGGCGGTCAGATAGAAAAACTTCCGGGTGCCCGGATCGGAAACGACGTACGGCGCCTCCGGATCGAGCCCGTCACGCGCCAGTTCGGTCCCCGTTGAGCAATCGTAGAGCACCAGTTCGCACCCCTCCCCCTCCCCGCGTGCCGCCAGGGCGATCGCACCCTCTCCGCGGTCCTGCCCGGGATGACTGATGACCGCCGGCCCCGGGGCACCGTCCGCGGAAGCCGGCAGGGGTACGCTCCACATCTGCCGGGCCCGGGCATCGAGGCGAAGCAGCGTTCCCCCCGACGGACTCTGCATCACGAAAAGCAGCCCGTCGTCCCAGGCCACGATCGTCTCCTGTGCACCGCGGAGCGACCGGTATCCGCCCCGGTTGTTCTCCACGCTCCGGCCGTTGGACACACTCCAGAGGGCAGCTCCGCCGCCCGCTTCGGGGCTCAGAACGCCTTCGGAACTCCAGATCACCGGGGCCGCGGATGGAATGGCCGCCCGGGCCGGGCTGCGCCAGCGTTCCTCCCCGGTATTGACGTGCACCATCTGCAGCCGGTTCCCCTCGGCGGTCTGGACCAGCAGCCAGGGCGAGCGGACCTCACGCGGTCGCCAGCGGCCCCGGAACGTCCAGAGAATCGCGCCGCTCCTGCGATCGAGGCGGTACAGGTTCTCCCCCGCAGCGCAGAGCACCTCGCCGGTCGAGTTCAGCAGCAGGTCGCTCCCCGCCTCTTCACCGGCCAGGTAACCGACCCACTGCAGGTCGCCGCTCTCCAGTGCGATGGCGGCTACCGACAGGGTCGGCTCGCGCCGGTCGGTACGGTACAGAATGCCGTTGCTTGCGACATACCAGCGGGCCGGATCCGGCCGTATTCCGAACTCCACGTCGGGCAGCGGCGCCAGGCCGGTTTCCCAGATCACGTCGCCTTCCGCGAGCGAGAGGGCGACGAGAGCGCTCCCGCCGTCTGTCGACCGCACCAGCAGGAGCAGCCTCCCGGCTTCACTCAGGGCCTCGATGCAGATACAGTCTCCCGCCACCTGGTCGGTATCCCAGAGCACCGCTCCGGTCCGGGGATCGATCGCCCGCAGGCGGTAGGAACGCCCCGTCGTCATACCCGAGACGGGGGGCGGGCGATCGAATCGCTGCTGCACGATCAGCCCGAAGGCCCCGGCGTCCTCGATCCGCACCTCCCGCGCGCCGTCTGCGGACAGACTCCACCGCAGCGTTCCCGAGTCGCCGTCATAGGCTTCGAGGTTCCGGTCACTCACCCTGACCGGTAGATCGGGCCGCGGGAGCAGGAGCGCCCTGCTCGATCCACTGATCGGAGCAGTCCAGAGATACTCGGGGACCGACCCCTGACACCGCCGGCCCTCCTCCCCACCTGCCCGCACGGCAGGATCGGGGTTGATCACGGCAAGAAAGGCAATGAACACGGCGGCGCCGAGGCCGCCCGGTGTGCGATAACCGCTCACGGTGCGTTCTCACCTCCTGTGTCGTTCCACCCCCTGGCCGGGGCGTGGGTGATACCACCTGCCAGCCTTCGGCTCAGTCCCTGAACCGTAGGCCGAATCCGATCCGGAGAACAGGAGATCCCGGGAACGGGCCGCTGTCGGGGATCGCCTCGAGCCCCACGAAGAAGGGGCGCGTATCGAGTTCAGCGCTGGTCAGCACCAGCGTGTCCACCAGGTTGAAGAGATAGGCCGCCACGACCAGACCGGTGGCCCGCCGGCGCCGGACTTCCTCCAGGCGCCGCGCGGCCGCGGCCTGCAGGTGATGTTCCCAGTCCTCATCGGCGGCCGCAAAGAACGCCGCGGCCCCCACGTCGGAACCATATACCAGGTAATGCCACTGCTGCTCGTTCCAGACGAACTGGGTCGTGTATTTGTCCCGATCGAAGGTGAACCGGTCGGCCCGCGGGATCGTGAGGGCATAGGCCAGGGCGCCGCCGAACAGGGCCACACTCAGGAGCCCGTGCAGCGGTTTTTCCTTGAGTACCTGCCCCAGACCGGGGACGACCAGGGAGAGGAAGAGAGCGCTGTCCGAAGAGGAGTAATTCCCCGCTTTGGAGAGTTCCCCGGCCAGTTCGTCCAGGCCGGCCCGCAGTTCGGCCTCGGATGCGAAGCGGAAGGCGACACAGTTCAGCACCTCCTTCTCTTCGCGGCTGAACGAGACTGAGCTCAGCTCGAAGCCGCCCCCGCTCGGCCGACGCAGAACCGTGGCCACGACGAAGGCGACTCCGGTCGAACCGGCCAGTTCGCTCAACCCGCTCGCATCCTCGACCACGTCGCTGAGACGACGATCGGACATGATCGTCTCGAGACGGGTGCGCTCGGTAATGTGCTTGCCGGGGGGAACGCTGATACCGCTCAGGAGCGCCTCGTGGATCTCCGTTGCCAGGGCTTCGTCGCCGCTCTCGGCCAGCACGGGCAGCACCAGGATCTCCTCGATCCTCAGATACTGGGCCCGCACCGGCCGGGTGTCCGGAATGAGGCATGTCGCCAGAACGGCCGCCAGGCCGACCGCTGCAGCTGTTATCCCGCGCCGCCTCACGGGGTCGCCTCCCCCCGGCCATACCAGAGCTGCTGAGCTCCGCCGGCATAAAAACTCACGTGGAAAACTCCGGTCTCATCGACCAGAAAATCGTAGCGGCCCTGCTGATCGAAACCGCCGAAACGGCTCACCTTCTGCCAGCCCGAACCGGGCCCGTACCGGGCGACGATGAGGTGCCGATTCCGGGCGTACGCTGCGTACAGATCCCCTCCGGGCCCGGAACGCAGATGGACCAGGGTATTCCTCACTCCCGAATCGACCGTGCCTCCGGCACTGTCGCGCAGCTCTCCGCTCCGATCCAGGTAGAGCAGATGCCGGTTTCCGGCGGCGTCGAAACCGACCGCGACCGCTCGTTCTCCGTAATCCAGAGCCGAAGCATTGTTGGTGACTCTGACGACACTCCATTCCTGCCACGGACCGGCACCCGATGACGCCGTCAACAGCCTGACGCTGAATGACGCCCGCGGTCCCACTCCTCCATGAGAATCCCTGCTCAGAACTCCCAGGGCAGGTCCTCCATCGCCCCAGGCAAAGCCCAGATATGGCCGCAGATACGAAACCGAGTAGGTGCTCTGCAGCACCCATGCCCCCCCGCTCCTGATCCAGTAGCGGATCCGGCCCGTGCCGTCGGCGCTACGCACGGCCGAAGACATCTCGACCAGGTGCAGGCCGTCCGGCCGTTCCCGGAATATGACCGCTTCCCCGCCTTCGGCCATCGGCAGAGTGGAGGGCGTCAGACGTTCGACGCTCCACGCGGTGCCGTCGAAAAGAGCGTAACGCAGCTGGAAAAACCAGCCGTCGTGATAGGCCAGATGCACCTGGTCGGCGGCATCGATATGAATGGCCACGTGAGCTCCCACCCAGCCGGCGCTGTCCACCAGGGTGTCCTGCCACTGCCGGGGAGCGATGCGGTGGGCGAGATGCAGTTTGTGCCGCCGGGGATCGTGCCAGGCCAGGTGAACCGTCCCGTCACCGGCGACCGCCACCGCACTGTGCAGGCCCAGTTCCTGCCCCGCAACGACCGGTTCGAAGATCCAGTCTTCCCCTCCGGGACCGGTGAGGTCACCGTTGTCGCAGCCCGACAGCAGCAGTGCGAGAAAGACGCCGGCCAGAATAACGTTGCGATGCTGTCGTGGGATCATACCTGGTTCTTTCAACCCGGGAAACGGATGTCAGCCGGGAGTGTAGGGCGTGAAGCTGAATGCCTCCAATGAAAAAGGGGCACCTGCAGTGCCCCTCGGCGACGTTCGTGGTCATTCAGGATCTGGTACCCCGGGCGAGATTCGAACTCACGACCTCTTGCTCCGGAGGCAAGCGCTCTATCCAGCTGAGCTACCGGGGCGAGACTTCCGGGACTTTTTCGGCCTCTTCGGTTTGCAGCGCTTGGATCCGACTGCCCGAACGGAGGAACTGCTCGAATTCGTCCTTCATGATAAGATAACGTCCCCCGACCCTGAGGCCAGGGACAACTCCGCTCTTGATATATTTCAGCACCGTCTGGCGCGACACCCCGAGTATTTCGGCCACTTCGCTGACGAAGTAGACCCTGCGTTCGACCTCCACGACGACCATCCTCCTGCCTTCGTCGCCCCTCCTTGTCTCTGACCATCGTGAAAGGGGGCAACGTCGCAAAGGATATACGCTTACACCACTTTCCTCATCTTGTCAAAGATATTTTCACTTCCCTGCATCTGGATACATCTGGATGGTCTTCGATGGAAAAAGGCGGCCTATCTGCTGCTTGCTGACAGCTGTGAATCACAGATACACCGTGTCGATTATTGCCGCCCGATACAGGGATGACAGGAATGGCGTCAGTGCCCTGCCCGGGGGCCGAATCGGCGCTGTGGGGATGGACTGTGGGATGGATGGCGTCAGGCGGTGTTTTTTCCGACCACGGCGCTCAGGCCGCCGAGGATCTCGGGGTCGAAATAGCGGTTCACTTTTCCTTCCATGAACCGCACCGCGGCCACCGGCTCGAGTCCCTTGCGGTAAGGACGATCGGAAATGAGGGCGTCGTAGACATCGGCGGTGGCCAGGATCCGCACCTCGCGGCTGAGCTGATCGCCTTTGAGACGGTTGGGATACCCCGATCCGTCGAGCCGTTCGTGATGATCAGCGATCCAGCCGACGATCTCGTCGAACAGCCCCCCGGCAAAGTGCAGGATCTTTTCGGTGTAACTGATATGTTTCTTGGCCTGTTCGTACTCGGGTCCGGTCAGCCATTTCGGTTTGTCGAGAATCTGGTTGCTCACCCCCGCCTTGCCCAGATCGTGCACCAGGGCGGCCATGCCGAGACTGGCGGCCAGATCCTCGGCCATTCCCAGTTCGCGAGCCATGAACCAGGTCGTTCGGGCGACTCGCCAGGAGTGTTTGGTGCGGAAGGGCGATTTGGCGTCGATCAGTTCGACCAGCAGCGAGAAGAAACGAGCGATATCCTCATAGCTGACGGCCAGCAGCTCGGGCTGGATCCGTGTCAGAAGCTGCTTGCCGAGCCCCCCGCCGGTGAATACGCCCCAGAAACGCACGTTCTGGGTCGCTTCCACCAGGCCGCGGGCCAGGTTCGGATCGATCTTGGTCCCGGCCAGCTTCAGGGCTTCGGCCCGGACGAATTCGGGGCTGTGCCCCCGCTCCCCCGCCCCGGCGATGGCCGTTTCCAGACAGTCGGCGGCGACCAGAATGCGCTGGAGCAGAGGGATGTCTTCGCCTCGCAGACCGAGCGGATACCCCTGCCCGTCGTATTGCTCGTGATGACCGCCGACGAGTTTGACAACCGCTTCGGGCAGCGGCAGCGACTCGACCGCTTCGCTTCCTTTGACGACATGCTGTATCAGCAGTTCCGAGAAGCGCTGGATACTGCCCTTGCGCACCTGGGCGCTCAGGTCGTCCACATCGCCGAGGGGATGGTTGACGATCAGTTCCGATTCGGGCTCACTGGTCAGTTCGCTGAGCTCATGGGTGATGTAGAAAAAGCCGATGTCGTGAAAGAGAGCGGCCAGGGTGAGCTGGGCGATCTCTTCAGCCCCCAGGTCGAGCCCGACCGCCAGTTCCTGGGCGATGTAGGCCACCCGCTGGGCATGACCGATGGCATGCCCTTCGACCAGATCGATGGCGGCTCCGTACACCGAGCCCAGGTCCAGCAGGCTCATTTCGGCAGCCGGTTTCTCACCACCGCTCTTCTTCGGCTCCGAGGGCGTCTCGTAGGCCTCGTAAATGAGGTTCCAGACTTTACGCTGAAAATCCCGGCTCATACCGCTCCCGACCGGCTAGCGCTTCCTCTTCTTGTGACGATCGCCCCGCATGCGCTTCTTGCGCTTGTGCTTCGCGATCTTCTTTTTCTTCCGTTTCTTTCCGCAGGGCATCGGATCGCGGTCCTCCCAGTCACTGTATCTGCCAGATGTAATCGAGACAAACTAAAGTAGAACCCCGTATCGTCGGATCAAAGCGCAATAATGTGACGATCCCGTGTCCGCACTCAATACCCGGGCCGGATGCGTTCGGCTACCGCGTCCTTGAGATCGCGCGAGGGTTTGAACGTCGGCACGAATTTTTCGGGGATATCGACCGGTTCGCCCGTGCGCGGATTGCGGGCCCGGCGGGCCGCCCGCTGCTTGATTTTGAACGTCCCGAAGCCCCTGATCTCGACCGTTGTACCGGTAATGAGCGCCTCTTTGAGGGTTTCGATCACCCCTTCGACGACCAGTGCGGTATCGGTCTTGGTCAGACCTGTCTCTTCGGCGATATGCTCGACAATGTCAGCCTTGGTCATGCCCGACATCTCCTTTTCCTGCCCTGCCTCATGATTTCATGCTCCCCGATCAGCGCATCAGCCAGAGAACCCGGGGCCCGTGGATCGGTCCGAGCCCGAGTTCGGTTGCCAGCTCCGCCAGCTCCTGCCCCAGGACCACGTCCCAGAGGGTGATCCGGCGTGGTCGATCCGGGCGGATCAGGCGGGGGTCCGGCCCGATCCCGCTCAACCGGCCGATCAGTTCGGTGGCCGCGTATAGATCCCCGGTCAGATCGGCGAAACCCCACTGGACCGCCTGCCGGCCGGTGAAAACCCGACCGTCGGCATAACGGCGCAGGATCTCGTCCTCGAGCCCGCGGCTGGAACGCACCACGTCGAGGAACTGCTCATAGCTGTCATCCACGACTTCCTGAAACCAGGCCCTGTGACGCTCATCGGGTTCCTCGAACGGACTCCCCATGTTCTTATAGGGACCGGTTGTCACCGTTTCCCAGCGTAGACCGATCTTCTCGAAGAGTTCGGCGGCCACTGGATACTCGATGATGACTCCGATACTGCCGGTTGTCGAGGCGGGATGGGCCACGATGCTGTCGGCTGCGCAGGCGATGTAGTACCCGCCGCTGGCGGCCACGCTACCCAGATAGGCCACGACCGGTTTGCCCGTTTCCCCGGCCCGGACAATGGCCCGGTAGATCTCGTCACTGGCGACCGTGACCCCGCCGGGGCTGTTGATCTCGAGCAGAATTCCCCGCACGTTGTCGCGTTCGGCGTACTGCTCTATCAGGCGGATGGTTGCCTCCGAGGTGCCGATGAAGCCGTCGATCTCGACCACGCCGATACCGGTCGAATGGCTCAACGAGTACCGGCTCCGTCCCGTGACCGGTCCCCGCGGACGCAGCAGGGCCGCCAGGACGACCGCGCCCACGAAAACCCAGATGGTCACCACGATCAGCATCCGGTAGGTGGAGCGACGCTCGTTCATGCCCCTGCTCCTCAGTTCCCGGTCCGGGCGGTCTGGGTGCCGTCCTCGGATCCCGCGACTCCGGCCGCCTCGGCCGCAGCCCGGGTGACAATAAGCTTCTGCCCGACGTAGATGGTATTCGAACGCAGATTATTCCAGCGCTTCAGATCGCCGACCGTGATCCGGAACTTCTGCGAGATATCCCAGAGGGTGTCACGGCGACCGACGGTATAGATGCCGTTGGACGGCACCGACGCCAGCGCCACCGCCGGACGGCTGGCCGCGGCGCTGGTGCCGTACAGACGCAGGCGCTGTCCCGGATAGATGAGGTCGCCCCGGATGTTGTTCCACTGGCGGATCTGCGTCCAGGTCACCCGGTAGCGGGTGGCGATGTCGCTGATGGTGTCCCCCCGCTGTACGGTGTGGTAGACCGGCGTGCCCGCCCCGGCCAGGGTGCGCTGGCGGGTCAGGCTTGCGATCTCGTCCTCGGTCAGGTAGCGCGACTGCTCGTAGCGGGGGATGCGCAGTTCGGTACCCACCCGCAGGTTGTAGTCGCTCCGAACCCGGTCGCGGTTGTGTTCCTTGATCGTACCCCACGATAGCCCGTAGCGGCGGGCGATCTCCTCCCCCGTATCGTTCCGCCTGATCACGTGGGTCAGGTAACTGAGCCGGCCCTGCTCCGGCATCTGCTCGTTGGCCGTGATGAAGGCGTCGGTCGTCCCGCGCGGGATGCGCAGGTCGTAGCCCTCGCGCGGCGTGAACTTGTACCACAGCTCGGGGTTGAGCTCGATCAGCAGAGATTCGGACACGCCGGTGTACCGGGCCGCCGCCTCGAGCGTGATGGGGCCGTCGACATGGACGACCTCGTAGAGTTCGTGAAAGGGGGTCTGCCATTCCAGGTCGGCGAAACCGTAGCGGGCCGGATCCTTCGAGATCAACAGGGCGGCCATGTAATAAGGCACGTAGTTGCGGGTTTCGCGCGGCAGGCGCTGGTAGATGGTCCAGTAATCCTGGGCGCGGCGGCTGTTGCGGGCCCAACGCTGGGCCCCCCGCACCCGCCCTTCGCCGCTGTTGTAGGCCGCCATGGCCAGGGGCCAGGTTCCGAACTCGGCATGCAGTTCGGTCAGATAGTTGGCCGCGGCGTGGGTGCTTTTCTCGAAATCGCGCCGTTCATCCAGGCAGTAGTGGGTGCGGTAGGTTTTCAGACCGAACTTGCCGGCGGTGTAATACATGAACTGCCACGGCCCCACCGCCCGCGCCCGCGAGAAAGCCCGGGGGCTGAAACCGCTCTCGATCATGCAGAGAAAAACCATATCGCGGGGCAGGTTCTCTGCGACCAGGGCCTCCTCGACCATATCCCGGTAGCGGCCCGACCGCTCGAGCCAGATCTTGAAATTGTTCCGCCCCCGCCCGGTGTAGTAGCTCACCGACCAGTAGACCGTCTTCCAGGCATAATCGGACCACTCGTCCAGCCCCATGTCGATATCGATCTCGCCCTGCTCGTACATCGTCATGATCAGGTCCCGGATCTCTTCCCACGATCCGGGCGCCGGTTCGGAGGCTTCCTCCAGGGCGGCGTTCATGGCCGCGATATCGACCTCTTCTCCGCTCTCGAGCCCGCCGACAGCGAAGGTTGTCACGTTCAGGTGCGGCAGAGTCCGGTCGTAGAGAGCGTTGGCGTCGTTCCACAGGCGCTCGAACTCGCCCCGCAGGCGCTGCATGGCCTCGTGCCGCACCGTTTCTTCTTCGGTGATCGGCAGTTCGGTGTCGAGCTGAATCCGGGTGGGAACGAGTTCGTCGGCGGTAAGCAGAACCTCGAGCGCCTGGGAGAGCCGGAACTCGCAGGTGCCGTAGCCCTCGTTGTCGAAAGCGGTCTGCGCTTCGTCGATCAGCAGCCGGGCTTCGTCGAAAAAGGCCCGGGCGGTGGAAACCGGAGTGGCGGGCGGCTCCTGAAGGACGGGAACACTGAAGGTATTGATACCGGCCGGGGCGGGAGCAGCCGGCGTATCCGGGTGCTGTTCGGGCTCCCCGGCAACCGGTCCCGCACCCTGATGAGCAGTCGAGGCACAGGCCGTCAGCAACAGCATCAGCAGTGCGATGCGGATCCGGCCCCCTCCTGCTCCCGGGCGACTCTCTGTAAGATTCCTGTAACTCATTGTGTCGTATGGATTTTCTGGAGACCGAATATACGGGAAGGAAGAACCTTCTGTCAACGCGCTTCCCGGTCGGGTTGAATCGTGACCGGGATCACCATCGCGCCGGTGTAGCCGAGGTTGTTGAGCTGACGCAGAAGGACGTCGGCTTCCTCACGGGTCGGCTTGTGCCCCACCCGGATGCGGTAGTAGGGACTGGTAAATACGATGAAGGGTTCCTCACCCTCCAGCAGGGGCGTCAGGCGTTCCACAAAATCCTGCGCTTCCTCGGCCGAAGGAGTTATTGCTACCTGAACCTGGTATTCCTTGCGGGGACCGTGTTCGACGATCGGGGCGGCGGTCACGGCGGTCGTGTCGGGCAGATCGACCTCGACCGGCGGCAGGGTCGACTGCGTACCCTCGCGGATACCGACCAGCGGCAGGATCACCTCGGGATTGCGGGCCAGAACGTCCTCGGCCCGGCTCTCGGGGGATGACACGAGCAGCTCTCCGGCCAGGTCGGCCTCCTGGACGACCGGTCCCTCGGGTTCGAGAGCCGCAGTCTCATCGGCCGGGACGAACCGCGGCGTGCTCGGCGCGCAGGCGGCGAGCAGAACTGCCAGACAGGCACTCCCGACGACCATTCTCCTACTACCCATACGTTCCATTCTACTCCGCGGGTGCCGGTTCGGCTACGACCAGTTCGTAGAAAGCGGGCAGCAGGGTTTCGTGCCGGCCCAGAAAAATGTGCCCGCTGCCGCCCGAGGTGATGGGTCGTGACACCACGTTCATGCGGGGCCGGTAGTGATCGATCATGTCGAATACGGCGGCGTCGAATCCCCGGGCTTCGGCGCCGGCGTTGCGAACCATTGCCAGAGCCTTGAGAAAGACCTCGGGCATGACGACCGCAGATCCCACGTTGAGGACCGCCGAACCGGGCCCGAGTTCCTCCATCCGGCGGGCAAAGATCCGAAAGTCGCGGTAGCTCAGACCGCCCACCAGCTCGCCGTCCATGGCCGGGTGCTGGTGAATGATCTCGGTTCCGATGGCCGAATGCACCGTCACCGGTACCCCGGCCCGGTAGAGCCGCCAGAAAAGGCTGGCTTCACGATGGGGCAACGCCTGCTCCTCGATATAGGCCCCCACCCCTTCGCCGTACCCCAGGTCGAGTTCGCGGGCCAGGCGGCCGGCGGCATGCAGGTGGGACGCCGTCTCATCCCACATGCCGAAATCGCCCCCCTCGAGATTGGCCTCGACATCCTCGCTGGTGGCTCCGATCAGGGCCAGTTCGAAATCGTGGATCATGGAGGCTCCGTTGGTGGCCACGCAGCTCACGATCCCGCGCTCGGCCAGGTCGATCACGTAGGGGCTGCAGCCCACCTTGATCACGTGGGCGCCCATCATCCAGATGACCGGCCGGCCCGCTTCGCCGGCTGCGCGAACCCGCCGGGAAAAAGCGACGAATTCGTCGCCGTTGGGGATCGAGGGCGGGCTCTGCTCCGCCTCGGACCGGGGCCGGGGTGCGAGCGGGGTCGCCAGATCGGCCAGGGTGACCTTGTTCCGGCGCTCGGCCAGCGGCAGCGGTTTCAGCCGGGAGGTATCGAACGATTCATACCGGCTCATGGGCTCCCGCCCTCCCCTGTCCCGCCCGTCCGTTCCGGTCCTTCACGCCGGCTGCGGTGGGGCGACTGGGACGTCATGCCGAGAGCGACATCGCGGACGGCCGCGGGCGTGATCCGTTCCAGACAGTTGAATTCGGGGCACCTCTCCAGCGTGCAGACGGTCTCGTTACAGATCTCAGGGGGCGGGGTGAAGACCTTGTGCCCGGTTCCGAACGGTCCCCACCTGACCGGGCTCATCCCCGCCGCGGCCGGGTAGAGTCCGATCACCTTGGTCCCCACCGCCGCGGCCAGATGCAGGGGGCCGGTCGAGTTGGCCACGACCGTATCGCATTGCTTCAGGATCCAGGCCAGCTGCCCCAGAGTGGTCCGGCCGATCAGATCCACCACGCCCTCAACCTCCCGCACGGGCCCGGCCAGGTCGGCGTCGGCTGTCGAGCCGGTCACAACGACCTGCACGCCGTCGCCCATGAGCGCCGCGGCCAGTTCCGAGAAACTGGCCGCTGGCCAGAGCAGATGGGAGTAACTGCCATCGGGGCGCAGACGCGAGCCGGGATGCAGAGCGATAAGCGGCCGGTCGTCTTGGACTCCGGCGCTGGAGAGTACGGCCCGGGCGGCCTCGCGATCGGCCGGCGGCGGGGGCAGGTAATACTGAGGCGCCCCGTAATGGGCATCGGTGAGCTTCTGCAGCAGTTCGAGGTTGTAGAGAACCTCGTGCTGCAGGTTCCGGCTGCGGTGACCGTACCAGCGAACATTGAACAGGGGGCCGTAGAACCTGTTGGCGGTGCCGACCCTCAGGGGAATGTTCGCCCACACCGCGGCCAGGGCGTTGCGGGGGGTCGGACGCATCACGAGCAGGGCATCGAATCGGCGGCTCTTGAGCAGGCGGGACAGCACCCCGACCCGGCCGCCCGGATCGGCGTGCACGTCGTCGAGATCGGGATGCGCGCTCAGCAGTTCTGTAAAAGCCCCGTTACAGACGAGTTCAACATGCACCCCGGAGTCGATCTGTTTGACCGCCGAAGCCACGGGTAGAACCAGCAGGGTATCTCCCAGGGCATCGTTGCGCAGCAGCCCGAGACGCTCGATCGACACTTCGCCGTGGATCATGCCGTGTTGTCCTCCATCCCTGCCGCTCCGGCGTCGGGCGGCCCGGTTTCGTTCTCAGTCACACGTTGCGCCGCGACCTGGCGACGGCGCTCCGAGGCCTGCTCGACGATCCGGTCGAAGCCCTTCTCGAGTTCGCCCCGGATCGTTTTCAACGTCTTGCGGTAGGCGGCCAGCGGCCGTCCGATCGGATCCTCGAGGTCGCGCGATCCCAGCGGCTGCCGTCCCGCCAGTTCGGCTCCGATCCGGCGCAGCAGATGGGTCCGGTCGGCTGCCATCGGATTGAGCAGGGCAACCCGCTGCCGCTGCCCCTCGGTCATCACTACAATGATATCTGCTTCCTGCGTCATTTGGGGCGTGATCTGTCGCGGCCGGTGAGCGGAGATGTCGATGCCTTCTTCCCAGGCGACCTCCTGCGCTTCGGTCACCGCCGAGCCCCAGTTCACCGCCGCCACCCCGGCCGAAGCGGCGTCGATGCGCTCCTCCAGACCCCGTTGCCGCAACTGGGTCAGGAAAGCCCCCTCGGCCATGGGGCTGCGGCAGGTATTGCCGGTGCAGACGAAAAGCACCAGCGGAATCGCCTCGCCTCCCTCCACCGGCAGGCCGGTCAGACGGGCCAGACTGTTGCGGCTCACCGCTCCCTCGCGAACGACCCGCAGAGGCAGCGAGCGGGAATCGACGATCGTACTCGGTGGCCCCGGAGCCAGGACCGGGCCGCGGACGATGCCCGCCAGGCCATGGGGAAATGTCCGCCCGATATCCCCGGGATCGGTCAGGGGCTCGCGTCCGGCCGGATTGGCGCTGGTCGAGGTGATCGGGAACCCGGCCACAGCCGGCAGTTCGCGGGCCACCCGCTCGCCCGGCACCCTGACCGCGACCGTGCCCTCCGGCCCCGTGACGGCGGCGGGCAGGCCGGACCGGGCCGGCAGGAGCAGGGTCACCGGTCCCGGCCAGCAGCGCGCGGCGATTGTGACCGCGGCCTCGGGAACTTCTGCCGCCAGTGTCCAGGCTTCATCGGCCGACGCGGTGACGAGCAGGAAGGGCCCGGCGGTGCGACCCTTGAGCTCGGCCAAACGTTCGAGAGCGGCGCCGTCGAAGGCGCTCGCACCCAGGCCGTACTGGGTCTCGGTGGGATAGGCCACGATACCGCCCCGCCGCAGGGCCTCGGCGGCGGCGAGCAACCCGGCCTCATCGGAGGTGAAACGCTGCAGTCCCTCTCTGTCTCCCCGGTCCGGCACCTGACGGTATCAGCCGCGCTGGCGTTCGCGGAACCCGGCCCATGCCTTGGCGATCTCATCATCACCCCGGGCCAGGATGCAGACCGCGAGATAGGCGGCATTGCGGGCGTTGCCGATCCCCACGCACGCCACCGGCACTCCGGGCGGCATCTGGGCGATCGAAAGCAGACTGTCGAGTCCCCCCAGGGCGGCTTCGAGGGGAACCCCGATCACCGGCAGTTCGGTATGGGCGGCGACCACTCCGGGCAGAGCCGCGCTCAGGCCGGCCCCGCAGATGAAGATCTCCACCCCCCGTTCGGGGGCCGTGCGGACGAACTCTACCACCCGCTCGGGATTGCGGTGGGCCGAGAGCACTGTCTCTTCATACTCGATCCCGAATTCATCCAGAACGACGGCGGCCTTCTGCATGACGGTCTGGTCCGATTCGCTGCCCATCATGATCGCAACTCGCGGCATCTCTATCCTCCGGCTCCGACGCCCGTCAGCGCTCCAGGGCGCGCCAGGCGATATCTCTGCGACAGTACTTGCCCTCGAACTCGATCGTGTCGACCCGGGCATAAGCCCGGTCGACGGCGGTGCGTATATCCGGTGCGAAAGCCGTCACCCCCAGAACCCGACCCCCGGCGGTGACGATCCCCTCCTCCGTCTGTTTCGTGCCGGCGTGGAACACGATGACGTCTTTGGTTTCAGCCCCCAGTCCCCGGATCGGGAAGCCCTTTTCATAGGAACCGGGATAGCCGCCCGAGGCCAGCACCACGCAGACCGCTGCTCCGTCGGCGATCTCCAGGCACCCGGGGTCGAGATCGCCGTTGGCGGCGTCGAGCAGGGCCCGGCCCAGATCGCCATTCACCAGCGGCAGGACGACCTGGGTTTCGGGATCGCCGAAACGGCAGTTGAACTCGATCACCCGGGGCTCTCCGGCCTCGTCGATCATCAGACCGGCATACAGAACCCCCCGGTAGTCGATTCCCTCGCCGTTCAGCGCCGCCAGGATCGGACCGAGGACACGCTCGTGCACCCGGCCCATGACGTCGGGGTCGGCCACCGGAGCCGGGGCATAGGCTCCCATGCCGCCGGTGTTGGGTCCGGTATCTCCCTCGCCCACCGCCTTGTGATCCTGGCTGGCCACCAGGGGAAGCAGAACCCGGCCGTCGGTAATCGCCAGGATCGAGGCTTCCTCGCCGGTGAGCAATTCTTCGATCACGACCATATCGCCCGCTTCTCCGAAGCGCCGTTCGATCATGATCTCACGTACCGTGGCCTTTGCTTCGTCCCGGTCGGCGCAGACGATCGAACCCTTGCCCGCCGCCAGACCGGAGGCCTTGACGACGATGCCCCCCTGTCCCTCGTCAAGCCAGGCCAGGGCCTCGTCGGGATCGGTGAAAGTACGGTAGGCTGCGGTCGGGATCCCGGCCCGGGCCATCAGATCCTTGCACCAGGCTTTCGAGCCCTCGAGCCGGGCGCCGTCGGCGCCGGGGCCGAAACAGGGGATCTCCTCGGCCCGCAGCCTGTCGGCCAGACCGAGAGTGAGCGGCAGTTCGGGGCCCACCACCACCAGATCGACCTTTTCCCCCAGGGCCAGGGCGGTCACAGCCTCCAGGTCGTCGACCGCCACCGCATGACAGACGGCCTGTTTCTGCATGCCCGGATTGCCCGGGGCGGCCAGCACTTCGGTGACCGACGGCGAGCGGGCCAGAGCCCAGACGAGGGTATGCTCCCGACCGCCGGATCCGACAACGAGTACTTTCATGGACACTCCTCCCCTGAGCGGTGCACGCCGCTTCCTGCTTTACCCCGGCCGCCGGCGGATCCGTACAGACCGGCCGCCGGGCACCACCAGAGTATGATGAGGAGGGGTGAAAGGACCAGAGCTTATTGACTTACTTGCCGATCGCGATCCCGATCCGGACCATCGGACCGTTGGTGGTCACATCGTACAGATCGGGCACCTCGCCGGCGGGGATCGGTTTGGCATGTCCGTTGATCTGCATATACCCCGCTTCGAGCAGCAGCTTGATCGGCACCACCTCCAGACTCACGATGAAGCCCAGGAAAGCCTGAAAGCCGATCTCGCTATCGGCACGCAGATCGTTGGTGCCGATCACGAACTGGGGAACCTCGTCCCAGACCGACCAGTTCAGTCCGCCGGAGAAATACACCCCGAAGTCCTCGCGCGCGCCGACATTGAGGTAATAGGCCTTGTAGCCCACGTGGTAATCGCGCACTGACGAACCGTTATCGTATTCCCATGAGGCGCCGTCGAACCACATGTACCCCGGACTGACGGTCAGGCCCAGGAGCTGGAAGCCGACCTCGACCGCCCCCGTGTTGCGCCAGTCGAGGGTCTGCTGGTTGAGTCCACCCTGAATCCAGGTGGAGCGCGTCTGCCCGCCGAAAACCGCCAGATATGGCTTGAGTTGAGCCTCGGCCGGAGCCGGCAGAGCCAGTACCGACACCAGCACCGCCAGCACCGCCGCCTTTTTCATCATCCCGTTCATCCCTGTTCCGTTCTGTCCCATGTCCTGCTTCCCCGTGCACCCCGGGTACGGCAGCGGCCGCGGTCTTCTTCAAGAATGTAAGAATGTCCTAAAGTAGTGTCCGTGCCTCCCGAGTGCAAACGTGCTCCACCGGTCCCCGGTTTACCCGGCGG
>CAZNUA010000009.1:0-3218 GCA_964576115.1 uncultured Gemmatimonadota bacterium
CGGGGAAACGGCACCCGCCGTCCGGCCCCAGCCACGGGGGTCGGGCGGCGGGTGTTTTTCTGCCTGGCGGGTGATTCTCCGCCTTTGGCGCGAAAAGAAGGAATAGCGGTGTCTATTGCGGCGACGAGCAACACTGCAGGGTGGAAGACCTCGGCTCTCGAATGCGAGCGCAATTGCGGAATGGTGTACTTCGGGTATAGTTGTGAACGGTCATCTTCCGGGAGGCGTCGTATGGGAGGCCGGATGTGTCGAACAAACCGGACAGGAGTACCGTGGAGGACGAAAGGCACCAGAAATCAGCCGGACGGAACGGTCGTTCGGGAGGCACCAGACTGGCCCTGGCCGTCGCAGCGGGGATAGTTCTCCTTCTGCCCGGCCGGCACCTGCGGGGCCAGGAGGTCCAGTTCCCCGATCGTGTCGGACCGGAGTTCCACGCCAGCGTGGTGACCTTCCGGAGCGAAGAGGGGGTCGGACAAACCCTGGTCGAGGTGTACGTCTCGATCGCCCACGACCAGCTCGCCTTCACCCGGGCCGGGAATGTCTTCCGGGCCGAATACGACCTGGGGCTGGTTCTGGTCGGACCGCGGGGCGAAACGGTCTTCGACGAAACCACCACCGAGGAGACCACCACCCCCGCCTTCGAGGAGACGATCTCGGAGGAGATCGTGCGGGTCAAACGGTTCACATTCATCGTGCGTCCGGGCCTGTACGAACTGCAGCTCCGGTTCGCCGACCGGCATTCGGAAGATCCCCGTGAACTCGATCTGGATATCACCGTCCCGCGGTACTCCGACACCCGGCTCGGCATGTCCGACATCCTGCTGGCCGATTACCTGGGCGAGTCCTCACCCGATCTGCCGCCCGGTGCGGTGGTGGATTATGCCGGCACCCGGCTCTTCTCGCGCCGCGGCCACGCCTATATTCCCAACACCCGCGGCATCTACGCCAATTTCGCCCCGTCGGTCCTGGCCTATTACGAGGTGTACGGTTTCAATCCCCTGCGGCGCACCGAGCAGGACCGGATCTACCAGGTCGAGTTCTGGGTCAACAATGATGACAACGAAACCGAAATCTACTACCTGCGCCGCCACGACAAACCCGGGGATGCGGCTTACAACTCGGTCGAGATGAACATCCAGGACCTCACCCCCGGCACGTATGAGCTGCAGATCGATATCACCGACCTGGGCAGCAGCACGACTGTCTCGAGCCGGCGGGAGTTCACCGTTCTCGAATCGTACCTGACGCTGGCCTACCGGGAGTACGACAAGGCCGTCAACCAGTTGCGGTATATCGCCTCGGAGCGCGAACTGCGTCTGCTTCGCAACGCTCCCCAGGATCAGCGGCTCTCCCTCTTCCGGCAGTTCTGGGCCAGCCGCGATCCCACGCCGGGCACCAAGCGCAACGAATCGATGATCGAGTACTACCGCCGGATCGCTTATGCCAACGAGACCTTCGGGGTTCCCCAGCTCGACGGCTGGGCTACCGACCAGGGGATGGTCTACATCACCCTCGGCCTGCCCGATTATATCGAACGGCAGCAGTTCGCGAGAGGGTCGAAGCCGGCTCAACTCTGGGTGTATAACACAGTAAGACTTAACCTGCTCTTCGTGGATGAGTCCGGCTTCGGGGATTTCATCCTGCAGAACCGAGACGAGTACATGCAACGCGTGCAGTGGAGACCCCCGCGCTGAATCCGGGGTCAAGGAGGAAAGGGATACGATGCACCTCGGTGACACAGTCCGTTCATTGACCCGGGCGGTCGAACGCCCCGGCCCGGCAACCATGCTGACGCTCCTTCTCCTTCTTTTCGGTCCGACGAACAGCGTGTGCGGGCAGAGCTATCTGCAGGGACAGCAGCTCATCAACCAGAGCTTTTCGGGCGATGTCATGTTCTATGTCGATGTCGTCGGCTACAAGCACCTGGAGGATCCGCAGCAGACCTTCGTCGAAATCTACTACGCTATCGAACGCAACCAGATGCACTTCATCCCCCTACCGAACGATCCGCAGGTTCGCAGCTCGCTCTGGGAGATCGAAACGGTGGTCGAGACAGAGATCGGCGACCGGGTGACCTGGCGGCGCTGGCGACGGGTCAGCCAGGAGGCCTCCGAGGAAGCGACCGAACAGAGCCGGACTGTCTTCGACATCTATCCCCTCCTGCTCGATCCGGGCACCTACCGCTTCATCACGACCGTGACCGACATGAACTCGACCCTGGAGGGAGATACGAAAATCGGAGTCGATCGGCGCACGGTCGTCATCCCCGCCTTCGCTCCCGATGAGCTGAGCCTGAGCGATATCGAATTCGCTGTGCGTCTGGGACAGGCCTCCTCACCGAACGAATTCGTCAAGAACGGTCTGCAGGTGGTCCCGAATCCGTTGAGCACGTTCGGACTGAACGTCCCCGCCCTCTCGCTCTACGTCGAGATCTACGGGCTCAGCGAACCCGCTGCGGCCGGTGCGGAGCCGCACACCTACACCAGAACCATCTCGGTCGAGGGGCTGAATGTGGACTACCGTCAGGTCTTCGAGGACCGGGTGCGCAAGCCGATCCGGTCCGCGAACGAGATCGTGGCCGTCTCGAACATGTACGTGCACATGATTCCCAGCGGCACCTATCAGCTGATTCTCGAGGTCGTGGACGAAGAGACCGGTGAGCGGGTGGTCAGGGCCCGGCCCTTCCAGGTGCTCAGTGACGTGGTTGCGGTCGAGGCCGACGAGTTGGAATCGATCGAGATGACCGAGGAGGCGATCGTCCAGCTGCGGAACGAGATCGTCTACCTGGCCACCGAGGAGGAACTGGCCGAGTTCGATGCCCGCGACCCCGAAGCCAAGCGGGCCTTCCTGATCCAGTTCTGGGGCTCGCGCGATCTCGATCCCGCGACCCCGGTGAACGAGTTCCGCGAAGAGTTCATTTCGCGTTTCAACTACGCCAACGACAATTTCGCCACGCCGACCCAGCCGGAGGGCTGGAAAACCGACCAGGGGCGGATCTGGATCACCTACGGCAACCCCGACGACACCGTCAATCACCTCATGGAGGGCGCGACCGGCAAACCGTGGGTCGAGTGGGTGTACAACCAGATCGGTGAGCAGGGGAACGCCTACTTTATCTTCGTGGACACCAGCGGGGGTTTCGGCGCCTATGCCCTGGTCCACTCCAATGTGCGCGGCGAGATCGCCAACCCCCAGTGGAAGGAAGAGTACGGGATTCC